>CAWDUZ010000033.1:0-194711 GCA_963805515.1 uncultured Chloroflexia bacterium | reverse complement strand
TCCCGTTCTAAGGGTCCGAGTCGAACAATTTCCGGCTCTCTGGCCGGATGCTCGCATCCTTTTCGAAATATCATGGAGTAAAGAATGGCTGACGAAAGATCAAATGACTCGGGTGGCGAAGGTGGCGGCTCAGGCTCTGGAGAGCGCCGTTACTTCGCCCGTCCGAAAACCTGCCAATTTTGCGCAGATAAGACAGTGACCATTGACTATAAGAAGGGCGATATGCTCCGGCGCTTCGTCACAGACGAAGGCAAGATCCGCCCTCGCCGCCAGACCGGCACTTGTGCCCGGCACCAGCGCGTTCTGGCTGGCGCCATCAAGCGTGCCCGCCATATAGCCCTGCTCCCCTACACCGGGGGCCGTTGGGAAGACAACACCCGCTAGAGTTCAACTCGGGATGGGGCATGGATCGCATCCCTGCCTCTTATCGCTAGTTCAGGAAGAATCACATGGCAAATCCGCCAGATAATAAGCCCGTGCTGCATACCAGAAAGCACATGGCCCGCCTCGAACGTGAGCGCCTTCAAACGCGTATCATCCTGTTCAGCTTCATCGGCGTTCTCGTCATCGTTGTCGGCCTGGTGGTATACGGGTATTTGGACATCAATTACTTTCAGGCACGCCGTCCGGTCGCGAAAGTCGGAAACGAAAGCGTCCAGCTCGGCACCTGGCAGGCCCACGTTCGCATGGAGCGCTCCCGCCTGATCAATCAACTCCAGCTTTATCAGCAATACTCCCAATACTTTGGCATGGATCTCAGCCAGCAGGAGCAGCAGATCTCCTCACAGCTCGAATTCACCGCCAAGCCTTGGGCAGACCGTGCTGGATCAGATGGTCGACGAAGACCTCGTCAAGCAGGAGGCCGCCAAGCGCGGCATTACCGCCAGTACCAAGGAAGTGGACGATGCCATTCAGGCCTCCTATGGATACTACCCGAATGGCTCGCCGACGCCTACGATCACGCCCTCTCCGGTCAACCCGCCTACGCTCTCTCCTGAGACCCTCAAGCTGGTGACTATCACGCCAACTCCAGGCCCTGCTACCGCGACCGCGGCGCCGACGCTTACGCCGAGCCCCAGTCCCACCGGCGCACCGCCCGTCACGGGTTCACCTGCCGCCACAGGCTCAGCAGTTGGCACTCCCCTGCCGCCAACTCAGACGCCCACTGTCGCTGCTACGGCCACATCGACCGCCACAGCAACCCTCGAGGCCACAGCCACAGCCGGCCCGACGGAAACGCCGCTCCCAACTTCCACTCCCTATACACTGAAGGGCTTTCAAACCGCCTATCAGAGTGGCGTCGACAAGCTCGTTGCGCTCGGCCTGACTGCCTCTCAAGTTCGCGACCTCTACGAGACCAACGTTCTGCGTCAGAAGCTCTTCGACATCATTACCGCCGATGTGCCCCGTACGCAGGAACAGGTCTGGGCTCGCCATATCCTGGTGGCTGACGAGGCCACCGCTAAAACGGTGCGCCAGCGCCTCGCCAACGGCGAGGACTTCGCCAAGGTTGCCGCTGAAGTCTCAACTGATACCAGCAACAAAGATAAGGGCGGAGACCTCGGTTGGTTTGGCAAGGGCGCCATGGTAGCCGAGTTCGAAATCGGCTGCATTCGCTCTCAAAGTCGGCGAGATCAGCCAGCCCGTAAAGAGCCAGTTCGGATATCATATTATCCAGGTCCTGGCGCACGGCAACGTGGCGCTTTCAGCCACCGCCTACGATCAGGCCAAGCAGACTGCCTTCGACGATTGGCTCAAGAAGCTGCGCACGGACTACAAGGTTGTCACCTATGACATCTGGCAGAATGTCGTGCCCACTGATCCCGTCGCTCCCGCCGTCGCACAATAACCAGGAAGTAACATAAAAAGAACCGCTGGCAGAACTTGCCAGCGGTTCTTTTTATGTGCGCATTTCGCCGTCTCTACGGACGGCCCGTACCTAGCATTTCCTCGCTGACCTGGTCCAGCCTTAGGCTGATGATCTGGCTGGTCGAGTCGCGCCCCATGGTAATGCCGTAGATCACGTCTGCGGCCTGCACGGTATTGCGGTTATGCGTGATGATGATGAATTGCGTGTCCTTGCTAAGGTCCCGCAGGAGATCGCGGAACCTTCCGACGTTCGCCTCGTCCAGCATCGCGTCGACTTCGTCCATCACGCACACCGGCGTCGGCGAGACCTTGAGCAGTGCAAATACCAGCGCGATGGCTGTCAGGCTCCGCTCTCCGCCGGAGAGCAGTGACAGCCCTTGCGACCTGCGGCCCGGCAAGCGCGCCTCGATTTCAATGCCGGTCTCCACCAGGTTGTCCGGGTCGGTCAGCGACAGGCTTGCAGAGCCTCCCCCGAATAGCCGCGTAAAGATCGCCCGGAATTGCTTGTCCACCGCCTCGAACGTCTTGGAGAACTCCTGGCGCGTCAGCTCGTCCAATTCATCGATCACACGCCTCAGATCGGCTTCCGCTGCACGCAGGTCCTGCACCTGTGTGCTCATGAACTCATATCGTTGCGACTCGCTTTCGTATTCGGTCTTCGCCTCGGGGTTGACCGGGCCGAGCCGTCGCAGCCGGTTGCGCTGGTGTGCCAGCCGCGTCTCAAGATCCGTCGCAAGCTCTTGCACGAGAGGCAGCTCCACCACCAATTCGTCGAAGGCCGGCGCCACGGGGCCTTCCTCTTCGGTTCCGGCCTCCGCGGACACAAGGCTGAAATCATCTATCATTTTGTCGTGCAGTAAGTCCACTGCCTCCTGGCGGCGCACCACATCGATCTGCACCTGGCAGGCCGCCCGCTCGGCATTCGACAGCGCGCTCTGCGCCTCGGCTTCCACCTGCTGCAGACGGTTCTCTTCCTGCTCGGTCCGCTCCAGGTCGACCTCAGCCGGCTCGATCTGCACTCGCAGTTCTTCGATCTCTCGATTTGAAAACCTCCTGCCGTTCACGCAGGGCTTGCTGTTCATCATTGAGCCGCCTCAGCGATGCATCGGTCTCATCGCGCCGCGCCTGTGATTCCTGCATCAATAGCACAAAGCGCTCGAGCGTTTGCTGGCGTTCCGATTTCCGCGCCTGCACGCTGTTCAGAGCCTCTTCAATAACAGCCAGACGCGTATTCCAATGAGCGACCGGTTCCTGTGCCTGGTCGAGCGATAGCGCAGCCAGCCGGCTGGACGCGGCGTGAATGTCCTCCTGTGCATGCAAAGCGCGGCTCGCAGCTTCCTGCACGAGCGTGGCAAGCTTCTCCCGCTCCTCTTCCGCCTCAGACATCTCCCGGTGCAATTCCGCGCGCTGGCTCTTGCGCCACTCAAACTGCCGGCGGACATTCTCGAGGTCCAGCGCGGCCTTCTGCTCCGCAGCGGTTGCGCGTTCCGCGTCGAGGCGCGCTTCCCGCAAATCCTTCTCCCGCCCGGCTTGCTCATCCTGACCACCCTGCAGCTCAAGCCTCGCCGCCTCAAGTGCGGACTCCAGCGACTCCAAGCGGCCTGCCAGTTCTGCCAGGGACTCGCTCAGCTCGCGCTTCTGTCGCGGCCGGCTCAGCGTGGAAGACGCCGCGGCCTTGCCTGCAATGATGACCCCGTCGCCGCGGAACACCTCCCCGCGCAGGGTCACGATCCGCGCGTGCACCGGGATACTCCCGATCAGCCGGCGTGCGCCTGCCCGTGTGCGTACCACCAGCGTATCGCCCAGCACAAGTTGCACGGCGCCGCGCAGCTCAGGCGCAGATCGGATCAGGTCGGCAGCGGTGCCCAAGAGGTCTTCATCCGCCGGCGGGTTAAGCATCTGCTTGACGTGCCCGTTGAGAGGCAGCAGCGCCGCGCGCCCGGCCTCTTCGAATTCCAGCAGCCGCAGCGCCTCCTCCACCTGGTCGTCATCCAGAAGCACCGCATCCACGATGTCTCCCAGCGCGGCCCCGATCGCTGTCTCCAGCTCCGGTGGCACATCAAGCGCCGCGCTCAACGCGCCATTGCCCTTCAGCCGCGACTGCCGGACTGCATCCAGCAGAAAGCGCGCCCCCTCTGCATAACCCGCAAGCGATTCCTCTGCCTCTTGCAGCACCTGCAACTGTGCCTGCATCCGAGACTGCCTCGCCTGCTGCTTGGTCTGCTCGTCCAGTTGGCCGCGCCGCGCCTCTTCCAGCGCCCTTACCTTCTGCTGGATTCGCTCCAGTTCGCCGGTCGCGTCCTGCAGGCGGGCTTCGGATTCGCGGCGTGCAGCCGCCGCCTGCTCATGAGCCTGCTCCGCCTTCTTCAACTCGGACTCAACGGAGTCGATGGTGGAGCGTCCTGCTTCGAATTTTTGCTTGAGAGATTCAAGGCGCGTCGTAAGCTCATCGTGCCGGGCTTGTGTCTCCGCCTTCTGTGCCTGGAGTGAATCCATCGTGCTGCGCGCCGCAAGGATCTCATTCTCGATGGCTGTTCGCTCGGCTTGCCTTTCTTGCAGTGATTGCTGCGCCTGCCGGAGCCGGCTTCGCGCCTCTTCCAACTCCAGTTGAAGCCGCGCGCCTTCCTGCTCCAGCTCTGCAAACCGCTGGCGTGCCGTCTCCCCATCTGTGGCTGCGCTCTCCTGTTCGCTCAGCAACGTGCTTTGCAGGGACGCCAGAGATCGGCGGCGCTCATCCAGCACCGCCACGTCCAGGCTGACGGATTCCCGGCGCGTGTGCAGGTCCGACAATTGCCGCTGCCATGCATTGAGCTTGGCGCGCAGCAGGTTCAGGCGCTCGCGGAACTGCCCGTATTCACTTTGCGTTTTGAGATGGGTTTCCCGTGCTTCTGCCACCTTCGACTGTTCGAGTGTAAGGTTTTGCTGGGCGCTTTCAAGTTCCTGCTGGGCAGTGTGCCAGTGGTATCCATACCATTCGCGCAGCACGGCGCGCAGGTCTGCCTGCGCGCCGCCATATTCGTTGGCGCGCTTGGCTTGCCGCTCGAGCGTCTTCAGCCGCGGCCCCACTTCGGCCATGATATCCTGGACGCGCTCCAGGTTGCGCTCGGTATTCTCGAGGCGCTTGATGGCTTCCTCGCGCCGCACACGGTAAAGTCCCACACCGGCGGCTTCCTCGAACAGCCTCCGACGTTCATCGGCCTTGAGGGCCAGCGACGCATCCACCAATCCCTGTCCAAGGATGGTGTACGTCCGCTCCGAAAGCCCCGAAGCCGCCAGCAGCTCGTTCATGTCACGCAGGCGCACTTGCTGGCTGTTCAGCAGGTATTCGTTGTGTCCGTCCCTGTAGGCCCGCCGTGTCACCGCCACATCGACAAAGTCCACAGGCAGCCAGCCGGCGGTGTTGTCGAACACGATCTCCGCCGAAGCCATGCCGGCCCTCGAGCGATGCTCTGAGCCGCTGAAGATCATGTCCTCCGTCTTCTTCCCGCGCAACAGGCTGTACGACTGCTCGCCCAGCACCCACCGCAGGGAATCGGCGATGTTGGATTTCCCCGAGCCGTTCGGGCCCACGATGGCAGTGATGCCGCTCGCGAACTCAAATGTCGTTCGCGTCGCGAAGGTCTTATATCCGTGAAGTTCGAGTGACTTTAAGGCGCAGGGGCATTTAGGATGGTCTTCCTGAGGGTTTCGTGGGTCTGTATTGTGGCAGCGTTGAGGCAGTGGATCTGGTTCAGAGCATCCTGAGCGTTTCGAGGGCCGTTTGCGCGGCTACCTGAGCGGCGATCTGCTTGCTCGGCCCGGCTCCGCGCCCATAGGTCTGGTCCTTGATGCGCACTTCCACTTCGAAAACTTTCGCGTGGTCCGGCCCTGTGGCAGCGATGGTCACATACTTCGGCGTGCCCAGCTTCTCGGATTGCGCCCACTCCTGGAAGCGGCTCTTGGGATCGTAGATCTCCGCTCGCATGATAACGCGCTCGCGCACGCCATCCAGCAGCGGCTCCATGAACTTCTCTACTGCGCTCCAGCCCGCTGTCGAGATACAGCGCCCCGATCACCGCCTCGAACGTGGAGCCGAGCAAGCCGTCCCGGTCACGTCCACCCGAAGCCGATTCGCCGCGGCCCATGCGCATCGCGCTGCCGAGCTCCAGTCGCCGCGCAAACTCGGCCAACTGCTCGTTGCGCACCAATGCAGAGCGCATCCGGGTGAGATCGCCTTCCGCCATCTCGGGGCAATGATGATAGACCCACGCGCCGACCACAAAGTCCAGGACGGCATCGCCCAGGAACTCCAGCCGCTCATTATCTTCCACCGCGCTGGAGTTTTCGTTCAGGTATGACCGGTGTGTCAACGCGCGCGTCAATAGCGACAGATTGGCGAAGGGCACGTCCAACCGTTGAGACAACTGCGCGGGCGTCTCTGGCGCGCGCACATCTTTTTGTGTTACCACGGGAGCCTCCCTGGAACTCAGGGAGCGCCAAGCCCCCTTCGTGCCAGGCATCTCTCGCTTCCAGAGATAGCGTGGCTTTCCAAGGTAGGGCCTTGCGGTCCATTAGTTCCAAATGAATGACAGGAATTTGTCTCCCGATTTTATCGCAAATCGGACGGCCCTGCCATCACGTTCTGCGATACAATCCTTTGTACATCGAGGCACACATTGGACAATTCAGTCAGCGCGGAAACACGTTTTCTGCACGCCAATCAATTGGGACTGGGGGCATGGGCTTGGGGGGATCGGGTCGTCTGGCAATATGGACGTGGCTATTCGCTCGAAAACGTGAGAGAGGCGTTCCTGGCTTCGCTCGCCGAGGGCATCCGGCTCATTGATACCGCGGAGGTCTACGGCGGGGGCCGCTCGGAGCGGCTCGTGGGGCAGTTCATCAAAGAAGCCGGGCAGCCGGTTTTGGTCGCCACCAAGTTCTTCCCCCTTCCCTGGCGCCTCGAGTAGAAGATCGATCGTGTCCGCGCTTCGCGCCAGCCTGAACCGCCTTGGCATGGATAGCGTGGACTTGTACCAGATCCACGTACCGACGCCGCTTTTGAGCGTCGAGAAGATGATGGAAGGGATGCTCGAATGCGTTGAGAGCGGCCTGACGCGCACCGTGGGGGTCTCGAACTTCGATCAGTCCGCCATGCTGCGTGCCTACTCGACGCTTGCACGCCACAACATTCCCCTGGCATCCAATCAGGTTCACTATAGCCTTCTCAATCGCGGCGTGGAGAAGAACGGCCTTCTGGCCCGCTGCGCGGAACTGGGCGTCCGGCTCATTTCCTACTCCCCGCTGGAGATGGGCCTCCTCACAGGCAAGTACAGCCCTGAGAATCCGCCCCCAGGCAACCGCGCCCTACGCTATCTCACTCTCATCTCCAAGATCGGCCCCCTGCTAAAGCTGATGACCGAGATCGGTCAGGACCACGGGGGCAAGTCCAGTGGACAGGTCGCCCTGAACTGGACCATCCGCAAAAACACGCTGCCGATTCCCGGCGCAAAGAACGCGGAGCAGGCTCTTCAGAATGCCGGTGCCCTCGGTTGGGAATTAAGCGACGAGGAGATGGTCAGCCTGGACGCCGCCAGCGATGCCATTCTGGGCTAACACCCCGTACCTCAAGAGCCGTTCTGCCTCCTGTTCCAACCAAAAAAGAGACGCCCTCTTCAGGCGTCTCTTTTCAACTCGAGACTCTTTCCTATTCCCTCGGGCCCATAAACTGGAAATATGCCAGCCCTCCGGCGAACAATAGGAAGATGACCACGATCAGCCACGCGCTGCTGGCTTTCGTCACCTGTGAGAGCTCGGCCAACAAAGCAACCACGAAGGCAATGGTGCTGCAAAGAAAGAGCGCGATGACCGTGCCCTGTAAAGCCTGTGCGTCAGCGAAGTCCTTGGCGAACCAGCTCAGCACACCGAGTCCTACCAGCCCGGCGCCGATACCCTGCGCCAGGAACAGTTCCGTCTTGCCGGTCGTGAGGCCAAAGAACTTCAGGATGATTGCCGGGCCGAGCAGGAATCCCAAAGCGAACAACAAAGAGAGTACCGTACCCAGTAGCAATAGCGAACGAAGTCTCATAGCATTCTCCTTTACTAGTGTTTTCGTGCACGAACTCCCACCTCAGTATACAGGTCTTAAGCCGGCAAGGCATCTCCCCCATTCGGCCTATGGCCTATGCCAGCCTGCTCCGAAAGGCTCGCAAATGGACTGTGCTATAATACGGCGATTATGGACCCCCAACTGCGCTTCGCCAGAACGCTAATGCTAACGACAGGAACGACGTGGAATACGTCGTTGGGCGAAGCTCTGCAATTTGAGGGACACTAACCCGATCAAACCAATCGCCCAACGCATATGCGAAGGGCGATTATTTTTGTCTGACCCTCGGCGCGGCATCCTCGTGCCTGCGCAGCGCCTGAGGTGGACTCGCTCAGGAGGCGGATCATGTACAGGACTCATACTTGTGGGGAATTGCGAATTTCCAATGCAGGCCAACAGGTGACGTTGGCAGGCTGGGTTCATCGTCGCCGCGATCACGGCGGATTGGTCTTTCTGGATCTCCGCGACCGCTATGGGATCGTTCAGGTCACGATCCGCCCCGACTTGCCAAAGGAAACGCTCGAGCTGGTCTCTGACATCCGCTTCGAATGGGTCTTGCAGATCACCGGCACGGTCGAACGGCGCCCCGCCAGCATGGAAAATCCGAAGATGGAGACCGGTGAGATAGAAGTGGTCGCCGGCAGCGTGACCCTTCTCAATCCTGCGAAGACTCTTCCTTTCATGGTCAGCGGCGAAGAGCAAGCCGTGGACGACAACACACGCCTCAAGTACCGCTACCTCGACTTGCGCCGCGAGCGCATGAGCCGCAACATGATCCTGCGTCATAGGGTGGTCAAGTTCATGCGCGACTATCTCGATAAGCGCGGCTTTATTGAGGTGGAAACTCCGATCCTCTTCAAGGCCACGCCCGAGGGCGCCCGCGACTACCTCGGTCCCTTCACGCGTGTATCCCGGTCAGTTCTACGCCTTGCCTCAATCACCGCAGCAGTTGAAGCAGCTTCTGATGGTTGCGGGCATGGACCGCTACTTCCAGATCGCCCGCTGCTTCCGTGACGAAGATCAGCGCGGCGACCGCCAGCCGGAGTTTACGCAGCTCGATCTGGAAATGTCGTTTGTCCATCGCGACGACGTGCTGGAGATGGTCGAAGGCCTCTACACAGCCATGATCCCCGAAGTGGCTCCTCACAAGCGCCTGCTCTCCGCCCCCTGGCCGAAGCTTTCTCATCGAGAGGCCGTCGAGAAGTACGGCTCCGACAAGCCGGACCTCCGCTTCGGCATGTCACTTTTCGATCTGAGCGAGTTATTTCGCCGCCAGCGAGTTCCGTGTATTCCAGTCCGCTCTGCAAGCCGGCGGCGCGGTCAAGTGCATCGTTGTCCCCGGCTGCGCAGACTACTCCCGCCGCGAGACCGACGAGCTCACCGAGCTGGCGAAGTCGTTCGGTGCAAAGGGCCTCGCCACGCTTGGCCTGACCGCCGATGCTCCAAAAGGCAGCGCCGCAAAGTTCATCACTGCCCCCGAGATCGCGGCACTTGAGTCTTTCACCGGTGCTAAGGCCGGCGACCTGCTGCTCTTCGCCGCCGACCAGCGCGCCGTTGTCAACAAGGTTCTGGGTGGCCTGAGGCTCTATTTTCGCGATAAGCTTGAGTTGGCAGACCCCGACGTCATGGCCTTTGCGTGGGTCATCGATTTCCCCATGTTCGCCTGGAACGAGGAAGAAAAGAAATGGGATGCGGAACATCACCCGTTCACCATGCCCAAGCTCGACGACCTCGCCAAGTTCGAAACGCAATCCCGCCGAGGTTATGTCAGACGCTTACGATATGGTCTGCAACGGCTACGAGCTGGCCTCGGGTTCGATCCGCATCCATCGCAGCGATATACAGGTCAAGGTCTTCCAGCTTCTCGGCCTGAGCGGAGATGAGATCGAGCGCAAGTTCGGCCACATGTTGGAGGCCTTCGAGTACGGCGCGCCGCCGCACGGTGGCGTGGCGCCCGGCATCGATCGCCTCGTCATGCTCCTCGCCGACGAACCCAACATTCGCGAGGTCATTGCCTTTCCCAAGAACCAGGGCGCGCGCGATGTCATGGCCGACGCGCCCTCCGGCGTGGACGAGAGGCAATTGAAGGAACTGCACATCCGGGTCGCAGAGTAAGCCATTATCAACTGGCTCGCTAGCGAGCATCGGATTTTGATATCCAGTTACTTGGAGAGGCATATGGAAAGCATAAGGGTTGCGGACATCTCAAAGCACGTAGGCCAGGAGGTCGGGATCAAGGGCTGGGTTTACAGCCGGACCGACAAGGGCAAGCTGTGCTTCCTCCTGATCCGCGACGGCACCGGTTTCGTCCAATGCGTTGCCTTCAAGGGTGACCTGGATGAGAAGCTCTTTGACCAGGTCATGCGCCTGCCGCAGGAATCATCGGTCAAGATCACCGGCGTGGTCCGCGAGGATAAGCGTGCTCCCGGAATTCCTGGCGGCTACGAGATCGGCATCAAGGACCTGCAGGTCGTGCAGTCCGCCGAGCCGGACTACCCCATGGCCCTCAAAGACCATGGCGTGGACTTTGCCCTCGATCACAGGCACCTTTGGATCCGCATGCCCAGCCAGTGGGCCATCCTGCGCGTCCGCGTCAAGGTCATGTCTGCTGTCCGGGAATATCTGGATGGCAACGGATTCTTCAACCTCGATACCCCCATCCTCACCCCCGCTGCTGCCGAGGGCACTACCACCCTCTTCGAGACACCCTATTTCGATGAGGGCTCTGCCTATCTCGCGCAGACCGGGCAGCTTTACAACGAGGCCAACATCTTCTCCTTCGGCAAGGTCTATTGCTTCGGCCCGACCTTCCGCGCGGAGAAATCGAAGACCCGCCGCCACCTCACCGAGTTCTGGATGCTCGAGCCCGAGGTCGCCTTCTGCGATCTCGACTGCCTGATGGAGCTTGAAGAAGGCCTCATCCAGCACATCACCAAAACTGTCCTGCGCGACTGCGGCCCGGAGTTGAAGTCGCTCGGCCGCGACGTATCGAAGCTCGAGAACATCGCAGCGCCCTTCCCGCGCATCTCCTATGATGAGGCCGCAAAGATCCTGACCGACCTGTATGAGAAGGAAACGGATCCGGAGCGCAAGGAACTGTTGAAATTCGAGTGGGGCATGGACTTCGGCGCGCCGCATGAGACCGAGTTGACCAACCGCTACGACAAGCCGCTCTTCGTGTATGGTTATCCCACCGCGGTCAAGGCCTTCTACATGGAGCCCTGGCCCGGCCGGCCCGAGGTCTGCAAGTCAGTGGACCTTCTCGCGCCGGAGGGCTATGGCGAGATTTGCGGTGGCTCGGAGCGCATCAGCGACCATGACCTCCTGCTGCAGCCGCATCCGTGAACAGAAACTCCCCGAGGAGGCCTTCAATTGGTATCTCGAGCTTCGCAAGTATGGCTCGGTTCCCCACTCCGGCTTCGGCATGGGCGTCGAGCGCGTGACGGCCTGGCTGTGCGGCATCGAGCACGTTCGCGAGGCGATCCCCTTCCCGCGCACCATCAAGCGCGTCTACCCCTAAAGCTAAGAGTAGGTCGGGATGGCATCCCGACCTACCTTATTAATGCACCATCTTCTGTGCCGCGGTTATCCCGCGCACTTGATTCTACTTTGTGTTCGCGCTTGCTTCTCGGGGATTGCGGCGCTTCTCGATAATAACCGCCACGCACGCGAAGACTGTCACCCCCAAATAGCTTGCCGCCAGATCAAACAGGCTGGACGTGCGTGACGCGATCCACCTTTGAGATAATCTCCTCGGCCCCGATCAGCAGTGCCAGCACAATACTCGTCCCCAAGGCCAGCCGGACCTTCTCCATCTGCGGCCGCGCTTCAAACGACCGCCAGGTTCACAAGCAGGCTCAACAGCCCGAAGAGCAGGAAGTGCCCTACCTTGTCTCCATTGGGAAAATCATAGATCACGCCGAGGAACCCCAGGCGCCGCGTATCAGCCAATATCACGATCAGGAGTATGGCAAGCCCGCATAGGATCGCCCAGCGCTTCATGCTTGCACTGCCAGAATGCTCATCGTCCGGCTTATCCGGACGGGGCATGTCAAGGCATCTCGGAAGCTTCGGCCTTCGCCTGCTTGCTTTCCCGCTGCGCTTTGATCGCTTCGATTGCCATGGGGACGACGGAGATCAGGACGATCGCCAGGATCACCACCGAGAAATGGTCCCGGATGAACGGAATATTGCCAAAGAAGTACCCCGTGAAAGTGAACAGCGCCACCCAAACGATGCCGCCGAAAATATTGTAGGAAATAAAGTACGAGTACGACATGCGCCCGATGCCGGCCACGAACGGTGCGAACGTCCGCACGATGGGCACGAACCGTGCCAGGAAGATGGTCTTGCCGCCATGCTTCTCGAAGAAACGCTGCGTGCGCTCGAGGTACTCGCGCTTCACCCATTTGATATTGTAGGCGCGCTCCCCCAGGTAATGCCCGATCCAATAGTTGACCGTGTCTCCCAGCACCGCGGCCACCGCCAGCAGCACGAACAACAGCCAGAGGTTCAGCGAGCCCAAGCGCGGCAAACGTGCCGGCCGCGAAGATCAGCGAGTCACCCGGCAGAAAAGGCGTCACAACCAGCCCTGTCTCCACGAAGATGACGACGAACAGCAAAGCATAGGTCCACGCGCCATACTGCGTGATGACCGAGCTTAGATGCACGTCAAGATGCAGGAATAGATCAACCAGGAATTGGATCACGTTCATCGATGGTTTCCCTCGTTCTAAAGATTTTGAAGCGCCGAATTATACCCCATCACGCTTCCGGCTCGTTCCGCGTATCTCCACCAGGCTGAGCCAGTAGCCAATGCCCAGGAACAAGAGGCTGCCGAATATCGCGAGGCCTGCATTCAACGTACCGATCGGGAAGACGAGCCACTTCTGCCACATGCCAACCCATTGGCCTGTGGCGGCTCCGGCCACGCTGAGCACAAGGAACAGGAACAGTCGCCCGATGCCGCCATCCACCCATACGTGGAACAGCGCTCCGAGCAGCAGTGCCAGTATCACGCCCAATACTATCGAAGGGGTTGTCATCAGGAAACAAGCCTCGCGTCAGGGCTGGAGGTATTTCGCGAAAAAGTCCGCAATGGACTCGTAGCACTTCACCCGGTTCTCGTATTTCAATACGTCGTGGCCTTCGTTCTCGAAGACCAGCAACTCGATCTGTTTGCCTTCGGCTTTCAGCTCGCGCACCAGGTCCTCTGACTCTGCCGCCGCCACCCGCGGGTCGTTACGTCCCTGGATAACGAGCATGGGCGCGGTCATATTATGGAGGTGTGTTTTGGGCGACCGCTCCACGAGGAAATCCTCGCTCATCCGGCTTCTCCGGATCGCCCAGCGAGATCTTGAAGTAGGGCTTCCACGTCTCCGGGATTCGTTCCGAGAATGTCAGCAGGTCGTACGGTCCGAACATATCGCATGCCGCCGCCCAAAGTCCGGCATCGCAGCCGGCCAGCATGAGCGTCATGTAGCCTCCATAGGACCTTCCCACCACCGCCGTCCGTTTCACATCCAGGCGTTTATCCTTGGGCAGCACCTCGGTCATGGCA
Organism: uncultured Chloroflexia bacterium; assembly: GCA_963805515.1. Taxonomy (GTDB): domain Bacteria; phylum Chloroflexota; class Anaerolineae; order Anaerolineales; family Villigracilaceae; genus Fen-1038. The sequence continues at coordinate 181,197 of CAWDUZ010000033.1, read as the reverse complement.
TGCACGTGATCGAGCCGGTCCTTGCCGCCCCAGTCCCGGTCTACGTATTTTGTATACGCCAGCCCATAGCCGGTGGAACCGCGCACGTTTGGCACGAATACCGCGAAGCCGCGCAGCGTGAGGAATTGGATCAATGGCATCGAGAACCACGCGAAGTCCGGCCTCTCCTGCCCCTGGGGGCCGCCGTGGATATAATAAACCACCGGTCGCGCGCCCTTGTAACCCAGGGTCTCCGCCGGCAGGTAAAGCCTGGCCGACATGCGCAACCCATCATGCGAAACGTACGATGCATCCTCGCCCGGCGCAAGATCCTCAACCGGAATACCCAGGATTTTCTCGTTGGTATGCAGCCTGATCTTCTTTCGCTTCTTGCCTTCGATCGTATAGATCTGCGTTGGGGATGTGGCAGTCGAGTACGTAACGCTGAAGACATCGTCGTCTTCGTCGTAGTCCAGATGCTCCACCTTACCGTTATCCAGCGGATGCATGCCCACCAGTACGTGCTTGCATCTCATCTCAAGCGTGTCTTCGTCAAAGACCGCCTTCGTATTCCCAGGAGCAGCCATCGATGTTGTAGGACACCAGGTAGTGGTCGTCGAACAGGTGCCCCACCCCGATCATCTCGCCCATCCCCTCATGCTCCAGCCCCTTGATCTTGATCGGGCTTATCTTCGCCCGGCTTTGAGAACTTGATATAGCCGAGGCTGTACGTATCGTCGAACACGGCGCTTGAGACAATGGCAGCTTTTCCGCTCGGCGCGAACTCTGCGGAGCCTAACCCATTCAATGGGACTTTCTCGCCCTCTTTTCGCTCGGTGAGCGGCTTGCCGTACAGAACCTTCATCCGCTCGCCCTTCTTCAGATACAGCACGCTGTCGCCGACCGTATAGCCCTCCAGCAGCAGCACCTGGCTGTGGTCCTTGCTGTGCCCGGCGCTCAGGAAGCCCCACTCGCTTTCTGCCAGCTTCGTCAGCTTGCCGGTCTTTAGGTCGCCGCGGTATGTCTCCTGCATCGGCGTATCCTTGCGCTCCGCGAGCATATAGGCAATGTTCTTATTCTTATCGCAACTGATCAGGTGCACGCGATAGTTGGCAAAGTAGTTGTCAAAGGACGGCTCCGGAAAACCGCCTTCCATCGGCAGCAGCACCGGCTGGTAGTTTTCATCCCCGTCTTTGTCCAGCATCACCAGGATCTTGCCGATGCGTGGAAAGGCGTAATAGGAATAGCCGCCCACCAGGTCGGGGTTTTGCAGCGCCAGGTTTGGCGGCAGAAGCGGCTCCGGAACAGAGCCCCCGTACGTCCATGGCATACAGGCTCAAGTGTCCCGAAAGATTGCTCAGGAAAAATATGCGTTCGTGGATGTGCTGGGCGACCATGAACAACCGTGCAGACATCAGTGATTCCACGCGATATTTCATCATAGGGATTCTCCTGCATGCTGAATTGTCAACGAATGATCCCGCCGCCGACCACAACGTCTCCATTATAAAATACAGCGGCCTGTCCGGCGGTAATATCGCGCTGCGGCTTATCAAACCGGACTTTAACGCTGCCGCTCTCCTCCAGAGGAACGTACGTCCGCCGGCGCTTCTTTGGCAGTATAACGGATCTTCACGTTCGCACGGAATGGGCCTTTGGGCGCGGGCCCCGACGTCCAGTTCACGTCCTTCGCCTCGAGCTCCTGCGACCCCAGTTCATCCTCCGGTCCGATCAGCAGGCTGTTGGTGGAGCCATCCTTGCCTAGCACGTACAGCGGGACGCCGGATGCCACGCCGAGCCCCTTCCTCTGTCCGATCGTGTAGTTCGCCAGCCCGCTGTGTTGCCCAAGCACCGTTCCATCCCTGTTTTGAATGGTCCCCGGTCGCAGCATCTCCGACGCATTCCGCCGAATGAAGTCCCGGTAGTCTTCGCCGGCCAGGAAGCACAGGTCCTGGCTGTCATGCCGGCTTGCGGTTGGCAATCCAAACGACTCCGCGATCTTCCGGATCTCCGGCTTGGGATAGTCCCCTACGGGGAATAATGCCCTGCTTAGCTTTTGCTGGTCGAGCACATGCAGTACATATGATTGGTCCTTGTCTGCATCTACCGCACGCAGCAGGTGAAGCGTGCCATTTTCCTGCCCTTCGCAGTCTCGCGTAGTGGCCGGTCGCCATCAGGTCCGCGCCGAGCGCCACGGCATGTTCGAGCAGGAACGTCCAGCGGATCTGCCGGTTGCATACGAGGCATGGGTTGGGCGTCTCGCCCCGGCTATAGCCGTCCAGGAAGTACTTCACCACCGTTTCGCGGAATACTTCCTTTGCGTCGATCACATAAAAGGGGATATCCAGCTTCGCAGCCACCCGCCTTGCCAGCGCCATGGCGTCGGGCGTGCAGCATCGGTTCGAATCTTCCTTGCCCTCTTCAGACCAAAGCCTCAGCATCATACCGGTAACGTCATAGCCCTGCTGCTTTAGCAGGGCCGCGGCAACGGAGGAATCTACTCCGCCTGACATGGCAACGACGACTTTGGTCATTTTTCGGTGGCTCGATCCATCACGCGTAGCATTACTTCTGCGCCAGGCCGCGCGCCTTTTCGACGAGCTCCGGCAGCGTCTCCAGGAACGATTCCACCTCCTGCGCCGTGCTGCCGGTTCCGAGAGTCACGCGCAGCGAGCCCAGCGCCCAATCCCGGGATAGTCCGAGCGCCAGCATTACCTCGCTCGGCTCGGGGTTTCCTGTCTTGCAGGCCGATCCGGATGAGCAGGCAAAGCCTGCCGCGTCGAGAAGTGTCAAAAGCAGGTTCCCGTCCACGTCTTTGAAGACGAACGAGGCGTGATTCGGAAGCCGGGACTCGGCGCTTCCTGTGAGCCGCGCATCCGCGATCGTCTCCAGCACGCTCCCAATGATGTGATCGCGCAGCGGTTTCACGTGCGCTGTCCGCTGGCTCCGCTCCTCATCCGCCAATCGCAGCGCCTCCGCGAAGCCCACGATGTACGGCACGTTCTGCGTGCCGGCCCTCAGACCCTGCTCCTGCCCTCCACCGGTCTGGGATGGCAGCAACGCAGTCCCCTTGCGTACATAGAGCGCCCCAACGCCCTTCGGCCCATAGAACTTGTGTCCGCCCAGCGACACCAGGTCCGCACCCAGAGTCTCTGCATCTACCGGCAGGTAAGCCGCGGCCTGCACCGCGTCGGTGTGAAATGCCACGCCATGCCGCCTGCAAACAGCCGCGATCTCACGGATCGGATTAATAGTGCCGATCTCGTTATTTGCGTACATCACCGAGACCACAGCGGTCTGGTCACAGATAGCTCGTTCTACCGCCGCGGCTGAGATCATCCCATCCTTGCCCACGTCCAGCCATTCGACCTGAAAGCCGTAGTACTTCGCCAGTTGCTCAGCCGTCTTGCTGACGGCATGGTGTTCCAACCGCGAGGTAATGATCCAGTTCGCGCCGGTCTTCTCCCGGCTCGCTAAAGCCGCGCCGCGCAGCGCCAGGTTGTCAGATTCCGTGCCGCACGATGTGAACAGGATCTCATCCGGCTCGCACCGCAGGACTGCTGCCACTGTCTCACGCGCGGAATCCAATGCCGCCTCCGCTTTTTGTCCAAAGCGATGGATGGATGATGGGTTTCCGAAGGTCTCAGCAAAGTATGGCTGCATGGCCTCGGAGACGCGTGGATCGACAGGCGTTGTAGCAGCGTAATCAAGATAGTTCATGGCAGGTGAAGGAAAGTTTGCGGAGCGCGAAGCGGAGATAGGTTGTCAGAATTATACCCTTCTTGAATGCCCGGCATTAATGCCTCATTCGGTCGCTTATAATCCGACGCGATGAAAAAAAGCTGGCTCCCTGCCGGAGTGCTGGTCGCAGGCCTCGCCTTGATCGCGCTTTCCGTGATCGGATCAAGAGCGGGCGCGCTTCATATCATCGGCATCCTCAGGGTTTGCCTGCTCATTGCCGGCCTCGCCCTCATTGCAGCTGCCTTGGATACTTTGGGTCTCGTTCCCGTTCGGGCGTACGCGCATCGTCTTCAGGCAAGCTTTCCTGCTGGTTCGCGTGTACCTTGCGCTCTCCCTCTCTGGACTCTTGGTCCTGCTGGCGTATATGTTTCTTCATCAGTGTCGGCCAGTGGACGGTTTGGCCGCCTAGCACCGATTACTATGATCAACTCGCGCGCTCCTTCCGGGCCGGCCATATCTACCTGGCATCCCGTCCTGACTCCTGCCTTGCTTGCTCTCTCCAATCCCTATGATCCCGATGCACGCAAGGGTATCCCCGGCCTGCAGGTCGAACAGCCCGGCACCATATGGGACATGTCTCTCTACGATGGCAGGGTTTACCTCTACTGGGGACCTGCGCCCGCCTTGCTCCTCTCGGCCATTAAGCTTCGTCTATCCGGCTCAGGTAGGCGATCAGGTCCTGACCTTTGCCTTTCTCCTGGGATCCTTCCTCTTCCAGGCGCTGCTACTGATCAAGATCCGCAGCCGGTTCTTCCCCTCCGCCCCGGCTTGGACTCTTATAGCTGGCATACTTCTGGCAGGCTTCATCAACCCTGCTCCCTGGCTCCTCAACATCCCCCGGATCTACGAGGCCGCCATTGCCGCCGGCCAATTCTTCCTGATGGGCGGCCTCTACTTCGCCTTCATGGGCCTCGACCGCCCTGTTCTTTCTCCATGGAGGCTTGCGCTCGCCGCCCTCGCCTGGAGTTGTGCGGTGGGTTCGCGGGCCACGCTCGCAATTCCCGTTGCTTTTCTCGGCCGTCATGGTTTTGCTCCGGCTCCTATTGAGCGCCGATCGCGCTCAGGTGTTGCGTGCTCGTCTGGCGCCCGTGGGCGCATTTGGATTCCCGTTTCTCGCCGGTGCGATCCTGCTGGCCTGGTACAACTTCCTCCGCTTCGGCTCGGTCTTCGAATTTGGATTCCGCTACGCCATCACGATGCTTGACCAGAACAGGTACCACAACGTTCTCTTTTCGCCGGCCTATCTGCTTCCCAATACATACCTGTATCTATTCAATGCACCCTCTCTCAATTCCATTTTCCCTTTCGTCAGGCCTCTCTGGAATGGGGACTACATAGCCGCTTTCAACAGCCGCTTCCACACTATATACAACGCGGAGCGTATTGTGGGATTGCTTTATGTGGCTCCTTTCCTTTTGTTCGCTCTCATCCCTCTCCTGCTCACTGTCCTCAAATTCCTGCGTGCGCGCGCAGCCGAAGCGAGCGCCGTTGCATCGTTGCCAACCTCGCAACCGGCTCCTGACCCCTTTTTCCGATGGCTCCTCATTGCATTGTCTGGTTCCGCCCTGCTCGAATTGCTGATTGTGTTCTTCGTCTACTATGCCACCATGCGCTACTTCCTGGACGCGGCTCCGACATTGGTGCTGCTCGCTATGCTTGGCCTTTGGCTCGGCTATCATGCCCTTGAGCGCAAGCCGATCTGGCGTGCAGGCTATGCCTTACTGGCACTCGGGCTGATTGTCTTTACTGTCATCATGGGCATTCTGGTGGGTTTCTCCGCCGATGTGCCTCGCATTAGGGCATACAATCCGGCGCTGCTTACGCACTTGAGGCTGTTCTTCATCTCCTTGCCGCACCGGCTCGGCAACTAGTCCTGCTTGTTCCTTCAGAATGGCGCCGCTTCGGCCGCGTGTCGAAATCAATTGCTTGATACGTTAAGAGATAGGGTTGCACGTGACATGCTGATTCGCACACGTTATAATACCGGGCGTTCATTACACTCCAGGAGGCGATATGACTGGGAAGATCAAATTCGGAACTGATGGCTGGCGCGGCGTGATCGCCGATGACTATACTTTCGAAAACGTCCGGCGCGCCGCGCAGGGGTTCGCCTCTTATCTGATTCAAAATGGGAAGCAGGGACAAACCGTAATAGTTGGTTATGACAAGCGCTTTGACAGTGAGTTCTTCGCCGCCTCGGTCGCCGAGGTGTTGACCGCCAACGGTCTCAACGTGCATCTGACCGATGGCCCCACGCCCACGCCGGTCATCTCGTTTTCCGTGGTCAACCATAAGGCTGTGGCTGCGGTCAACATTACGGCCTCGCACAATCCGCCCACCGATAACGGCTTCAAGGTCCGCAACGAATTCGGCGGCGCCATCGATCCCGATGGCCTGAAGCAGATCGAGAGCCTCATCCCCGATTCAATCGACGATGTGAAGCGCGAAGACTTCGAGCAGGCAGCGAAGGCCGGCCGCATCACCAAATTTGATGCAGCCCCCGCCTACGTGGACGCATCTCAAAGACCTGATCGACCTCGACCCCATCCGCCAGGCCGGCCTCACAGTGATGGTCGACTCGATGTGGGGCAACGGCGGCGGCTGGTTCGCCAGCCTTTTATCCGGCGGCACGACGCGCGTCATTGAGATCCATAAGGATCGCAATCCATCCTTCCCCGAGATGAAGCGTCCGGAACCCATTCAGCCCAATATCGATGTCGGCCTCAAGGCCACCGTCGAGAACGACGCCGACGTGCTTCTCATAACTGACGGCGATGCAGACCGTCTGGGCGTTGGCGACGAGCACGGCGAGTTCATCAACCAGTTGCGCGTCTATGGCCTGCTGGCGTATTACCTGCTCGACATACGCGGCCAGCGCGGCGCCATCGTGAAGACGCTCTCCACCACTACCATGCTCAATAAGCTGGGCAAGCTTTACGACGTCCCTGTCTATGAAACCGGCGTGGGATTCAAGTTCGTCGCGCCGAAGATGATCGAGACGGACGCCATGATCGGCGGCGAAGAGAGCGGCGGATACGCGTTTCGCGGCAACGTCCCCGAGCGTGATGGCATCCTCGCCGGCCTCTACATGTTGGACTTCATGGTCCGCACCGGCAAGAAACCTTCGCAGTTGCTGGAGGCCCTGTTTGCGAAGGTCGGCGCGCATTACTATGATCGCATCGACGTGCCCTTTGAGGGCGACCGTGCCACCCGCGAGCAGAAGATCCTCTCCGCCAAGCCTGCTACGATCGGCGGCCTGAAGGTCAAGGAACTGCTCACCGTCGATGGCTTTCAATTCAAGCTCGAAGACGGCGGCTGGATGCTGATCCGCTTTAGCGGCACCGAGCCGATCCTTCGTATCTACTGTGAGACAACCCACGAGGACAAGGTGCAGGCTATCCTCCAGGACGGACTCAAGATCGCCGGCGTCCAGCGCCCTTAGCTCCTCCTCGCCTCCCGCCGATCCTGATTTGTGCTAACCGATACGCACTGCCATTTGGATTTCAGATGCGTTCGACCTCGACCGCCCCGCGGTCATCGAGCGTGCTCTGCAAGCCGGCGTCGCGCGCATTCTGGTCCCCGGCGTCACGGTGGAGTCAAGCCGTCGCGCCCTTCGGCTTGCAGACGAGTATCCGGCCCTCTTCGCAGCCATTGGCATTCATCCAACCGACCTCGACGCGCTGGATGGACGCGCTCTCGCAGCGCTCCGCAGCCCTTGCAGCAGAGCCCCAGGGTCGTCGCCATCGGCGAGATCGGCCTGGACTATTATTGGGTCACCGACTCCGAAAAACAGGCGCATCAGCGTGAGGCTCTCCAGGCGCAGCTCATGTTGGCGCAGGATCTCCATATACCTGTGGTCATTCACGCCCGTGAAAAAGACGATGCAGTGCATGGTCCCTGTGCAGATGATCTGATCTCCATCCTCGAGCAATGGGTGCAGCCGTCCTCGCCAGTCCCCCGGCGTTCTGCACTCATTCAGCGGTTCCCTCGAGACTGCCCAGCAGGCCCTTCGCCTCGGCTTCTACATCGGCGTCACCGGCCCAGTCACGTACAAGAACGCCGCCTACCGGCGCGAGGTCATAGCCGCCATTCCTCTCGACCGCCTGCTGATCGAAACTGATTCCCCCTATCTCGCCCCGCATCCCTATCGCGGCAAGCGCAATGAACCTGCGTATGTTACTCATATTGCTGATAAAATTGCAGCGATCCAATCCCGCACACCGCAGGAGGTCGTCGCCGTGACCGGAACCAACGCCGCCCGGCTTTTTTCATGGGGAGAGGCTGATTGAATAGCATTAGCTTCCTTTCGCCGGTACAGGAACAACTTAAATTGGTCGAGGCTCGCCTGCACGCCCAGGCCGGCGATCGCCATCCCGATTTGCGCGCCGCTTTGGAGCAGATCCTTTCGGCGGGCGGCAAGCGTATCCGCCCCACCCTGGGTTTGCTGGTCGGGAATATGCTCGGCGCGCCCGAAGATAAACTGGTCACGCTTGGCGCGGCCGTTGAGTTGCTTCATACTGCCACCCTCGTTCACGATGATCTGATCGACGGCTCGCTCCTCCGCCGCGGCATGCCCACCCTGAATGCTCGTTGGTCGCCCGCCGCCACCGTCCTCACCGGCGACTTCCTCTTCGCCCGCGCCGCCAAGCTGGCCGCGGAGACCGATCACCTGCCCCTTATGAACGCCTTTGCCGAGACTCTGGCTACCATCGTCAACGGCGAGCTGAACCAGATGTTCACAAGCCGCGGCCTCATCAACCGCGAGAATTACTTCCAGCGCATCTATGCCAAGACCGCATCCCTCTTCGAGATGACCGCCGGCGCCGCCGCCATGGTCAGCCCCCACGCGGAGAGCAGTGTCGAAGTCATGCGAACGCTCGGCTGCGAAACGGGCATCGCCTTCCAGATAGTGGACGACGTATTGGACTACACCGGCGAGCAGATCACCATAGGCAAGCCCATCGGCTCCGATCTACTCAATGGCCTCGTCACCCTCCCGGCCATCTACTTCGCCGAGGCCCATCCTGACGATGCGGACGTGCGCTCTCTCGCCGACGGCGGATGGGCGAACCACGAACGGATGTCCCGCCTCGTGGAATCGATCCGGCAGACCGATGCCGTCCAGAAAGCAATGGCCGAGGCTAACCAGCACGCGCAGCTCGCCCTCCATACTCTCGAGGGCTTTGATCGCAGCCCGGAGCGTGATGCGCTCGAGAACCTCGCCCGCTTCATCGTAGATCGAAAAGTCTAGCCAGACTCCAGCCTTCTCCTCGGGATACACCCCGAGACTCCCGTATTTCAATCCTCCAGACACTCGTTAAGGTTCACATGAGCAATCCGCGCCGCCCCTTCCGAATTAACGTCGGCTTCATCGTTCACGAGGAAGTCGGCTTCCTGGCAGAATTCCCGTTTGAGTTTGCCAAGCTCAAGATCGGTGATGATCTTGAGCTCCGTGATTTCGACGGCCTGGTCGAGATCAGCCGCACCCCGCAGGGCCTTCTGGTCACCGGAAATTTCTCCGGCCGCACGACTCTGGAATGTGCCCGCTGCCTCAAGCCTGCCGACCAGAAGCTGCATTGGAAAATGACCGAGCTGTACGCGTTCACTGAGAAATCTCTGAGCGAGTCGGGACTCCTGGTTCCCGAAGATGCCCAGATAGATCTTCAGCCCATCATCCGCGAGTACGCCCTCCTCGAGATACCCATCAGTCCGCTTTGCCGCCCCGATTGCAAAGGCCTCTGCCCCGTCTGCGGCCAGGACCTTAACATCCGTGACTGCGGCCATCGGCCGCACGAGGACGAGTCTCCTTTCTCCTCGTTGAAGAATCTGCTGTGACCGGGTTATGATCTCACCGTACGCACAGCGCCGCGCAGGTTCCGGTAAGTCAAGCGGCTCTGGAGACCAAACCTGCGGGACGGTGCGTAGCATCACTTATGAATTCAAGGCTGAAATCTTGGGGACAGGCGCCCTCCATTGATACCTGCTCTGCTAAACCGGAAGTCCCTTACCGCCGCGGCCGCCATTCTTTTTCTGGCCGCGGTCTTTACGGCCAATACCCTGCAGAACGCCTCACACGAGGACTACCGCGATTCCAACTTCTCCAAGTTCTGGATCGCCGGTCACATGGTCCTGCGCGGCCTCAATCCCTACGATCCGGCCCAGTGGTACAACGAGCATGTCCAGCTCGGCGCCACCTGGATCCCCGACCACATCTTCCTGTATCCATTGCCGCAGGCCTTCTTCCTCGCTCCGCTGGGACTCCTCTCGGCTTCGCAAGCATTTCTGTTCTGGAGCTTCCTCTCCCAGTTGGTGATCGCCGCCGCCTGCTTCCTTCTGCTCAGGTCCACGGACTCTGTCCGGAAGAAAAGACTATTCGTCCCGGCAGTTCTCTTCATGCTTTTCTTCGGCCCCGCCTATTTGAGCCTGCAAGTCGGCTCCATTGGCGCCATCGCTCTCGCTGTGCTTGTCGGCGCAATTCTTCTCCTGGACCGCGGCCTGGCATTCCTCGCTGGCCTCCTGCTTTCACTTCTGATCCTTAAACCATCGCAGGCACTGCCCATCCTGTTGCTCATCGGCTTCTGGTTCCTATTCGAACGCAATTGGAAGGCCATTGTCGGCATGCTGGTTGGCGGCTGACGCTTCTCATCAGCGGCCTTCTCTATGATCCTCAATGGATCCAGAAGTTCCTCAGGCAACAGCGAGACGGTCTCCGCCCGCACCCTCGGTCTGCAGTCCAACGTATTTGGTTTCGCCGACCTCGCTTGCAACCACAGCGCCAGTTGCGTATGGATATTTGGTTCGGCGGCTGCCATCGTCGTCATGCTGTTCGGGGTTTTCTATCTTTGGCGTAACCGCCGCCGGCTGTCTGCGTGGCAGGCGTTCAATATCATTATTCCGCTTGGATTTGTTTCGGCCATTTATCTGTGGTCCTATGACCAATTGCTCTACGTGATCCCCATTATCTGGATCGCCGTCCGCCTCCTTGACAAGACGCGCTCCTACCTATCTGTATTCCTGTTTCTCATCGCCATTGACGTCATATCCTTCGTCGCGCTTGTCGCCCAGGCCACTACTCACCAGGATCTCCTGAGCATCCTCACGACCCTGCTAGTGCTTGCCCTATGCCTGTGGCTTCTCCGTGAGGGCAAGGCCGCAGCCGCACCGGTGGATACGGCAGCCTCCGGCATGCTGCCATAACGCCGTATCGCATCTCATTCGTTCTGCATCCCTACGCAAAAAATGCGAGCAAAGCCGCTCGCATTTTTAACTCATGATTCCCACTACCTTGTCGGTTGTTGATGCCGCCTAGATACCCGTTGACCCCTTCTGCAAATATTCTTGTAAAGATCGCATGGCCTTGTCCAGCTCTTGAACAAGCTCCGGCGCATCGGTAAGGTCCTCGCGTTTGCCGGCCTCTTCAAGCCGGGCCGCGATCTCCGCCACCGCATCCGCGCTGAAATTCAGCGCCACACCCTTCAGGTTGTGCGCCAGGCGTCCCAGTTTCCCCGCATCGTTGGCCTCCAGGCACGCTCGGATCTCTGCCAATCTCTCTGGCAGTCCGGCGGCAAATTTCTTGCACATCTCTGCCAGGAAATCGCGGTCGCCTCCAAATCGGAACAAAGCCGCCTCGAAATCAACAGGCAGCCTCTCGCTCATCACCGCCGTTTCCTCACCGGCAGCCGGTGTGCTTTCCTGCTCGAGCGTCATATCGCTGAAAGTGTCTTCTGCGTGCAGTTTCCACCGTTGTGGCCGCCCCCTCATCCAGGAGTTCGGCGCCCGGGATCCACCTGTCAAGCAGATTGAATAGCGCCTTGGGATCGAGCGGTTTCGATAGGTAGTCATCCATACCGGCTTCCAGGCATCGCTCGCGGTCCCCTGCCATGGCGTGGGCCGTCATCGCAATGATCGGGATGTGTCGGCTGAGCGGTGTTTCCCAGCGCCTGATTTGCCGCGTCGCCTCGAAGCCATCCATCTCCGGCATCTGCACATCCATCAATACCGCGTTGTAGTGCTCGGTCTTCACTTTTTCCATGGCCCGCTGCCCGTTGTCCACTGCATCTACAGAATATCCGGCCTTCTGTAGCAGCACCACAGCCAGCTTCTGGTTGATCGCATTGTCCTCGGCAAGCAGCACCCGCAGACCGAACCTTCTCTGCTTGCTAAGTGAGTGTCGTGTCACAATGCCGGCCGGCGGCAGTTGCCCTTCCCCCAATACGGCAAACAACGCATCGTGCAGCATCTGCTGCTTCACCGGTTTCAAGAGGTACCCGGCGCAGCCGATGGCTTTGAGCCGCTCCCCGTCCCCTCGCTGCCCCATCGAGCTAAGGATGATAATGTGCGAGCCTTGAATCAAAGGATCTGCCTTGATCGCACGCGCGATCTGCTCGCCGTCTATGCCCGGCATCTGCAGATCCATCAACACCGCGCGGTATGGGTCGCCTGCCCGCTGAGCGTTATGGAGGACTTCGAGCGCCTTGCCCTCCGCTCCCCACCGTGTCGATCCGGCACCCGAATCCCTCGACCATCTTCCTCAGCACGATCCGGTTCGTCTGGTTGTCATCCACAGCCAGCACGCACGCTCCTCGCAAGATCACCGGCCCCGCTGGCAGCGGCGCCGTGGCCCGCTTCTCCATCGGCTGCTTGTCAAACTCAAGCTCGAACCAGAACTGGCTGCCCGAGCCCGGCGTGCTTTCCATGCCGATGCGGCCCCCCATGGCCTCCACCAATTGTTTGCAGATCGTCAGCCCCAGCCCCGTGCCCCCGTACTTGCGCGTCATGGAGCTGTCTACTTGCGTGAAGCGCTCGAAGATCGCACCCTGTCGCTCGTACGGGATACCGATGCCCGTGTCCGTCACCGAGAACCGCACCTTTGCACGCGTCGCCGACTGCGCCACGGCCTCCGCACGCACGACGATCTCTCCCTGGTGTGTGAACTTCACGGCATTGCCCACCAGGTTCACCAGCACCTGTCGGACCCTGCCAGGGTCTCCCCGCAGGTCCGATGCGAGATCTGGATCGATCAGGCATGCCAGCTCCAGGCCCTTATCTTCGCGCGCGCTGCGCCAGCGTGTAGGCCATATCCTCCACCGCGGCCCGCAGGTTGAAGTCGATGCTCTCAAGCTCCAGTCGGCCCGCCTCGATCTTGGAAAAATCCAGGATGTCGTTCAACAGCCCTAGTAGGGTCTCTGCGCTTTGCAGCGACGTTTCCAGGTAATCCCGCTGCTCTGCCGTCAGTGATGTATCGAGCGTAAGCTCCAGCATACCGATAACCCCGTTCATCGGCGTCCGGATCTCATGGCTCATGTTTGCGAGGAAATCGCTCTTGGCCTGGTTCGCCTCTTCCGCCTCGCGCCGGGCCCGCAGCAACTCTGAAATATCGTGGTAGATCGCCAGCGTACCCACCTTCTCATCACCGACGAACACCGGTACTCCGAATATCTCCACGTCCACCATAGACCCGTCTTTGCAGCGTCGCTGACCGATGGCATGCACCGCTCTCGTCATTGCCTGCCGCGTGTATGCATGCGCCTCCGTCAGCGAACTCCTCGCGGGCGATGAGGCCGTCCAGGTCCTTGCCGATGATCTCCTGCGCTGTGTATCCATACATATGCTCGAACGCCGGATTGCACGACTGAATTCGGTCAAGCGTGTCCAATACCACGATCGCCGCCGGGCTGAACAGGTTCAGAGCTTCCAGGAATCTCTTCTCCTTAAGCAGCGCGGCCTCCGCGCGCTTCAGCTCCGTGATGTCTCGGCCGATTCCCACCAGTCCTACTACGTTTCCTCCGTCGTCGCGCAGCGGCACCTTGGTTGTCAGGATCGTGACGGGATTTCCGTGCTCATCCAGCCCTGGCTCCTCCACGTTCGTGATGGACAGCCCGCCCTCCAGGACTCTCTTGTCCATCGCCCTATATTGTTGTGCAAGTTCCTCGGGATATGTATCGAAGTCCGTTTTCCCCACTACATCTTCCATGGCCGTGCCGCCAGATGCCTTCCAGTCCGCGATGTTCGAGAGCGTCTTGCGGCCTTCCAGGTCCATCACGTAGATGCGGTCCGGCAATTGGTCAATCAAAGTCCGCAACAGGTTGTGCTCATCCGCAGCGCCGGAACCTCAGCCGCGCCGGTTGGCCGCCGGGCAGCTTTTTTTCTCGACGGTTCTTTTGCCTTAGCCGCTTTTGCTCCGGAGGAACGCCCTTTTGAGGTGCTTGTCTTGAGCTTCTTTACCATTTTTCTCCAGCTTAGCCGTAGTCTAGCATGGAAGCCTGCCAACGAGGATTGCAAGCGCCTGACGAAACCACTGCCAGCGATTAAGACCCTGTCACTGTGCAGGAGCAATCCTTTCACGTTTTTGCTCCCGCTGTTTGGCGAGTTGGAGCGTGCGGGTCACCAAGCCGATCGAGTTGTCCCGGCTCAGATGATGGGCCACAATGAAGCCATCGAACAGGTCCTTGATCACCGCCAGATACGCCCAACCCTGCCGAGTATCGAATATAGGTCACATCTGTGACCCATTTTTGGTTGGGGCCCGAAGCATGGAAGTCCCGTCCTAGCCGATTCGGATAGGTATGCTCTGCTGGCATCTGCTCCAGTTGCCGATACACCCTGCGCCGGCGAGCTCCGCGGGCGGATTTCCCAGCTTTTTCATTAGACGCAGGACCGCCTTGCCATTGATCCGCAGGCTTTTCTGAGACCGCAGCCACAAAGTGATCCGCCGATAGCCATACGTGCCATGCGAGCGCTGGAAGGCTTCCTGCACCAGGGTCATCCGTCTGGTCATCCCGGTCAGGTCTTCTGGCTGCGTTGAGCCCAGGCATAGAATGCGGCTCGGGATCTCCCGGGGGTGTTTCTCCTTCCTCCATTGACAAACCCCCGCCGCACGCCTAAAATACCGCCCATGAACCTTTGCTGTTGGCCCCACCGTGATGCCTATGTCCATGTCTCACCATGCCTGGGGCACTGCCTAGCCGTAGCCGGCTTGCATTCCTCAGGCTGTCCCTTCACCCGGACAGCCTTTTTATTTGTTTCTGCAAGCCAGCCCTGAATTCACCCCTGTTTATGCTACTTTTCTCCCCTGGTTACTGCATACTGGTTACTGATTACTGGTCACTTGTCCCTCGCTACTGTCAACTGCCAACCGTCAACTGATTCCCGGAGCCTGAATGCCCGAAAATATCCTGATCGCAATTGCCTGGCCCTACTCCAACGCCGAGATCCATGTCGGTAACATCACCGGCTCGCATCTCCCCGGCGATATCGTTGCGCGCTTCCACCGCCTCAACGGCGATAACGTCCTGATGGTCAGCGGCACCGACTCCCATGGCACTCCGGTCGCCCTCGCCGCCGACCGGGAAGGCAAGCCAGTGGAGGAGGTCTACAAGAAATATCACAATGGCTTCCTGGAGCTTTTTCAGCAGGCCGGCATAACGTACGATCTCTTTACCACCACACATACCGAGAACCACTTCAAGGTCTCGCAGAGCATGTTCCTGGCTTTGCTCAAAAATGGCTTCCTCTTCAAGCAATTCAGCAAGCAGTGGTATTCGCCCGGCTCCGAGAAGTTCCTCCCCGACCGCTATGTGGAGGGCACCTGTTATATCTGCGGCTTCGAGGGTGCTCGCTCCGACCAATGTGACAACTGCGGAAACGTCCTGGAGCCGGAGAAGCTGATCAATCCCCATGCGAAGACCGGCGACGGTTCTCTCGAGCTTCGCGATACGGAACACTATTACCTCGACCTTTCGAAGCTGGAGCCCGACGTGAAAGCCTTTCTCCGCGCGCGCGCTGACCACTTCCGCGAGACGGTCCTGGGCGAATCGCTTGGCAAGATCGAGGCCGAAGGCCTCAAGCCTCGCCCGATCACCCGTGACCTTGATTGGGGCATCCCCGTCCCGGTGGATGAGCCCGGTTGGGAAGGCAAGAAGCTTTACGTCTGGTTCGAGGCGGTGATCGGCTACCTGTCCGCTGCCATCGAGGCCGCGCAGGTCTCCGGTTCGAAGGATGCCTGGAAACAGTGGTGGGCCAGCCCCGAGGCACGCCAGTTCTACTTCATCGGCAAGGACAATATCTTCTTCCATACATCCCTCTGGCCCGCAGAACTTATGGGCGTGGGCGAGGAGTTCGGTGAGATCTTCACAGAAGAAAAGATAAAACTGACGCTGCCTTATGATGTCCCTGCCAATCAGTTCATGAACCTCGAGGACCAAAAGATCAGCGGCTCGCGCAATTGGGCCATCTGGGGCCGGGACTTCCTCAGCCGCTACGATCCCGACGCGCTGCGCTATTACCTGACGATCAACATGCCCGAGAGCAAGGACAGCGATTGGGACTGGGCCGAGTTCGTCGCGCGCAACAATAACGAGCTGGTCGCCACCTGGGGCAACCTCGCGAATCGCGTGCTCTCGTTCTGTTTCCGCACATGGGATGGGCAGGTTCCCGCCATCGACACCGCCGCCCTCCGCCCCTCCGACCTCAGCCTTCTCGCAGCCATCGACGCAGGCTTCGACACCATTGGCAGGCAGTTGCAGTCGGTGCAATTGCGCGCCGCCCTGCAGGAGGCCTTGCGCCTCGCTGCCCTGGTCAACGTATATCTCGATCAGACCGCTCCCTGGAGCGCTGTGAAGAAGAACAAGGACGAGGCCGCGCTCAGCATCTACACCGCCCTGCGCGCCATCAACTCCCTCAAGCTGCTCTTCGCGCCGTTCCTGCCGTTCACCTCTCAGCGCCTGCATGAGTTCTTTGGTTATCAGCAGCCGCTCTTCGGAGAGCAATATGTCGAGGTGGTGAAGGATTCTCTGGGTGAGCATACGGTTCTCAGATATCGCCCTCCTGCATCCGCCGGCTCCTCCGTCGCGTGGAAGCCCAGTGATCTCCAGCCCGGTGCGAAACTAAATCAGCCGGCTCCTCTCTTCAAGAAGCTGGATGACAGCGTCGCCGAAGACGAGCTCCGCCGCCTGATGGAGCAGACCACCACACCCTGATTACTGCCTGCCCGTCCCGCAGGTTCCTAAATTCCTCTCTCTAATCAGCCTCCCCTGCGGGACGTTGCTAGCAAGAGTCTCCCCAGCCTCCTCCCTGCCCGCTCGTCCCGAAGGTTCCTAAATCCCTGTCTCCGATCAGGCTTCCTTTCGGGACGTTTCCCCGAGCCACGAATTTCTCATCGCATGGCTACTATGGAGTCCACTACAGATCCCCCGCCGCCATCGGCGTGCGGCGGATCCGCTTTCCCGTTGCATTGAAGATCGCATTCACCACCGCCGGCACGATGGGCGGCACGCCCATCTCCCCAACGCCCTGCGGATCGCGCTCATCCGGCACGATGTGCACTTCCACCTGGCCGGCGATCCCGCGCCCCTGCCCGTTCGGCAGTGGACCATCCCAGTTCGCCTTCTTGGCTGCCATATCGATCACCGCCGCCACCTGGCTCGTCGGGTCGAGCAGTTCCATTCGGAACTTGTAGGGGTCCTTCTTAAGCGCTGCCGCTACCTCATCAAAAAAACACTCATTAGCGAACGCATTCGGCGCGCTCATCACCCCGCGCCAAGGCCCCGTCGGCACGGGTGTCGGGATGCAGGATGGATTCTGATCGCACGCCCGGGATGTTATACAGGACGTCCAAACCCTCGTTCAATACTTCCTTGCCGGCCCGGTAAGCTATTCCATTGATCCCTTGCCCTGCCATGAAATGGCGCCAGTACCCCAGATTACCGGCACTATCCCAGCCGGCCTTCATCGAGTGATAACTGATCTGCCGGTAGAAATCATGCCGGATGTCATCCTCCCGCGTCCAGACCACTTGGACAGGTGCGCCAACGGCTTTGGATATCTCCGCAGCCTCCAACGGGTAGTCCACTTCCAGCTTCCGCCCGAAGCCGCCGCCTAAAAGAGTTACGTGCACGTCGGTTGGCACGCGGATCGCGTTCTGCACGAAGCTCTTCACGTCCTGGGGGTTCTGTGTCGGCGCCCAGATGTCGCAGTGGTCCGCCCGCACGTCTGCTACGCAATTCGGCGGCTCCATCGTCGCGTGCGCCAGGTACGGCGTCTCATAGACGGCTTCGATCGTCTTCAGTGTCGTGGGTGCCTCTTTCGCCACGGCCCTGTCGATGCCGTCCGCTAGTTTCTGCCGGATGCTGTCAGACGAAAACTCCGCGCCCGACCCTTCATCCCATGTGACGTTCAACGCGTCCCGGCCTTGGATCGCCGCCCACGTGTTATCTGCCACCACCGCCACGCCGCTGCTTATTTTGACTACCTTCCGTACCCCTGTCATCAACTCCGCTTGGGCTGCATCAAATTTCACCACCTTCCCAGCTGGCACCGGGCTTCGCGCAACTGCGGCAAAGAGCATTCCCGGCCGCCGCACGTCCAGCCCATAAATCGCCTTGCCGGTCACGATATCCGGCCCGTCCACCCTCGGTACCGATGTGCCGATCAATCGAAAGTCCTTCGGATCTTTCAAGACGGCCGCGGCTTTGCTCTTTGCCTCCTTGACCTTGCTCACAAGCTCCCCATATCCAAGTTTTCTTCCACTCGCCGCGTGCACCACCGATCCTTCCTCGGCTTTGCACTGCTCCGCGGGCACGCTGCCAGCTTTCAGCCGCAGCCTCCACAAGTATCTCGCGCGCCGCCGCCCCGGCCTCGCGCAGCGCAGCGTAGTTGATCATCACGCTGCCGCTGCCGCTTGTGATTTGGTTCAGCTCGGTCACCGCGTCCATCTGCTGCACGCGCACGTTCGCCCAGGCGGCTTCCAGTTCTTCCGCCAGCAGCATTGCGAGCGATGTCCGCACGCCCTGCCCCATCTCGGAACGATGGATTGTGAGCTGTGACTGTTCCGTCCGGATCAATTCGGATATACAGGTCAGGCGTGAATGGTTGTTCAGGAGTAGGTGTGGCGCTCGGCACAGCCGTCAGAGTTGGTTTCAGCGGAGTGCATGCGTCCAGGTACGTCGAGAGCAGCAATGCTCCCCCCGCAGTGAAAGAGATCTTGATGAAGTCCCGTCGCGTCAATGGAGAAGCCATTCTGCTTACCCTCCCGCCGCGCGGCCGATGGCCCGCCGAATGCGCAAGTAGGTTCCGCAGCGGCACAAATGGTTTGAGTAGGCCGCATCGATATCCGCCTCTGAGGGCTGAGCGGTCTGCTGCAGCAGCGCCGCCGCCGTCATGATCTTTCCAGCCTGGCAGTATCCGCATTGCGGCACAGCCTCTGCCAGCCACGCTTTTTGGACCGGATGCTGGCCGTCATCCGAGAGTCCTTCGATGGTCGTGATGGTCTTGTCTGCCGCCGCGGAAACGGTGGTGATGCACGAGCGCAGGGCCATCCCATTGATGTGCACGGTGCAGGCGCCGCACAGACCAACGCCGCATCCGAATTTGGTCCCGGTAAGCCCCAGGAGGTCGCGCAGCACCCATAACAGCGGCATAGCTGGGTCTGCTTCCACCGTGCTGGGCACGCCATTCACTTTCAGATTCCAGCTTGTCATGCGGCCTCCTACCAATAAGTGACGACCCGGGTTAAGAATGCGGCATTATAGGAACGGATACTGTTCCTGTCAACCTCCCCGAGGATGGTTTTTGTTCCGTCGCCTGCCCCATCTCGCCCCGCAGGCTCCTCAGATTCTTCTTGTTCAGTCATCCAACCCTGCGGGGCGTTCTTGGCAAGTTTCTCCCCTCATCCATGTCGCCGTCCCATTCTCTATATTCCTCATCGATCCGTAAAAAGACTCGCTTAGTGGACAACACCATGAAACTGCAGCAGCGTTTTCGCGCATACCGTAGTATATGTATAGCTAAGAGGTCCCTCAGGAGGGATTACCACATCACGCATGGCGCCACAGAGCGCCAGAGGTTAATATGAAGAACATTTTGCGCTCCCTCATCATCTCAATCGCCATGCTCGCACTCGTTAACCTGCCTGCATCCGCTATCACTCCGGTCACGGAAAACCTTGTTACCACCAGGGATTGGCTCTTTCCAGGCTCGGCTGTCCTGAAGGTCCATACCTTGGATGGCATCCACTGGTTCGGGACAATCAAAACCAGCAACGGAATTATCTTCACCCTGCGTCAGGCCCATGTGTTCGGCAAAACCGGCCAGTCATTTACCGGCTTTCTCACCAGTAACAAGAAAGTACTGGTCAAGGTTTGTTCCTATTGCACCACCTTTCCGGTGCCCGCCGGCACTCACTTCCCGTTCAGTGCATGGTTGGGCACCGAGGAGTTTAGAGGCAAGATCACCATCGTAGGCTTCGTTCACCCCTTCTGCGGTGGCGTCGATGTCGTTCCATCCACTGATAAGCGCTGTCTTCCGCTCGTAGCAAACCCCAACAAGTAGGAAAACTCAGTCCCGGGCGCTCCATCAGCGCCCGGGTCATCTTTCTCACGTACCCTCTATCTGGAATTCCGTAGCATCGGCCTCGCGTGTCCCGCTACCCGCGGCCTTGTCTGCCGAGCGGGCGCGTCGACCCTACCCCTTCTCCTTGTTCGCCCCTACCAGCCCGCCCCGCGCGCCGGCAGGCCATCAACACTCCGGCACCAGCAGATCAAGAAATCATGCGGCCCCCGAAACAACCCGCCAGACCGCGTGCATCAAATCATAGTCCCTCCTAAGATCATTTTGATCATGGTTCCAGACGGCCCAATGCAATTTAGCCGTCCCTGAGTTCCACCTCCAGCTCGAAATCTCTGTTCTCTGTTTCCCCAAACATTGTAGTACTAGTACGACGGCGTACTCGGGCGTACAAACTCCACGCTTGACACTAGAACATTAGTTCTGTATGATTGCACCATGTGCCTTCTTGCGCTTTCCCCTCGCATCCATATCTTCGCACGCCAGCAATTCGGTCCGCTCCCTTCCCTATTCTCTTTCCTCTACTCTCCACTCTCTGTTCTGTCCCATTCGACCCTCTATTCGAACCTCCCCATTTTCACAATCCATTTACCCGTAATTTACGGCAAGGGCGACCTATTCGAACCTCTTTTTAAGCCCCTGATTCTCATCTTTCTCAGGCCCCTTGCAGCCTTCAAAACGTCACCCGCCCGCGCATGATTTCGTAAACCTCAAAAAGTCCTCTCGTCACTGCCCAGCACCTTAACAACAGAATATGACTCCAGCAATACTGGCCTGTTGCATTCTATTGCGCAACCAAAAAGCAATCAGCCATGCAGACGCAGTTACTCCGCATGGCTGACAACTCACTGGTCACCGTTTACCGACCGCTGACAGCTGAAAGCTGACAGCCGACAGCTTCTCCTAATGCCCTCCCCCTCGTGGCGCCTCGGCCCCGCCTCGCCCCGACCACTTTCCCGGCCATCCCGGCAGGAAGGCCGCCAATATCAGCGCTCCTATCGAAGCATAAAATGTTATTTGGTACGCTGATTCAAAACCTCGCATGGTCTGGCTGCAAGCCAGCTTGAGTGTATCCAATATCTTCGCCTTGGCCGCGGCAGCCGCGCTTGCCGGCAATTTGGACAGTGACACTTCCGTTCCCGGCGGTAGGTTGTTTTCAGGCCTCACGCCCGGCGTCTCGCAAACCCCGAAGTGAGCCGTCAGCGCCGCCGGCGATTCCTGCGCCTGCTGTTGTTGTGCCTTTACTTCCGGTGAAAGGAATCCCACGAGGATCGTCGCCAGTGCAGCCACCGACACGGCCTGCACGACGAATCGTGTGCTGTTCAGCAGTGACGAGCCCCTCGGCAGCATGTCCAGGTGGATGCTGCTCAACGCCGTGACATACGACGTCTGCAGCGTCAGTCCCACTGCCAGCCCTCGCAGTGCCAGCAGGAAAACAATGTAGGAGATCGAGGTCGTCGCCTGCAATCGAGCGAGCTGCCACGTGTTGATGCACAATATGATGAACCCTGTCACCATGATGATGCGCGGGCCGATCTTATCGTACAGCCGTCCTGCCAAAGGTGTTGCAATAGCCGACGTAGCCGCGACACCCAACAGGATGATCCCTGCCTCCAGGGCGGTCCGCCCTCTGAAGCTCTGCAGATACAGTGGCATCAGAAATTCCGCGCCGAACAGCGCGATGGTCGCCACATACCCCACCAGCGACGCGTTCAAAAAGGTCCGGTTGGAAAATAGCCGCAGGTTCACCATTGGCTCTTTGACGATCTTAAGCTCAATGATCGCATGCACGATCAGCACGCTTACGCCCAGCCCAAGCAGGAACAGCGTCGAGCTCCCCGTCCAGCCGCCGATCTCTGCCACCGATGCAGCATACAGCACTGCCCCGAATCCGATGACCGCCGTAATTAATCCCAGCGGATCGAATAGCGGTCGCTTCCCGGTCTTATAGTCCACCAGCCAGCGCGATCCAAGGAATACACCGATGATGCCGATCGGGATGTTCACGAAGAAGATCGCACGCCATAAGTTGAGGTCCACCAGCCACCCACCCAGGATGGGCCCCAGTGCCGGGGCGACCACCAGCGCAATGCCGAAGATACCGAATGCTGTCCCCTGCTCCTTCGGCGGGAAGGCCCGGTACATCTGCGCCGGCCCCAATGGTTGTGCAATACCGCCTCCAAAGCCCTGGAAGGCGCGCGCGGCGATAAGCCATCCAAGGGAGGGCGCCAGCCCGCACAGCAGCGAGCCCAGCGTGAAGATGCCCAGCCCCAATAGGTACATACGCTTAATGTGGAATCGATCGGCCAGGAACCCCGATATGGGCGTGGTCACACCCAGCGCCAGCACATAAATACTGATGACCCATTGCGCGTCCGACAGGCTCGCGCCGAACTCCAGTCGCAGCGTCGGGAAAGCGATGTTGACGATCGTCGAGTCCAGGATGACCATGAAGATCCCGAACATGACCGAGATCAGCACTTTCCATTTTTGCTCCAGACCCCTCGGCTTGCTCTCCAGCGTCTCAGAAACACTCATGCGTTGTGTACCTTCCAATATGCTTGATAATTTTTACACATTTCTTTCTGATAACAGTGGGATTCCCGGTCTTACTGCCCCTCTCGAGGGCCTTCCCTGAACTTCCAGCCTGATGCAACAAAAACGGGTCCGGATTCGTCTATGCGCCAGCGAAAGGAGTCTCAATGAAACAACTTATGCTGCTTACCTCAGCCCTGACGGCGCTCTCCATTCTCCTCACCTCTTGTGCCCCTCACCCCTCGGCAAGCGTCGCACACTCGAATCTCGCTCGCCAGGCGGATCCCGCCGCCCCTGACGCCGATGTCTCATCTCTTGTAGATGGCAACAATGCCTTTGCGCTGGACCTCTATCGCTCGCTGCACGCTACGGACGGAAACCTGGCGTTCTCGCCCTACAGCATATCCCTGGCGCTCGCCATGACCTACGCCGGCGCTCGCAGCCAAACTGCTTCACAGATGGCACAAGCGTTGCATTATACATTGCCCCAGGATCGCCTGCACCCGGCTTTCAACCAGCTGGACCTCGCCCTTACCCATGCCAGTCAGCCCCCTCGCCGGATGAACATCCTCTCAAGCTCAAAATAGCTAATGCCGTCTGGGCCGAGAAGACCTTCTCCTTCTTGCAGCAATATCTCGATCTGATTGCCCTCAATTACGGCGCCGGCATTCAGCTTGCAGACTTTGCCAATCAGCCCCAGGCCGTCCGTCAGCAGATCAACAGTTGGGTCAGCGACCAGACCGAAAAGAAGATCAAAGATCTCATCCCTGATGGCGCGCTGGACGAGTCGACGAAAATGGTGCTGGTCAATGCCCTCTACTTCAAAGCAGACTGGCAAAATCAATTTGATCCGAACAACACGCACGATGCGCCCTTCACGTTGCTCAACAGTTCACAGGTGCAGGCTCATCAGATGTCCGATCACTTCGGTGGAATTCCTTACACCTCCGGCGATGGCTACCAGGCCGTGGAGCTCGCCTATCAGGGCAACACGGCAGCCATGGACCTGATTGTGCCAGACTCCGGCACCTTCCAGAATTTCGAGAGTAGCCTTGATGCGCAAGAACTGGACGAGATCCTCAACAGCATGCAGCCCATGACCGTCGATCTTGCCATGCCCAAGTTCACCTTCAAGTCCGCCTTCGACTTGGGCGACCGTCTGGCATCCCTCGGCATGCCAGACGCCTTCAACCCCGACCTCGCCGACTTTTCCGGCATGACCGGCAAACGCGATCTTTACATCGCCAGGGTTTTGCATCAGGCATTTGTTGCGGTGGATGAGAAGGGAACTGAGGCGGCCGCGGCTACGGCCGTCATAATGGCCCCCACTAGCGCCATGCTGCCCGATAAGCAGCTCACGATTGACCGCCCCTTCATCTTCGTGATCCGCAGCCTGGGCCGCGGAGCCGATAGCGGTCAGATCCTTTTCATCGGCCGCGTCCTCGACCCCACAAAATAGCGCCGGCCCGAAGACCTAAGAAAGATGTGGCAGCGACAGGATGTCCACTTTATCTGTCAATCTCTGAGGTGATCCTGATAAAGACCGTTACGCGCGATATCCCTGCCGAACCTTCTCAATCCCATCCAGCCATTTCGGCAGGATTTCGATCAGGAGTCGCATGATCTCCTTCGCCCGAGACCTGAAAAGTTCATACTGGCCGTACGCCTCTCCGCCCTCCTCGCCCACCACGTCGCTGACGGCTCGCAGAATGAGCAGCCTCTGATGGTTCCTGGCAGCAACCCACGCGATCGCTCCCAACTCCCAGTCCGCCGCCACCGCGTCGAACTTGGAGATCAGCCCATAGATATCCTCGATCCGGATATCCCGATCGGCCGAAACCAACTGCCCGCGCAGCACCGGTGTGGGCGCCGCCTCCGGCAGCCATTCCAGATCGAGCGTGCTCGAGTAATGTTCGATGGCCTCTTGTGAGTCGGTCATCTGCTCGATGATGTCGTAGATGATTGTTCTCTCGACTAGTATGATAGTGCCCTGCTCGATGCGGCCCGCCAGCCCGCCGCACGTTCCAAGATTGACAAGCAGGTCGGGCTGGAAATGATCGATGACATATTGGGCGCTGGCAGCAGCCGAGACCTTGCCCCAACCGCCTTGGAAGAAGGTAACCAGCCGATCCTGCACCTTCAATTCCATGCGCTCGCCGAAGGGCGTGGTTTCCGCCTGCGGCCTCCGGGAACAGTGACTTGACAGCAGCCCACTCGCCGTTGGCAGACACGATGACCGCTGTCTTCATTCGCCTCCTGCTTTCAGGTAGTCGATGAGCAGCTGCAAGGCCGCCTGGCTGGCCTGTGACTTGTTCTCGATCCGGTTCCCGCTGAACTGGCGCAAATAAGACCATTCCCCATCGGGAGCCACCAGTCCGAACCATGTGGTGCCCACCGGCTTGTTGGGCAGCCCGCCGCCCGGCCCCGCGATCCCGCTGATCGAGATCGCCAGATCCACGCTCAGGGCTTCTCGTGCCCCGCGGGCCATCTCCAGCACGGTCTCCGAGCTGACGGCGCCGTAGGCCTGCAGCGTGTTCCAGGAGACGTGGAGCAATGCCACCTTTGCCTCATAAGCATAGGCCACGATCCCGCCCACAAAGTAATCAGAGGAACCGGGCACATCCGTGAGCCGATCGGCGAGCAGGCCGCCGGTGCAAGATTCAGCCGTGCCAAGCTTCATTCCACGCGTTCGGAGCAGCACTCCGATCTCTTCCTCAAGGGCCGATGTCTGTGCGTTCATTGCACGCAATTTTACATGATAAAGCTGGCTGACTCGAAACCTGGAAGCGAGCCTGCTGACCTCGCTCGATACAATGCAAGACTCCCGGAGTGCGGGAGTCTTGGAGAGTCGGTGGCGATGTTCGCCCGGTGGAGACAGGACGGCCCTATGGGTTCAAGCTTTGGTTGATCGTGCTGAAAATATTGCCCAGCGCCGCGCCGCTTAATGCCGCGATGCCGGCAACCAGACAGCAGCAGACCAGGAATACCACCACACCCGGAATAAGCACGGATCCGGCGGCAGCTCCCCACGTAAATCCGTTCACGCCCTTCACAGCCATGATCTGCAGAACGAGTACGTACAGGCCCGCCAGTCCGATGATCACCCTGAAGCAGACACCCACAAACGGGTATCGCCCCGAGCAGGTTGAAGACCCCGGTGATAACCGCTACCGGTGCGACGATCGCGCCGAACACGTAAGCCAGCTTTTCATACGTGCCCGTGCCTCCAAACAACTTCGCGATCCATTGGATGATGGCAGCGCCAATGGCGAAGAAGATCACGGTGATCACGGCGCCGATCGGTCCGCCACAAATGACGCCGATCGCGGTGAAGCCCAAACCTCCGCCGGGCAGGTTACCGCCTCCGACGCCGCGCTGCTCCATCATGGCGCGCATATTGGACCCCTGCGCGATGACGGAGAGGATGATTTCGACCAGCGCGCCAATGAACACCCAGAGATACGCCGTGCTGGCTTTGGCATTGGGCGAGGCCGCCATCGCCGCGTAGGTCCGTTCATTGGGCTTGGTCAGCGCATCCATCCAGGTTTGGAACATGGACGGTGCGCCGGGTTGCATCATGGGAGGTTCGTTGGGTACGGGTGGGTTCGGCAATTCGGTGGACATGGCATTCTCCTCTGTTTGGTTTTGTTGCTTATAGCACGAATGTCGCGGGACTTCAATAGCCGAAAACACCTATTGATTCCCGCGGATACGAAAGGAGACCTCGCAAAAAATCGGATCGTTTAAAGAGCCTGCGCAAAAGCGGTCGCCAGCACACGCGTTCATTCGGATGTCCACTTGGACCCGCTGACATCGGCTGCAAATCCGCATCCGGTGTGGGCGATCAGACTCGCGAGTACAATTAATGTCGATGGAAATTTCGGAAAAACTTCAAGGCATCCTTGCCACGCTTCCAGCCAAACCTGGCTGTTATCTGATGAAAAATGCTGCCGGCACGATCATTTATGTCGGCAAAGCCATCAGTCTAAAGAACCGCGTCCGCTCCTATTTCCACGCCGACGCCAGCCACGACGGCAAGACCCGCCGCCTGGTGCGCGACATCGCCGATATCGAGTGGATCCTCGTCGGCTCCGAGCTCGAGGCGCTGATCCTCGAGATGAATCTGATCAAGAAGCACCGGCCCAAGTACAACGTCCGCCTCAAGGACGATAAGCGCTACCCGTATATCAAGGTCCATTGGGCTGATCCCTTTCCCAAGGTCACGGTCACCCGGCAGATGGCCGAGGACGGCTCGCGCTATTTCGGGCCGTACACGTCGGCCTGGGCTGTCTATCAGACGTTGGACGCCCTGCGCCGCATCTTTCCCTATCTCACCTGTGACCGCGTCATTACCGGGCAGGATAAGCGCGCCTGCCTGTACTACGATATCAAGCTCTGCACCGCTCCCTGCATCGGCGCCGTGCAGCAGGCTGGCTATCGTCAGATGATCTCCGACCTGATGGCTTTTCTCAGCGGCCACAGCGAGGACATCGTGGCCCGCCTCCATTCAGCCATGGACAAGGCCGCCGAGGAAATGCGCTTCGAGAAGGCCGCCGCACTGCGCGACCAGCTCAAAGCCGTTCAGTCGATCATTGAGCGCCAGAAGATCGTCTTCGCCTCCGACTATCTGGATTTTGACGTCCTCGCAATGGCTCGTTCCGATGGAGAAGCCTGCGTGCAGATCTTCTTCATCCGCGCCGGCAAGCTGATCGGGCGCGAGTACTTCATCCTCGAGGGCACTGAAGACGCTGATAACACCGAGGTTCTCTCCCAGTTCGTCAAGCAGTTCTATACCCAGGCTGCCACGATCCCGCAGCAGGTGATGCTGCCCGAGGAGATCGAGGAGGCCCGCATCATCGCCCAATGGCTGCGCACACGGCGCGGTGGTCAAAAGGTGGAGTTCTTCGTTCCGAAGGAGGGCCAGCCTCAGCAGCTTGTTCAGATGGCCGCCGAGAATGCCTCCGAGACGCTCTCCGCCTTGCGCACGCAATGGCAGGCCGACTTACATAAGCAGGAGCAGGCCCTCGCCGAACTGCAATCGGCATTCCAATTGCCCGGCCCGCCCAACCGCATCGAATGCTATGATGTTTCCAATACGCAGGGCACTGCCATCGTTGGTTCGATGGTCGTCTTCGAGCAGGGCGTGCCCAGCAAGAACCTCTATCGAAAGTTCAACATCGAGAGCGTTGCAAATGCCCCGGATGATTTCGCTTCCATGGAGGAGATGTTGACCCGGCGCTTCCGGCGGTGGCAGTCATCCAAGGAGCTCTCTGATCAGCCCGGACAGAAACCCGATGCAAGTTTTTCATTTCTCCCGGACCTCGTTGTCGTCGATGGCGGGAAAGGCCAGTTGAGCCGCGCCGTTTCCGTGCTGGAAAGGTTCGACCTCTTTGGCAGGGTGCCCGTGGTTGGCCTCGCGAAACAGCAGGAGGAGATCTTCTTCCCGAACAAGCCCGATTCGCTCCTGTTGCCCCGCCACTCGCAGGCCCTCTACCTTCTGCAGCGGATCCGCGACGAAGCGCATCGATTCGGCATCACGGCCCATCGCAAGAAGCGCACCAAGCTTGGCCTCGCCTCCCAACTGGATTCTGTCCCGGGCATCGGTCCGGCGCGTCGCAAGATCCTCTTGAAACATTTCGGGTCCATGGATAAGATTAGAGAAGCCAGCATCGAAGAGCTTAAAGCTGTCCTGCCAGAAAACGCTGCGCAGGCGGTGAAGGAACATCTGGAGTAAGTGCACGAGCACAGGCATCAGCAGGGGCTGGAGAAGTGCGCACACTTCATGATTGGAAAAATGAGCATGATCTGGATCGTTGACGACGACAATGAGATGAGCGGGGCCATGCACTTGATGCTTCGGGTCATGGATTATGAATTGCTGATCTTTTCCAATGCCCGGAAGGCCGCCGAGGCATTGCTCGCGGGGCGGCAGCCCGATATGCTGCTTGCTCGACATTAATATGCCAGAGGTCAGCGGCCTCGATCTGCTCGAATTTGTCCGCAGACGACCGGAATGGAATCATCTGCCCGTTCTGATGCTCTCCACCGAGTCCTCCGACGTCACAGTGGATCAGGCGCTTGGCCTGGGTGCAGACGGCTATGTTACTAAGCCGGTTACCATGGAAGAATTGGGACGGGCGATCAGCTCTGCCCTGCAGAAACACCAGAAAGGTATACGATAGAATGGCAAAAGGCAAGACTCAACCGAAAAAGGCCAATCGGCCGAGCACGGCGCAGATCATCTTTGTGGCCCTGACTCTCATCATTATTCTGTCCTTTGTGCTCACGCTCTTCGTAAAGATCTAGGGCTGCTGGCTCTTAGCAACCCCTAATATTCGTTTAAAGGCGGGCTATGCATGCCGCTGGTATAATTGCGCTCGCTCTGCAAACCAGGCATCAGGACGCGGCGGGATGCGAACCAATGAGTACGCGGTTCAGCAATCCTGCCCGGTGAGACGGGTTTTATGCTTGACAAACTCAATGGCATTGAAGAACGCTACGAGGCTCTCGGCCGTGAAATGCTCGAGGTCGGTTCCGAACTATCAACGCGCCGGTGAGATTAACAAGGAACGTATGGATCTCGAAGCCGTCGTTCTGAAGTCGCGGCAATACCGGCAGGCGCTCAAAACCCTGCACGAGGCTCAAGCCATCCTGGACTCCGACACCGATGCAGAGCTTCGATCTTTGGCTGAAGCGGATGTAATGGAGCTGGATCCCAGGATCCAGGCCCTGGAAAAAGAGATCAAGGATCTGCTGGTGCCCAAGGACCCGTGTGATGAAAAGAACGTGATCGTTGAGATCCGTGCCGGCACCGGCGGCGATGAGGCTGCGTTATTTGCAGCCGACCTCTTCCGGATGTACACACGCTATGCAGAACGCCAGGGCTGGAAATCGGAGATCATGTCCGAGAATTCCATTGGCATCGGCGGCTACAAGGAAATAGTATTCGAGATAAAGGGCCGCGGTGCGTATTCCAAACTGAAGTATGAATTCGGCGTCCACCGGGTCCAGCGCGTTCCCACCACCGAGTCCTCCGGGCGCATCCATACATCCACCGCCACGGTGGCCGTTCTGGCCGAGGTTGAGGATGTGGATATTGAGATCCCGGAATCCGACATCCGCGTGGACGTCTTTCGCTCATCCGGCGCCGGTGGTCAGAACGTTCAAAAGAACGCCACGGCAGTTCGCATCACGCACTTTCCGAGCGGGCTCGTGGTTGCTTGCCAGGATGAGCGGTCGCAATTGCAGAACAAGCTCCGCGCCATGTCAATCCTGCGCGCGCGACTTTATGAAATTGAAGCCGATCGGCGCCGCACAGAGTTGGAAGACACGCGGCGTTCCCAGATTGGCTCAGGGGATCGCTCTGAGAAGATCCGCACCTACAACTATCCTCAGAACCGCGTCACGGATCACCGGTTGGGCCAATCCATCTACAACTTGCCTGTCGTTATGGATGGCGAGATCACTCCGTTTATCGAGGAGCTGTCCACACGAGACGAAGCCGGCAAGCTGGCAACAGCCGCCGCCCTGGAAGACGAAGAATAGGCTATGGCCGTATTGTTACAGGATTTGCTGGAATTCTACTGTTACGCGTCTCCTGCCCTTTAGTGATACTCCTCAGCTGGATGCACAGGTGCTTCTGGCTCATATACTTCAGAAGCCTCGCACCTGGCTTCTGGCACATACCGGCTCCGCACCCGATGTCAGACGCGCAGCCCGCCTGGAGAAACTGGTCCGGCGCCTCGAGGGCGGCGAGCCCCTGCCCTATGTACTGGGTCATTGGGAGTTCTTCGGGCTAGATTTCGACATCTCACCCGATGTATTGATCCCACGTCCTGAAACCGAGTTGCTAGTGGAGCGTGCCGTTGCCTGGCTGCGGGCTTCGGCCGCGTCTGCTTCGAATACAGGCGGCGCAATGGTGGCAGATGTCGGCACCGGGTCCGGCTGCATTGCCGTGTCCCTTGCCAGGAATCTTCCGGATATCCATGTTTTGGCGACCGATATCTCGCCTGCTGCCCTGAAGATTGCGCGCAAGAATGCAAGCCGGTTCCATGTCACGTCGCAAATAGATTTCTTGAAGTGCGACATACTGCCCCAGCGTGTTCGTTCGCACGCAAGTGCCCGGCCCTTCGATCTCCTGTGCGCGAACCTGCCGTATATACCTACCGCAAAACTGCACGATCTGCCGATCTACACACGCGAGCCGACCCTGGCCCTGGATGGCGGCTCCGACGGACTGGTCCCGTTTCGCAAGCTCTTCGATCTCGTCCCCGAATGGATGGCCCCCGGCGGCCGCATCTTGCTGGAAGTGGAGTTGACACGCGGAGCGGCCGTCCTTTCGCTGGCGTATGACGCGTTCACCGCTGCCTCGTTTCACCTGCATCAGGACCTGGCCGGGCGCGACCGCCTTCTCGAGATCCAGCTCTCGAACGCATAGGTGCGTATGAGGACTGATGTCGTGCTTGCGAGTACGCCAGATGCCATCCTCCGGACGGTCGCGATATTGCGCGCCGGTGGTCTGGTTGCCTTCCCTACTGACACGGTCTATGGGTTGGGCGCGCTGGCCTTCGACAACCAGGCGGTTCGCTCCATCTATGAGGTCAAGGGACGCTCCGATGAGAAAGCCATCCCGATACTGCTTGCAAGTGCTGGCGAACTGGAAAAGGTCGCGGTGGACATTCCGCGAAATGGGCGGCGTCTTGCAGAGCGATTCTGGCCCGGCCCTCTGACCCTGGTTTTGACCAGGCAACCCGACCTTCCGGAGGCCGTGAGCGCCACGCCAACAGTCGGCGTACGGGTCCCGGATCATCCCATTGCGCTTTCTATCCTGAAGACCTGCGGTCCGCTGGCGGTTACATCGGCGAATCTCTCGGGGCATCCGGCTGCGAGCACCGCCGAGGAAGTCCTTGAACAGCTATCGGGACGTATTCCACTGATCCTTGATGGGGGCAGGACGCCCGGAGGCACCGCATCCACGGTGTTGGATTGCACAAAGGCCGAACCGACCGTATTGCGGGCAGGGCCGCTAACGCTCGATGAACTTCAGGCTGCCCTGAGTGATTAATCCCCCAATCTCTAAATTCACTATTATTCGGCATTCATGCTATTCTTAAATCCCTGCCTATAATGAATATTGCATTCTCCTCCAAAAGAACCGCCTGGGTATCGGGGCAAGTCCCAAGGCGGTTTTTATTTCTGAAATCATATAGAGAGCTTTCTCATCCTAATCTTAGGAGTCGTTCAGGCATCTTTCAGGTCAATAAATATAATAGGGGTTGCATTCTCCTCTAACAAACCGCGCAAGGGTCGGGCCGACCCGGAGCGCGGTTTGTTTCTTAACTCCAAAAGTTACGGGGACAACTAACAAAGACTAACGGCAACCATATCCGACGCTAGCGCAGGGCCTGCTTCGAGAACCTTCCAATCGGGCGTCAGAGCGTGGTCCTATGCCAACGGCCAGGTAGGCTGGATGTCCATGTCCATCAGCGATGGCATTCCGAGCGCCAGCCTCTGATAGCCCGCGGCACCGATCATGGCTGCATTGTCCGTGCATAGCGAAAAAGCTGGAAAATGCACCTTGAACTCCTCCTGAGATTGAAAGGCTTTGCGGAGGGCCTGGTTCGCCGAGACTCCGCCGGCAACCACGATCTCCTTGACTTGGAATTCCCGAGCCGCGTCCATTGTCTTGGTGAACAATACATCCACGGCCGCGGCCTGAAATGAGGCTGACATGTCTGCGACGGGCAGAGATCGGCCTTGGGAACGGTAAACCTTCGTCTCGCGCAGCACGGCCGTCTTCAATCCGCTGAATGAGAAATTCCAGGTTCCATCCAACCAGGCACGAGGGAAGTTGAAACGCCTTGGATCTCCATCTTCAGCCGCCTTTTGGATGGCCGGCCCCCCAGGATAGCTTAATTCCAAAATGCGGCCGACCTTGTCAAAAGCCTCGCCCGCTGCGTCGTCCAGCGTAGAACCGAGGCGCCTGTACTGCAAATGATCGGTCATGAGGTCCAACTCTGTGTGCCCACCGGAGACCAGCAGCACCATCAGCGGGAACTGAGGCACTGGCGGCACCGCCTCGCCGGCGTTGTAGACCCAGGCGGAGTAAAGATGCCCCTCCAGGTGGTTCACACCAACCAATGGCAGACCGGTGCCAAGAGCCAGACCCTTGGCGGCACTCACGCCCACAACGAGGGAACCAGCCAGCCCCGGACCACGAGTCACTGCGATGGCGTCCAGGTCGCTCAGCGTGAGGTGTGACTTGACAAGCGCTTCTTCGACTACCGGTACGATCGACAGCACATGTTGCCGGGATGCCACCTCGGGGTAAACCCCTCCGTAGCGCGCGTGGATTTCCATTTGGGAGGCAACAGTCGAGCCAAGCAGTGCGCGCCCGTTCTCAAGCACGGCGCAGGCAGTTTCATCGCAGGAGGTCTCAATTGCCAGGATGCGAGCAGGAGCGGAGTTTGGCATTTTATCTCCTAGTCCACTTTTTCATTGGAAGCACGAAGTCGTATGGATACTCGGCGAGCAGTTCCATCTTACCGTCAGGCCGCACCCAGTACGAATCCTCGATCCGCACGCCCATCCCCTTCTCGGGATAATACAAACCTGGCTCGATCGTAACAACCACCCCGGGCTTGAGGATATTATCGTCCGAAGCGGTGTGCCGGCTGGATGGACGCTCATGGATGTTCAAGCCCACGCCATGCCCAAGCGAATGGACATACCCTTCTTCCAGTACCCCCTCGGTATGCATGGGCGTTTTATGCCCGTTCTTATTGAACTCATCGCATGCCAATTTTTGATACTCCTTGAACCCAACGTTCAGATCCAAGTTATCGGCCACCTTGTTGTATACATCGCGCACCTCGTTATAAAGCTTCTGTGCTTCCGGTGTGGCATACCCAAGGCTCCATGTCCGGGTGAAATCATAGAAGTAGCCACCTCCAGCCTCAGCCGGGAAAATGTCGAAAACGATGGTTTGGCCCAGGCGCAGAAAGTCGCTGGGTGTGCCGACGGAATGAGGGACACCCGCATCACGTCCAATGGCAAAGATGGTACCTTCCACATCCGCCGCGCCGCGCTCGGCCAGCCATAAGCTGATCTTTCCCTTTACATCGCCGATGGTCAGCGGCGTGCCATCCTCCTTCAGAAGCACCTCATCATCCCGAACGGCGGATTCGGTTAGATAGCTGGCAACCATTCCCACCACTTCAGTCGTGACCTGCCCCATGTGGCGAATGTGGGCCACCTCATCTGCATCTTTCGTTTCCATTGCCCGCAGGAAGATGGAATCATCCTGCGGCTCACCAACGACTTCCAGCTGCGGCAGTGCGGCATGCAAAGCATCAACGATACAGACAAGGTCGCCTGCCTCAACCAGACCGTATAAAGCTACGCGGCCTGAAGTAAGTCCCTGCGCCTCGAAGATCTCTCTGGGCGGCTGCGCAAGGATCTCTACGACGCCGGTCCGAAGCGGGATGATTTCGAGACCGCTCTTGGCAGCTTCCGCGCGCTCCATCGCATTACAGTACAGCACCGGGGCCTGCCCCTGCTTCTTGAACAGGGCTGCATGACTGATATGCCCGCCACCGGTAAAGTAATACATTGGTGGATTGGATTGCGCATTGCCCAGAACCACGATAGCATCCAACTTTGCGGCCTTCATTAGTGCATCAAGATCGGATTTCATGCAGTTTTATGCTCCTCGAAACGCAAATAGCGACGCAGGCTTATTTCAGCGAGCGCGGAGGGGCGGCGCTGAAAAACATGTCAGGCGATGAGTGCCTGGCGCACGGCAGACAATAATTGTGCTTCCTGATGGATCAGCACCGTCCTCGGATCGAGCAGAACCTTATGCTCTTGCGTGCGGGCGATCACTGGGGGATTTTGTTTCCGCAGCTTCTTCAGGAAACTGTCCGGGCTCTTTACGTCCAGAGCCAACGCGAATGAGGGCAGGGATTCCCCGGGCAGGCTGCCTCCACCCACCGTGGACTCGCTTGCTATTACCGAGCCCGCACCGAGCTCTACGGCCCACATCTGAGCCCGGTTTCTAACCACCTCTGCCGGCATGCAAATCATCTTCCAGGTCGGAATCTCCTGCTCTGCTTCATCTCGCAGGTAATGAAGCAGAGTCGTCGTGAT
Organism: uncultured Chloroflexia bacterium; assembly: GCA_963805515.1. Lineage (GTDB taxonomy): Bacteria > Chloroflexota > Anaerolineae > Anaerolineales > Villigracilaceae > Fen-1038. Next base: position 146,454 of record CAWDUZ010000033.1, on the reverse strand, counting down.
ACCCGCCAGGACACTCTTATCAGCGCGGACCGCACGCGCCAGAGGGTGCTTCCTGATCTTCTGGATCAGTTCGGCGCGGCCGACGATGATTCCGCACTGAGGGCCGCCCAGGAGCTTATCTCCTGAGAAGCAGATCACATCTGCCCCGGCCGCGATGGATTCCTGTACTGTGCGCTCGTGCGCGAGCCCGTACTTGGCAGTATCGATGAGCGCACCAGAGCCCAGGTCATCGACCAGGACAGTGCCGGCGTGGTGAGCAACCTCCGCGATCTCTGCAAGCGCAGGCTCTTCCGTAAAACCTATGATCTTGAAATTCGAGCGATGTGCGCTCATCACAAGCCCGCCGGCCTCGGTGAGAGCGTCCGCGTAATCCGACAGGCGCACTTTGTTTGTGGTGCCTACTTCTACCAGCCGCGCGCCGGATTGCCGCATTACGTCCGGCACTCGGAAGCCGCCGCCGATCTCAACAAGTTGTGAACGCGCAATGATTACACGTTTCCTCGCCGCAAGGGCAGCAAGCACCAGCAGAACGGCTGCAGCATTGTTGTTGACAACGGCCGCGGCTTCGATATGCAGCAGCTTTTGCAGAAGCGACTCAACGTGTCCCAGCCGCGACCCCCGCTTGCCGGTATCCAGATCGAACTCAATATTTGAATAGCCGCTGGCTACCGCTCTCATCGCCTGCACAGCAGCTTCTGACATCGGGGCACGTCCCAGGTTTGTATGCAAGATCACACCGGTGGCGTTTATAACATCGCGCAGGCTTGCACTCGTCCAGTGGGTGAGATGGGACTCGGTTCGCATGAGGATTGCCCGGATGCCGGGCGCGGCGCTATCCGGCTCCGCCTTGAGCTGCGTTCGCATTTCCTCCAACGTCAGGCGGATGGCGTCCAGCGTTAGCGGTCTGCCATGCCTCTTTACGAGGTAGCCCGCATCCTCAGATTGCAAGAGGCGTTCCACCGAAGGCAAGCTATCGAGCCCGCTCATCGCTCTCCGCCGCGCGAGATTCGCCACCATTGGCGATTGGATCCAAATCGACGGGTGGCGTCCAGTGGGAACGCTCACGCGACCGGATCACGTATTCGATCGCTGCAAAGCCGCCGCCCAAACCAAGCCAGACCCAAAGCGTGGCAAGGTGGCCCAGCTGGAGCCAAGCCAGTGTTGCGCCATAAACACCGAACCACATGGCCTGTCTTACGATGGAATGCGGTTCCGCACGTGGATCCGAAGGAAACCGCGCGTTGAGGAAATAGGCAACGGGGAGTGCTGTACCTGTCAGAGCAACGAACCAGAGCGCAAAGAAGCCCCAGCGTGCCCAGACCAGCGGAGGGACGTTGAGGACAAGGATGAGCAACGCCAAGCCGCCCCAGCCCACGAGCATCAGAAAGAGCCCGGAAAGCACATACTGCCGAGTAGAAGGTGCTTCGTTCATCGAATGAATTATACTCGCTGTGAATCAGCACCTTCGCCTTTAATGAATAGAGATGGAGTTGCCCGACGCATGGCTGAGAAACTACTGATAACCGGATGCAATGGCCTGATCGGGAAGATCTTGTGGGACAACTTGGCCGGCTCTTTTGAACTGTACGGCCTCGATCGAACGGCCGACGCTGCGAGTAGCAAGGTCTTTCAGGCGGACATCACTATCGACGAGCAGGTCGCGGCCGTATTTGACCGCATCCCAGCCCTAGAGTATGTGATTTATCTGGCGGGCGACCCGCGGGTCCATGCTCCGTGGGAATCCGCTTTCGCCGTCAACATCGGCGGGACAAAGAACGTGTACGAGGCGGCTCAGAAGCATGGTGTCAAACGCATCGTCTATGCCAGCTCCAACCATGCAACTGGCGCATATGAAGGCTTCCCCCCGAGCCTGCATTCCCAGCCAAAGAGAACGTTAATCACATCGCGTGATGCAATTCGGCCCGACGGCTTCTACGGTGTAAGCAAGGCCGCCGGCGAGGCCATTGCCAGGATGTACTTCGAGTTGCATGGCTTGGAGTTGGTCTGCCTGCGGATCGGCTCCGTCGTGAATGATGATGACCCTACGCTGGACGCTCGCATGGCGAGTACATGGCTGAGCCATCGGGACCTTGTGCAGCTCGTCAGGCGCAGCCTGCTCGCCGACGTCCATTTCGGGATCTATTATGGCGGTCTCGAATAATACCAATCGCTTCTGGGACATCTCTGATGCCGAGCACGAGCTGGGTTACCATCCACAGGACAATGCTGCCACATATCCGAGTAAGTAAAGTCATCGCCAGCTTCGCGACACTTTACGGCTCACAAAAGACCGAGGAGACCTTATGAACGTCGCCGATGCAATCCGCACCAAACGAGCGGTACGCAGTTTCCAACCCAAGCCCCTGCCGGAGGACGTGATTTATGCAATCCTGAACGCGGGGCGGCGCTCACAGTCCTCGAAAAATGAACAGACCTGGCAGTTTGTTGCGATTCGCGACAAGGCCGTTCTGAAGGCGCTTTCCGAATGCGGACAATGGGCCGGACATTTGGCAGGCGCGGCACTGGGCGTCGCCATTGTCACGCCTGATCCGACCGCAAAGTTCCAGACCCTGTTCGACGCCGGCCAAGCGGCGGCTTTCATGCAGCTTGCCGCTTTGGAGTTGGGAGTAGGCTCATGCCCGGCATCGATCTACGAAGCCGAGAAAGCCCGAGGGATATTGGGTTTCCCGGCCGAGTTCAGCTTGCGCTTTGCACTGTCGTTCGGCTACCCCGCGGACGAAGGCAAGCTTTCAGCCCCGCCGAAGAAGGGCGGGCGACGCCCGCTGGACGAGTTGGTCCACTGGGATAGATGGTAGCATGGGATTGCAGACAACAGAGGTTTCGCCTAGAAGCTTGCCGAAGTCAATCCAACGATGAGGAACTCAACCACAAATAATATGCACTACAACCTGACCACTGGTAGTTTGACGTGACGATCTCTCGGCGCGACTTCCTGAGACTAAGCGGTGCAGCATTGTTGTCCACTGCGTTTTCCCACCTGCATCTGCCAGAATCGGCCCTATTTGATCCGGCCGTGATCTATCATGGCAGCCGGAAGTATCGGAAAATCGCAATGACATTCGACGATTGTTGGCACCCGGAGGTCCTGGAGCAGCTTACCGCCATGCTCGAGCCGTATCCGGGCTTCCACTTTACATTCTTTGCGATCGGCGAGGCCATGGATATCAATGAGGCTGTCAGGCCCGGAATCTGGAAGCAACTGGCAGATAAGGGCCATGAGATCGGCTATCACACCTACCATCACGTGGATCCGCAAGTGATGTCTTTAGACAACCTGAACGTGGATTTCGACCAGTGGATGACCACCCTGCGACGGGTTCTGGGCTTCGAACCGCGCGTTCACTTTGCCCGCCCGCCGTACGATGATCTGAGCCTTTCATTTCAGGAGTTTTGTCGCCAGCGCGGCATGGTCGCTACTTTATACTCGGCAGGGTATGAAGCGTCCAACATCGACGAAAGCCTGAGATTGGCAGCAAGGACCTTGAATGGTGACATTGTGCAGATGCACACCTATCAAGATCCTCCGCATGGGCGATATGACGTGGACATCACCGCGAAGGTTGTGCCGTACCTGGCGGATCAGGGATACGCGCTCGTCACGATGTCAGAACTCTATGATGATATTTTGCGTGAGCAGTCCAGTTCAGATGGATGCGATGTTGGGATAGGCAATGCACTAACGCGTAGTTGCCTGGAATAGTTCGGTTGCAGAAGGCCTCAAAAGGGATGGGAAGGCGGGCAGTCAAACGACTGAGCGGCGGGTCGCAGCAGCAATGGACCGCTCGCTACTGAGGCGGCTTGTAAATGTCTGCATACCGCTCTGCAAAAAGCGCGGGTTGACCACCGGTATGCCAAAATAGGACGGTCTCATCCCTCTTGAAGAATCCTTTGCGAATGAGGTCGATAAGGCCGGCTGCGGCTCGGCCGGTATATACTGGATCCAGCAGAAGGCCCTCGCAGCGGGCAAACAGCCTCACGGCCTCCCGCTCAGCATCTGTGAGAACCCCGTATCCGGCCCGGCAATATTTGTCCGTCGCCATCACATCCTGCGGGGTGAAATCGATCCTGTGCCCCAGCTTTTCAGAGGTATCCGACGCCAATGCCGACACGCGGGCCTTCAACCATTCTTCTGACTCATCTATGCTAATCCCCAATACGCTGCCTCTGAAGCCGAAATGTCTCTGTCCAAGCACCAGTCCCGCATGTGTCCCGCCGGAAGATGTCCCGAACACGATCCAGTCCGCCGGAATACCCTGCTTGATGAACTCTTCCATGGCGAAAGCATACCCCAACGCACCGGTTGGGCTTGATCCTCCATAAGGGACGAGGTAAGGCTGCTGACCATCTGCCAAAGCCTTGTTGAATGTCTCCTGCAGGATCCTGTCGCGGTCGACGCGGTCGGCCACCACGACGATCTGCGCGCCGAACAATTGATCGAGCAAAAGGTTCGCAGAGGGGTTTGCCTGCACATCGCCGGTAAGTACGAGAATGCATTCAAAACCGAAGCGTGCGGCCGCCGCGGCGGTCTGCCGGCAATGATTTGATTGCAGCGCACCTGCGCTGATCAACGTGCGTGCGCCCTGTGTCCTGGCTTCCGCCACAAGGAACTCAAGCTTGCGTGTCTTATTTCCACCGAAGGCCAGACCGGTTTGATCATCGCGCTTGACCAGCAGACGTGGTCCGCCCAGAGCCGCAGAGAGACGCGGCAGTTCTTCGACCGGTGTAGGCAAGTGTGCAAAATTCATCCTGGCGATCATACTGACTCCTTTTCTAGTCCAGTGCCCGTTCGGTGCGAGCCCGTCCTCGGCTCCGCATAATATCCAGCAAGCGAGGCACGATCTGAGTATAGGTTTTGTACCAGAAGCGGCTGGCGGGAAAATCCCATGCGCCAAGGGTTCGCACGACCTGCCCGCCCAATCCCTCTTTGAATCGATACACGCCCCACATGGTGTCGCTTTCATTGAATTCATCTGGCGCACCCCATAGGTCATAGGAGGTGCAGCCGCGGGCTTTCGCACGTTTCATCGCTTCCCACTGCAGGAGGTAGTTCGGCATCTTCTCGCGATGCGCCTCACGCGACATCCCATACAAGTAGAATGCCCGCCCGGCAAAGTAGAAGATGAAGACGGCAGCAACCGGGGCCCCATCCATTTCGGCGATAAGTGGTTCAGCGGACGGTCCATCGTTATCAGGCATCGATACGTCTCATGAAGGTTTCCCAGAGCGTGCGATAGTAGCGTTCTTCACGCACCACAAAACCATCACGCACCGATGTCTCTGCATACATTCGATAGAGCGTAGCGAGATCGGCCTGCGAGCCTGCACGAATGAGCAGGCCTTTCTTTTCCGCAAGGCGCACGTTATAACGAGTTCTTCTGTTTCATGTGCGTCAGGAGCTCGGATTCTGACGGTGTCAGGTCGACCATAACGGTGTTTCGGAACTGGATCTGCTCTCCTGAAAACAGCCATCCCCGCTGCCGCAGCTCCGACTGCAGGCGCTGCCCTTGTTCATCGTCACGTGCGTTTGGTTCACCTGGTACGCCAATACCAAGCACAACGTCCGGATCGATCTTCAGAAGCATCGCACCGTGTTTTTTCGCAAATACCTGCAGATCACTCAAAACCTCTTCCCCCAGGCGCTCATCCTTTGCGTCAAATAGTGGGCCCTTGGGAATGTACAGAATGCAGAGTCGCGCGGCAAAGCCCCGGCTGAGGACTTGCCTTCTTAACACCATTGCTGCTGCAACGGGCATCCGGTCCGAAGATCCCGAGTCCCAAACAAACGGCATCGACTTCCAGCCGTAGGCGGCTTTGACCTGTGCCCATTCCCACGTTTGCAACAGGTGCGCGTTGGGCAATCGAGCTATGATGGCGTTCCATTCAAGCCCGGTTCCCGTGAACGGCCGCATCATATGCCGCCCCGCCCCGCCGTAATACGCCAGCGATAGAGTTGGTAGAGAAGCGGGATTGAATACATGATCCATAGCCTGCGCCGCGCGCCTCAGTTCTCCGCCAAAGCCGCGCTTGAATCGATAAACGCCCCACAAGCCGTCATGGCGCGTCTCAAAATTGCTTTCAAGCACGTCCTCGCTTTCATCAGGAACGCCCCAAAGATCGTACTCCTCACAACCACGGGCTTTCGCCCACCGGATGGCCTGCCACTGGAGCAGATAGGTCGACATACGGTTACGCTCCAGATCGTTGGATGCACCGTATAGGTACCACGAACGCGAACCCTGGCTGAATATCATGAGCGCAGCCAACGGGATATTCTCATACTCTGCAACCAATAGCTCGCACTTCCCATTTGGATGAAACAGCTGGTAGGCGCGGCGGTAGTAATCTGCCGAGTGAACTCCGAAACCGTCTCGTCCACCAGTGATCTTAATCATTTCGTGAAAGCCGTCGATATCATCCCAAGCGTGGATTCTGACGCCTTTCTTCTCAGCCAGCCGGATGTTATATCTGCATTTTTGCTTCATCCGACCCAGGATTTCATCTTCACTTCCCCGCAAATCGACCACCAAGGTTCGCGGCGGCTGGATGTTGTAAGCTGACTGCTGGAACGTGAGGCCTCGAGGAGCCTGTAAGTCAGAAATTGTTGTTTTCTGAGGCTCGCGCCGTTCCCAATTATCAGGCTCGACTTTCAATAGAATTGCATGCTTGCGCCTGCAAATGGAGGCTGCCTCAGCCCAGAACGAAGCGCTGACCGCAGGTATCTGCCCCTCGAATGGCGGCTTCGGCATGTATGCCAGAGTCCATCCAAGCGGCAACTTCCGAAAGAGTATTTGCGTGCCGGCACCCTCACAGATCAGGCGTACCGGCTCCCAGCCAAATGCGGCTTTTAGCTCTCCCCATTCGGCGGTTTGCAACAAATGAGCATTGGTGTGCTCATTGAGATATTCTTTCCAGTCGCTTAGGGAAACTTCTGACATACTTTTCGCTATGCGCCCATCCTACAGAGCATCTAAAACGGGGACCTTTGCTGCCTTGGAACCAAGGATCCAAGTTCTTGCCGCGAGCTTAGACGATGGATGTCATATCCTGGACTGGGGTTTCACTGATTGCGGCCCCGGGAATGGCATCATCAAGCAGTGCGATGATCTCCTCAGAGCGGCCCTCCACGGCGAGCGCGTGCAGCCGCTCCAGAGTAGCGGACAGATCGGCAGCTGCTGCCAAGTCCTCGTGATCCGAGCGAAGGATATCTGGATGCGTGGTCCGCTCGTAGGTCTTATCGCGTTCCCACAGTTCTTCGCTAAGTTTTTCGCCCGGCCTTATGCCGGTAAACTCGACCTCTATATCACGGCCTGGCTCCAAACCGGACAAGCGGATGAGATCTTCCGCCAAGTCCAGCACGCGGATCTGTTTGCCCATGTCGAGCACGAACGCCTCTCCGCCACGCCCCATCGATGCGGCCTGCAAAACAAGATGGACAGCCTCAGGGATGGTCATGAAGTAGCGTTCCATATCCGGATGCGTGATTAGTATGGGCCCGCCCGCGGCGATCTGCCGCTTGAAGAGCGGAATGACACTGCCGCGGCTTCCCAGCACATTGCCAAAACGGACCACGCAAAACGCACGTCCGGTTCGATGTGCTGCATCCAGAACGATCATCTCTGCCAGGCGCTTGGTCGCGCCATAAACGTTGGCAGGCCGGACCGCCTTGTCGGTTGAGATGAGCACCAGTCGCTCGACCCCGCACTCCAGCGCCGTTTCTACGACATTGCGGGTGCCGAAGACATTGTTAAGCACCGCCTCTTCGACGTTGGCCTGCATCAGCGGCACGTGCTTGTGTGCTGCCGCATGGAACACGACCTCGATCTCGTGCTGTTGAAAAACCGCGCGCAGGCGGTTCCTGTCCTTCACGTCAGCGATCACCGCAGTGAGCGTGAGCGATGGATGGTCTTCCTGCACTTCCAGGAGCGTCTCAAAGATGCTATTCTCGCCGTGACCGAGGATCACCAGCTTGGCCGGGTTCCAGCGCGCGATCTGGCGAGATAATTCGCGGCCGATCGAGCCGCCGGCGCCAGTAACCAGCACGCGGCGGCCCGCAAGCGTTCCGCCGATCATATCCTCATGGATGCGCGTCGGCTCGCGACGAAGCAGATCTGTGATGTCCACCTCCCGCAGTCTGCTTACGCTGATCTTGCCGCCGATCAGTTCATAGATGCCCGGCATGGTCCGCGACGAGACACCTTTGGAGCGGCAAATGTCCGTGACATGCCGCACCACGCGACCCGGTGCAGATGGAATCGCAATGATAACTTCATCCACGTGCTGGGTATCAAGGGCTGACTCCAGTTCACCGATGGGACCGATTACCGGAACGCCATAGATCTCCTGCTTCTGTTTGGCAGGGTCATCGTCCAGAAATGCAATCGGGGTGAGATTCAATTGTGAGGATCTCTGAAGCTCACGAGTGACAAGCGCACCAGCATCACCGGCGCCAACGATCAAAGCGGTATGGGCCTTTCCATTACGCGGGGCGGCCGATTGCTCCGCGAGAATGCGCAAGGCAAAGCGCGAAGCGCCAATCAGCACGAGGGAAAGCAGCCAATCGATACCAAGGGCCGAGCGCGGCATGCCTGGCAGAACCAAATCCGCAAAGATCAACAGCAGCATGACACCTGAGGTCAATACGGATGCCGTTGTAACTGCCGCGGCGATCAGACGAAGCTCATTGGTACTTGCATAGATCCACATTCGCCTATATAGACCGAAGGCGTAGTACGTTGGGATCTTCACCAGCAGTGCAACCCCGCACATGATCAGCATGGCAGGGAAGTAGTACGGCAATTGCCCTGCATCCAGCTTCAGGGCAAAGCTGCCCATCACAGATACGATAATGAGCATCAAATCGCCGATCAAAAGATAGCGATTACGGAATTGCGGACGTGATTTTATTGCATCCACTCCAGGGTTGCCTTGAGGCCATCACGCAGCGAAGTCTCCGCACAGAAGCCCAGCAACTCCTGGGCTTTCGCCGGGCTTCCGAGGGATTTGTAGATATCGCCCGCGCGCTGTGGCTCGAACTGAGGCGCAGGTGTCCCGGGGCGAAGCTCCTCCAGGATTTCGAGCAAATCCAGGATACTGCTCTCATGCCCTGTGCTAATGTTGAATACCTGCCCGGGTGCTGCGACATGCTCGGCCGCGATCAAATTAGCCCGTACCACATCGCCCACAAAGATCAGGTCGCGCGTTTGCCTGCCATCGCCAAAGATGGTGACTGGTTTCGCATCCAAAAGCCGGCGGATGAAGATCGGCACGGCAGCCGCATACATTGAATCTGGCCGCTGACGAGGACCATAAACATTGAAGTAACGCAACGCCACGACATCCAGCCCGAAGGCCTGAGTATACATTGCCGCATAGATCTCATTGGCGCTCTTTGACGCTGCATACGGTGAGAGCGGTCGCACGGGCAGAGTCTCATCTAGCGGAAGGACATTCGAGTCCCCGTAAACAGCTGCGCTGGAGGCGATCACAACGCGCCTCGCGCCGGCCTTTCGAGCTGCCTCCAACAACTGGCATGTACCGCCTACATTCACGTCGAAGCATTCCTGCGGCTTCTGCATAGACTCTGGGACTGAAACGAAAGCTGCTTCGTGGAAAATCGTATCCACCCCGTGCACAGCCTCAGCGAGGACCACTGGCTCTCGAAGATCACCCTCCAGGACTTCCAAATTGGCGCCCAGTCCATCCATCTTGAAACCCGCCAGGTTCTCCTTCTTGCCTGATGAGAAGTTATCAAGCACGCGCACAGATGCGCCCTGCTCGAGCAGGGCGCCTGCAATATGCGAGCCAATGAACCCGGCACCGCCAGTTATGAGGATGCGCTGCATCTTAACGCCCTTTCCGACTGAGCACCGTACCAATCGTGCGCAGGACAATGGATATGTCCAGCATCAGCGAGCGATGCTTGATATAGTAAAGGTCATATTCCAGTTTTATTGCCGTCTCGGTCACACTAGCCACATAGCCATAGTTGATCTGCGCCCAGCCGGTCAGCCCCGGTTTGACAAGCAGTCGTGCACGATAGAACGGGATCTGCTTCTGATAGTCAGCAATAAGCTGGGCGCGCTCCGCACGCGGTCCTACAAGGCTCATTTCACCTCGCAGGACATTCCAGAACTGCGGCAACTCATCCAGATGCGTAATACGCAGCAGGTTGCCAAAGCGCGTGACTCGCTGATCGTGCTCCGAGGCCGGTTGAAAAGACCCATCAGCCTCCGCATCTTGATACATAGTGCGGTACTTGTAAATCGTGAAAGGTTGCCCCCCTTTGCCCAGGCGGTCTTGCGAATACAGCACAGGCAAGCCGCTGTCAATGAGCGTGCCCAGTGCCATAAATGGAAAGGATACGGCAAATGCAATCAATCCAAGTAACCCACCTACGAAATCCAACAGCCGTTTGATCAACTCATAGATGACGCTCACCTTGAGCTGATCGACAAAGGAACGGATCAGCCAGTCGGACTCCAGGTGGTGAACTGGCACTCGCTGTGTGATCTCCTCATATAGGATCGGCATTCGGCTTACTTCAACGCCATGTTCCTGTACATCGAGGATGGTCTGAAATGTGGTTCCCTGGACATCCCCCGTGATAGCCACCACAACGTCGGAGACACGGTACTGATCGACGATCGCCAGGAGATCCTTGCTGGCACCGATGACCGGGTAGCCCGCGAACATCTTATCGATCTTCTGAAAGTCATCGTCAATGAAGCCAATCAGGATAAAGGGCGGAGGGTTGGCCTCACAATAAACCTCTGCAAGAGTTCATGCCGGCTTTACCTGCTCCTACGATCAGCACCCGGCGCTGCAAGCCGGACGACGTATACAGTCGAATGTAAGAAAGCCGAATCAGCAGCGTAAAAAAGGAAGCGGCAGTGATAAACGCGCCAACCCCGATGCGGGGCAGGGAAGATGTCGGATCTTGGTTGAAAATGAAGATGAGGGCATAAAAAACGAGCCCGATGAAGGCCGCCAATGCGATGCCCCGTACGGTCTTTTTCCAATCCACGGCCGTATGGGCATCATAGAGTTCCACCAGTAGTAAGAGCCACGCCAATGTTGGAAGAAAGTAAAACCACAAGGGAATGTGAAAGCCCTGGATCCGCAATATCCTATCGGCACGGACAATGTCAATTCCCTTAGACGTGATGGTCTGCAGGGCATACTGCTTCCAGATGTAGCCAGCGAGGAAAGCCGCCAACGTGGATGCCACCAAGTCACCGACGAGAAGGACCAGACGGTGTTCATTGGGACGCAGACGAAAGCCGGGACGTAATGGTTCAGCCATGTTTTCTGAATAGTGATGAGAGGAGGCTCCATAAGAAGCCACTCCCCCATGCAATGTGCATCGTCATGACCGCCAAGGGCAAACCCAGGCTCAGAAGCGGTTTACGGCGGCGGATCGCAGACTGAATGCCGGCAGCAGCCATGACTGCCAGGTAAATGACTGCTCCCAATAACAAAAGAAATCTTGCCGGAGGCAAGAAGAGGGACAGCAATCCCAGACCCATCAAGCCAGCAACAAATAAGGGTGGCAATGCCTGCCGCCAGCGCATGCTACCAGGATGGCGCTGGAGCATTCTGAATTTCCAGTAGCCATATCGCCAGTACTGCCGGGCGAGCGCCGGTAGGGACGGGCGGGCTATGTAGGCGGAACGAATTTGCGGATCAAGCCAGACAATTCCGCCGTCAAGCCGGATGCGCGTGTTGAATTCGTAGTCCTCGTTGGCCAGAAGGTCTTCGTCGTAACCGCCCGTCTTCAGAAAGAGACTCCGACGAAACGCCCCGAACGGCACCGTATCAACTGAGCCGGCACTGGCATGGAGACGATACATTGCATCGCCAACACCCAGAGGATGACCGGCCGCCTCCGCAATAGCGGCTGCCAGCGGCCCTGCTCCACCGGCCCGAACATCCCAGATACCGCCTACAATTGCACCCTTCCCTTGTTCCAAGGCATCGACACAACGCTCGACATATTCAGGAATGGGGATTGAATGCGCGTCGAGCCGGATAATGATCTCGCCGCGGGCAGCGGCGCCAGCCTGGTTAAGGCCGGAAGGAATGGTGCGGCGCTCATTCTCCGTGACGCACAGCGCCAAGTCGGGATGCCTCTCTCGAAAGGCAGAGATGACAGCCCGCGTACCATCTTGTGAGAGGCCGTCAGCGATCACTACCTCCATTTGGCTCCGCGGATACGTTTGTCGCACGATCGCATCCAGGAGGAGTCCAATGGTCGCCTGTTCATTGTAACATGGGACAATTATGGAGATAAAAGGTGGCATTTCAGCTGTTTATTTTCCGGGAGCGCCCATTTTAATCGTGGTCAAGGCGGCCGACGGGAACTGGGCCATAAAGCTGGTAACGCCTCCCTCTTCACCGCGGACGCTGATTCTACCACCCTGGTCTTTCCTGACCCTTTGTGTGGCCATAAAAGCCAGAGCGAGCGCACGCCGCAACTGTAGAAATGCAACGGCATGAAACTGAGCCGGGCGAGGAATGGCTAAGCGCTATTGAGACCTATGATTTGAGAGGCGATGCAATTCAGTCGCCGCGTGCAGGCTGTAGTATGGCGATCGCTTCGATCTCAACCCTGGCACCCTTCGGCAGCCCTGCTACGGCCACGGTCGTGCGCGCCGGCGGATCCTTTGCAAAGAACTCACCGTAGATGGCGTTCATCTTCGGGAAGTCGTTCATGTCGATCAGGAAGACCGTGGTCTTTACAACGTAATTAAGGCCAGAGTCTGCGGCATCCAAAACGTTCTTGATGTTTGTTAACACCTGCCGTGTTTCAGCTTCAATTCCGCCCTTAACAAGTTCACCAGTATCAGGATCCAACCCCGCTTGTCCGGCGGCAAACACCATGGAATCGGTCCGGACCGCCTGGGAGTATGGGCCGATTGGTTTGGGCGCCCGACTCGTGAGCACGATCCCCTTGCCTTCGATCGTAAACATGGAAACTCCTTATTTTAGGTTGGAATATCGCTCCGAAGAGTAGCGGTCAGTATACAACTGAGGAGGATACGGGGCAATAGGTTGTATCAATCGGCGTGGGCAGAGTCCAGCGCGTGTCAAATGGCAAACCGATCCGACGTCTGACAATCAAGCCCGCTTAGCGATCAGTATCGTCATATCATCCGATAGAGGCAAGGAACCCATGAAGCTCTTGACGGTCAACAAGACACTGTCGAGGAGAGAGGAGGCGTCGCGCGCGGGATCAGATCTGGAGAATTTCCATCAGGCGGGATTCACCGAACATATCATTGGCCGGAGAAAACGCCTCCGTGATCCCATCGGTGTACATGATGACGCTCTCGCCGGGTCCCAGCCGGATACTTCGCTCATTGATCTGCTCGGACTCGATAATGCCAAGGGCGATGCCGGTGCGGGTGAGCCTTTCGATCCGACCGTCGGCACTCATCCAGAGTGGCGCATTGTGCCCTGCGTTCGCATACGTGAGCTCACCACTGTCCAAGTCCAGCACCGCGTAGGCGGCGGTCACGAACATGCCCTGGCTCGTATCGGGGATCAGCAGGTCGTTGACGCGCCGCAAAGCCTTCGCTGGGGAGTTTGTCTCTACGACCGCGGCGCGCACGAGCGTCCGGGTAAGCGCCATGAACAGCGCGGCAGGCATGCCCTTATCCGCGACATCGCCGATGAATAGACCGACTTTACGGTCCGGCAGTTCGATCACGTCATAGAAATCCCCACCCACCTGGCGTGCCGTCTCCCAATGAGCTGCGAGTTCCCAGCCTTCCAACTGAGGCAGGCTTTGAGGGATAAACGTCCGCTGGATCTCACGTGCCAACTCGACCTCGGTCTCGAGACGCTCGCGGACGACCATCTCGCCCTGGAGGCGGTCACTTTGGATGGCGAGGGCGGCCTGCTGTGCGATGCCGTTGATGATCTCCAGCCGGCGAGAGCGGAAGCGACGTGCACCCTCGGCCTCTTCAAGCACCATTACTCCGAAAAGCTCGGCCTTGATCGCCAACGGCACGGAAATCAGCAGGCGCGTGCCGTCCCGGAGGGCGTCTTCGTTCACTTTGGCCGGCTTGAATTTCGTCCAGTTCTCCGACATATCGCCGGACCTCATTACGCGCACAACAGCCTGTGCCTTCTGGCGAGCTGCGTCGAGCATGGGGAACTCACCTGGTGCGAACTGGCAGTCCCAGAGACGTGCCCGCGCTTTGGCAGATAGACCGAACTGCTCTGAGGGTGTGTAAAGCTCGGTAGCCGTATCCCATAAGTAGAGCGCGACTCGCTGGATGCCAACAAGTATCGGCAAGGTGCGTACGACCGTCGCGAGGATCTCATCCAGACTGCTCAGACTAGCAACTGCCTGGGCGACCTGCAATAAGGCTGCTGAGGCGTATGCCTGTTCCTGTGCCAGATCATACAAGCGTGCGTTCTCGATAGCCACCGCGGCGTAGCTGGCGAACGTAGAGCTCATGGCCTGGGCTTCGTGCCCGTATCGCCCGGGAGACCGATGAGCCAGCGCCATGAGGCCGACAGGTTGATCGCTGACGCGCAAAGGTACTGCCAGCGACGAATAACTCTTATCAAAGCCGGCTGCCAGCCCCGAGGGCCAGAGAGGATCATCTGGTTTGCGGATTACAGGCTCGGAGGCGGCCATGATGCCAATTAGAGCTTCAGACGCCTCCGGAGAGCTGCGCCGGGCCGCTTCGATGGCAGAGCGCTCTGCGCCATGCGCGGCTGCCAGATACAACTCACCATCGTCCAGAAGCCAGATCGCAGAAACATCTACAGGAAGGTTGTGCTCAAGCTCGGTCAGAATGGACTCCAGTGCCTGATCGACGCCGACATATTCGGACAGCAAGCCAGCCACCTCCCGCAGGCTTTCGCCCACGCGCCGCCGCCACTGCTCCGAACGATAAAGGTCCGCATTGCGAATGGAGGCGGCTATTGTGCCGGCCACCGTCTCGAAAAGCATTTGGTCATCTTCTGTGAAGGCATTGATCTTGTCAGCTTGAATATCGAGCACGCCCAACACGCGCTCCCCGAAAACAAGCGGCACACAAAGCTCGGCACGAGTATTCTTTGGCGGCAACGGCGAGGGGACGTAGCGGGTCTCCTTGCGCACGTCATTTGCCAGAATGCTCTGGCGCTCACGGGCGACCCACGGGATAATGCCTGGGGATTCATCCAGCGGTATTGTGTACTTCTTCAATGCCTGACTGCGCTTACCGCTTCCGCCACCGTACTGGATCAAGCGTCGATTCGGATGCACAGTGAAGAAGGAAACATGGGGGTAGCCGAAGCGGCCATGGATCAGCTCAGAGGCATCTGCCAACATGTTATCCAGATCAAGCGTGGAGTTAACACTCCTACTGACCTCCGCGACCAGCGTCAGTTGTTCGGCGCGGCGGCGCAGGTCACTATAAAGCCGCGCGCTTTCCACAGCACGCGAGATATTATCTGCAAGCGCCTGCAGAAGTAGCAAGTCGTTGGGATGGAACGCGTTGAGCCGATCAGACTGGACATCGAGCACTCCCAGCACGCGCTCTTCCAGCTTCAGCGGAATGACCACCTCGGAGCGCGTCTCGGCGAGCGGTGCAACGTGCCTGTAGCGGGGATCTCGGCGCACGTCTCCGGCGATGATACGCACTCCGGAAGCCGCGGCCTCGCCTATCAATCCCTGTCCGAGAGCCACTTCGAGTGCAAGAGGCGTCCGCTCCCCGCCTTTGCGGAGGACGCTGGCGCTGGAACGGAAGCGAAGGCGGCTGGCTCCCGGCTGCAGTGTGAATATCGCGACGTAGTAATAATGGAAGGTTTTTTGGATCAGCTCGGTGACGCGGCGCGCCAATTCGTCGGTTTGGAGCACGCTCGCGATCTGGGAACTGACCTCGCGTACGAGGTTTAGCTGGCCGAGGCGAAACCTTTCCACCTCCACCCTATGCGAAGCGTAGAGGCCTACCGCCACGACGCTACTTATGCTGGCAAGGAGATCAAGCTCCTCCTTCGAGAAATCGGGCCCGCCTGGCCGGGTAACCTGCAGAACACCCAAAAGGAGTCCCTGATCTTCGATGGGCATGGCAGCCAGGGTCTTCCGAATGCCCAACTTGGAATTGGAGCGTTGAACGAAGAGTTTGCGGCGCGCGAAGTACGCGGCGCATGCCCTCTGGGCGCGGCTGCGCGGGGAAGACCCGGTCCGCCTCCCAATCGGGCAGGCGGAAGAGGTTCTCGTGAAGCCACACTTCCACATGGCCGCGCACCATGCGGGCAGCCATGGCAACAATTCGATCGTGCTGCGCTGTTAGAGAAGAGGCGTTGGCCAGTTGTTCCCCCAGGCTTGCAATCTCCCGCCACCCTGAAAAATCGGTGGCACGACTTTTGGGAGCCATATTAGACCTTCCGCTTGACCAGCGTGAGGGTATTTACCGAACCGGCGGTCTTGTATTGCACATCGTCCATGAGTTTATACATGAGATAGATGCCCAGTCCCCCAATCTTGCGTTCGGAAAGATCGGCTTTTACATCAGGCTTGGCTACCCTGGTGATGTCAAAGGATTTGCCGTGATCGGAGAATGTCATGACCATTCGGTCGTTCTTGAAGTCACAAGTCAGATCAAACGAGGCGTCCGAGACACCCGCATAAGCATGCTCGATGATATTAGAAGCCGCCTCATCGGCGGCAAGCTGGATGGCATATACAGCCTTATCGTCGAACCCGGCGGCCCGCGCCTCGCGGCCCACATGGCTGCGTATCTCATCGAGGTATTCGAATTGCGCGGGGTATGTTAGTTTGGACATCGACAATGAAAGGCCGCCTCAAGCGCGGCTGGGGCGGCCTTTATTGAATAGTTTGTGAGGCGGATGGCTTGCTCGCGGATCAAAAACTTCCGACGGCTTCGAGGGGTTCCGGGAAGGTCTTGAATAGCTCTGTGAATCCGGCCAATTCCAGAGCCTCATGGATGCGCTGTGGAACAGAGGCCAGGATCACCTCGCCGCGGTTGTAGCGCTTACAACTGCGCTGCGCACCCAAGAGAGCACGAAAACCGGCGCTGGACATGTATTCGAGGGCGCTCATGTCAATCACGAACTTGTAAACGCCCTTGTCGATCAGCCCGTCCATGACCTGCGTGAATTGCGGAGCAGTAGCACTATCGACACGACCATTCAGGGCGACCAGATGACAATGCTTAAATTCCTTCGTGGTGATTTCCATCCTCATCCTCCATGCAAGCCAGGGTCCGGCAATCCCAAGAGTTGCGAAATTATATCATGAGAAAATCGGCATAATTAGTGTTATGTGCAACGCGGTGGTCATCGAATTGACATCACAATGTTTCTCGTGTATGCTCCTTCCGTCCGGGCAGGCCCGGCACGGCAAAGCCTCTCGAACCCCGCCAGGATCGAAAGATAGCAACGGTAAGGGAGTGTCTTTGGGTGCCGCCGATCACCTGCCCGGGCATTTTCGTCGAAGGGCGCTAAGGGCAAAGGGGTACAGCCCTATCCACACGAATTGTCTTGTGGCACAATCACTGCATGCCGCGTTGGCTTCTTCCGCTGATTGGCGCCGTCCTGGGTATTGCCGGGGGCCTTCTCTATGGATGGGTCATTAATCCCGTCAAGTTCGTCGACACCACGCCTGCCTCGTTACGCGCCGATTATCGAAGCGACTATGTGCTGATGGTGGCAGAGGCTTACCACGCTGAACACGATGCAGGGCTGGCGAGCCGGAGGCTCGCCATTTTTGGCGCGCAATCGCCAGTGCAAATTACGCTTGGCGCCTTAGAAATCGGACGGCAGGCAGGTTTCTCGGCAGACGACGTTGCGCTTTTACAGGAATTGCTGCGAGCGATGCAGGCATCGCAACCTGTCGCACCTGCGGCTGAGAGCACCCCATGAGGCGGCTTCCGTGGCTGACCCTTCTGTCCCTAGCCGCGGGGTTGGCAGTGGGACTGGCGTATGCGTGGGCGATCTCACCAATCCGATATGTGGACACAACCCCGAACACATTACGCGCTGACTTCAAGGACGCATTCCGTGCCGCGATCGCAGCATCGTATTCTTCGACACACAATCTGGAGCGCGCACGGGCACGCCTGGCGCTGCTTGGCGACCCGAACCCTGCCGAGGCATTGACGGCGCAGGCGCAACGGATGCTGGCGGCAGGAGAATCGAGTGCCATCGTGCAGGAGGTGGCGGGGCTGGCTTCGGATCTGGGGTCCGGCGTCGCCAGCGTGTCCGCTTCGGCAACGGCCATTCCAACGAGTAATCTTCCAACACCGGTACCGCCTGCCATCATCGCCTCGCCGGCAGCTGCGACCGACACGAGCGATGCTCAGACTTTATCCGTACCGACGGAGACCGCTGCACCGACACTCGTTTTCGATACGCCCACTGCCCGCCCCACCCGTACACCCATCCCCAAGGCGAGCGCGCCTTTTGAGCTGCTCAGCCAGGACCCGGTTTGCAATCCGAATTTGACGGATGGCCTGATGCAAATCTCCGTGCTTGACAGCCATCGACATCAGATGCCGGGGGTGGAAATCACGATCTCGTGGAGTGGCGGCGAGGAGAGTTTCTTCACGGGCCTCAAGCCAGAAATCGCAGACGGGTATGCTGACTACGTCATGCAGGCCGGCGTAAGCTACGCACTGCGTATCGCACGCAGCGGTGCGCCAGTGTCGGGCTTATCGGCGCCGTCCTGCCCGGACACAAACGGTCAGACGTACGTGGGCGGGCTGAAACTGGTATTCCGGCAGCCTTAACAGAGGGGCAGCTGCATAAACCGGGCAGATAATAAAAGCGCAGGGACCTTATGGTGCCTGCGCTCTTTGTTTGGAGAGAGGAGGTGCCTAGTAGCCAGCAGGGAGCTTGCTCACCCAGTCATTGCCCAGACGTATCTCCATGTCCACCGATTCATTCGCATCGGGCTTGAATAGGATCTGGTTGCTCGTAGCGATCATGCCCAAAGGGTTGATGAGATAGCGTAGGGTGTAGAGCTTTGGCGAGTAAATGATGACGACTGTTTGCGCGGAGTTGGCAGTTGGGGCACCGCGCTCCGTCACGTGCATGCCCTGAGCCAGGAGGAAATTGCCGGTGCGAGTATCCAAGTCCGCGGTATATGTGTTGTTTGTGACCCGGACCTTAGCGCCGTCCTGCTGCATGAGAGCCTGGGGAGTGCCTTTCGCCAAGGGACTTGTAGCGCCGCCTGCCGAGAAGATCTGATCGCGAAGTTCACGGATCTTATCGGGGATGGGCATGAGTATGCTGGCGTTCTGACCACCCAAAGTCACGTTGCCAAAATTCACCATATGGTTATCGATCACGCCCTGTTTGATCTTGCCGATGGGGATATCTTTTACCAGGGCTGCCATTTTCAGGCCATCCTCCAACGGTATATTGGTATGGATGCCCGAAGAAAATAGATTGTAAAGCTGCGGAGCCTGGGACATCAGGGTCGGGAAATACTGGGGGCTTAAGACCTTGTCGCGGATCGCGAGGATGACTTTCTGCTGGCGCTTGGCACGCCCCACGTCACCATCGGTGCAGCCCTGCTCCTCATCACGGCAACGCGCATAGGCCAGCGCAGCGGGGCCGCCCAGATGCCGGATGCCACAACAGGTAATGCGGATCGTATCCTTGCCGCCGCCGAGACGCTGAAGGCGAAGATTTTCATCGTTATAAACATCGATGCCGTGGATCATGTTGACGAACGACACAAAAGTGTCAAAGTCGATCTGGACATAGTACTGGACCTGCACTCCGAGGAACTGGCTGACGGTTTTCATTGCCAAGCCGGGCCCACCACCGGGCAGCTTGGCCCCTTCTCCTTGTGTCCAAGCGGTATTTATGCGGCTGGGCTGGAAGCCGGGAATGTTCACAAACATATCGCGCGGGATGGAGATCATGCCCGCTGACTTCTTAATGGGATCGACCGTGAAGGCGATGATCGTGTCGGTGCACTTGGGGCAATCTTCGCCGCTGGTGTCGCCGCCGCGGAGGCCGAAGAACACTACGTTGATCGGGCTGCCGCCATCCCACTGGGGATACTTAACATCAGGCAAAGGCGCCTCAGTGGTGGGCGCTGCAATAGGAGTGCCCTGTGCGTTGACAATTGTGGGATTCGCGAGCGGGTTGGCGCTTGGCGAGCCGGCGCAATCGGCGGGACGGGCGCCTGGGAGCGGCGTCAATTGCCAGCAGGCGGTGAGCTTGCTTACGGAGATGAACAAGCCAACTGCCACTACGCATGCCGCACCCCAGACGATTATCTGGCGGAGGGAGAGCTTCGGGGGCTTCGCGTTTGCCGGAAGCCGCAACTTCGGCATACGGACATTCTTGGGCAAGTGGAATCTTATGCTTCTGAGCCGTGCGAGGAATTTATCCATGGTTTATTCTGGCTTAATATATACCATATTCAGGCCAAGCCGTTCGAGCCCCTGCTCCGCCCAATGGTACAGCATGGCAGACTCCTGTTCGGTAGCCTTCAACATCAAGGGGATGGCACGGTGATCCTGGAGCTCAGCGAGGGCGCGCATGCTCTGAATGCGACCACGAGGGTTGGAATTGGGATAGGCATCCAGGAGGGCGGGCACGGCGGCTTTTCCGATGGCTACGATGGCGTTAACCGCCAGGACCGCCACGATGCTGTCTTCATCCTGCAGAGCCTGGACCAAGGCCGGGGCCGCATCTTCCACCGGATGGATGGAGAGGGCGAGAGCGGCAGCCGCACGGACCTCAGAAGAGTTGTCGGAGAGAGCCTCGATCAGCCAGCCCGATGGAGGCGTCTGCATTTGACCAAGGGTGCGGACCGCCCACCAGCGGCGATCGACGTCGGCGGAGCGAAGCAAAGGCCCCAAAGCGGGAAGTGCGGCATCGCCGAGCTGTGCAAGCTCGAGGGCAGCAGCTTCGGCGCGCGCCTCGTCACCACTGGTCAGATCGGCCAGGAGAGCGGCCTGCCGGGAATCAGAACTCATTTATTTGGCGGGAGGCGGGACAGGCAAGCTGTCTTCCGCCGTGGCGAGCCACTTATCCCCTTCGTCGATCAGCATGACCGGAATATCATCCACAATGGGATACTTGCGTCCACAATCCTGGCAGATGAGCCAGGTATCCTTGTAGAGTTTGAGGATGCCGTCCTTTTCGCGGACGCAGTTCGGACAACGCAAAATCTCAAGCAGTTCCTGACTGATCATTTTCTACCTCAATGCCCGGACTGCAAAACAAGGACGGGCATTCGATTGAATGGCGAGCCGCAGCACGGCGGTATTCTACCATGATGGCCCAGCGCCGAGTTTGGCGCAGAAACGGGCGGGCGAACGTGACTCACTGCCATGACCCACTTAGAAGTGCGGAGCCTGGCAAAGGTTTTGGCGCTTGGCGTTCTTCTCCGGATTGTCGATGCCGGGGGAATACTCGCAGACGGCCTGCCAAGCCTCATAGTGAGTCTGGAACTCGTCCTGGAAGTAGACAGCGCCATCTTTTGTCACGGTGCGATCAACCGTCACGTCGGCGCCGTTGGCCGCGTAATCGGTCTGGGTCATCTGACCGGGATTCAGATCGGGATTGGGTTTGAAGAGGGCGGCGGGAGCGGGCACGATGTTCTGCGGGCCGGTCGTGGTCCACTTGACGGTGCGCCCATCAAAGGTGGAGTAGAACTTCCAGGTGAGGGAGCGGGAGCCAACGTCCACGTTCGTTTCCATCAAGATCCAGTAAGGCGAGTTGTTCTTGAACTTGAAGTCGACGAGGGGAAATATACAGTAGCGTCCAAGCCGGCGAGGGAAGGATCGATGCCACCGCTGGAGGTCTCCTCATAGTAGGAAACGCGATAGGCGTGGGGAATGCGCTCCACAACCGGGAAGCCGGTATTGAAGACCGTGCGGAAAAGAGTGGTGCTGACCTGACAGACACCACCGCCGACGCCCTTGATGGTCTGCCCGCCGTAGATGATCAATGCTTCGGTGAAGCCATTATCGAGGCTGACATCGCCGAGGGTGTCACCCATGGAGAACGTTTCGCCAGGGGCCACAAGCACACCATCGAAGCGGGCGGCGGCGGTGGCGATGTTCTGGATACGCTCCTCATGCGAACCATAGAAGTAGGAGGTCTCCACGCCATTGGGGAGCAGACCGGCGATACCCAACTGCTGGGCGGTGGCAGTATCGGCGACCGCGGGCTGCGTCTCATTGATAACCAGAGGGATGGTATGTTCGCCACGGAGCACGGCGTCATTAATGGCTTTCACGCTGGCGGCCACATCCAGCGTGCGACCGGTCTGCGAGGCAGATATGGCGACGAGCTGGCCGGAGGCATCGTCAAAGTGGAAGTGCGCGTTCGCGGCCAGACGATCGACGCGGGGCTCGATATCTGCAAGCATCTGGTGGAGGGTATCCACGTTCAAGACCACCTGCGCGCGGGTCTGAGTACCATCCTGCACGTTCTCGACGCCGATCATGTGCGCGACCACTTCGGGCTGATAGAGCCAGGGACCGGCATCGCCGGGCTGGGCGTTCGGGATGGCGAGCACGAGGGGCTGGCTGAGCATCTGGCGCGCAACGTCGGCTGCAGCGGAGGCATCAGAGACCGAGGGCTGGGCCTCGTGAATATCGAGCGCCACCTCCCCATCGCGGAAGGTCTGCAACTGGGCGGTGAGGCGGGTAAGAGTGGAGTCGATATCGACAAGGCGCCCTGCCTGACCGGGCACCGCGGTTACATCTGCGCCGTTGATCTGAAGACTCGCTTCGATCACGGGCCGATCTTCCTGCTGAGCGAGTCCCTGAAGGTATTGGTAGGCGACACGCTGATCGAAGATGATGACCGGCGCGACATCGTATCCGAAACCGCGGGCGCGGACCTGCCCACTGAGCGCGGCGAATAATCCGCCGCTACGTCCGAGGCGGTAGGCGGTGCGCGCACTGGCAGATGGGTCGAAGACCATGCCAAGCTGCACCGGCGAGGCGACCCAAGCGCGGTCGCCATTGCGAAAGACCACTTTGCCGCTGATGGGATAGGAAAGAGTCTCGCTCAACTTAAGCGCGGCGTTATCGGGGGAGAGGCCGGAGACGCTGACGCCGGCAACGGTGACACCGGGAAAGATGCGACCGGCATAGAGCAACTGATAACCAAGCACCCAGACAATGATCGCTCCGAAGAAAAGGAGAAGACCGGCGATCAGTGCTGCTAAAGCCTGGGCGATGAGGGGAGCTCGGCGGGACATTGAGACGGATAAGGTGGTCATGGGTTCATTATACTAAGTGCAGAGGAGTAGAGATTAGAGAATGGAGAGAAGCTGCGAGCAGACTGCCAAAGATGAAGGAGGAAAGAAGGTGGGGCGTAATGAATGATGAGTTGAGGAGAACGATGAGGGATGGCGATCGTGACCGGGGAAATGGTTGATGTTGCGCGAGCGAATTCGAATGAGGGTCGAATAGTACTTGCGGATAGTTTTAAGTTGCGCCCAAAGGTAAAGAACGAGAAGATTGATCGAACTAAGGGAGAACCCTTGGAATGGCTATGCGACATGGACGAGGGTTGTTTGGCGAGTGCGACGCGAAATGACATTTTGGTCCGGACTGAAATCAAGAGATTGGTAGATGTTTCCTCCGAGGAGGTCCTCACCCGCGCGAACGCGCATGCAGACGCAGGATGGCTCGTGGACAAGGAGGCGTGTGGCGTTCCTGGATGGGAATTACAACTGTCAGCAGGCAGCACAAGAGCACCGACATTTGAAAGACTGCGAGCGGGTAACATGAGATGCCGCATGACTTCATCATACAGAACTTACGTTCTAGAGTCAAGCCGCGAGTTTGTGCGCCCGTGTACGCCCTTGTATTAGTACTACAATGTTTGGGGGGAAAGAGCCGTTGACGGTTGACGGTTGGCAGTTGACAGCGGCCAGTAATCAGTAGCCAGTGACCAGTCACCAGTAATTAGTGATGGGCGGGAGGACGAGAATTGTTAATGGGGATCACAAAAGCGGGGAATTCGGGGATCAAGATGGGTAGGACACAAAGATGAGAAAAACAGCGGCGTGACGCATTGGGAAGGGAAGGAAGTCGAGTATCCGCACAGGCCGGGTGTGAAACAGGCGGGCGGAATGGGGGGAAGGCTAGTATGTATCACCGGCCGGCGGGGAGTTTGGTAGTTGTGGAAAGGCGGAGGGGAATGAGCATGGGGGTACGCGCACGATAGGCGGCGTAGGCAGCGCCGTGCTGATCGAGGAGCTTTCGCTCCTCGAACCAGGCGCCGACGAGAAGATAGACGGTGAGCCCGGAATACAGGACCAGAGTGTTGACCGTCATCACGGGGATGAGCCAGAGAATTACGAGACCGAAGAGATACATGGGATGACGGACGTAATGATAGAAGCCGCCTGTCACGAGGCCGGTGGGCTCCGATGCACCGGTAAGCTGGCGCAAGCCAACGAAGGCGAGGGCGCCGGTTTGGATAACGGCTGCCATGAGGGCGATAGCAGCCAGAGCCTGGATCAGTAGAGTCAGGTAGAGCCATGGGGGCGGAATGATGTAGAGAGTTCGGTCAGGGGGAAATCTGGTCAGGAAGAGGATCGGGATGAACGTGAACACGGAGAAGGCGTTATAGGCAAGCCGGTAGAGGCGCGCAGGTCCTTCGCCGAATTTGCGGCGGACGAAGTCCTTTGCCGGGAGGGAGGCGAGGAATGAGTGGACGATGCCCCAGAGGGCGATGGCGAGGATGAGGAGGAACATGGAGCTCCTTAGGAAGTGGATCGAGGAGGATGCCAGGGTCAATAATATCAAAATAAGCCACGGAGAACGGATGGGGTGGCGTGGCGGACCGAACCCCCGGCCCCTTCCCGAAACGGGAAGGGGTGCCTGCAAAATCCTGATAAAGGCAGGGTTGGTTCCAAAAACAAGAGGCACGACGGGAGCTAGTGGGACGGGATGAGTGGAGGATCCAAGGCCCGGCCCCCTCCGGCGTGCTGAAGCGGGAACTCCGTCCCGCCTTCGGCGGGATCTACGCTTCGCTACGACTTGGATGCACTCCGACAACCCGACGTACGCGGACAGCGGGCGGCGGGCGGGCTAAAGCCCTGCCTCAAAACGTGGAAGTCGGCTAAAGCCGACTGGGCAGTGTGCGATGGCAAGTCGCGGGATCGGAAGAGTTCGGAGGGACCAGAGCGTGGGATCATCCAGGTAGCAGGTTGCTTCCTTAGATCCCCTGACAGAGACAGGTCTCGCGTGAGCAAGGGGATGCGATCCCCTTGCTCATCCCGCGGAGAGCGGGATCCTCGCCCCGCCTCCGGGGGGATCTACGCTTCGCTCTGACTGCGCTCCGACAAGGGCCGGGACGATGTCCCCTAAGTACGGGGATGCTATAGAACGGGGACGATGTGCTTCGCGAGGGAAGGGGTGCTGGCATGGGGAATGAGGATGGGTAGATAGATAGTGTATGGTCGGACTGGCAGTCCGACCTACATGGGAGAGGGTACCTGCAAGACGGGAACTGAGATCAGGCGCCGAAGGCGGGGACTTCGGTGGTGTGACCGTCGTACTGAACGAAGTAGTAGGGCAGCCAGGCAATGCCGAAGAGGTCGACGTAGACATCGGCTTTCTTGGGCGTGACGTTGACCTCGGCGATCTGATTGACGGCCTCGCCCCAACGCGAGGTGACCTCTGCGGCGGTCTGCTCACGGAGCAACTGAAGGTCGGCGAGGTCCGTCTTGTACTGGGCAATGGACTGGAGCGACTCTTCCACGTCTGCCCTGGTCTGCTCGGTGAGGCGGCGCTTGGTCAGCTGGCTGGTGAGGCTCTTCTTGCGGCCGATGCCGAACACGCTGGCTCCCAACTCGGCGAGGTTGCCGAGCTCCTCGTTCTTGCGGAGGCCCAACTCGGCCTGGTCCTGCTGCAATTCGCGCTGCTCCTTGGCGATACGATCCTCCAGGGTCTTGATCTTGCGGTCGAGAGCGGAGGTGGCCTTGTCAAGCTCGGCATCGCGGGCTTCGCGGGCGGCATCTGCGCAGGCCTTCATGAAGTCAGCCTGGCTGATATCGGGTCCGGCGAATACTTTGAGGGCCTGATTGACACGCGCCTTGACGAGCGAGTTGCGGAAGGCCCAGGAGGTGAAGTCCTTGTGCAAGGCGGTCATGCGCTTTGAATCGTTGAGGGGCGCGTCGACCGCGCCGAAGAGCGTGCCGGGCGTGGGGCCGGAGTCCAACTTCTCCAGCCACGGCTCGTTGACAACATAATCCTCCCAACGGACCTGGCCGCTGCGAGGCAGAGTCCTTGATGAGGGCGGCGCGGGTGATGGTGGTATCCACGCCCATGCGACGGTCGAGGAAGCGGATCTTGGCAGAGCAAAGGAGGGCAGGCCGGTAGATGGTACTGCGGATGATGCTCTCGGGGGGCATGGATTGTCCGGAGGCGGCAAAGGCCTCGGGCAGGCTGTGGGTTTGAGGCAGGTAGTATTCGGCGATGTCGGGCGGAAGGGTGGGCTTCGTCTGGTTCGCGCCCAAGACCGATCCGCCGGCTACAGATGGCTGAACGGGCTGCGCCGGAGCCGATGGGGTTGCACCGAGCGAGACGGCTGCTGCCGTCAGGGCGGGGCTCGCTCCGCTCGCGTGGCTCGCCTGACGAGGCTGTGTATCGGCCAAAGGATCAGGCGGCTCGACGCGGATGGGGGACTTTGCTCCAACGAGGGCATTCAAATCCGGAATCTGGACGCGGGTCATTGGACCGGCGAGGAAGTTCATGGTCCAGCGCGTCTCAAAGACCTGCGGGCGCGCGGCGTGCACATTGTGAAGGACGAAGACGCGCTTGCCGAGGGCGGAAATGAGGCGGTCGAGCTCAGAGACGGGCGTGGCACCGGAGGCGCCGGCCAAACCGTCGAGCAGGCGCTGTTTATCCTGTTCGGTCTGGAGTTTCCCGATGAACCAGGTGCCCGCGTTGGAAAGAGCCTTGTAATCCACGTCCACAGGGTTTTGCGTGGCAAGGAGCAGACCCAGGCCGAAGGCGCGGGCCTGTTTGAGCATACGCAGCAACGGCCCTTTGGAGGGAGGGGTCGCAGTGGGCGGGAGGTAGCCGTATATCTCATCCATATAGAGAATGGCACGGAGGGCACCGGTGCCTGCCTGTGTACGCATCCAGGTCTCGACGGCAGCGAGGAGCAGGGTGAGGAAGAACATGCGCTCCCCATCGTCCAGGTGGGCGAGATAGAAAATGCTGTGACGGGGCCGTCCGTCCTCGGCGAAGAGCAACGAGGGCACATCGAGCGGCTGGCCTTCGCGCCATGACTCAAAGGCGGGGGCGGCGAGAATATTGTTGAGCTGCATCGCCAGCGACATGCGGTCCTTAGCGGGAAAGAAGCTATTGACCGGGAAGGCGCCCAACTTGTCGAACGGGGGCGCCTGGATCTGGAGGATGAGGTCGGTCAGGTCGAGGTCCTTGCCATCGCGCCAAGCGGTTTCGAAGAGATTGGAGAGCAGGATGTGCTCGCGGGATTGCAGAGGGTCAACATTGTCGATGCCGATGAGGCCGAGCAGGGCGGTGACCGTGCTGGAGACCTTCTCGCGCAGCACCTCCCTATTCGAGCTCCAATCGAGTTTCGGCGCGGCCAGAGAGGAGAGCACACTGACCGGGATGCCAGCGTCGGAGCCGGGGGTGTAGATCGCAAAATTGGCGGCGTTCTTGAGGGCGCGGATGCGCTCGGGGGCAACGTCCCACTGCTCCAATCCTTTGCGCCAGGCGGAGGAGGCCGCAATAGCGGCCTGCTCCAACGTCTCGCCGGCCCGGCGCGCCAAGTCGGGGTCGATCCAAGGCTGGAAGTCAGAGGGGACGAGATCGGGAAAGTGCAGGAGGAGGTTGGTGAGGTCGCCTTTGGGATCGATGATGATGGCGGGGATTCCCTGGAGGGCGGCCTCCTCGAGGAGGCCGATGCAAAGGCCGGTCTTGCCGGAGCCGGTCATGCCGGTGACTACGGCGTGGGTGGTGAGGTCGGCGGGGTCGTAGCTGACAACCTGATTGGTGACCTGATTCGTGAGGGTATCGAACAAGCGGCCCAAATAGAATTGCTTGTCGGTCATTGGAACAGTCTCCTGGGATGGTGGGATCGCATGGTAACTGATTAACGGAGCAAGATGACGGGGGAATGGCACGAATGTTCTATTTCACTTAATGTACCCGATGTTGAGGGAATTCGCAACGGGGACCTAACCCCAGGCCAGCCTGCGCCCCGCCTGGCACACCTACGGTGTTCGCGGCCTTCGCGCAGGTGGAATGGGTGCCTCACGGCCTTGCCGAGATTTCGGGCAAGACGAACGCATGCCGATCCGCTTCGCGAGGGCCTCGCGAGGGAAGGGGAGCCGGGATCGGGAAGGACGGTGGGTAGATAGATAGAGTATGGTCGGACTGGCAGTCCGACCTACGTGGGAAGGGGTGCTGGCATACGGTAAGAGGGTCGATAAAGAATGGAAGACGGAAGTGCTACTCTCGAAACTTCCGGGCAAGAAGATCGCATGCCGAGGGGGGTGCTCCGCGAGGGAAGCGGGTGCGGCATGGGGAGAGCGTTGGGGTAGATAGATAGCGCATGGTCGGACTGCCAGTCCGACCTACATGGGAACGGGGGCATGTTGAGGGCTGAGGACGGACGTTAAGGCGTTTAGTTATGCAGAGAGCTTGACGAGTCGCCGGTCGAGGTGAGGGATGCGGAGGAGGCGGAGGGTTGGCGGGCAGCAGAGTCGCTGCGAGCGATGATGTATATCGAAGGGACGAGATCGAGGGTTGGCAAAGAGTGGTGCGGATGTGCGATAGCTGATGAGGATGAGGTCAGTGCAGACAATATCGTAGCAAAATCGATGCAGCCTCTTGCAATCTGTAAGCATTGTCATATACTAAGCGCTTGATATTTGAAACCAAGGAGCAATCGCATGAACACAAACAAGGAGTCCGGCTCTGATGAGCCTCCCGGTCGCCGCACGAAGCGACACTGGCGCGTAGCAGTACTGGCAAATCTCAAAGATGAAAAACAAGAACTGCCTCCGGGCGTCCCGCCGGATGCATACGCAGATTTCGATCACATCGAGACGATCGAGCACATTCGAGAAGCAATAGAAAGCGACGGTCATGAGACGGGTTTTCTCATGGCTGACGAACGACTCCCCTTTGCACTAGACAAATTCAAACCTGACATCTGCTTCAATATTGCGGAGGGCCTGGGAGGGGATGCACGCGAGGCGCAGATCCCGGCGATCCTGGAGATGCTGCACATCCCTTACACAGGCTCACGCGTGTTGACGAACGCCATCTCGCTGGACAAGACGCTGACCAAGCGCATCTGGCGCGACCGGCGACTGCCGGTGGCGCCCTTCCAGGAGTTCAGCCTAGGCGATGAGCCGCTTCGGACAGACCTGAACTTCCCGCTGTTCGTAAAACCTGCGCGCGAAGGAACGGGGATGGGCGTGGACCTCAACGCGATCGTCAATAATGAGGATGAACTACGCGAGCGGGTGCACTGGGTGATCGACAAGTATGAGCAGCCGGCGCTGGTAGAGACGTTCCTGCCGGGACGCGAATTCACCGTGGGCATACTGGGGCGGCGCGGAGCGAAGGCAATCAGCCGGCACCCGGAGTGGTACGACAAAGACGGCTTCCACCGCTTCCCCATCCTGGAGCTGGACAGCCGCAATTCGGTGACGCCGAACGTGTACAGCGGCGAGGCGAAATCCAAAAGCGTGGGCGAGGAGGGCGCGCCGGGATATTTCTGCCCGGCGGAGCTGGAGCCGGAATTCGAGAAGAAGCTGCACTACCTGGCGTGGCGCGCACATACTTTGCTGGGCGCGCTGGACGTATCACGCACAGACATCCGATTGGACGCGGAGGGTACGCCGCGCTTGATGGAGATCAACACGCTGCCGGGGCTGACGCCGGACTACAGCGACCTGTGCCTGCAGGCTAAGGCCGAAGGGATTACATACACCGAACTGATCCTGGAAATCCTGTACCTGGCGGCGACGCGCTGGGGGTTGGTGCAGCCGGAGCAATTCAGGCAGAGCCGAGAGGAAGTAAAGAAGGCCGCCATGCGAGCCCCTTGCCAGGCAGGCGAAATGCGGGTGCTGATAACCCACATGGTATAATTTCGCCCGCTCTCACGAACAGTGGGATGCATGTCTTTATTGGAGAGGTCGCGTAGTCTGGCTTAGCGCGCACGCCTGGAAAGCGTGTTTCCTGCAAGGGAACGCGGGTTCGAATCCCGCCCTCTCCGCTGAAACGCTCCTTGTGAAGGAGCGTTTTTGATTCTGTGGAGGGTAGGATGCAAAGACAGGGCAACGATATCTTGATTGCGCCTGAACGTCCGCTAAGAAAATCGGAGTCGGACAATCCCGGAGCGGACCGGTAGCCGGGCGAATTCTGTTCATTGCCCGCCTCGTTGATTTAGCTTAGAATCTCCTTCACAGTGAAACCGAGGTACGGGAGGATGGCTACAGAAATGGATACTTGCTTTGTAATCCAACCATATGACAAAGGCACATTCGACAAGCGTTATCAAGACGTCGTTGCTCCCGCTATCCGCGATGCGGGTTTAGAGCCATATCGTGTAGACCAGGACCCATCGGCAGACATACTGATAGACGACATCGAGAACGGCATTAGGCACGCGCGACTTTGCCTGGCGGAGATTACCACCAACAACCCAAACATCTGGTACGAGCTAGGCTTCGCGTTAGCGAGTGGAAAGAGCGTTGTCCTGATTTGCTCCGAAGAACGGAACGAACGGTTTCCCTTTGATGTGCAGCACAGGCACATCCTCCAGTACAAGACGGAATCATCAAGCGACTTTCAAATTCTAGGTGCGAAAATTGTTGAAAGAATGCAGGCCCTGCTCCAGAAAGAAGACCAGTTCCAGATAATCTCTGAAGCTCGCCAGTGGCCGCGACAGAAGGACTTTCGCAACATGAAATTGTCGCGCTCGCCACTGTGATGCAAAACCAAATGAGTCCAGGTGATTATGTGTGGCCTAACACGATTTAAAGTAGCATGTACAAGTCCGGGTTTACGGACCTAGCAGCCAGTCTGGCCGTCCGTGCCTTGTTGAAGAAGAAGTTCCTATCAAGTAACACTGAGCATGAAATCAACGGCGAGGGGGCTACTACTTTTCAGATCACTCAGGCCGGTGAAGATTGGCTTCAAGCGCATATCGACAAACTGACGATAACGTATATTGATGATTTGGTGGATTCGCGAGCGCGGCCAGAACATGACTTCTCAATACCGAATGTAGAAGACGACTTTCCGACACCGAATCCAGATTAGGGTGTGGCCCATGGGCGGAATGGGCCTGGAGTATCGGTAAGAAATTCTAGCGACGCGATTGCGTCAACTGCTCCGACTCCGCCCCGCAGTCAGTTTTGGCCCGAGCCAATGGATGCACTCCTGAGAAGGCGCGTTTGACCCAAGCGAATTGCTGAACATCCAAGAGGATGAGTTAGAACCGAACGAAGTGCGAGACGCCTACGAAGATAAATACTCCCCGCCCGTAAACGATTGGGTAAGAGACTTGAAGTACACCCTCAGAATGGATGATATGTCGGATGACGACTTTGAGACGTGGCTTGACGGACGAGGAGCAGAACTGATACGACTGGCTTCGATCAGGGCATCATCCCGCCTAGACGCGCAACCAATGGACTATATTGATTCTGAGGCTGATTGAAGAACCCGCGCCGGGATGTTTTGAGGCCGTGGTACAAGACAGACCAGGAGGGCGATATGCCTAGAATGTTTTCAGCCAGCGAGGAGCAGACAATTTGGTTCCAAAGGCCCCCCTCATAGACCAGCTCGGATCGGATGCTAACCAAAAGTTCAGCCACATTATTGAGGCGCTGCTGCCTCGGCTGGATGAACCTGCCCGCGGTTTCAGCGACGATTACTCGTATCTTTACACGATCGCGCAGCTTGAAGTCGAAATGCTCTTTGGTCATCTCCGCGCCGAGCAGAAGAATATCATCTGCCGGTATGCCATGCTGGTAGCCTTCAGAGTTTATGCTGCCCGCACAAGCGCCGGTCAACCTGGTGTTCCGGAAGTGTAGCAGCTTAGCATAGCCTAAATGTTCAGCCGGTCCATTTCGGCCATGCTCATGACGCGCTTGCAGAATATCCTTGTCAACCATCTGTGCGTAGTGCTGAATCATATCCATCCCCGCGTGTCCGAGCATGGCTTGGAGGCGCAGCACGTCCATGCCGTTTCGGAGTGCCTGAGGCGTTCACAGCCACTGCCGACCCGGACTTTCTGCTGCCTACGCTAAAACGCTCCTTGTGAAGGAGCGTTTTTGATTCTGGGGATGGGCAGGGAAAACCTACACAGTGTCTACATGATGTATTAACTATTCCTTTACGGGCGGCTGTTAGACTTCCTTAGGTTAGGCATAAAATATGTACAAAAAGGGACAAGGCATTATGTCAGGGAAGCGGAAGCAGAGCATGGCGGGGTATGGGGGAAGGGTCCGAAGGCGAATCCCCACACTAACCACACAATACTTTAATTGTTTCATCACGGAGCGCTGATAGACTTCCACCTGGCCTCAGACGGGCAGAAGACGTCAGGGCGGGACAGGCCGCTGGAAATCAAGGAATTGTTGAACCAATCAAAGCAAAAAGGAATGACGGGTTATGGTAAATCGTGTCGGCATAAGGATCAGGCAGTACTTTGCAGGAGCGGGCGCGGGCCTCAAGCAAATCCCCGCCCGGCTGAGGGACCGCAGAAAAAGGTGGGGCGTTATCATCCCGGCGCTGGTCATCCTGGCGGTGGCCGGAGGGGCGACCTACTACTATAAGTCCGTTTACCTGCCCGCGCATTCGACACCGCAGGGGGTGTTACAGACCAGTACCGCACACCGCGGCAATCTGGAGGTGAGCGCGAAGGGGACGGGCTTACTGCAACCTGCAAATCAGGTGCAGCTTGGGTTCGGCACCAGCGGCAAGATCGCGACGCTGAATGTGAAAGCCGGCGGGGTCGTCAAAAAAGGAGACCTGCTGGCGCAACTGGACAATACATCCGAACAGGTGAAGTATGACCAGGCGGTGCGCGACCTGGCGAACCTGACGTCGGAAACAGCCATCGCACAGGCGGAGAAGGACGTCGCGACCGCGACGACGACGCTGACGAATGCAAAGTACGCACTGATGTACGTGCTGAGCCCGGCGGTGTTTAACTCACAGGAGCAGGTGCTAGCCGACCAGCAGGCTTTGAATGAGGCTCAAACAGCCGCGGGCAACTCTCCGACAGCGGACCAACAAAAACTGATCGATACTTTGCAGGCACAATTGAAGCAGGACCAGGCTACGCTGGCGGGCAACCAGATCTGGTACAAGGACCATTACCTGCCGATCTACTTCACGGTGGAGAAGCCGGACCCAACGAATAACCGCCGGACGAAGCGATTTGTGGAAGGACCGTCGGCGCTGGAAATCCAGACGGCACAAGCCAACTACGATGTAGCGAAGACATCTCTCCAGCAAGCGCAGTGGTACCTGGATGCGCTGAACGGCAAAGACATCCCTTCCAATGCGGGAGGGACCAACCTGTCTGCGTATCAGACGGCCAAATTTGCCGTCGAAACCGCCAAGGCGAAACTGGATGGAACACAGATCTTCGCGCCGATGTCCGGAACGATCCTGTCGGTGAGCGCGCAAGTGGGCGACAACGTAAGCTCCGACGCGATCCTGGCGCTGGGCGACCTGAACAAGCTGTATCTCAAGACGTATGTCAATGAGACGGATTATCAGATGTTCCAGGTGGGGAGCGAAGCTGACATTGTCTTCGACGCCCTGCCGGATGAGACATTCAAAGGGAAAGTCATCCAGGTGGACCCGGGGCTGGACAGCTCGACCAATACGAGGGTCGTGAGCGGACTGGTCGAGATGGACGGGACGGATGCGAAGCTGTTGATGGGCATGAGCGCCTCGGTGGACGTCATCGTGGGACGGGCCGAGGATGCGGTGCTCATCCCGCTGTCAGCGCTGCATGAGTATTCGCCCGGCAAATATGCGGTGTTCACGCAGAAGAATGGCAGGCTCAACGTGGACTTTGTGCAGGTGGGGCTCCAGGACCAGGTCAATGCGGAGATCAAGTCGGGCCTGCAAGCGGGCGATGTAGTGAGCACGGGTCTCGTCGGAACCAAACAGCAATGACAACGGCCGATCTTTGAAACGGCTTCTCGGAATATTTTCCAGTACTGGAGAAATAGAATAACCATGGCATCTAAAGCGAATTCTTCCCCATTGCTCTCCAATCCCGGCACCAAGAGGCAGGGAGCTTCATCTTTCTTCAAGAGCCTGCAAGAGCGCCTGAGAGACCCACGCAAACGGTGGTGGGTGATCGTCCCATCCGTCATCGTGCTGGCGGCCCTCGGAGCCGGCGCGTATTACCAGTGGGCATACCTCCCTGCGCACACAACCACACGAGCCCTCGTGCAGGAATTTGTTGCACGGCGCGGGACCATCACGCTGAGCGCCATCGGCACCGGAACCTTACAGCCGGCGAACCAGGTGCAGCTCGGTTTCGGCGGAAACACGAGCGGCAAACTTGTGACGCTGAACGTCAAGGTCAGCGATCAGGTCAAGGCAGGGCAGCTTCTGGCAGAGATCGACAACTCCACGGACAAGATCAACTACCAGCAGGCACAGCAGAACCTTATCAACCTGACGTCGGCAGCCGCCATTGCAACGGCCGAACAGGACCTTGCGAGCGCCAAGGCCACCGTATACCTGGACACAAACAACCTCATTTACCTGATAAGCCCGGACGTGTATTACTGGCAGCAGCAGGTGGCGGCGGCTCAACAGAAGCTGAAAGATGCGCAGGCCGCGGCGAGCGTGCCGGCCACAGCGGATCAACAAAAGGCGATCGATACGGCGCAGGCCAAGGTCAAATATTATCAAGACAGCCTGGCGGGGGCCCATTTGCGGTGGTTGAAGACCTACGTGCCGATCCACTTCACGGCGATCACGCGAACGAAGAACGTTGTCACGAAGCAGGTTGCGACGCCAACGGATGCAGAGATCGCAGCCGCACAGGCCGCGCTGGTGGTAGCGAACTCGTCCGTGCAGGAGGCGCAGTGGTATCTGGACGCGCTGAATGGGAAGGACGTGCCGGCGACGGCGACCGGCACCAACCTGGCGG
Source organism: uncultured Chloroflexia bacterium (assembly GCA_963805515.1). GTDB lineage: Bacteria > Chloroflexota > Anaerolineae > Anaerolineales > Villigracilaceae > Fen-1038. The sequence goes on along the minus strand of CAWDUZ010000033.1, from coordinate 111,303 downwards.
CACTCGAAACCGCGAAGCTGAACGTGCAGTCGGCGAAGGCGGCGCTGGACGCCACGCAGATCTATGCGCCGGTGGATGGAACCATTATGACGGTCAGCGCCAACCTGGGCGACAACGTAAGCTCGAGCGCCATCATCGTGATGGGCGACCTGAGCCAGCTTTATCTGAAGACCTATGTAGATGAATCAGACTACCAGATGTTCCAAGTTGGGAACAAAGCAGAGGTGGTCTTCAACGCCCTGCCCGACCAGACCTTCAATGGCAAGGTTGTTGAAGTGGACCCGGCGCTGGATACAACGTCGGGATCAGCGGTGGTGAGCGGACTCGTCCAACTGGAGCCCGACCAAGGTGGACCTGCTGATGGGCATGAGCGCATCCGTCACCGTGGTCGCGGGGCAGGCGCAGGATGCAGTGCTGGTCCCGCTGACCGCATTGCACCAGGGAGCAGGCAGCAAGTACTCTGTGTTCGTCGTCCGAAACGGGCAGACGACAGAGCAAGCCGTGACCGTGGGTCTCAAGGACCTGGTCAACGCGCAGATCCTATCGGGGCTGCAGCCGGGCGACGTAGTCAGCACCGCGCCGGGAGCCGTAACACAATGAGCGCGCACACCATCATCGAAACGCAAGACCTCACGAAGGTCTATGGAATGGGCGATGCCAGCGTTACGGCGCTGAACGGTGTGAGCATGAAGATCGCGGCGGGCGAGTTCGTGGCGATCATGGGTCCTTCGGGCTCCGGGAAGAGCACGCTCATGCATATCCTGGGGTGCCTCTCGAGGCCGACGGATGGAAAATACATCCTGGACGGCGAGGACATCAGCAACCTGGGCAACAAAGAGCTGGCGGCGATCCGAAACAAGAAGATCGGGTTCGTTTTCCAAGCCTATAACCTTCTGCCGCGCACCACGGCATTGCGAAATGTGATGCTGCCGCTTGTATATAACCGGGGCGAAAACGACCATAAGACAGCGGAGGAGAACGAGGCCCTGGCGCGCGATGTGCTGGCTAAGGTGGGCCTGGCGGACCGGATGGACCACCAGCCACAGGAACTATCGGGCGGGCAACAGCAGCGCGTGGCGGTGGCGAGGGCACTCATCAACAACCCGGTGATGATCATTGCAGATGAGCCGACCGGCAACCTGGACAGCCACTCCGGGGCCGACATCATGAACCTGCTGCACGAGATCCATCAACAGGGCGCCACGATCGTGATCGTAACGCACGACCCGAAGATCGCTGCACACACGCAGCGAACGGTAGAACTGCGCGACGGCCAAATCGACAAGGTTACACACAACGGTCACGGCGGACAGGGCGATGAAGCGAGGATCGATCAGCAATGGCAGAGGCCCAAAGAGCAGGGAGTCGCTTAGTTTCAGAGGCGAGGCTCGCGCACTGCTGCGGAAGTCATTCGAATGCGGGATCGAACCCGTGGGCAAGACCCAGTAATTTTGTGAGGATGTGTTTATGAAAATGCGTGAAGTAACCCGGATCGCCTGGGATGCGATCGTGAGGAACAAGATCCGTTCGCTGCTGACGATGCTCGGCATCATCATCGGCGTGGCGGCGGTGATCATGGTGATCTCGATCAGCGCGGGAACTGAGGCGACCATCAGCGACCAGATCACCGGGCTTGGCTCGGACCTGGTATTCATTACACCGAGCTTCAGCAAGGGCGGGGCAAAAGGCCTGACGAACCAGACCGGGACGGGGCTGGTATTCACGGATGCAGCCGCGATCGGCTCGCAGGTGCCGGGGGTACTGGGAGTAACGGTGGAACAGGATTTGTCGGAGAACATCTCCGGCAATAATGTGAAACTGACCGACATCGAGATCCTGGGAACCACGGTCGATTTCCCGGCTGTGCGAGGCATGAAGATCGCAAGCGGGAACTTCTTCGACCAGCATGCGCTGGACCTGAAGCAGAAAGTGGCAGTGCTTGGCTCGGGGCTGGCACAGCAGTTGTTCGGGAACACCGATCCGGTTGGACAGTATGTGATCGTAGGAAATACGCAACTGGCGGTCATCGGCGTTTTTGCGCCGAGAGGCTCGGTGGGCGGCACGGATTATGATGCACGACTGTACCTGCCGATCACCGTGGTCTTCCAGAAGTTCACGCCGTCGGAGTTCGCGAGATTCCTTGGAGACCGGGTGCGACTGATCTACGTGAAGGCCGACCCGACCAAGAAGCTGAGCGACGTGATCCTGCAGATACAACTGCTACTATACAAGCGGCACAATGTGACTGCCGCCAGCCCGGATTTCACGGTGACGACGCAGCAGGACATCATCACCACGCAAGAATCAACGACGGCGGCGTTCCGGTCACTTTTGGCCTGGGTGGCAGGCGTGTCGCTGCTGGTAGGCGGAATCGGGATCATGAACATCATGCTGGTGAGCGTCACCGAACGGACGCGGGAGATCGGCATCCGGCAATCGGTGGGAGCGACGACAGACGACATCCGCATGCAGTTCCTGGCGGAGGCGTTCCTCTTGAGCCTGGTAGGAGGCGCGCTGGGGCTGATCGTGGGGGTGGCAGGATCGCTGCTGTTCGGCAGCTTTAGTGGAATGCGAACGGTGATCGTGCCGTCGTCCATCTTCCTGGCATTCGGTTCCGCGGCGCTGGTGGGCATATTCTTTGGGTATTACCCGGCGAACCGTGCAGCACAACTAGATCCAATCGAGGCGCTTCGGTATGAATAGAATCAGGATTAGAAATATGAAGAGGGCCGGGTTGTTGACGGCGTTGGCGGGCATCTTGCTGGTGGCTACGGCGTGCGGCACTCCAAGCGGGAACAGTCCGACAAGCGGCTTTGGGAACGGCGGATCAGGCAGCGGCTTCCGCAGTGGAGGTGCTTCCGCGCCGCTGAATCCAGAAGCGAAGCTGGCGCTGGGGACGATAAAATTAGAGGGCAGCAAGGAGGCTGTCGATCCGAAGATGGCAGGCCGACCTGCTGCCACTGTGGCAACTGATGTTCCAGTTGAAGTCCAGCAGCTCGACGGCGCCGCAAGAGGTGAGCGCGGTGATGGACAAAATCAACTCTACGATGAGGCCGGAGCAGGTGACTACGATCCAGAGCATGTCTCTGAGCCAGGCGGATATCTTCGCCGTATTCCAGCAACAAGCACAGGCCAAGCGGGAACACACAAGGTCAAGGACAAGCCTTCGGCGGTGGAGGGCAAGGCCCACAGGCGTCAGGGCCTGCAACAGGCGGAGGCGGAAGTAGACGCAACGGCGGGGGAACGGCGGAAATCGCACGTTCGTGTTCGTCGGCGGGCCAGTGGAGGGCCGGGAGGCGGATTTGGCGGAGGCGGTTTCGGGGGTGGCGCCGGCGGGACGAATGGATCACAGAATGGCTCGACGCTGAGCGCGGCCGAAGTGCTGCAGGCGCGGCAAGATGCTGAGGCTTCGCTGCTGATCAATCAGTTGATCAGATTGCTGGAGACTAAGTTGAAACAGTAGGATCAAAGGACGCGGGAAGACCTAACCCCCGCTCCCCCTTACCACGGGAAGTTCGCGTTCCCAAACGGGAAGGGGTGCCTGGCAAGATCAAGAAGGATGCAACGAGCGGCACGACCTTCCGGGCATCCCCAAGTCCGGGGATGATATCCCCTAAGTACGGGGACGATGTGCTTCGCAAGACCACCTGCCGATCCGCTTCGCGAGGGAAAGGGTGGCGGCAATATCAAGAGCAGAAATTGAGAGAGGTTGTCGTAACAACAGAGGAATGGAAAGTGGACGCGCTGAAGAGCGACGGGACAAGTTCCTTTCTTGAAGAAGGAACAAGGCACGGCGGCAGATCGAATTGAATCTGAACCGGCATAGAAGTTGTTTGTGTGGAAAGGGCAAAGGAATCGCGGTGGCAAAGACGATCATGGTAGTTGACGACGAGAAGCGATTAGTCTCGCTGGTCGAAAGCTACCTTAATCAGGCAGGGTATCACGTGGTGACGGCTTCCAATGGGCGCGAGGCTCTAACGGTGGCGGAGAGCGAGAAGCCGGACCTGATCATCCTGGACCTGATGATGCCGGAGATGGACGGGCATGAATTCATCGAGCGATACCGGCGGGACCATTCCACGCCGATCATCCTGCTGACCGCGCGGGTGGAGGAGGAAGAGCAGGTCATCAGCCTGGAATTGGGGGCCGACGACTATGTTACCAAGCCGTTCCGGCCGCGTGAGCTGATGGCGCGGGTGCGCGCCGTGCTGCGCCGGGCGGGACAGGCCGAGCCGGCGGGCAAGGTGCTCAAGGCTGCCGGAATCACACTAGACCGGCAGGACCGGTCTGTTAAGGTTGACCAGCGATACGTGGACCTGACCCCGTCAGAGTTCGACCTGCTGGCGGCGCTGATGACCGCGCCGGGGCGCGTGTTCTCGCGGCTCGACCTGCTCGATATCATTCAGGGGATACGGTACGAGGGCTATCAACGCACTATTGATCTGCACATCAAGAACCTGCGCGCCAAGATCGAACGCGATCCGCGCTCGCCACATTATGTTGAAACGGTTTACGGCGTAGGCTACCGCTTCTCCCGGGAATAACGCAGATGCGATCCATCACACTCCGACTCGTCCTGGCTTTCATCACGATCAGCGTCATCAGCACAGTGCTGGTGGTGCTGCTCACGCGCTGGAGAAGCCGCGAGGAATTCCGCAGTTTCCTAATCGACCAAAACCGCCCAGGCATCGTAGTGGCGTTCTCGGATTACTATTCACAGCACGGTTCCTGGAGCGGCATCTCAGGAGCGAGGCTGCCGACAGAAGAGTTGCCGGCCCCCCCGCCCCAATTTCAGCGAGGGCCCTATACGCTGGTGGACGCGAGCACGGGCCGCGTTGTGCTAGCCGGCGAAGGATACCAAGTAGGCGGGGTCGTGCGGCTATCGAACGTGCCGAACGGCATCCCGATCCAGGCGGGGCAGAAGACAGTAGGCGTGCTGCTCATCAACCGGCCCGTGTTCCGCATCGGCGCGCCGGGCTCGGCGTTCCTGGACCGGGTGAACCTGCAAATCCTGGTGGGCGCGCTCGTGGCAATTGGGCTGGCGCTGCTGCTGGCGATCATCCTGTCTCGGACACTGACGCGACCCATCCGTGAATTGACGGAGGCGACCCAGGTAGTGTCCGCGGGCAACTGGTCACAACAGGTGCCGGTGCGCTCGCAAGATGAACTGGGGCTGTTAGCCACTTCGTTCAACCGCATGAGCGCCGACCTGGCGCGGTCGCTGGATCTGCGCCGGCAGATGACGGCAGATATTGCACACGAGCTGCGCACCCCGCTTAGCATCATCCTCGGGCATGCCGAGGCGGTGCATGACGGCGTGCTGCCGGCATCGGCGGAGACCTTTGAGATCATCCGCGAGGAGGCGGGGCGGCTGGAACATCTGGTGGACGATCTACGGACTCTGTCCATGGCGGACGCGGGCGAGTTGAAGCTGAGCATGCGACCATCGTCAATCGAGGAACTTCTGCAGAGTGTTCAAAGGCTGTACGCACACCGGGCGCGGCAGAAGGCGATCCAACTGGATGTGAAGGCTGCCGCTGAAGTTCCTGATGTGGAGCTTGATTCGCAACGCATCAAAGAAGTGCTGACGAACATCCTCGACAACGCGATGCGGTACACGCCCGAAGGCGGGCACATTACGCTTTCAGCGAAGCGAGCCGATGAGCAGGTGGAAATCGCGATCCAAGACAGCGGGCCCGGCGTGGGGGCTGAGGAGCTGGACAAAATCTTCGAGCGTTTCTATCGCACGGAATCATCGCGCACGCGCGAAGAGGGTGGTTCGGGGCTGGGATTTGCAATCGCACGGTCGATCATCGAGAAACACAACGGCCGGATATGGGCTGAGAGCCAGCCAGGGCAAGGCCTGACCGTGATGATAAAGCTGCCGATCCAACAACCGATGGACCAGAAGACGGCCACTCGGAGCGATTGAGACAGACAGGCCATAGACAGCAAAAGAGTGCAGTTCGGCATGAACTGCACTCTTTTTATATCTCGATCAGAAGCTTTATTTGTTCAGGCCCATCACGTAGGCAATCACATCTGCAATTTGCTGAGGCATGAGGAGCTTTTTATCACCCCAGGCCGGCATGGAAAACGTGGGACCGGGGCCTTCGGGGGTGGAACCGTGCTCGATAAAGAGGTCGATGTTTCCGGCGAAGGTCTTTGGATCGGGACTTATAAGCGTGGAGTCAATCGGATTGAGGGACGGAATTGTCCCATCCGCGGAGCCTGGGTTGGGATTGCCGCCCTTCCCCTCCGCGCCGTGGCAAATCTGGCAATTCGCCGCAAAGATAGTTTGCCCAGAATTCGCATCGCCGACGAGATCGACAGCCGGGCCGGGGCCACCAGGGTTGGAGGGACGCGCGACTTCCTCGGTCGGCTCCGGCTCGGTTTGAGTGCCCGTCCCGGCGGGAGTAGCAGCTGCGACCGAGGTGCCGGCGGCAGGAGGAGGCGCGGCAGTGCCGGGCGACTGGCTGACCGCTGCAGCAGGATTCAAACTTATGACGTAGGAAATGACATCTGCAATCTGTTGGGGCAGGAGAAGCTTTTTATCGCCCCAAGCCGGCATGGAGAACGTGGGACCGGGGCCTTCGGGCGTCGAGCCGTGCTCGACGAACAGATCGATATTGGTAACAAAGGTCGTACGATCCGGACTTACGAGCAACGGATCGATGGGATTCAGAGACGGAACCGTGCCATCGGTGGAACCGGGATTGGGATTGCCACCCTTGCCCTCTGCGCCGTGGCAGACGGCACAATTGGACGCAAAGATGGTCTTGCCAGAGTCAACGCTGCCGGTGAGGTTAACAGCTTGACCGGGACCTCCGGGATTAGAGGGCTTCGGGATATCAGACCCGGGGGCGGGAGAGGCCGCTGTTCCGCCGGCGGGCGCGGTGGCAGTCGTCGCAGACCCAAGCTGAAGACTCAGGGGAGGCAGTGTGGCGGGCACAAGTGTAGGAATGGAAGTGTGCTCAGGCGTAGGTCCATTCAAGGTGGGGCAATTCAGGGTAGAAGCGCAGCCGAAGAAAGTCAGCATGGAAACCCAAACGATGATCACCAATAGGAAGCCGACAATGACGCCAAAAAAGATCTTGCGGAAATCATCCATGGCGCGGCTCCCTATTTCTTCTGCAACTCGCGAATATAGTTGACAACGTCCCACCTCTCGCGGACCAACAGGTTCTCATTCAGGGGCGGCATGGCTCCGGGGCGGCCTTCGGTGATGGTGATGAAGATCGCGCCATCACTGAGGGACTGTCCGATAGGGCCAGTGAAATCGATCGGTTTTTTGGGCTCGAGGAAGGCGGCTACAGGGCCGTTGCCTTTCCCTTCAACGCCGTGGCAAGCCGAGCAGTTGATGTTATAAAGCTCCGCGCCGCGGCTAATGGAGGCGGCGTCAGCAGGCACCGGATTCTTGGGCGCACCCAAAGCAGGAATATAGGAGGCACCCTCGATCGGGACCGACTGCGACGGGACAGGCAGCGGGTGGTCCATGGGCTTGAAGGAGGGCTGGATCTCCATGAAGGAGGGCCAGTCGATCTTGATGATATCGTAGGAGAAGATCAGCAAGACGAAGACAGCAACTGCGGCTACCAACGCGATCACTGCGAAGCGCTTGAGGATTACGCTCAAACTCGTACTCATAGATGGCGCGCCTCCGCTGGCTTGACCGATTCCGCGCCGGCCTTCATCAACGCGTCGGTAAACCTGCCTTGATCATCCACGCTGCAGGGGAAGAGAACCGCTATCCTTCCATCGCTGATCTCCGTGACATAGTCCATGGGGGTATAAGCGGGAAAGCCGCTATCCACGAAGAGGCCTAGAAAGGTGAAGCCCATCAGGCCAAGCATGGTCATCTCAAAGGTTACGATCCAGCCCATAGGAACGGGGAAGATCGGCTGCCCGCCTACGCGCAGAGGGTATAGATAAGGAGTGCCATAGATCAGGAACAACCCGAACGCCATACCGAGGGCGGCACCCACCAGCGCGATCTTTGAGACATTGCTGATGGCGGGAGGACGGCCCAGTATGCGGCCGGGGATCGGCACGCCGGAGATGACGTTGACGTCGTACTCTGGAACGCCCATTTCGCGCAGCTTTTCTATGCCGTTGGCCGCCGGGTCTATGTCTTCGAACAGTGCAAGAAGCGTCATGGAATCAGCCATTTGTGCTCCTACAGCTTCAGTCAATCTCGCTAAGCGAGCGGATCTCGGCTTTACCGATCCTTCGCATGGTATGAGCTTCCTGGCCTTCCTGCACCTCCCAGACAGGTATCAGCGGGATCACGCGTGAGGCGAGGAAGTAGAGCAACAGGAAGAGCGACACCGTGCCGGTGGTGAGGAAAATCTCCACGCTGGGGACATAGAGTCTCCAGGTGAAGGGCATGCGGTTGATGGTGAGCGCCTCGGGAATGATCACGTAGCGCTCGATCCACATGCCGATGTTGATGAGGATCCCGACGATGGCAAGCAACCAGGGAGTGCGCCGCCACTTCTTATTCCACAGGATGAGCCATGGGACGGCGATGTTGCAGATCAGCATTACATACCACAGCCACCAGATAGGGCCTTTTTCGGTAAAGTCCTGTAATATCTTCTCCCACTTATCGCCACCGTACCAGGGGACGAGATAATCATTGAAGTAGAAGTAAGCCCAGGCCATGGAGACCATCAACATCAACTTGCCCATTAGATCGAAATGCTCGGGGCGGAGGAAGTACTTCATGTTCTTCATGAAGGACCGGATCAGAAAGAGCACAATCGCAACCGCCGCCATACCCGAGTGGAGAGCACCAATGACGAAGTAGGGGCCGAAGACGGTGGAGGACCAGCCGGGGCGGGTTGCCATTGCGAAGTCCCAGGCCACGATGGTATGCACCGAGAACATTACGGGGATGATCGCAAACGCAAAGATGTTCATGGCCGTATGGAGGTTCTTCCACTCTCCCTCTGTGCCGCGGAAGCCCAGCGCCAGGATGCGGTAGAAGATCTTGGGCAATCCTTTCGAGTGATCGCGCACCATGGCAATATCGGGGATCAGGGGCAGGAAGAGATACATGGTGCTGCAGAGGAGGTAGGTACTGATGGCGAGGAAGTCCCACATGAGGGGCGAATGGAAATCAGGCCAGATGCCACGCTCATTTGGAAATGGGATCAACCAGTAGGCAAGCCAGACGCGGCCCAAATGCATGAAGATGCTGGCACCAGCCTGGACCAAACCGAAGGTGGTCATGAGCTCGGCGGCGCGCGTGAAGGGGCGGCGTCCTTCTATTTTCATCACACGCAAGATGGCCGAGATGAAAGTGCCGGCATGGCTAATGCCGATCCAGAACACGGTATTGACCAGGAAGATGCCCCAGTAGGCAGGGCGGTTCACACCAGCAACACCGAGGCCATTCGCAATCAGGTAATACCACGCAACCGCGAAGCAGGTGAGCACCAGAAATGCCAAAATGCCGGTGGCAACCCAATATTTCCACGTGGCGGTATGCATGGACTCGAGAACCAAGGCGTTCATTTCACCGCGCGGCCTCGGGTCATGCATCAACTGCTCGCGCGGGTCCTCGTGCTCCCCGGCATGCGCCCTGGGCTGTGGCAGTGACTTAGCTGTTGCTGCCATTTGATTCTCCCTTCAGATACGTGATGCGGGGCATGGTTCGGAGCTCGTCGAGCTGATGGTAGCCGCGGGCATCCGTGCCCTTCTTGCTGACGCGGCTGTTGGGATCGTCGAGGCGGCCAAAGACGATTGCATCTGCCGGGCAGGCCTGGGCGCAAGCGGGTACGACTTCACCATCCTTGATATCGCGCTTCTCGGAAGACGCCAGATCTTCCGCCTTGTGAATGCGCTGGATGCAGAACGTGCACTTCTCCATGACGCCGCGTCGGCGCACCGTCACATCGGGGTTCAACTGGTTCTGCAGGGTGACCAATTCGGGACGGATGCGAGCGTCGGTATAGTCGCGCCAGTTGAACTCTCGCACCTGGTAGGGGCAGTTATTGGCGCAGTAGCGCGTTCCTACGCAACGGTTGTAGACTTGAAGGTTCGTGTCTTCTGAACGACTGTGGACCGAGGCAAAGACCGGGCAGACAGGCTCGCAGGGTGCATTGTGGCATTGCTGGCAGAGCATAGGCTGATAGGGCGTCATCTTCACTTCCGGAAAGGTCCCACTCCAGAAGCGCTCGATGCGGATCCAATGCATGCTGCGGCCGTAGGCGGCATCGACTTCTCCGACAAAGGGAACATTGTTTTCCATCGAGCAGGCGGCAACGCAGGCCTGACAACCCGTGCACAGGTCCTGGTCGATGACCATACCCCAACGGCCGTTGAGGTCCTGCTCTGAAGTGTTGGTAAAGACGGGCAACTGCAAATCAGTCGTCATTGTTGTTCTCCCGTATCATTGCTTCGCATCAAACCCATAAACGCCGAGCACACCTTCCAGGCGCGCCAGGGACGCTTTTCTGCCCGTCTTCTCGACGCGGACCTTCATACCTGCGAATGCCAAGTCGCCGGCGTCATTGAATTTTGCGGTCAGCAACTCTGTGGGATTTGCGCCGCGCTTCTGGGCAAAACGGCCGTAGGCTGTGTGGCCCTGCCCGAACGGCATGGCGATGGTATCGGGGCGAATGCCCGGATAGCGGTACACGGCGGCCTGAACCGCACCGAATGGGGAGAGGATATTGACTATGTCGTTATCCTGAATACCCAACTGATCGGCCTTCTGAGGATTGATCTCCACCCACGTATTCCACATGACTGTGGTGGTAGGATCTGCGATCTCCTGAAGCCAAGGCTTGTTGGCGCCGCCATCCCCAAGGATCGGCGAGACGAAGGGCAGGAAGAAGAACTCGCCGTCGCCATCGAACTGGGCCGGAGCGACATTGACATTGCCGTTCAGCACATCGGTGCCGGCAGGCACGCCGCGCGCATCCGCTGTGCCCCACCAGCCTCCGTGCTGCTGGAAATACGACATGAAGGTATCGATCTCGGGAGCCGTAAAGAAGCCGCCTGCATTGGGGACAAGCGATGAAATCTTCGCCTGGATATAGGCCAACTCATCCTTAAAGGTAAGAGCGGAGGCCAGCTTGCCGCCCGCAGCCTGGGCCGCAGCGAGAAGCACATCGGCGGTAGCACGAGTGTTGTGGAAGGGAACGACGACCGGCTGGGCACCGGAGAGGACCGGGGCGTTCGAGCCAACGGCTACCTGCTGGTAACCCCAGGATTCGAGGCCGTGATGGTCGGGGAAGACGTAGTCCGCCTGGAGAGCCGTCTCGTCCGGGAAAGGTTGCGAACGAGATGACCTGCGGAACGTTGCTCAACGCATCCACAAAGCCAAGTGATTTCGGCAGATCGAAAGCGGGATTCACGCCGTGAATGAAAAGGACCTTCACCGCGCCGGACTTAAGCTTGCCGACCCAGTCTGCCATCTCCTTCATATTCGCGGGGCGATGATAGGCATCTGTGAGAGGGGCTACCGGGGAGAGATAAACTCCGCCATCCTTGCCGAGGTTGCCGAGAAGTGTATTCAGCGCAAGGATGGCCTGGGCAGCCTGAAGGCCGTTGCTCTGCCCGAGGGCTGCGCCGCCGGGGATCACGAGCGGGTGCGCCGCACCATTGAGCTGATCTGCCAGGCGCTTGAGGTCAGCGGGCTTGATGTCGGCCCCACTGGCGGCTGCGTTCACATCCACGTTCGCGAAAGCAGGGGACAGTGGAAGGCCGCGTGCTTCTGCGATGAGGCGCCCGATCGCCAAGGCGAGCAAAGCCTCGGAGCCGGGCCGGGTGGGAACCCATTCATCGGCCTTGGCGGCGGTCTGGGACATGCGCGCTTCGAACTGAACGAACTGGCCGCGCTGCTTGGGATTACCCTGACGAAGCCGGGCGTACTCGCGCGTCTGAGCGACCGGAGAAAGCCAGGTCTCGAGGAAGTTAGCGCCAAAGGAATAAACCAGATCGGAGGCGCCGATATCGAAGAACGGCAAGGCTTCCTGCCCGAACGCGTTCTTTGTAGCCTGCACGAGCGTAGCGCGAGCCTCGAACATGCCGAGCACGCCGTAACGGAGCGGGGGGTCACCACCGACAGCCGTCATGACATCGGAGGCCATATCGAATAGATGATCGGGCGACATGCCGAGGAGAAAGGCGATCTCGCCCGGGGCATTTTTGCTAAGAGCGTCGGATACCACCTTGATGGCGGCATCCCAATCAAGCTTATCGGTGTCATCCGCGCCGCGCCGCTTGCGCTGAATTGGGTCGGTCACACGGTCGGGGTTGTAGAGTCCCTGGAGCGTGACCTGGGCGCGGGCGCAGGTCTTGCCCTGATTCACGGGATGGTCCTTGTTCCCCTCAACCTTGAGGGCGCGTCCCTGCATCGTGCGGACGATGATGCCGCAGCCGGCGGCACATTCGCGACAGGTGGTGGCATAGTAGGTGCTGAGGCCGTTGTAGTTGTACTCCGGCATCCTGGTGTACGGTTCGCGTGTCCAATAGCGCGAGGCCGGCCCGCAACCCGTCAGAACGGCGGTGGTCGCCGCGCCAACGCTGGCCAGTTTCAGAAAATCGCGCCGGGAGATCTCTGGGCTCATAATGTGTCCTTTCACCCGGTCTAGTAGTGGCACGTGCCGCAATCCGTGAGCTTGGTATACAGCACCGGATTGTCCTGGGCTTTCTGACGATGGCAATTAAGGCACCATCCCATGTTCATTACCTGGGGATTCTGATAAACGGTGAGCTTACTGACGTTGCCGTGGCAGGTCTCACAGTTCAGGCCCGCGGCGATATGCGGCCGATGAACGAAATGCACAAAGTCCGGCACTTCGGCGACCGGAACCCAATCGATGGGCTTGTTCTGTTTTACGTAGGCTGCGAGCTTGGGAAGTTCCGTTCCCTGCACCTTGATCTGCTGATGGCAGCCCCAGCACTTTGTTTCGGTGGGGATGCCCGGAGATGGCCCGCGGAGAGCGCCGGGATGACAATAGAGGCATTGAATGCCGAGACCCACATGCAGGTTGTGGGGGAATTGAATTGGCTGCTCGGGTGTTGTCTGTGTCTGAACAACTCCCCAGACCGCTCCGCTGAAGACGGCCAACAATGCGATGATGACTCCAATCCGACCTAACGGTTGGTTCAGCGCATTGAGAACACTTTTGATCATGGAGGCTCCTGAGTTGGAAGGATTTCATGATGATCTACATTGCGCGCTCGACAGCTCTCCCTGTCACATCGGCGGCATTATACTGCAAAAAATGGAAAAGCACACCTAGATGGTGTTATTTGGTCAGAAGCGCGTGATATACTGAACTCTTAACATGAACAAGGCACTCCTGCGCATTCTGTGTCCGGTGCTCATGCTGGCGAGCGGACTTGCTTTCGCCTTTGCATTCTCTCCGGCGACTGCCGGACAGGCCCATGTATATAACGCTGCCACGCGCAATTCTGAGCTTCGAATTGGCTCGAATTTGAGGGCGGCGGCCTTTTATCAGGCGGCCACTCCAACGCCGACACCGGGGGATCTGTCTGAACCAGGGTCGACCGATGGGATTGTGCTGTTGAGCTTTGTGATAGCGGCGATCATCCTGGTGCCCCTGCTTTTGCAAAAGAACATGTGGAAGAAATAGAAGGAAGAGCGATCCATCGGGATCGCTCTTCTTTTTGAGGGTTGCTGCATGCAAAAAAGGGGCCACGCAGAGAAACGGAGAAGGGAAATGGGGAGGCGCGATGATTATGAAAGGGACACGGCGGGGTTGCGAGGGATGATGGGGAATGAAGGATCGCCGTTCCCCTACGAGGCATAGAAGCATGCGACGCGAACGCGCGGAGATGTGGAGAAAAGAAAGACCGGAGCGGTGGGCGGATTGGCAATAAGTGAGGATGATTTCAGGAAAAAGGCGGAGTTGCGCGTGTTGATGAGTGGAAGTTTCACCTGTCCCCCTAGCGTGAGGCAACAAAGTTGCGCGGGTAGAAATTTCGTTCTATAATAGCGAAATCTGATTCAGCCTACGTATCCAGCGCGCAACCGACAGGATGGAGGACCCGTGGAGAAGAAAAAGGCCGGTTACAACTCAATCGATGAGTATATCGAGACGTTCCCCAAAGATGTCCAGAAGAAGCTGCGGCAGGTGCGAGCAACGGTGAGAGCGGCTGCGCCGGATGCTGAGGAGAAGATCAGCTATCAGATGCCGACGTTCGCATTGAACGGCAATCTCGTCCATTTTGCGGCTTTCAAGAACCATATTGGACTCTATCCAACGCCAAGCGGGACGGAGGCATTCAAGCGCGAAATAGCTGGCTATAAGACCGCCAAGGGATCGATCCAACTTCCTCTGGATGAACCCTTGCCACTGGAATTAATCAGCAGAATTGTGAAATATAGAGTGGCTGAGAATTGGAAGAAGGCGGCGGCCAAGAAGGCCAGCAAGAAGAAATAAGCTTAGAGTGCGGAGGTAGTCACGGAGAGCACGTGGGCGCGGGTCTTAACCCGCGCCTTCGCTTTTCCAGGACCTGGCCATTTCGATGCGCTGGGCGAGGGGCGGGTGGGAATAGAACATGAAGACCACCCATCTTTCGGGGTCCATCTCGCCGAGGTTCTGATTCGCAAGCCGAACAAACGCCGATGCGAAGGCTTCATTTTTGCCGGTGGCACCGAGGGCGTATTCGTCGGCCATCCGCTCACGCCAACGCGAGACGGCGTTATCGAGGGGCGACGTGACGAAGCCGTAGATGCCGAGGATCAGACCGAGGGCAGGAAACGCGGCTACGTCGCTGACACCGGTGAAGCCAAAGTAAGCCACTGCCCAATTCATGGCGAGGGAGGCAAGGTAGAAGCCGACCAGCGTGCTGATGGTTCCGAAGGTGATGAGGATGGGGATATCGCGATGGACCTGATGGCCAAGCTCGTGAGCCAACACGGTCTCTATCTCGTCGGTGCTGAACTCGTTGATGAGCGTATCGCCGAGCACGATCCGGCGCGTATTGCCGATGCCGGTGAGGGCTGCATTGGCGGACTTGGTGCGACGCGACATATCGAACTTGTATACGCCGCGGACCTTCGTGTGCGCGCGTTCCGCGAGACGAAGAAGGCGGTCCGCCAGGTCGCGGTGCTCATCACCGAGGGGAACATACTTGTTGAAGAGCGGCATGATGAGGACCGGCGCGAGGTTGGATAGCAGGACGTTGAAGACGAGGAGGCCGCCAACAGCCCAGAGCCACCAAAGGCTGCCGGTGACGCGGAGCGCGAGATAGAGCAATTCCAACAAGAGAAGCCCGAGCGGTCCGCCGATGGCCATGCCCTTCAACTGGTCTACGATCCAGTCTTTCAGCGATTGTGTGGATTGGTCGAAGCGGTGCGGAAGAACGAAGCCGGAGTAGTAGCTCAGCGGCAGATCAATCAGGAAATAGATACCGCCGAATATCAACACAAACGCCGGCACCAGCACCCAGGGATTGGACAAAAATGCAGAGGTTGTGGTGAGCCACGTCCGGAGGGCGATGCTCCATCCGAAGAAGAGCCAGGCGAGCGTATATAAGCCGCTCAGAAGGGTGTTGACAACCCAGAGGCGCCGCGAAATACGCGCGTATTCCTTTGCCTGCTTCTGTCGTTCGGGGTCTATGGTAGTGGGGGCAGAGTCCGCAGTTGTCATGTGATCTCCCATGTAGGCGGGCTAGGCTTTCATACTCTTTTCCTGTTCGCCGGCGAGGTGGACGATAACCTGCTCGGCGGTCATCACCTGACCGTATGACTTGAGAGCGGCGAGGAAAGCCTTGTGAACCTGATCAGCGGGGATGGTGGTGTCCTGGTACTTGAGATCGCGGGTGGCACAGGCATCCTCGACCACGATGACCTGGAAGCCATAGTCAGCGGCCGCGCGGGCGGTGGCGTCGACGCACATGTGAGTCATCATGCCGGTTATAACGACGCGCTCCGTCTTTTCTGCTTTGAGAAGCTCCAGAAGGTTCGTCTCACGAAACGAATTGGGGAAGTGCTTGATGACGAGAGGCTCGCCGACGAAGTGCGCGACGGAATTGTGAATATCGGCGCCATGCCCGTCGGGCAGGAAGAAGGTGGCGTCCGGCTTCGTGGCGACGTGCTGAATATGGATATGGTGCTGATGGTGCTCGCGGAAGCACTGCAGCAACTCATAGGCTTTCTTTGCGGCCTCGAGGGGCCGGACCAACTCCATCTTGCCGCCGGGAAAGTAATCGTTTTGAATATCGATCAGCAGAAGGCTAGTTTTCATTCAGTGCTCCTTACCTATTGAGAGAAAGCGCGGGCGGGAAATCAGAAACCGAGACGGGGCTGAATGTCGATCCAAGTGCGCCCGCCATCCGTGGTCTTGATGAATGAGCTTTGTGCATCGGCTCCGAGCAGGATGGCCCAGCCCGTAGCGGCATCGACAAAATCAAACTCAAGGATACGGTTGCCACTTGAAGAGGGATCGAAGGAAAATGGCGACTGGACTTCCTGCCACGTCTGCGCGCCGTTGCGAGTGAGGCAGAGTTTCGAAGCGCAGACGGCAAATCCATCATCGGCGGATACAAATTGTACCCGCGGAAGCAGGCCGTTGCTGTGCAAGACCGGAGGCAGCAAATCCCAAGTGCGGCCGGCGTCCTGAGACCGGAAGAAGAGAAGCCTATCGCCAACGGTGGCAGGAAGATAGGCTTGCTGGTCAGAGACGAATTGAGGCGAAGAGGCGGCTACCGGCGGCTGTGCAACTACGAGGCCCGTGGAAAGCGCAGGGTTGATCTGCTGCCAGGTCTGCCCGTTGTCGTGCGAAACAGTCAGCCCGACATAAGGCGTTGGAAGGCCATATCCGGAGGCTATCCAGATGATTAGCCGCACTATTTCCTTCCAAAATCCGCGGGAATCTCGCCCCAGGCGCGGGTGTCCCACTTCATCACCCGAAAGGAATGGCCGTGCGCGGAGGAGCCGCGCCAAGAGCGTAATTCTTTCTCTGCAACGTCGATCAGTTCAAAGAGCTTCGCGTTGGACGGCAAGCGCTGGAGCTTGGTATTGCAGCGCCGGGCCCTGACCCAGCCGATGGCGTTCTCGGAGTCCGTGTAAATGGGCCAGTCGAGGCTGCTTTCCTGAAGCCATCGCATGGCCTCGACAATAGCGAGGAACTCACCAACGTTGTTGGTGCCGTCTGCAAACGGGCCCTGCTTGAATACCTGCCGGGCGGTCTCGGTCTCGACGCCCTGGTATTCGAGCGGGCCGGGCGAGCCGGAGCAAGCTGCGTCAACGGCGATAGACGGGATCTCGGGCTTTGCAAGGGCAAAGAGCCACTTCTGATTGGAGGCGGCTTTTCCCATATAGTCGGAATAGGGGGAGGCAAGCGCCCGCTCTGCTTCGGGGCGAGAGTTGAAAGCCTTGTACTCGGCGCCGGTGTAGCCCTTGACCTGCGCCTCGCATTCCGCCCAGGAGCCGAAGATGCCGGTACGGCGGCCCTTCCACACGACATAGAACTTTTGTTTATTCACGGAACCATTGTACATTATCAGCGAGCCTGAGCGGGTTGGGCCACGTGGTCTGGAGGCGCTGTTTGGATGGTCGGCCGGGGGAATTCACCACAGATACACACGGATGGGAGCGGATGAACACTGATAAGAAGGATCTTATTTTGGGAATCGACGGGGGGCGAGGCACGACACGGGCTTGGAACAGGATCCTGGAATTCGTAAGATTTTGCGGTCTGAGACGTCAGACTAGCTGATCATGCGACCCTTTGGCTTATGCTCCTGTCTCACGCGGGGTTCGTAAGCACCGCCTGAGACAGCACACCCGAAACTGGCCAGCCCCTCAGACGGTGAACGACCCCCGCGGATCACTCTGCGCCGGCGTTATCCCCGTCTTTTATTTTGCCTGCTGGCAGTCGATATCCGGAAAAGCACTCCCTTAGAAATACATTTCGCAGACAAGGAATATCATGAACTACGCACACCCTGAATATCTGGTTGAAACTGCATGGGTCGCCGAGCATCTGAACGACCCGAAGGTCCGCATCGTGGAATCGGACGAAGATGCGCTGCTCTACCGGGCCGGTCACATCCCGGGCGCGGTACAGGTAGATTGGTTCAGCACGCTGCAGCACCCGCTGCGGCGCGATTTCCTGACCCGCGAGAAGTTCGAGCAGGTTGCGTCGAGCCTGGGTATCTCGAACGACACGACCGTGGTGTTCTACGGCGACAAGTCCAACTGGTTCGCGTGCTATGCGCTGTGGCTGTTCCAGTATTACGGCCATCAGAATGTGCGCGTGATGAACGGCGGGCGGCTTAAATGGGAACGAGAGAACCGGCCGCTGGTCAAGGAAGCCTCATCCTACCCGGCCACGCAATATAAGGCTAAAGAGGCAGATAACTCCGTGCGGGCATTCCGCGACGATGTCTTCGCGCAATTGCAATCTCATCAGCCGCTGGTCGACGTCCGCTCGCCAAAGGAATATTCGGGCGAGCTCATCTCGATGCCGAACTATCCACAAGAGGGTGCGACGCGAGGCGGGCACATCCCGACCGCGGTGAGCGTGCCGTGGGCGCAGGCTGTGAATGAAAAGGATAGCACGTTCAAATCTGCGGACGAGCTCAAGGCGCTGTATGAAGGCAAGGGCGTCCGACCTGACGAAGACGTGATCGCCTACTGCCGCATTGGAGAGAGATCTTCTCTCACATGGTTCGTGCTCAAGTATTTGCTGGGCTACCCGAAGGTGCGCAACTACGATGGGTCGTGGACCGAATGGGGCAACCTGGTGAACGCGCCGATAGAGAAGTAGCGAGGCGAGGCGTCGGGAAAAGGCGCGTATGTAACGCCCCGCTACATTTGCGAGCTAGTGCAAGACGGGGCTAAAGCCCCACTACACTTAGACCACATGGGCCCGAAGTTGATTTGCGCGTAAAGAGAAGGATGACATGGCACTTCCCGTCAAACTGCAGGAGATCGTGGATGATTTCGCAAGCATGAGTCGCGAGGAGAAACTCGAGACCTTGCTGGCATATTCGGAGACGCTGCCGGACCTGCCGGAGAGACTCCGGCCGCAGTTCGATAAGATGGAAGAGGTGCCCGAGTGTATGACGCCGGTCCGCCTGCTGGCGGAGAGACAGGAAGACGGGGGGCTGGTCTATCATTTCGATATCCCGCCTCAATCTCCAACAGTGCGAGGGCTGGCCAGCATCCTCGGAAGCGGTCTGAACGGCTGCCAGCCGGAAGAAATTGTGTCAGTGCCAGCCAATTTCTATCTGCCGATGAAGCTGGAGGAGGCGATCACGCAGCAGCGGATCACCGGCTTCATCGGCGTGCTGGCGCACATGAAGCATATCGCCATCGAAATGATGCAAAGCTCGCAGAAGGGGGAGGGATAGAACAGGATTCGATGATTAGATTATTGGACCACCAAAATATCTGGCTTCCGCAGCTACCATAGTCCTGGCAGCAAACGATACCTGGTTTCGCGCGCATACTCCCGGTAGCCGGGCAATTCCGCCTGCAGTGTCTTGTCCTCGAGCGACGTCCTCCAGATCAGCATCAAAGCAGCGATAACTTGCGGAATACTTGCCCACCACGACCCTAACAGCAAGCCCATCGACGCGGCGAACAGGAATCCGCCCACATAACCCGGATGCCGCACGTAGCGATAAGGCCCGTTCTTGCAGACCGTTTGCCCTCGGTCGGTTTGAATTCGCACCATACTCGAGAAATAATTATTGGTATAACGCGCCCAGAGGAATATTGCCTGCCCCAAGAGGTAGATAGCCACGGCAGCCCAATAAACAACTGACGGCATATCCATGGTCCAGCGGAAACGGGCATCCAGTCCGCCCAGCACTACGGCAATAAAGTAAAGCGGAGTGCTGAAGGCAAAGTAGAGTTTATCCCAACTCTTCACGCCTTCCTTCGGATTCAGTCTCTCTTCGATCAAACCAGTATTGGGCGTGAGGATTGTGCCCATGATCAGGACAATCATGGCATTCAGGATGACATATACCCAACCCTGCCAGTAATTCCAGCGCCCGGCCAGCCCGAACAGTAGGGCAATCAAAATGACCGGAGCCAGCCCTACCCGAAGCGCCATTTGTATGCGCGCTTTCTGTGACAGATTAGTCGTTGTCATCGTGTCTCCTTTGACGAGAGGAGGTCCGCTCGTCTTGCAACAATGCCCGCCTGGCGACCTTTCCGCAACCATATCCAAATCCCAAGGGAGAGGACAAGCGCAACAAGGAACTCCTGGATGATCTGGTTCGTGAAGGCGAGGCCGTTCATGGTTAGAGGCGGACGAAGGCGCGTGATCGCGCCGATAAGGTTCGGGTTCGCGCGGTCCGCGCTGAGATTGAGGAGGTCATTTTCCACAAAGTTCCAGGTGAAATGCAGAACAGCAGGAAGCCATAATGTTCCGGTGCGAAGGTAGATCAGCCCGAAGAGACCACCCAAAAGCGTAGCCAGGACCAGCGCAAGCCAGAGGCCTGCGGATTGCAATCCGGAGGCAAGATAGGCGGGAAGGTGAAACGATCCGAATAGGAGCATCATGAGCGCCAGTGCGCCCCACTTGCCAAGGGCAGACTTCAGGCCGGTAAGGAGATAGCCGCGAAAGACGGTCTCCTCACCGACGGCAACACCCAGGTTCACGAGCAGGCCCACCCATGCGGTGCGGATAAAAGTATCGGGGGCGGACACACGCCACATCCAATTATCGACCACCAGCCAGCCGAGTTTTGTTTCCACAAAAAATAGCAGCGTGAACAGGCCACTTTCGAGCAGGAAGCCAAAGGCGACGGCGGCGAGCCAACCCTGTTCGGAAAGGAAAGAAGGATACCTGCGGACTTATTCCTTGCAAGCCAACGCAATGCGATTGCCGGGAATAAGAGATATGCTGTTATCCCGACGCCGTAATTGAGCGTGCTGCCCAGGAATGCGCGCACATTTGGCGAGGCGGCGAAGTGCTTCATCAAGAGGTTGGGGCCGACGCCCATGATGACCCGGATAACCCAGATGGCGGCATACAGGGCCACGAAGCCGAAGAGGACCCGCAGAAGGAGGCGTGCCCGGGCGATCAACAAATCCATAGGCATCGGCAGACTACCGTGAGGCGGAGAGTATCATCCAGGCCGCGGAGAAATCCATCAAGGCGTGAATGATGACCATATAGATCAGCAGGCGCGGCCGCCAGCGCAGCACAATGCCAACCATGATGGCAAAGGGCACGAACATCAACAACCGCCAGAGCATGAAGCGGAGTGTCGAAGACGAGAGGCAAGGTTACATGTTGGAATGCCAGCACGAGGCAGGGAATCAAGAGTGATGCCCAATCCCCGATGTGCGGCCTCAGCCGAGGCATGACATAGGCGAAGTAGGTAGGCAATTCGGCAAGGGCAATCGTGACGGGGAAAAGAATTAGTGTGGGAACAATTGCCCAGAGCGGCAGAGGCCGGAAAATGAGCGCTTGTGTGGCCTCGGCATTGCCAAAAAGCCATGCACCCAGCATGATATTAGGAAGACTGGCGACCACCACTCCGAGCAGAGCCAGACCGAGTGCGGTCAATAGATCAGGCTTGAGGGTAGCGCGTTCGAGGCGAAAGATGTCCCAGTAATGCAGGCCCTCTTGTTTATAGAGATAGTTCAGCAGGAAGATACAAACTACGTTAGTAAGAGTGGCTGTCACGGGCCACCAGGCCGCCGAGGCCGTCCAGGCATTTGGATGGCCTGACAGGCGATAAGCCAGGGCAATGAGCGCCTGCCAGGCAGCGAAAAGCACGATCCGGGAAACAAGCATCATCCAAGGGCCACGAGTGACAGCAGTGGGATTCTTCAATTCAAGTTCTCCTAATAGTTTGATCTTCAGAGCGGCCACGGTGAGCGAGCCATCCCGCTATTCGCCGGCCGGGTAAGTCTCCGGTAGGATCTTGTTGACTATCGTATCCACGAAGATGGGCAAATTCAACTCATCCAGCCCGTGGCCGGCGTCAAGCCAGATCAATTCCTTGTGCGGGGCTTCCAATACTTTGTAATAGCGCTCCACGAGGGACGTCATGGCATTCACATCGTGCCGCCCGACGAAGATATAGACTGGAACTTGAAGCTTCGCGGCCTGGGTTGTGAAATCGAGACCGCTGAGCTGGGGATAGACGACGGAGAAGGAGTCGAGCAGGCCTCGGGTGTGGTTGACCTTGTCCACCCAGCCGTACTCGGGAGCGAAGAGCGGCACGATCGGGACAACCAGGGCATAGTGCGGCGAGTTCATGTAATCATTCAAAACATCGATGTAAGCGACGTACCTGCCAAGCATGGTCTTACCGGTGTAGGGCGGAGGGCCACTCTTATAAAGTGTCTGTAGCATGGCCGTGTCGCCCTTGTCCTTAAGGTATTGCAGGGCCAGGTTGTAGCCCATCACATCGTTCTCGGTGGTGTTTACCATCTGGCCGTTGCCGATGTAGGCATAGTAGAGCTCGGGGTACTGCTGGATGAGCCAGATGCCAAGAATACTGGTCCACGAAACGCCGTAGAGATAGATCTTGTCCTGATGGAAACGCTCGCGGAGCATCAGGGTGAGAGCGTGCGCGTCTTCGACGAAGCGCTGCGTGGTAAGCTCCGAGATCGGCATGGCATTGTAGGATTTTCCGGTGCCGGGTTCGTCCCAGGCAACCACAACGAAATCACCCTCCAGCGGTTTGAAGAGGCCCCGAGTGGCAAAGCTGCCCCCGCCCGGCCCGCCCATGCCCAAATATAGAAGAACGGGTTTGGTCACATCGTGACCGCGGACCGTGATCCATTGCTCGGTACCGTTCAAATCCACTTTTTCGAGCGTGGCAATGGAGCCGGCGAGTGGATCGCCATGAACATTCTTGATCGGGGGAGTGGCAGCAAAGACCTGCGAGAGCGTGACAGTCAGGATGCAGACCACCAGCGTCCCTGCGACCCCGAAGACCGGCCGGCGGAATTGAAGAATGAGCAGCGCGAGGCCCAAGATGGCAAGGACGATCCATAGCGCCGTGGGCACAGAGGTGGTGATCGGCAGGACAAAAGCGGGCAGGCAGAGAATCAGACCAACGAGAAAGGCGACAATGCGACCCGACACTTTCAGGATCGTGGAGCCGATATTGGCGGAAGGCCTGCTGGACATGGAATGACTCCTTTCGTAATGGCACCCGCCGGCGTTTCAGCCGGCGGGTACTTGGCGTCTGGATCTCAGCGATTCAAGTGCAGGAGCCTGTATGCTGCCAGGGCTAGGAGAGCCACAATGGCGATCGCTGCGGAGACCCGGGGGTCCCACATGGCGCTGAACAGCACGAGAAGTGCGGCCACTACAGCAAGAGTGGCTTCCGTCTTAGCATTCATTCTGATCTCCTTTTCATGATCTATCGTGCTCGGAACCTCAGGAAGGTACGAGCCGCTCAAGCCCGTGCGCTTTATCTTGGACCGGCGACACCTAAACGCGCCATTTGAGGCAGCAGTACCACGTAGGGAATCGCGTCCATCTCGCGCGGAGAGAGGCGCAAGCTGGCGGTATCCCTGACTTGGACGTCGCTCCCGAAAGCGACAATCTCACCGCTCACGGCACCCGCCAGATCAAGGGCGCTACTCACAGAGAGTATGCGGCCTTCGATACGGGCTCCCTCCTCGAGCTTCACCTGCGCAAAGAGGGCTTGCAGGTTGCCGCTCACGACTTCTCCAGTGTGAACAACATATTCCCCACCAACCACCCAGCTGCCAAGCTGCCTCGAGAGATGCCAGCCGGTAAATGAAGCCGAGACGAACACCAGGATGGCAATCGGCATAGCAATCGTCTTCATCTCTTACTCCTTTGCTTCGCAACAGCGACGCACGACTTCCAAGATCTGAAGGGGGGATTCGGATTTGCCGGCGAACTGGTCGGCGCCCTCAGAGAGAGCCTGTTCGCGTGCCTCGGGGCGGGCGCTTGTAACGATGATCTTCAACTCAGGCACCAGCGCACGCAAAACCTCGATGCGTTTGTGCCTGGGGCGGCCGGGCAATTCCCAATCAAGGATGATGCATTCCGGGCGGGAATCTTCGACTTGCGCCAAGACATGCTCCATATCGCGTGCCTCAGTAATAAGTTTCGTGTCGAGCCGGGTTTCCAACAACAAGCGCAAAGCGGACCTAAGGTCCGGATTGTCGTCAGCCAATAGGATTTGCTTCAGCGGTGTCATTGACCCTAGTTTAGGTCCGAAGGCACGAAAGGGCACTCCCCCATGGTTGAGTTCCTGTCCTGGTCATCCGGACAGGCTTGACCCAAGCTAAAAGCCAGAAAAAGGGGCTGTAGGCCCTCTGAAAAACAGATGACCGGGTATGTCACCCGGTCATCTGAAGAAAGGGGATGGCTTTGGAATCCGAGGAGAGCGTACGACGCGGGCTTCAGACGAGGTTCTTGTGAATGGCGGTGGTCACGGCGGCCACGCGGTTATCCACGCCGAGCTTTGCGAGGACATTACTGATATGGTATTTAACCGTTGACAGGCTCACCACCAGGCAGGCGGCGATCTCCGCATTATCCATACCATCCACCATGAGCTTGAGCACCTCGTGCTCGCGCTCGGTAAGCGCAGTGATCTCACGAGATTGGGTGTTCGCACGCACCAATGCTTCGGCGGCCTCTGGAGAGAGGGTCATCTTGCCATCACGCGCAGAACGAATAGCGGCGGCCAATTCACGGGCGGTGACGGTCTTCATCAAGTAGCTTATGGCCCCGGCGCGCAGGGCTTCCTGCACGAGCGTATCTTCCTGGAAGCTGGTAAGCGCAATGATCTGGACGCCCTGATATTTTTCGCGGATGAGCTGCGTGGCAGTCACGCCGTTCATGCCCGGCATCATCAGGTCCATCAAGATCACGTCGGGCTTCAGCAATCCACAGCGCACGACGGCCTCTTCACCACCTTCGGCCTCGCCGACCAGTACAAGGTCGGGTATTACGGAAAGGAACGTTTGCAGTCCGCTGCGTACGACGGCGTGATCGTCAACGATCATGACGCGGATCTTTTTGGCATTGGACGAGTGCAGCCGCCCTCTCCGAGTGATTTCGTGTTGTCATAGGTCCTCGCCTTCAGTCTTCGTTTGTTTCCAGGTCACAGTGACCTGGGTGCCTTCACCCGGCTCGCTCTGGATCGCAATGCGGGCGCCGATGGCATCGGCACGCTCGCGCATAATCTTGAGGCCGAGGTGATCCGGCGGCACGTCGGCCGGGATAAAGCCGCAACCATTATCTGCGACGGACAAACGAACGGTTTCATGCAGGCGGAGCGTAACCATGGCCTGCGTCGCCTTGGAGTGCTTGACGACATTGTTCAAGGCCTCTTGCGCGATGCGGTAAAGGCCGACCTGAACATCCGGCGGAAGCTTGCGCTGGCCCTCGATACTTGACTCGATGGGCAAACGGACACGCCCCACGAGCGACTCACATAACTGCCGAAGCAGATCTGAGAGCGGAATCTGGATCAGGGCATCGGGGCGGAGTTCCACCAGCAGCGTACGCATCTCGGCGAGGGCGCCGCGTGTGAGCTGTCGCAGGTCTTCGAGCCGCCGCCGGCCTTCGTTTTCATTCATATCCCATATATCAGGCAGAACCTCGGCAATGAGGCTGGCAGAGAAAAGAGTCTGCGTGACGGCGTCATGCAGTTCACGCGCGAGGCGCGTGCGCTCGGCTGCAGCGGCCGTCTCCTCCGCCTGCTGATAGAGGTGGGCGTTCTCCACAGCTACGCCAATCTGCTGACCGATGGCTGCCAGGAGCGACAGTTCTTCCGGCGCCACACAGCGCGGCGTGCGGGTGCCGAGCGTGAATGCGCCGACGAGCTTGCGCTTGGCCATGAGAGGCACGCAAATAACCTGCGCCGTACCCTCTTCTTCCAAAAGCGGCTTCAATCGCTGCTCGGGAAAATCCTCAAGGGACCACACCAGCGGCTGCGCCGCCGAAGCCGCCGCTTCGACCACGCTGCCCTTCAGCGGCCGCGGGCTGGCGCGCCGCATGAACTCTTCTGACCTGTTGCGTTGGGCGCGGAGCACCAACGTGGCACCATCCAAAGAGTAGGCACCGCCGGATTCCATGCCCAACACTTCGATGGTTTTATCGAGCGCATCCTGCAAAACCTCGTGGAGATCGAGCGAATGGCTGGCTACAGCGGCGGTGGCATTCAACGTGGCCAGCTCCTTCGTGCGCGCCTGTACACGTTCTTCCAGCTGCGTGTACGACTGCTGGAGCTGAGTGGACATCTTGTTGAACTGCTCGCCGAGCTCGTCCAGCTCGTCGCCGGTTGCAATCGTGATCTGCTGGCCGTATTTTCCCGCGGCGATCTCCTTGGCGGCCTGGATGAGCTTGCCCACGGGCTCCGTGATGCGCCTGATGCCCAGCACGACATGCACCGTCGGCAGGAGTATCCCGACAGCAAGCAACAAGAATAGAAATTGGCCGTAGCCGCGGGTAGCCGCCAACAGGCTGCTCCAGTCCTCCTCGGTGACCAGGCTCCAGGGCGTACCCGGCACCGGCGCAAAAGTAGCGAGGATGTCGCGGCCCTCTGCACTACTGGTCCGCAGATTTCCTGCCTGTCCTTTGAGAACCTGTTGAACGTCGGGCTGGTCATGATAATCACTGCCGATGCGGGTTTCGTCAGGATGGTAGATGACGCGGCCGGTGCCATCCACGAGGAACGTGCTGCCGTTGGCTCCGAGCCGGAGCTTGACAATGCCTCCATAGAGGGCGCTGGTGCTGCTGGCGCCAACATCGAACATACCGACCAGGGCGCCGCGAAATTCGCCGTTGCTATTGAGGATGGGGACCGCGAGCGCAACAACATTTGGATTGCCCGTCCCACCGGGGATCACATCGGAAAATACTGAGGCTCCACCCCGGAGGATCTGGCGGAAGAAAAGACGACCCGACCAGTCCTGGCCCACCAAGGATCGCTCCTGGGATTGGGTGGCAACGACTCTTCCCTGCGGATCGAGTATGAGGACACCGCCGTCGAATACGAGGAGCTCATTTGCCGCCTGCAGGAGCGCAGCGGACTGTGTATGCGGACTACCCGCGTAAATATCCGGGCTGCGGGTGAGGGCGTTAAGCGTGGTGGCATACGGGTTGAGATCGGCAGCCAGTTGGCCCGCCGAAAGATGCGTTAATTGCTGGTTCCGGCCTACGACGAGATCCTCTGTAACGCTTTGATAGGCGACATAGATGGTGCAGGCAACCGCGAAGAGAATGATCGCCGCGGGGACGAACGACCACAACAGGATGCGAGTATATAGAGTGAGTGCGAAATGGTACGGCCATCGGTGCTTTATTCTTGCGAAGCCTCGATCTTCCGACTGGCATCGATCATGCTATCGGTGGGCGCCTGACCGAGAGTCAGGATGCGATCCCAGGCATCCTGAGCGATGGTTTGCGCGGCTCGCCATGTTCGGGAGGACTTCCGCGACCACGGAATAGGCCTTTCTCTGTCCCTCGGCAAAGGCGGCGAGGTCCACATCCTTTGTCTGTTGAGGATATTCGGCCCTTACATAACCGATCCAATCGTCGATGATGGAAGATCGGGCCGGCTGGAGGAAGGCCGCGCGCGCCATAGCCCGGCCATAATCCTTGCTGATCAGGAACTTCACAAGCTCCCAGGCAGCCTCAGGATTCTTCGTGCCTGCATAAATGCCGAATCCGTCTGTGGTAGCGAGGGTCACCTTGCGGACAGGGCCGGCAGGGAAAGGAGCGACGCCCAAACGGAACTGGGCTTTCGACAGGATGCTCTTAAGCGCCCAAGACCCATCCTCGACCATGGCCACTTTTTGCGCGATGAAAGCCGCTTGCGTGCCAAGCCGGTCCACATCGGGGAGTGTTGCCATCACACGGTCGTCCCACATCCGTGCCCGCAGCCATTCCAAGGGCAGCGAGAGCCTCGGGAGCGCCCATCTTGCAGAGGGACGGATCGGCGGGGTCGGCAAAATGCCCACCCCAGCCATTGACGTGCACCTGGATCCGGTCCCAGGAGACGTCTATCATGCTGCCCCATAGATCAGTCTTGCCGTCACCGTCGCGATCATGCGTCAGCAACTGCATGCCGCGCAGATAGTCATCGTGCGTCCAGGAGCCGTTGGGGTAGTCCACGTGATAATGATCGAAGAGATCTTTGTTGTAATAGAGCGCCAGCGCGCCGTGATACTTGGGAAGGCCGAACTGCTTCCCATCGCGGGTGAACAAGGCGTGATATTGAACAGGGTCCCAATCCGCAATCGTTTCCTGATCGAGGTCGGCAGCAACGTACGGGCGCAAGTCGAGCGTATATCCTTTTTGCGCCCAGGCCGGGAAATGAGTACAGCAGCCTTGAAAGACATCGGCGGCGGTGCCAGCCTGCATGTCGAGAGGCATCTGATCCACCAAGCTGGCCGGATCGGGAATGTAGTAGACGTTAATGTTTGGATGTGATGAGTGGAATTGTTCCAGGAGCTGCTGCGCCATCGGCGGGAACCAGCTCGTGTTGAAATCCTGATAAACCAGCTGGACCTTCCCGGCAGGCTGAATGGCGGGTTTCGGCCGGAGGGCGCTGCATGCCGAAATCTCAGAAGCAGCCAAAGCCACGCCCATGAGCTTGAGAAAGTCGCGCCGAGATAGCCCCTGCGTAGATTGCCTGTGCATCATGGCCCCTCCCAGAGCGCCGATGGTACGATTCCGATTGCCGCCGGCAAGCAACAATGGCCCCTCTATTTATATACCATAGAGGTCCCAAGGGGACTGATACTTTATGTCATGGCTTAATGGTTATGTTTTTCTTAACTCCGTACCCGCCTTTGTGGTAGCAGTCGCCTGTCTTCGATGCAGCGACAGAAAGTCGACGCAGCCTCAGTTTGGAACCCGGCCTGCCTCGGAACTACGTGCAGCCGAGAAATGCGCCCATTCGCGCTCGACCATGCCAGCAAACTGCTGATGGAATCTTTCCTTGCCGAAGCGGCGCGCATTTTCCACTGATCTCGCCGGCTTGAATGAGCCTCGAGTGCGTTCGAAAGTCTGGACGGCGTCCACTATGGAATCGACCGTCTGCTCGGGGAACAATAGGCCGGTTTCGCCTTCCAGGATGATCTCGCGCGCCGCTCCGCCTGCATAGCCGATAACGGGGCAACCGGCTGCCTGAGCTTCTGCCATGACGAGGCCGAAGTCCTCCTCAGCGGCATGCACCAGGGCCCTGGCGCGCCCGATCAGGTTGGCGGCGGATTCGTCGGTCTGCCAACCCATGAACCTGACATTGGCGCCAGCAAGCGCTTCCAGACGTTTTCGCTCCGGGCCTTCGCCGATCACAACCAGAGGCAAGCCAAGCTTCGAAAACGCCTCCACGACCAACTCCTGTCTCTTGTGCCTGACGAGGCGGGAGAAGGCAACGTAGTACTCTTCGCGCGCCGGTGCAGAGGTGAAGCGCCCAATATCCACCGGCGGAAATATCACCTCGGCCTCGCGGCCGTAAGCCCGCCGGACGCAATCCGCAGTCCAGCGGGAGATGGCGGCGAAGTGATCCACCCTGGCAGCGGCGCTGGAATCCCAAAGGCGCAGGTAATGCATAATGAGGGCGGCGACGGGCGCCACAGGTCCATGCTGGAAGTATTCATGTGCGCCCTGCCACGCGTAGCGGAGCGGCGCAAAGGTATAACTTACGTGGAGCTGGTCCGGGCGGCAGAGGACACCGTGCGCAACCGCGTAGCTAAAGGAAAGCACGATATCGTAGCCGCGAAGGTCGAGCTGCTCGACAGCCAAAGGCAAGAGAGGCAGATAGTTGCGATATTGAGTACTGCCCCAAGGGAGTTTTTGAATCCAGGAGACGTGAAGCGCATGACCTTCGATCGGTTGGGCCCCGACCGCTTCGCGGTTGTAGGCCAGCGTGTAGATCGGCGCACCGGGATAGAGTTCGAGGACGGCAGCCAGCACGCGCTCCGCACCGGTGAACGATGAGACTGAATCGATCACAAGCGCGATCTTCGGGGAGTCAGTCACGGCGGGATAGCACGTCCCAAATCTGCGCGGCAGAGCGTTCCCACGAAAACTTGCAGGCGCGCTCCAGGCCCTTATGCCGCAAGTCGGAACGCAGATCCTCATGGGCCAACAGCGTCCGCATCACTTCGGCCATGCCCTCCACGGAGGTGGGATCCACCTGGAGGGCTGCATCGCCGACGACTTCCGGAAGCGCACCGGCATGGGATGTGATAACAGGCGCGCCGCACGCCATGGCTTCCAGCACGCTAAGCCCAAAGCCTTCAAAAAGCGAGGGCATGATGAAGAACGTGGCTCCTGCATACAAGGCAGGCAGATCCTCCTCCGGAACATAGCCCAGGAAACGCGTTCGGCGTGAGGAGCCGGATAGGCTGACCGGCCGAAACGCATCGGCACGCGAGCCGGCAATTACAAGCTCGAGGTTCCTAATGTCTGAGAGCCGCACCCAGGCCTGTAAGAGTCGTTCCAAATTCTTGCGGGGCTCCAATGATCCAACAAAGAGGATGTAGCGCTCGCCAAGCTCATATTTTGCGCGCACCGGTGCAGGATCACAAGGATGGAACTGACGCAGGTTCACCCCGTTGTAGACCGCGGTGACCTTTTCCTCGGGCAGACCAAATCTTCTAATTAGAGATTGACGCGAGTGCTCCGAGACCGTCAGAACATTGCGCGCCGTACGCGCCAGCCGCGGCAGCAGAAACATATACCATAACCGAAATCTGGGGGCGAACCACTCGGGGTGGTCGAGCACGC
The DNA here is from genome assembly GCA_963805515.1 of uncultured Chloroflexia bacterium. Lineage (GTDB taxonomy): Bacteria > Chloroflexota > Anaerolineae > Anaerolineales > Villigracilaceae > Fen-1038. Next base: position 80,608 of record CAWDUZ010000033.1, on the reverse strand, counting down.
TCAGGTCATGTATGGTGACTGCCTGACGGGTGACGGCGAGCGGCCCTGTGTTAGCCGGCGACCATAGGAATTCGTCCTTCGATAATTCCCGGGGCAGCGCGAACTGTTCCCACAGATGACCAGGCAGGCCCGTGGATACGTCGTGCGGCTTTATGACCTTGACCTTTGGACCGAGGCAGCGTAATATCTCGGATGCGTAACGTTCAACGCCCGTCAGACGCCGGCCTTCGAAACGGCCGTTAATCACAATCTCACTTGCCATCCACGCTCCAGCTCAGGTTACATCCCGGCAATTACCGGCTTTATATTACCGGGATATGATACATCGAAATGGTCCTGGCGTCCAAAAAAGGGCTGCCGCAGGCTGTTTTTTTGACCCAACACGCGTACGAACTGAACCCAATCAGCCCCAGCCTCGTCCTACGCACCGGCTTCATCCCCAAACCTACGATTTTAATCGATGAAAACCGAATAGGCGAGACAGGACGTTGTTAACTTAAGAACCGAGCGGCTTTTGATCGACTATCTCCGGAAACCGAACTTGCGACAGGATGCCTCAAAATGGCTGCTGTTGTTCGCGCGCCTGTGCTTTGCCGCGGCCGTCATTCTACTACCTGTCCGATCAGGCATCACGCTGGCAGGTCGATACGCGCCCTCGATCCCGAGCGGTTACACAGACTTTATTCTCTCGGCGGCCGACATCGCAATTCTATCAATGCTCGCGTTGTGGGCAGCCTCATTCGCCGTGTCAGCGCGCCGGCTGCGGCTGGGACCGCGCATCACCTGGATCCCGATGGCGGCGCTGGCGATCGCGGGCGGGGCCTCGGCTTTGGTCAGTTACGATCCGCTGCTCTCTGTCTATCATGCGATACGCTTCATCGCATTGTTTTGGTTTTACCTATTCATCGTCAACGAGATCCATTCCGCGGGTTGGGTTTTGATCCCGGCCGGCGTACAGATCGCGGGACAGGCGTTTATTGGGCTGGCACAATTCGTTGCACAACGGTCTGTGGGACTGGGCGCGATCGGGGAGAACTATCTCAATCCCCGCGATAGTGGTGTGAGCATCGTTGCTGCCAACGGCAGCAGACTGCTGCGAGCATACGGGCTGACAGACCATCCGAATCTGCTTGGCGGCTGTCTTGCATTTGGAATGCTTTTACTCCTGGCGGCTTATTTGCATGGAAGCATGCGGCTGGAAGCTTTGACCGCGCTCGTGCCTGCGGGCGCGGCGCTGGTGGTGAGCTTCTCACGCTCGGCCTGGCTCGCACTGATCATCGGTGCTGCCGCACTTATCACCGTGGAAATGTTCAACCAGCGGCGAGCATTGATCAGGCCGTTGCTCCTGCTCGGATCGGCATGGCTGCTCGTGGCAGGACCCTTTGTGCTAGCAACTCCTCAGTATTTTGGAGTGAGGCTGAACGCCGGAAATTCATTCAGCACGCCCAGCGCGGAACAGCAATCAATCGGCGAACGGAAGATCCTGATAAAGTCGTATGTGTCGATCTTCCTTCGGCATCCCCTGCTTGGGGTGGGCCTCGGCGCGGCGCCTTTCGCGTTGAAGGCCGAGGAGCCTGGGTTCACGCTGGCGCCGGAACCGCCGCACGTGGCTGCACTGGATGCGGCTGTTGAAACGGGGCTGCTTGGAGGCGTGCTCTATCTTGTGCTATTGATTTCGCCCTTCATAACCTACTTCACGAGACGAGGGAATCTGCTGGCAGACCCGGCGGCCACGGGTTCGATCGTCCTACTGCTCGCCATTGCGGTTGTGAGCTTATTCGATCACTATGCATGGACGCTGGGCCCGGGCCGGCTTTGGCAATGGCTAGGCTGGGGCGTCTGGGCGGCAACCTCCACCCGGGCGCTTGCGGTGCAAGCAGAAGAGGTCGGAGAGTGCCGAGGTTGTTGGCGCTCACCCATTATTACGTACTGAAAGCCAGAGATTTGAAGAGCACGGTTCTGACGCAGACACAACGGAGCTTCGCGGGATCATTATGGAATAGGGCGGCATCGCGAGCAGCCAGATCTTACGTGGCTGACAACTGCTAGCGAGGCCCATTTTGCCGGTTCACGGATTGCCAATGTACACACTCTCACTTTCCCCTACGACCAGAGCGGACACAGTCTCGATAGAGAACGCCGTGCTTGAAACCCTGGCCTATTCGGACATATTTGATTATCCCCTGCGGATCGAGGAGATCCATCGATATCTGCCGGTTCGTGCGACGCTGCCAGAGCTTCAGGCCGCGATCGATCGACAGCCGGAAGTGATCGGGTGCCTCGAGGATTTCTATTTCCTGAGAGACCGGCAGGGGCTGGTGTCGATGCGGATGCGGCGGGAGTCTCTTTCACAGCGGGCGATGCGGAGAGCTCTACAGATTGGGCGCATACTGGGCAGATTGCCGTTCATACGGATGGTGGCACTAACCGGCTCCCTGGCGCTCTTGAACTCCGAGGCGTCGGCGGACCTGGATTACATGCTGGTGGCCGCGCAAGGCCGCGTTTGGATGGCACGGGGCTTTGCGCTTCTGATTGGACGGTTGACGCGCCTGAGTGGCTACACGCTATGCCCCAATCTAATCATCTCCGAGGGCTCACTTGCCTGGCGGCAGCGAGACGTTTATACGGCACGCGAGATCTGCCAGATGATCCCAATTGCCGGGGTGAGTACATATGAGGGGCTCCGCCGCGTCAACGATTGGACGGACGCTTATCTGCCGAACGCACTAGACGTGCCTCCACTAACACCCACAGGGCAAAGGCGCAGGCTTATTGGTGCAGCGCCTTGGGGAGACGGCGCTGCGGGGCAAACTTGGCGACCGGCTCGAAAGCTGGGAAATGGAGCGGAAGGTCCGCCGGTTAAGTCAGCAAGCAGGCTTCGGAGTCGAGACCCGGTTCGATGCGGAGGTATGCCAAGGTAACTTCCTGCATCACGGCGCGCACACACGCCAGGCACTCCAGGAGCGACTTGAGGAATTGGGCATAGAGGCCTTGACGGAGCTGCCATCCGCTGAGGTCGAGAGGCAAGCGCTCGGGAAATCTTGAAAGAACTGGAAACATGACACAGATCCTTTTCGGACAGTCGTACTTTCTGCGCTTCGACCCAAAATTGTGGGAGGCCATGCAACCCTATCCCCCACTCGGAACACTTTACGCGGCCAGCTATCTTCGCCAGCGAGGCTATGAGGTGGCACTGTTCGACGCCATGCTAGCTGAGTCCGAGGACGAATGGGCAACGGCGTTGGACTCTCAGCGGCCCGAATATGCCGTGTTATATGAAGACAATTTCAATTACCTATCCAAGATGTGCCTGCTGCGGATGCGGGAGGCGGCATTCAAGATGATGGCGATGGCGAAAGAGCGGGGATGCATCGTAATTGCAGGCGGCGCTGACGCCACCGATCACAGCAGCCTATATTTGGAGCACCAGGCGGATTATGTGCTGCTGGGCGAAGGGGAAGAGACGCTGGGCGAGCTGATGGACTCACTGAGCGGGCGATCACAGGGCGCTCCCGAGTCGATCATCGGGCTTACATCGCGGAAGACGACGCAGGCCTCGCGCCGGCCGGATATCCGGCTGTTGGACGCGCTGCCCTTCCCGGCATGGGAGCTGGTGGACGTGGAGAAGTACCGCCGCGCCTGGACGGAGAGCCACGGCTATTACTCCATGAACATGGTCACCACGCGCGGCTGCCCCTACCATTGCAACTGGTGCGCCAAGCCGATCTGGGGCCAGCGCTATAATTCGCGATCGCCGGAGAATGTTGCATCAGAGCTCAAATGGCTCAAGGAGACCTTCCACCCGGACCACATCTGGTTCGCCGACGACATATTGGGATTGAAGCCGGGTTGGATCGAGAAGTTCTCGGCGCTCGTGAAGGAATCAGACGCCCGCGTGCCCTTCAAGTGCCTGCAGCGCGCCGACCTGGTAAGCGAGAAGACTGCGGCAGCGCTGGCGGAAGCGGGCTGCAAGACAGTATGGCTGGGCGCCGAGTCCGGCTCTCAGAAAATCCTGGATGCAATGGATAAGGGCGACCGGGTGGACGACATTTATCGCGCCACCCAGCGACTGCAAGAGCATGGGATCGAAGTGGGCTTCTTCCTGCAGTTCGGCTATCCGGGCGAAGGCTGGGACGATATCCAACTGACGCTAAGGATGGTGCGGGAATGCATGCCGGACGATATCGGCATATCCGTGTCCTACCCGCTGCCGGGGACGAACTTCTTCGAGCGAGTGAAGATCCAGCTTGGAGAAAAGCAGAACTGGACCAACTCTCAGGACCTGGCAATGCTGTACCGCGGCCCATATCCGACAGAGTTTTATCGCGTGCTGCATACCCGCGTGCATCACGAATTCCGCCTGCGGCGCGCATGGCGGACCCGAAACATTAGCCGGCTGCTGCGCGCTCCGTACCATCTGCTGGGGATGGCGCGGTCGGATCTACGGCTGCGACGGATAAATCACTAAGTTGGACCTCGACGGCCTGACGGTTCTGAAAGTACGGGGAATGGAACGCGGATGAAAGGGATGGGGCGGATCCCTGCAGAACTTCGCAGAAGATCTACTGTCTCCATTTGCCACGACCAATGAACGCATCAACACATTATCTCCGAGTGCGCGAGAAGGAAGGGCGGATCTACCCGGACGAGATCGCGGCACGCTTGCCGGAGGTCCCGCCGGATCATCCGCTGCGCGATGAGTGGCGCATCAGAGCCAGGTCCATGAAGCGACTGAGCGAGTACGCCGGTCGACTGCCACGCCCATGCCGGGTTCTGGAACTGGGCTGCGGCAACGGCTGGCTATCACACAGGCTCGCGGCGGTGCCGGGCATGCAGGTGTGGGGACTGGACCGCGCCAGCACGGAACTGTCGCAAGCCGCCCGGCTCTTTGCGGGCAGGCAACGTCGCATTCCTGGCAGCGGACATTTTCCAGCCGCCCTTTCTGCCTGCAAGCTTCAACATCATTGTGGTTGCCAGCGTCATCCAGTATTTCCCGGACCTGCCGGTGTTGATCCGCGGGTTGCGGAAGCTGCTCGCGAAGCGCGGCGAGGTGCATATCATCGATAGCACACTTTACGGGGAGCAGGAGCTGGCAGCGGCGCGAGAGCGGACCGAAGCTTACTACGCCGGCCTCGGATTCCCTCAGATGGCCGAGCAGTATTTCCATCATACGCGAGGGGAGCTTGATGAATTCTCTCCTCGCTGGCTGTACCGGCCAAATTCAATCGAGGCGCGGATCTCGCGAGGCTTGGGGCAAAAAGGGTCGCCGTTTCCATGGATATGCATTGAGGCGTAAATGCTTAGGCAGGAATGTCTGTTGTTGAAGTAAGCGCCTGTCACTAGGATGTCACTAACGCGGCTGTCACGCAATTCGCTTTGGCTGCTACTGTCCCGCATCGGAACACAGCTTGGGATGGCGCTGTTCACGATCCTGCTGGCACGCAGCCTGGGCGCGGGCGGCTTCGGCGGGTATGCCTTCATGGCCTCGGTGGTGGTTATCGGGAATGTGCTGACCACCTTCGGCACGGATATGCACCTGATCCGCGAGATCGCCGTGACGGAGGACCTTGCCCCGCTTGGCCCGGCACTTCTGATCCAGCTTGTCCTATCAGCGATCTTCATCAGCGTCGTGTGGATGAGTTCTGAGTGGCTGCCATCGCAGGATCCGGCCGCGGCGGCTGCCGTACGAATCTACAGCCTGTCGATGGCGCCGCTGGCCTTCTATACGATCTTTACCACGGCCCTGCGTGGGCGGCAGCAAATGCTCTCGTACTCGCTCCTTAACCTGGCGCTGACGGCGATGCAAATCCTGGCGGCGCTCTGGCTGCACTGGCGCGGCGGCGGATTGATCAACCTGGCGATCCTGTTGCTCATCATGCAGATCGGCGGCGCACTGCTGGCTGGGGCAATCTGCGCCAACCTGTTCCCGAGGGGGAATTGGATGTGGCGCTTCCCCGTTCGGGATGTTTTCCTACTGCTGCGAGCCAGCGCGCCGATCGCGCTGCTCGGCCTGCTTGGAATCCTATACCAACGCCTCAGCTTCATATTCCTGCCTGCACTGGCAGGAGCGGCGGCAGCCGGCTGGTTCTCCGCGGGCGCACGAACTCATCGAAGCCGCAAAGATCGGGCATGTCGCCGTCTTCACAGCACTCTACCCGGCGATGGCGCAGTCGCGCACAGAGGGCGGCAGCGCAATGGTCACGGAGTTTTCGTCTTCCAGGGTTGGCTTTGCTCGGAGGCGCGGCGATCGCTGCGACTGGCCTTAGCTTGCTCGCCGGGCCGCTGGTCTCGATCCTATTTGGAAGCGAGTACAGCGAGGCCATCGGTATAGTCCGTATTTTGGCGTGGATGCTAGTCCCCTATACGCTGAATAGCTTCCTGACGCTGGGCTTTCTTCCGCGGGGCGAGGAGCGGGCGGTAGTTCTCGCTCTGGGGCTGAGCACGCTGGCACTCGCAACACTGACACTGTGGTGGGTGCCCTTGGGCGGAGCCGCTGCGGCGGCGTGGGCGGCGCTATCTGCTGAGATCGTGCAGGCGGCATTGCTGGTGCGCACGGACTTTCGGAGCGTCCGGTTGATCCGCAGCATGTTGATCCGCGAGGCCGCTGCGTAGCTGCCCTGAACTGTACGGCTTGCTACAGTAATTTAAAGAAGCGAAAGTCCGAGGGAACTGCTCTATGATGAAGAAGCTCGGAGATCCACAGTCGCTTCGACGGCCGCGGGTTGTGGATCTGACCGCGTGATCCAGGACCTTTTAGCACTCATCAGTATTTATCTGTACTTCGGGGTCGGTATTTAGGTCATTGCATTCGTTCTTGTGAAGCCTGAGACAAACTGTATTGATTTTGCGACGAAATATCGGTCGCACTGAGACCGGCATGTTACCGAGAAGAGAGTAAGATAATTACAGAAATGCAAGGTTCAGATCGGTGGGTTTCAACTCACAACAAGTCCAAGGGCTGGCGATCTTTGGACGAACGGTGCTTCCTTACAACTAAATAGCTTCGGGCTGTACTGGCTGCATTTTACGAACTGCGCGGCGCCAAGCAGCCAGATCGCAATACTTGCGCCAGGATGATTGCCGGGTATGCAGGATCCGATTGGCAAGCGGGACCGGCACCTAAGGGAGGAATACTGTGAGAACCGATGAGATCGTCAAAGTGGGAAAACCGTTCGGACATTTTCCGTCGTTTGGACCGGTTGTAAATTCAAATATGGAGGCAACAGCATGCAGCTATCACCGCATGCCCACGTCTGCCCACATTGGAGGAGATGCTGAGGGATGTCATCCCGCTGCCTGAAGAGGCCCTATTTGCAGGGCAGGCGCAGGACAATCTGCCTGTTTTCCTGAATCTAAAAGACCCGACGGCAGGCTCGATCCTGATCGTGGGTGAAGCGGGGGCCGGCAAAACCAATTTCCTGCGGGTGCTTGCGTACTCCGCGATCGCGACCCACTCGGTAGAGGAGATCCAGTTTGCCGTGTTTACCAATGAGCCGGGCGAATGGGATGACCTCTGTGACCAGCCTCTGTGCTTTGGGATTTTTCCCATCTGCCGAAATGAAACGGCCAAGTTCATCCGCTCATTGATCGGATGGAGAGCTCAACATGACATGTTGAAGCCGGTGCTGCTGCTCATCGACGGCATCGAGGCGTTGGATCAGGAATCAGGCGCAAGCTTATACAAAGCCCTGGCAGATGGGCCGACGCAAAGGGTTTGGCCGATCGCGACACTGGATCCCGGCAGGTGCCAAAACATCCATGCCTGGCTAAAAGTTTTCCAGACGCATGTTTTTGGCCATGCTCACCTCGAGCATAATTCGAGCGGATGCGTGGATATGCCAAGGTTCAGTCTGGACAGGATTGTGAAAGGCGTTCAATTCTGCCTGAAAGACGGCAGGGAGTGGATCAAGTTCTGGGTTCCTACGGCGACAATAGCGCCGTGCGGGGAGGGGTGAGATGATGATGCAATCCAAAGATCGCAACAGGGGAAATCGGAATGGGCGGTGGGTCATGGTGGGTAAAGACCGGAACTAGCACTCCACGATGGCTGCTTGGCACGCTCAGGTCGTCACGTGGACTAGGTTGCCCGTAATGTTGGTATTGCTGCCTTCATTACTTACTATGCGAAAAGTGGTTTTCAATTCGATCTCCCGTATATTCATACTTGGAGTTCTTATTCTTCTTCTTGACTCTGCCTGTTCATCATGTCCGCTCAGGCGCTGTTGCCTGTTAATTCCTTGCAAGAATTCTTCCAAACGGCATTTCAATTCTCGTCTTCATGTTGGGGTAACACGGGCCAGCTGTCTTCATGAAGGATGGAAAGCTGCACGCAGAATGCGGCAGGAATTACGCCGAGTTCTACCAGGCGTGGCGGTTATCGACTTCAACAGCGCGCTCGTTCTTGAACCGGTTAATTCGGCGCCAGGGTGTCTGTCAGCGATACTAAGTGCACCGCGGTTCGTTCTTGATCTTTTGGGTCTCCTTCCGGCGGGATGGCAAGAGCCGGCCCAAGCTGTAAGAGTCCGCGGTCCCGGACTGACATTCATTCGTGGCTTCACCCTCTTTCACCGCCCTGAAAGGATTCAAGGGTGTGGGCGACCTGAACGGAGTGAATGATCCGGTGGAGGAGCTTCCCGGGGTGGTCGATCTGCGGCGCCAACCGCGATCCAGCAGCCTACAGTCAGCGGGCAGCCCGGAAGAGACAAATACCAGCGTACGAGCTTATACGCGAGACGGAATCGAATTAGGCACAAACATCAACGCGCTATTTACGATAGGTCAAGACGTAGATCGAGCGCCCCACGTATTACACATCACGTATGACAATGGTTACCTTCCAGAGAACTTGAGGGTTGTTAGTTTTGAGGAAGAAACACGGTCGCTTAGAATCCGCTCGTTGAGGGATGAGCTGGATGAAGATGATTGCGCCGAGATCCATGATTACTTCAAATCCCGTATCGAGGTCGCTCGCTACTATCCGTTGCCTCCTGGCCCCCGAGAGCCTACCTTCGATGAACGCCGGGTGTTTGCGGCCGTCTATGCACAAGCCCGCATGCAAAAGGGGGACATACTTCCCTGGAGCGAGCTTCCCACACGGGTGGCAGTAGATTTCTTCCGGGAGTTCCTCTCACATCTCAACTTCGACCAGCTCTATTCAAGGGATGCGGAAGGAGAATTAGGGGTCGATTTCCTCCGAATGCAACTGCAAAATCGCATGCGCAATAACGGGATGCTATCCTATCGGTTGCTCCTGCACCGGAATGAGTGCCCCTTGACCCCCGGAGAGGTATACGAGCGAAGACACTTGGTTGTCACTCCCGTTCAGGCCTTGCAAACCCCAAAAGTGCTGAGGGAGCGCGGCATTCAAATCATACGGTCAGGATTTGGCGAATTGATTCCTGACAACGAGGTATACAGGCAATTACTAGCAAAGTGGCAGGCGCGGATTGGGAACTTGACACGATGAATGCCGATGCGGTCAGTGATTTGGAGGCAAGACGCATTTACAGTCTCACACGAGCTGAGACTCAACAGGAAATAATGCGGACCTTGAGCCTAAGCCTTGGAGGCGCAGCCAACTCGGGAACGGCAGATGCGATCCGCATTCTTCAGGCACTTGAAACGATCGCTGCAGACGGAGAAACCCGCCGGCTTCTACCTGCTGACACAATAAGCGTACTGGGAATTATCCACAGCTTGCTACTCCCCGGCGACATTGGGGGCATGCTGCCCGGATCATCCGTGAACCGCCCGACTGGATAACGCATATGGAGAAGCATAGCATAATCAAGCATCCCGAAACCTGGCTGCATAAGCATCCATTATTCACAGCATCAGTGAGAGGCTGGATGCTGTTACTTGGACTGCTCTTTTCCGTGATCGCCTTTGCCTGGATAGGGATGGCTCGTTTCGAGGGAGTAGGTCCATTCAATTTTGCGAAACAGATGCAAAAGTTGATGCCTGGATTAGATCCATGGGCTATTTGGATGCTGGTCATTGCAAACCCATTCTCTAAAGGGCAATATGCACGTTACTGGCTTGTACCGGCTGGCGCCTGGCTGCTTGTGTTCATGGCAGGCGCGGCTTATGTTCAAGATATCTATGATCTTGATAGCTATGTTTCCGGCCTCCACTACGTATTTTCCTCGATATTTGCGAAGTTTTATCCGAGAGTGGTGATTGATGGGGGAAAAATGAACATTCCAAGAGCGGAACAAAATCTAGTCAATCAGATCGGTGGGCCAGGCTTCGCCGTGATCCAGCCCGGAAGTGCCGTGATCTTTCGGAGCTTGCGACAACCATCCAGGATCACCCTGCCTGGTGCATATTTTCTAAGGCCATTCGAGACTGTAGGCGCAATCGCAGATCTCGACAATCAAGACGACACTAGTGACGGTATCAGAGCGGTTACGCTGGACGGGATTCAGTTGCATTTGCGCGATATCCACTTCCAATACAGGATCATTACATCATGCCCTAGCGGTACACCCCAAAGCCGCACAGCAACGAATCCATACCCGTTTTCAGAGACTGCTATGCAGGATATGGCCTATAACGGCTCCGCCGGCACCAGTTGGAGGTCGACAGTCGGCCGTGCTGTGGTAGGCGAGATAAAAACATTCATCAGTACTCACGTCATCGACTATCTGACCGCTCCGCGACAGGATATGCAAGATCCACGTCGAGAGCTGCGAACGAGGCTCTTCGCCGACTGAGATCAGTCGCAGACTCCGAAGTTTTGGCGCGGAACTGCTCTGGATTGACGTTGGACATTTGGATATCCTTGATCTCAGCAAGACAGAACTCGAGAACGTCGATGCGCAACGGTTCGCCTATTTGGCATCCCGGTGGGCCGGGATGATCAAGCAGACACATGCATCAGGAGAAGCGAAGCGAGCGTCGTACCGGCAACGAGCGAGAGTCGAAGCTCAAGCGGAAATGCTTAACGCTATAACTGGTGGGCTGGATGGCTTCGGGCAAACCGGTGACCCCGCAGAAAACGTACGAAGGATCTTGGTTGCAGGGGCTACCCAAATACTGGAATCCATGGCCGAGGACGGCCTACACAGCGAGGCAAGGATCATGATTGACTTCAATGAGGCGTTCACCTGGTTGAACGAATTCGAGGCATCGGAGCTAACGCTGCCCGCCGTGCTTATCAAGGATCAGATCGTCGAGGGTATCCGGGATGGGCAGTTCCTGCGTGGCTATGATGTGATCGAACGGCTCAAGACCTATGGCAGCAGCCGGGTGCAAAGCGCGGAGCGCGCCGAGATCTGGGTGGAATGCGGCGCAGCCTTCTATGAGATGGGCAATCCCTTTGAGGCGATGTCTTCGCTCAAAAATGCAGTAGAAAACTATACTCCAGCGAGCCACAGGATGGCAGTCACACGCTGGATGCTGGGAATTGTGCAATGGTGCGTCGATGCGGAACGCATGCGAGCGGTGATAAGCTGGCAGACAGCCATTGAGGAATTCCAAAACCTCAAGAAGCAGGCTGACTACGATAACTGTTGCGACCGGAAGGACGCTGTATGACCTACTAATCCTCAGACTGATCGATGACTTGAAGTGCCAGATCGAGCAATTCCAAAATCCATGCGCGGGACGGCACTTGCGGCGAGTTGATACGCAGACATTTCCGCCACAGCCCGCAGGCGGAGAACCAGCCGAGTCCACGGGGCCGTATATCTCTGCTCCACCGGCGACTGATGCCGTTAATGGCAAGAGCGAACAGTATACCTATGAGTCTTAGCTGATGCTAGTTAGGGGGGATCTGGGGTCGCCGACAGGCTTGTCGAAGGCGAACACCGGAACTTTCCAAAAGAGAGCCGTCAGCAGAACATAACACGCGCCGATACTTGAAGCTGTTGCGGCGCCGACAATAATAATGCTTCTGTCGAGACCCAGGTGTGGACTGAATGGTCAAGCCGCGGCTAGTTGCGCGGGCCAAGCTCCGGGTTTACTATCGAACGCAAACGAGTGACAGCTTTCGCGGAAGTCCGGTTGACGAATCGCACTATTGGCCTGCTGCGCAAATAATGGGGAATTGGAAATCGGGAGGTCCGGCAAATCCTCGGGTTTGAATGTGACGAGATAATCGTACGGGCCCTGCTGCACAGCGGGGGCATATGACTGCATGATACGAGTTGCGAGAGACGACTTCATGCGATCAAAGAGGTGATGCACTGAGCGGGCGTTGCCAAACTGCGCGATGTTCATCATCTTTGCGGCCATAAGGTAATTCCCGGCGAGATCCATTACAGGAGGGGGAATCAGGTAGCCTTCGGAATCCGCAAGATGCGCCAAAATCGTCTGAAGCTCCGAAAGATCGAAATCGGGAAAGCAGACTGGCTGTCCGAAGCGCGAAGCCAGTCCGGGATTTGTCTCCATGAATCGCTGCATGGGACCAGGGTAGCCGGCAACTACGACCACGAGACGTTCGCGTTGGTCTTCCATGGATTTTACGAGCTCATCAATCGCCTCGCGTCCGAAATCGGTCGCTGCGCCGCTTGAGAGCGAGTAGGCCTCGTCAATGAACAGAACGCCGTCGAGAGCCTCAGCAATCTTCTCGCGTGTCTTCAGCGCGGTCTGACCAACGTAACCCGCGACAAGATCGGCGCGGCTGACCTCCACGCAATGTCCCTTGCGGAGGACTCCGAGGGAGCGATAGATCCTGCCCATCAGCCGCGCGACCGAGGTCTTGCCGGTGCCCGGGTTGCCTACGAAGACGGCATGGTGAGAGCGCCGAAAGGGCACAAAACCCGGCTCCCGCTGCTTGCGGATGTCCTCGTATTGGAGGCGATGAACCATCGCCTGAACGGTTTCCTTCACGCTGTCCACGCCCACCAAGTCGTGCAACTCGGCGAGGAGATTGGATGCGTCCGGGATGGAAGTTACGAAATCCTGACGGTACTCAGCAGGGAGATCGTCGACTTCCAACGGTGCATCCGGTGCCATATCGCCCGCGTGTATCCGGGCAGCTCTGCGCCGATCCAGCGTCTCGGCGAGATTGCGCATCTCTCCGGCGTTGCCGAATAAGTCATTCCGCCGCGCATACATGGCTGTCACGATCTTGTTCAAAGCTGTGGCGACATCCTCCGCGAAGTGCAATTCAAGCAGGCGCAGGTTTTGCTCGAGGATCTCCCACAGCTCGGCGGGCGCATAATCGGGGAACAGGAAGACATTGTCCTGAGGGAAGCGCCGGCTCAAACCGGGATTTGACTCACGAAAGCGCCTCATCCTCTCCGGGTATCCCGCGAGAATTACGACGAGCCGCGAGCGATCATTCTCCAAACGCGCAAGCAGGGTATCGACCGCTTCTCGACCGAAGCCTCCCCGCTCGGCCTCCGTGAGGACATATGCCTCGTCGATGAAGAGGACGCCATCCAGGGCTCTATCGACGGCAGCGTTGGTTTTGATCGCGGTGCCGCCGACGTACTCGGCTACGAGGTCCTTGCCCTGGACCTCAACCAAGTGCCCTTTGCGCAGCAGCCCGAGTTCATGAAAAATCTCGCCAAGCAGGCGGGCGACCGTGGTCTTCCCAGTGCCCGGATTGCCGAGGAATACCATGTGCATTGCAGGCGACTCGACTGGAATGGGATCCTGCCGGTTTTTCCTGACAGAGATCCAGGCTGCGAGCTCGCGAACGCGCTGTTTGACTTCCGTCAGACCGATCAGCGAATTCGAGCTTAGAGTGTGCACTCTCGCCGGGGTCTCGATATGCGCTCAACCAGCCATTCTGGCGAAGCGTATCCGGGCGGAGGCTGCGGATGCCCGAAAGTCTGTTCAGCCAAGTGCGAGCGCTGGTTTGTTCAGCGGCCATCGAGTCAAAGACTTGCTCCGGCAGGCCGCTGTCCGAGCTGCAAGCCGTTTGAGCGCTGAACGTGTGCGACAATGCGTTGAATCTCAGCGGCATCAGGGCCGCCGACGGGTATCAGAGACGGAGCTCCTGAGCGGGCTCCGGTTTGGAGAATTCGGGTTCGCAACTCTGGAACGGGCAAAGAGGCAGCGATCCCGGCGAGCTGGTCATAGGTGTCGGCGGAAAACAGAAAGAAACACGCATTCGGATTTGCCGTGGACAACGCAGCCCATTCACCAATAAGGGCCGAAAGGATCCTGCGGTCTTCTGAATAGGAGAAGAACGTCTCCGCCTGGCGAACGACGACCGCGGTCTTGATCGAAACCTGATCCATAAGCGAATGGAGGAATCGGGCGGTGTGACTATCGCCCATCCCCTCCAAAGATGGATTCGGCGATGCTTGAGCCTTAGGCTCAAATACCATCCGTCCGTGCAGAGGGCCGCCGGTAAGGTGTTGCATCTGAGGAGCAACAACCGATCTACGCGACGCAGCTTTCCGCGGGAGGCTTAGCTCTCTCGAACGATCATCGAGGAAGTAGATGGAACGATGCGGCGCTGTGAACACGACCCGCTCGAAGCCGCGGAGCAGCAACAAATCCAGGAGGGCCTGTTCGACAGTCTGCTCCTCACAGTCTGACGAAAGGAACGCGTCTTCCAGGCCGGGGCCATAGAGGATGTTGAACCGAACGCCGGGGTTCGCATCCAGCGTGCAGGCGAGTCGATCAGTCATGAGGTGGAGTTCCATAGTGCGCACGGGATTCCCGAACGAACCGGTTCTGGTCTGGAGGCGGGTCGTTCGCCGGGAGGCTGTGGAGCAATTCCAACAGTGCCTACGCGAAGACCGTAGGGAATCAGCGCGCCATAGATCTCCATTGACCGCTGGCGAAGCTCGTGCTCCGTTCGATCCACGGAATCCAATGACTTCCACGATGAGGGCGTTCGTGCTTTCCAGGTCGCTAACAGGATCGACATGAATTACTACCTGGCTATTCTCCAAGTTGTGCATGGTGACCGAGTACGGTTTGTGTCCATCGCCCTGGTCGTAGCCCGCCTCGTCCAGCACGAAGCCCTGCTGCTCGAGAGCGTGCACGGCTATGTCCGCTATATTGATGCGGAGCTGTGAATTGATTACAGCCAGGCGAGCCTGAAAGACGACCGATTCAAATTCCTTCTCGAGAGCGGGGGCTTGTATGCTGACAAAATCGCGCAATTCAGGACTCCCGGGTGCAGTCGAGTTGGGTTGCAGACGGCCAAGAAAACTCCGGATGCGCCGCACGAGGCTTGCATACTCATTTCCTGCCCAATCGGGGAGGCGGATCGGAATGGGAAGCTCATTTCCGTGCGAATCCAAAGCCGGGCAGGTGGAGTTCTCGGTCACCATGCGGTAGAGCCGTTGCGCGGCCTGAAGAGCGGTTTCATACAACATCTTCCATTCCGCGGAGAGACGCTCCAGATCGAGCCGCAGTTCAGAAAACCGGAAGTAGGCCTGTTGCGCTCCCAGAACAGCGGCCTCCGGCATGCCCTGCTGGTAATTCTCGAAGGCTGTCTGAAGTTCCTGTGCTATGGCATCGAGCCGGCGAGGAGCGAAGCGGCGATGATCGTAGCTTTCTTCGATGAATTGCAGGAGTGTACCGGCGCCGCTTAGCCAGGCTTCAGCCAGTGAGTTCTTCTGCCTTTGGCTGCGCATTGAGTTCCGCCAAATGACGGTCAATATCCCGCATCTGCATCTGACGCTGCTCCTGCTCGACGACGATCTGCTCCTGGAACTGGTTTGCGAAGGCGTTGACCAAGGCCCTCCATATTGCCCATGGCGCCATCCAGCTCACCCCAATACTGGCTAAAGAATTCCGTCTGCCGGGCGAGCAAAACCTGAGCGGTCTCGCGCTCGTAGCCGGCGAGGTCGCTTCCGAGAGCCCCGATATGCGATTCGAACGATTCCTGGCGGTCCACGAGCTGTGAAACAAGGTCGTTCAGACGCCTTTCAGAGTTGGCACGCGAGGTGGCTTTGGATTGCTCTTTCGGCGCGAAGCGCAGCTTCATGTCGGCGTCATGCAAGCGGCGATACTCGTCTTCGCTCATGGTGATCGTGGCGCGCTTATATCCGCTCATGTGAAAGAGGCCCCTTTTGCCGCAACGAAGGGATGGAGAGCTTTGTCGAGGGTGGCTTGAAACTCAAGCGGCGGAATACCGACGAAGGCGAATCCACCATTTTCCACATGGATCTCCACCTGGCGAGGTGAGGCCTCCAGATTGAATCCGCTGAGTCGTGAGGTGAGGTGGATGATGCGCTGATTGCTGCTCCCCCGCAGGCCCACCCCGTCGTTTCTGGATGGAATATACGGACCGTCTATGAGAACATCGATCTGCTCGAGAAGTGAGGCGACATCGCCGGAGGGCGGATCACTTAGGAGACGTTCGAGCCTGTAGCCCGTGAAACAGATTATGTCCAGGCTGCGGCGCTCACGAGCAATTCGTGCCAGCGCGGCGAGCCCAGCGGCCTGCTGCATGGGCTCGCCGCCGGAGAACGTCAGACCGGTTACAGCCGGGGATGAGAGCAACTCCTCAGCCAAATCATCCGGCGAGGTGAGGCGGGCTGCTCGGAAGGGAATCCAGTCAGGAGCGATGCAGCCTTGACAATGGAAAGGGCAGCCCTGCACCCAGACAACAGCACGCTCCCCGGGTCCGAGAGAACGAGTGGAGCGGCTGGTAGCGGCGACGTTCAGAAGCGGAGATGACATTGATGGCAAGCGGAAGTGAGATGCCGAGAGGTTCGGGACTACAAGCTACAATATAGAACATATGTTCAAGATTGTCAACCTATGATTTGGCGGAGCCATTCAGGGCAAAGACGCGTCGAAGCGCCACAACGAAGTCGTGGCCCTGGAATGGGCAATCATTCTTCAGACCAAGGAACAGATGATGACAGGGAATTTCTGCCGGGCAAGGGGCCGGACGCGAAGGCTTACGCGGCGAAAGACTCCGAAGTCGGGAGACTTCGGAGTCGACCATCGATATTCGGCCAGCGGTTGCGGCACCCCGAGCGGCTGGCAATAAAATCGGAAGTCAATTGGCTTGCGCTAGGCGTACCAGCCGGCACGAGTCCAAGGGAGGCCGCTACTTCCCTGACCGTCGGGCTTTACCAACAGTGCCTGGTATATGTTATTGCGCCCTGCAGTGAAACCGTAAGCGGAGCCGGACATGAACAGCCGCCAGACGCGATAGGTGGGTTCGTCGACGAACTTCAGCGCATCCTGGTGATGGATCTCGAGGCGCTGCACCCAATGGCGAAGGGTAAGAGCGTAATGTTCGCGAAGGCTCTCGACATCGCGGACCTCGAAGCCGGCCTCCTCTGCCGCGTGCAGGGTGGTGTTGATCGGCACCAGCTCCCCATCGGGAAACACATAGGTTTCAGAGAACGAAGGACCGTTCTGAGCGAGATCGGTGGCGCGGCTGGCGATGCCATGATTGAGAAAGACGCCGCGCGGCTTGAGCAACTTCCACGCCTGCGCAAAGTATGAGGGCAGCCTGGCGGCGCCCACATGTTCGAACATGCCAACGCTTACTATGGCGTCGTACGGAGGCAGATCGCCAGTTGGGACCTCGCGATAATCCTGGACGCGGGCGCGGCAGCGATCGGAAAGACCGGCTGCTTGAATGCGCTCATTCGCCAGGTCTGCCTGGGGCTGGCTGAGGGTGATTCCGGTGGCGTCGACACCATAATGCTGTGCGGCATAGATAATAAGACCGCCCCAGCCACAGCCAAGATCGAGTATGCGCTGGCCCGGTTGTAAGCGCAGCTTCCGGCAGATGATGTCGAGCTTCTGTTCCTGTGCGGTGTCGAGGTCGTCGTCGGAGGAATGGAAGTAGGCGCAGGAATAGACCAAGCGCTTATCAAGCCAGAGCGAATAGAAGTCATTGGAGACATCATAGTGATAGGTTACGGCCTGTCGATCTCGGTCGACGGAGTGCTTGCGCCCGCTCAAGTGCGCAGGGCCGCGGCGCGCTTTGATGCGACGCGGGCCCGCCGGAAGCCGGGTAAGGTCGCTCCCGGCGCGCAACTTCTTACGCCAATCGAGGGCGGTTTGCGTGATGGAATCTGCCAGGGCGAAGACGGACTCGGCGTTGCCTTCGATATCAATATCGTCATAGAGATAGGCTTCGCCCAAGCCGACCTCCGTGCCCGGGAGCAACATGGCGCGCAAGGCGCCGGGATGCCGGAGCACGACAGTCGCCGGCCGAGGCCCATCATCGGGCCAGGGCGTGCCATCCCACAACCGTACTCCTACTTGTTGTCTTGAATCAGGGGGAAGAGTCGATCCAGGAGATCCAGCGTCAGGCGGGTGGCCTGGTCGACAGCAACGGTGGCAGACATCCATAGCTCCTTTCGCATCGGTGATACGTTGCATGGCGGCGACGTTTCGGCATTCAACTCATTGCCGAGGAGATAAACTCTACCTAGATTTTAGCTCCTACATCGGCCGGGCGCAATCGGTTTGCGGGGAGGGTGCATGGCTTTCTTAAAGTCCAAGTAATCAGCCCCACCCCCGGCCCCGCCCCACTCTTGGGGCGGGGAGAGCCCTTCTCACAGGGATGGAGGCTCAACCTCCGACTTTGGGAAAGCCTCAGGGCAAGTTGCCATGGACGACTCCGGAAAGCTCCTGCAGCGTCAACGCTGCCGCACTCGCACCTAAGGTTGCTGTCTGCCCGTTTCGTAATGAAGCAGGACGTTTCCTGACCCAAAGCTCCGTGCATCCAATAGCCTAAGGTCGTACTTCCCTGTGTTTCTGAACAGTGGCTTTCCTGTTCCGATAATTACAGGCGTTACGATGATGAGATAACCGTCAATCAGCCCGGCTCCGGCAAGCTGATGCACGAGCGTGCCGCTGCCAAAAATGGTGATTTCGGCGCCGGGGCCGCGCTTGAGTTCCCGGACTTCATCAGCAAGATCCCTGTTGGAGAGCCTGGAATTCGCCCAAGTGACCTCTTTGAGAGTCCTTGAAAACACGACCTTGGTCATCTGACTGAGCTCGGCAGCCAAGGCCAGGTCTCCGGCGGAAGCATTTGGATCCCCGGCGACATGCGGCCAATAACCGAAGAACATGTCATACGTAAGCCGGCCGAACAGCAGCGTGTCGGCGTGCATCATCTGGTGGGCCGCTTCGTCAACTTCGGGGTCATGAATGAACCAGTCGATTTCTCCGTTCGGGCCGGCGAAGAAGCCATCGAGGGATATCCGGTTTAGCATTATGAGTTTTCGCATGATCACTCCTAGCGGCACGAGGAAGGCCGGATGAAAGCTAGTACGCCATCATACTGGCAAATTTTCCGTATGCTCTTGCGCGCATGACAGGAGTATACTCGGCGCAACTTTAGAGTTGACCGCTGACAACCGATGCGCAAACGTTCCCCTTCACTCGAAATCTCTCTACTTGGAGTACCGCGTCTGGCCCTGGATGGCCGCGCGGTGGACGGGCTGCGCCGGAAGAACCGCGCACTCGTGTTTTATCTGGCCGCGCACGAAGAGGGGATTACGCGAGACCATCTGCTGGCGTTCTTCTGGCCCGATCATGAACGAGCAGCGGCCCAGCCAATCCTGCGGACGATGATCCACGACCTGCGCGGACAACTGGGGGAGATGTTCCTGGCAAGCGATCAACATGTTGGTCCTCGCCGGTGATGCGATGGTCGACGTACACGCTTTGTCCACGGCCATCAACTCCTCTGGATCGGATATGCGGCAACTCGCAGCTACCCTGACCCTCTATAAGGGCGATTTCCTGGAGGGTTTCTCGCTGGCGGATTCGCCGCAGTTCGATGATTGGGCCGCGTCAGAGCGCGAGCGGTATCGCCTGCTTGCGATGCGAGGATTTGCGAACCTGGCACGCTTGCATGAGCAGGTCAGAGATTATCCGTCTGCCCTGGAATCCGTGCGCCGGGCACTTGCGTTCAATGCCTACCAGGAGGACTTGCAGCGCGACCTGATGCGGCTGCTCTATCTGAACGGCGATCGGACCGGCGTCATTCGACAGTACGAGGCGCTGCGGAAACTCTTGGACGAAGAGATGGGCGTCCCACCCATGCCGGAGACCCGCAAGCTGTATGATGCGATCATCAACGACAACTATGTCGTGTCCCAGCCGGAAGTGAGTGCGCCAATCGCCGACATGCGCCCGGAAAGCAGCGAGCCTGCTCTGCCATTCATCGGGCGCGAAGAGGAACTGGCGCGGCTTCGGACTCAGCTCGATACCGGCAAGCTGATCCTGCTGGAAGGCGAAGCCGGGATAGGCAAGACGCGGCTGGCCTCGGAATTGATCAGCTCTCAGACACGCCACGATCCCTTCGCACTCGTGCTGCAGGGAGTGGCGTACGAGCTGGAACAAGGGCTGCCATATCAGCCGATCCTGGATGCGCTGCGGAAACTGCTGGGCCGACCCGACTGGAAATCGCTATCAGCGCAACTGGATCTCGCGCCGATCTGGATCACGGAACTGGCGCGGCTGTTGCCGGAGTTGCTGACCCAGTTTCCGGAAACCCCGGCGCCGGTGCAGCCTGCGGACGAAGCCCGCCTTTGGGAAGCTCTGCTTCAATTCTTCCGGGCCCTTGCGCAGCATAGAAAGATCTGGCTGTTCCTGGACGATCTACACTGGGCCAATTCTTCCACAGCCGCGTGGCTGGGTTATTTGATCCGGCACATTTCCGCATCTTCGCTTGTACTAATTGCCACCACGAGGCCTTTGGAAGGACAGACCGATCTCGGTAAGCTGCTGCAAGCGCTCAAGCGCGAAGACCGACTCCTCCGCGTTGAGCTATCGGGGCTGAGCGCCTCGGCATTGCAAAAGATTGCAACCGCCTTAAGCCCGGCGCATGATGAGAAATTATCCGGCTGGCTGATGCAAAATGCGGAGGGAAATCCCTTCTTCCTGACCGAGCTTGTGCGGTACGCCCACAGCATCGGGCTGCTCAAGAGCGATGGCGCACTGGACCTGGATCTATTCAGCTCGACGCCGATCATTCCCGCGACAATTCAGAACCTGATCGAATCGCGGCTGTTGCGGTTATCGGAGGCTGCGCGCGAGCTGCTGCATATTGCCGCGATCATCGGACGCGAATTCGACTTCAGCCTGGTGCAACAGGCGGCGGGCCGCCCTGAGGCGGAGACTTTGGATGCCATCGAGGAATTGCAAAAGGCACAGCTCATACGGCCACTGCAGGGTGATACGTTCGCCTTTGACCACTCTCTAACCATGCAAGTGGCATTACAGGACATGAGCCAGGCGCGGCAACATTCCCTGCACCGGCGAGTCGCAGAGGCCTTGGAAGCTATCCATCAAAAGGAGCTGGATGCCGTTTCCGGGTTGATCGCACGGCACTTCATGGACGGCAATTCGCCGGCGCGTGCGGCTGATCATGCATTCCGCGCGGGACGCTTCGCGGCGGGCCTGGCGGCGTGGGTGGAGGCAATCGCCTCGTTCGAGCAGGCGCTCCAACTCGAGCCAGACAGCGCAAAGCGCGGGGCGATCTTCCTGGCAATGGGCGCAGCACACTTTCACAAGGGCGACTTCGTTGCCGCGTCGGCTGATTACCGAACCGCTGTGGAGCTGGCGGCAGCCAACCACGACTTGCCCCTGCTCGAATCGGCGCATGTGGCACTGAACCAATCGTTCCTGCCACAGGCCCGCTTTGCGGAGGCGATTGCACTGGCCAAAGCGCTCCGCGAATCCGGGCCGCCGGAACTTGCCGTCTGCGCCGAATTTTGCTGGGGCACCGGCCTCGGCGTGGAGAGCGCACACCCGGTGGAAGCGGAATTCCATCTGAAGGAGGCGGAGCGGCTGCTGCAAGAGCGGGGGCAGAACTCAAGCAAGGTCACTTTGCCACAGATCAAGTATCAACTTGCAGGAGTGGTGGGCCAGCAGGGACGGAGCACGCAGGCCATTCAGCTCTATCGTGAGGTTCTGGAAATGCTCGATCAGGGCCTGGCTACACTGGATATCCTGCGCAACATCATGCTGTATAACAACCTGGCCTATCATCTGTATCTGATCGGAGATTTCGCGTGCGGGCGAATACGCCCGGGAGGGCATCAGGGTCGCAAGCGAAAAGGGATCGCTCTCGCATCTACCCTATCTGTACTCCACATCTGGGGAGATCGCGCTGGGTGAAAACGATTTGGAAGGGGCGGAGAAGTATTTCAGCGAGGGCCTTGCGCTTGCCGAGCAGATCCCCGTGCCGGAACGAATCGCGGGCATGACCGCAAACCTGGGGCTCGTTGCAAAAGCCCGCGGCGACTCAAGACTGGCATGCGAGCATCTCCGGAAGGCGCTCGGCCTAGCGCAGCAATTGGGATCGCATCACCTTGAGGTCCGCACGCGAATCTGGCTGGCACCGCTACTCTCGCCCAAGGAGCGTGCCGGCTGTTTGAAGGAGGCACGCATAGTTGCCGAACAGGACGGCTTGCAAAGCCTACTGGAAGAAATCGCGGGGCTGGAGCGAAATCTCGACCCGGCGGCTTGACCATTTAACGCTGACGTTGACGCGGCCTTAACGCCCTCCTTGTATGATGGGGTCAAGATCGAAATCGGAAAAGTAACCACTTCAGACCAACCCAAGGAGACGAAAATGGCCAAGCTATATGTTCACCACAAGATCAAGGATTATTCGGAATGGCGCAAGGCGTTCGACAACCTTACGACGCAGCGCACCAACTTCGGCTGCACGGGGCACCAGGTCTTCCGATCCCCAAGCGATCCGCTTGAGATCACCATTCTGACGGACTGGCACACTGTCGATGAGGCGAAGGCGTACGCGATGTCGAATGATCTCAAGGAAGGCATGAAGAACGCCGGCGTCGTATCCCAGCCTGACGTGCTGTTCCTGGCTGAGGCCTGATCTCATCCAACAAACGCCCGGAGTCGCATGCACCAAGCAGCGCGGCTCCGGGATCGTTAAGAGCCCCTGAAGTCAAAGCAGCAGCCCCAGGGAAAGAAGGTGCCGATATGCACGCTCACTCGATCCAAGTGTTGGCAGGATTCGCATCCAGCTCGATCTTTATCAGCAGCAACCTGCCAATGCTGTTCAAAGCCTTCAAGACCAAAAACCTAAGCTCTTACAGTATGGGGCACCTTGTGCTGGGTAACCTTGGGAATACGGTGTATTGGCTGTACGTGATCAGCCTGCCAGTGGGCCCAGTTTGGTTCCTGCAGGGGTTCTTTTCACTGGCGAGCGCCATGATGTTGTTCTGCTACTTACGCTATGAGAAGAAATGGATAAGGCTGTGAAGAGGGATGTAAGAGAAAAGAGGAGACAACCGGCGGGGAAGCCGGAGGGAGGCATTCAACGCCGCGGCGCGCAGAGGCCACGACGAGGAGCACGAATGAAGGATAGAGTTCGGCCGCGGATATCTTAAGGCGGCACTCAGCCGCAAAGGGGTGCATGATCCTTGCTCGCCCGGCAGAATCATTGGGAACGATTGTTGCTCTTATGGCAAAATGCCAACGACCCTGGTGTCGTTGGCATTCTCATTGTGCTGGATGAGGCGAGACTGGCCGTCCAAGGCCAGAGCCTGAACTAATGATAGACCAGGTCTGCCTTGATGTCTATTTTGACGCCGTTGCGCAGAAGGTTCGAAACGGGGCAGCTCTTATCGGCTTCCATGACGAGCTTCTGGAAGGCACCGTCATCTATATCAGGCACATCGGCGCGGACGTGCAGGAACATATGAGTGATCTCATGGCCGCCGTCTTTGGATGCGATCGTGCACTCCGCGTTGGTCTCGGTCTCCTTCGGGGAAAAGCCATTCTTCTTAAGGGTGCTGGCAAGAGCCATGCTATAGCAGGCCGCGTGGGCGGCGGCAATCAGCTCTTCAGGGTTGGTACCTTCGGTGTCCTCAAAGCGCGTCGCAAAATTGTAAGGCTGCTCATATAGCACGCGGCTTTCGGTGCTAATGACTCCGCCGCCATTCCTTGAGTCCCCATTCCAGATGACACCTGCCTTCCGTGTGATCTCCGTCATATTGAGTTCCTTTCCAATGCCTGGGTACGCTGCGCTCCAACGCGCGGCAAGGCTCCAGATGTTGTTTCAGTCGGATTAACGACCGGCTGTAACGTTTGCTACAGACGAGCAGGCGGCTTGGGAAGGAAGCAACCAGGCCGTCCCATACATGGGACGGCCTGGTTGCTTGTCGGAAAGCGACATGCGGCTGAAACGCGAAGTGCGGGAAGCCAAACCGAATTCACCACTTCAGGCTTGCGATGATCAGCTTCCCGTCGTCGGTTGTTTCCAGTGAGAAGCCGAGCTCCTCGAAGATGTGACGCATCACGACGTTATCGGGGGTGAGGGCGGCCGTGAGGCGCTGCAGCCGCTCGCCCTTTCCGACATCCACCATGCGCGCGATGAGCTGCCTGCCGAGGCCGATGCCTTGATAGGCATCGGCGACGAGGATGCTAAGGCGCGCCTCGTCGGCGCCGTGCAGTTTGCTCAGGCGGCTCACGCCCAGCAATGTGGGGCCGTCGCCAGTGCTTCTATCCTCGGCCACAAGAGCGATCTCGCGATCGTAGTCGCAGTGACAGAGCCGAGCCAACCGTTCGTGCACCACGCGCTGGTTGAGCATCATCGGCTGCAAATAACGCAGGAAGACGCTCCGATCGGAAAGCCCTTCGTGGAATTTCACCATCAGCGGCTCATCCTCGGGAAGGATCGGGCGGATCGTCAGAAGCCTGCCGTCCCGGGTTGTCCATGAGCTCACGTATTGGGTCGGGTATGGGCGGATGGCAAGCTTGGGCAATTGGTCTTCGCGCGTGTCCGATCCGTAGACGAGCACGCGCGCATCCAACGCGAGCAGGCCTTCCGGCGATGCAATCAGCGGGTTGATGTCAAGCTCCTTTACCCAGCGCTGCTCGGTAACGAGCTGGCCAAAGCGGACGAGGAGCCGGTCCAAAGCCGCCAGGTCAACAGGGGCTCGCCCGCGCACGCCCTTAAGGGCCTTGTAGATCCTGGTCTGCTCCATCATGCGGCGTGCAAGCGTGGTGGTGAGCGGAGGAATACCCAGAGCGCGATCCTTGAAAACCTCCACCAATTGCCCGCCCAATCCAAACAGCAGAACGGGACCGAACTGGGGATCGATGCTGCTACCCAGAATCAGCTCATAGCCGTCCGTCCTAGCCATTGGCTGAACGGTGACGCCGAGGAAGTCCTCCGGCCGGGCTTTGGTCCTGACCGAGCCCGCGATGGCGTTATAGGCCGCGCGTACGGCCTGGGCGTCTGCGAGGTTAAGCTGCACACCACCTACATCGGTCTTGTGCGTGATGGTTTCAGAATGGATCTTCAGCACGACCGGATAGCCAATCGCATCGGCGGCCTTCACTGCCTCGTCTTCGGTGCGCGCGATGCGCGTGTCGACCGTTGGAATGCCGTAACAAGTGAGGAGCTGCTTGGACTCGAATTCCGTGAGAATGGTGCGCCCAGATTCACGGACCGAACGAATGATCCCGGCGGCGCGTTCGCGGTCGACAACATCATTATTTTCGTCGGCTGCCGGCATTGGCGTTTCATAGAGGGCACGCAAATTCTCGGCGTAGTGAGCCATATAGTCAAAGACGCGTGCGGCAGTATCAGGGTAGGGAAAGGTCGGGATGTTCATGCGGTTCAGCAGAAGTTCGCCCGGCTCCACATCGCGCCCCCCCATCCAGTTCGCGATCACGGGCTTGCCAAGCGATTGGGCATACGGCTGCAACTGCTCCGCCGTGCGGGTGGGATCGGTCATAGCCTGCGGCGTGAGGATGATGAGGATTCCGTCACTGTTGGGATCCCGGGCGGCGATCTCGAGCGCCTTGCCGTATCGCTCGGGACTTGCATCCCCCAGGATATCGACCGGGTTGTTATGGCTCCAAGCAGCCGGAAGAAGCTCATTGTAGGCTTGCATCGTTTCCGGCGATAGCTGGCTCAACTCACCCCCGTTGCTGATCAACGAGTTTGTGGCGAGAACACCGGGGCCGCCGGCATTGGTCAGGATCGTTAGCCTGCGTCCCTGCGGGCGAGGCTGCTTTCCAAGGACCTCGGTCATGTAGAACAGCTCCGCAATGCTGTTCACGCGCAGCACGCCACTCCGCCGGAAGGCGACTTCGAGCACCTCGTCACTTCCCGTGAGCGAGCCGGTGTGTGAAGCAGCGGCCCTGGCTGCCCCTTCCGTACGGCCCGGCTTGATGACAATAATGGGCTTCGTGAGGGCTACTTCACGGGCAGCAGACAGAAATGCGCGGGCATTGCCTATGCTCTCCATGTAGATGACGATGCTCTGTGTATGAGGGTCATCGCCAAGATAATAGATCAGGTCACCCCAATCCACGTCGAGCATGGAACCGATGGACACAAAGGCGCTGAAGCCCACGTTCTCCCGAAGGCTCCAGTCCAGGATGGCTGTACAGAGGGCACCGCTCTGGCTGATAAAGCCCACGCTCCCGCGCCGGGCCATGGCACTTGCGAAGGTGGCATTCAAACCCGTGGTGGGACTCATCACGCCGAGGCAATTGGGACCGACGATGCGCATCCTGCCGCGATGGGCATGCTCCATCACCTGGCGCTCCAACTCCACGCCTGCGGGACCGGTTTCTTTAAAGCCTGCTGAAATGATGATGGCGCTTTTGACGCCAACATCCACGCACTCGCCGATAATGCCGGGAACCGTGGGAGCCGGTGTCACTACCACGGCAAGGTCCACAGGTTCCGGCACCTGAGCGATATTTGGATATGCCTTGATACCCAGGACGCCTGCGCGCTTGGGGTTGATCGGAAAAACGGTTCCGCCAAAAGGGCTGCTGATGAGGTTCCACAAGATGGTACGGCCCACACTGCCGGCGGTCTCGGTGGCACCGATCACCGCCACGTTGCGCGGTGCGAAGATCGTATCCAGCGCCTGACGCTCGTAGTGCAGAACATCGTGCGCGGGATCGAAGTCTGATGAAATGGGTTTGTTCATTGTCATCCTTAGACAGATTTGCGCAGGGACTGCCTGCCCGAAATAGCGTTCTCCCCTTATTCTACTGTTTGTAGCATAGATATCTAAACCCGGTAATTCGCCGTGAAGGAGATCTTCGATGGGATCTGGCAGGCTTCAGGGACGCTTCTTACGCGTTCGCAGCAACCAATGAAAGCCCATGGCAAACAGCACGCCCAAGGCGGAGCCGGAGGCCACGTCGGCGGGGTAATGATCGCCAAGATACATCCGTGAGAACGCTACCAGGCTGGCGGTCAGATATGTGAGCGGCCCCCAGCGCGGATACTTGCGGTTTAGCAGCCACGCCCCGGCGAAGGCCGCGGCCGAGTGCCCGGAAGGGAACGAAAACGAACCAGGCTTCTTGCCAATGACGATGGCACGAATGATCGTAATGAACGGGCGGCGGCGTTTGAAATAACGCTTGATGGGATGCTCCACCATAAAACTGGCCGCCGCCATGGGCAGCGCCGCCTCCCGAAAGAGGGTGTGCGCGCTGCCGCGCTTGCGCCAGGCCACCAAGCCCATCACGATATACCACGGCGCGCCGCCCTGGAAGGCCAGCGTAAGACCGTAAAATACCGCGTTCAGGAAGCGTGTGTGCGGAAGATGATTGACCTTGATAAAAAAGTCGGCGTCGATGGCATCCAACGGCTTGAGCCGCTTGAGGACTGCCCGACGCAGGAACTCACGCTGACGAGGATTCTCCACCGTGGGGGCAGCGCCTTGCTGCTCCGGGTTCAGGACTTCCTGAGCCGCCTCCGACACAACTTCACGCTGGCGTGGATCTGGCGTGGCGATGGCGCGGGCGGTCTCCTCCAAGACCCTGGCGGTCTTACTCGCTGTGGGCGCGGAGCCAGCCGCTTGCTCTACTTTTTGTGCGGCATCGGCGGGGGAGGTCGTCCTGGGTTGCGCCTGTTCGACCTGGGCAGCCGTCTTCCCTGCCGCGTCGGACTCCACGTGACGGATGACCTCATCAGCTTTCTCCTGCGAATTGACGTGTTTGATCGCCTGCTTCAGAGCCTGACGCACGGGCCGGGCCGCCGCTTTTTCCTGCGGTGTGGGCATCTCCCAGGGTGCAACGGGCGTATCGCCAAGCTTCTGCTCGGGAGGATCCGTTGATTTTGGGCGATTCTTGCTCTTATCATTCGTAGATGGGGGCATAGGGCACATCCAATCCAGTGGAAGTTCCTCACATTAAAACGTTGGGCTGCCGGAAATTCTACTGAATACGGAGGCGGCTTTGCAGATCAGAATCCAAGGGCAGGGAAAAAACCGCGAAAAATGGCCAGGATCAGCGGCATATAGCCGGACAACATTCGTTTTAACACATGGCATGATGCCGGAGACTCGAAAGACCTAGTATTGGGCGCGGATCGACCAAACAGCAGATATGCAAATGTTGATGAGCCGCGCGGACGTTCATCAGACCTTAAAAGGAGCAGAAAATGAACCTAATCATCTATCTTATCGTTGCAGCCGTCATCGGCTGGATTGCGACCGAAATTATGCACGACCGCTCGAACCTGCTTGTGAACATCATCGTGGCCATCGTCGGCGCGATCCTGGCGGGCTTCATCCTGAGCCCGATCTTTCACGTTGGAACCATTAACGACGCGATCACGGTCCCCACGATGCTCGTGACCTTGCTGGGAGCGGTCATCCTGCTTGCGATCTGGAATGCAGTCCGAGGCCGCGGCCGCCGAATGTAATAAGTGGCTGGCAATTCCCGCAACCAGGAAACGGATAAGAACATAAAGTCCGGAGGCACCTAACGTGCCTCCGGACTTTATGTTCTTGCAGATAGCAGGATACCCTCGTGCTGCAAGCCGCGGGGGGGAGGCAGACCTATTGAGCCCTGTCGTAGGCCTGGCGGAGCCAGGAGATCACCTGCGCGTTGATCTCCTTCGGATCTTCGATGCGCACGCGATGGGTCACCATGCTGTTCCATGACCCAGACTCTTCGAGGCGAGCGCGGGCGGGGGTCCCTTTGAGCTTGATGCCAAGATCCAACCGGTCGGACGTCACCTGCACGATGGCAAATTTCCGGCCGCTGCGAAGAAGACTCACGTAGCTGTCGGTCGGCGAGTCCGTGACATCCGGGCCGAAACTGACTACTTTTTCAAGCAGCCGATCGTACGCTTCGCGCCAGTGAGACCTACGGCCGGCAAACAGCTTTGCGACTCTGTCCTTTGCAGCCGGCCTGGGGGAATTGGTCTGCTTCAGCGCCAGCACGATCGCCATGGCATGCCCACGTCCGAGGCCGAAGTCTTTGTTCAACCAGGCCACAATCTCACCGGTTTTCACGCCGGGCTTCAGAAGTCCTTTTTTCTCTGCAAGCGCTATGAAGTCGTTCGGCGTCTTGCCGGTCTTGGCTTTGATCGTGTCGTAATAGGCTTTAAGCGTCATAGGTTATTGTCTGAGATAAGCTTTCGCTTCACTTGGACAGCAAGAATTGCCAACCCTGCTCGCGGAGGCGGGGGTGCCAAGGGGATGGATCAGGCGGTATAGAAGTCAACCAGTACGGGAGCAAGGACCTCGAGGTTCACGTCGTGCGTCTGCCCCTCAAGCGTACGCTGCTGCGCGTGGGGAATAGCCTTTGCCAGCGCTTTTGCAGTGTCCATCATGAAGGGAAGGGCCGTGCCGTTCATGACAAGCGCAGGTGTGGACACTTTGACCGCCTTTTGGACGGGTACAGAACCATCGTCACCGAGAGCGGCGGCATCGTAGGCAAGTGTGGGCGCTACGGCCTCGAACATGGGCCACACCGGAGCATGACGCATACCTTCAACCTGGTCGGCAGGCGTATTCACAAGTTTCATGAACAGTGCAGCCGCATCGCCACGCTGATCCGCGGCCAGAAGTTCGTCGAGCTGCTTTCGGTATTCTTTCCATGCCTCCCGGGCGGCAGGGTCCGAATTGTAGGGCGGCTCATACATGGCGAGCTTTTTGGCTTTTGCGTCCAGCTTAAGAGTGGCTTCCAGAGCCAGGGCGCCACCTGAGGACGTGCCAAAAAGAAAAGCGGAACCGCCGGCCTTGTCGATCAAAGCTTCGATATCCTCGATCTCGCGCTCGAGCGAGAAGGGCTTCGTATCACCGCTTTCGCCACGCCCGCGACGGTCATAGTTGTAGACCGTAAAGTGTGAGGCGAGCAGTTCCGACAGATGAGCCATTGGGCCAAACGAACGATAGCATAGGGCGCCATCCACCAGGATCAGCGCCGGACCCGAGCCGTGTTTATCATATGCGATCTGCGTGCCGTCTTTTGAAGTTACCGTTTGCATGATTTACCTCTTCTCTAAAGTTTTATATGGGTAGTCTAAGAGAGTTTGACTGGCGCAATCGGCGTCCTGGGTAAGAGAATGTGCGTGCAATGCCGGGACGCTGCGAATCTCAAAGCATGGGTCTTCGGGCTCCAAGGTACTGCCCAGCACTGATCATTGTTTCCTCTCGGGGTGATAAACGAGGATCAAGATGCCGGAACCAACCGGCCTGGACTCGATCAGCTGCAGTGGAAGTCTATTGCTGCCATCGTGAAAAAGGCGCTTCCCGCTGCCCAAAAGCACCGGATACACCATCAGCCGGTATTCGTCTACAAGGTCTTGCTGGATCAGGGCCTGCACGAGCTGCCCACTACCGGCGACGAGGATGTCGCCACCCGACATGCCCTTGAGCCTGGCGACTTCATCCATCGCGTTTCCCTTCAACACACTCGTGTTATTCCACTTGGGATCTCGGATGGTGGATGAAACCACATATTTGGGCATGCCATTCATCTTGTCGCCAAAGTCGCCTGTCACAGACGGCCACGCCGCTGAAAAGCCTTCATAGGTCTTGCGGCCCAAAAGGAGCGCATCCGCAGACATGACTTCATCGAGCTTGAACTTGTCGCCCTCTGGGCCGCGCTCGAATTGAAAGGCCCAACCGCCGCGGTCGAAACCTTCGGCTCCGCCGGGGTCCTCCATTACGCCATCCGCTGTCAGAAATTCAGATACGACTAAGCGTCTCATTCTGCTCCTTTGATATTTGTATTGTATACGGATCGACGGGTGGTGTATTGTATAAAAACGACAACCGCTCGGGCCTGTTTTGATCTGCGACCTTACCGGGGGTGAGGCCAATAAAATGTTTCAACGAGCGGGTGAGGTGCGGCTGATCGAAATAGCCAGCCTGATCCACGACATCCAGGATGGGGGTACCTTGCTTCAGAAGTTTGACCGCGTATCGGGCACGATCTATTTGAAACATTGCAGCGCGCGTGAGGCCGGTCGCCTGCAAGAAGCGGCGCTGCAGCGTGCGCAAAGATACATCCGCAGACTCAACAGAAAAGGCGTCGCCTACGAGCGGGTCATAAACCAGCGAACCATCATGCGCCAACCGGTCGACAAAGGTGTCCGCGTTTTCGAAGTCGGGAAACTGCCAAGCAGAGCTATGGAGGCTGAACGACCTAGCGGTCGCCTGAGGCAGTTCCAAATCCGCGCGATCCATGACAATTTTGGGAGGCAGACTTGGAAGAAAAGCGCCCGGCTTGAAGAGAATGCCGACAAACTCGGCATCATCCACACCAAGCGCAGGGCTCGGCCTCGTCTCAGGGCCACGCACGGTCAGAGTGAACCTGCCTGCATGTTTCCGGACTACCATTTCCCACCGGCTGGAGGCTATCGAGATAAACGGCGAGGCGATGCCCTCACTCTTGCTTCGCCAGATCCTTTCAACAAACGGCGAGTCGGACAACCTCACATCACAAGTAAGGTCCACGATGAGTTTACCTGCCTCAGACTACGGATAAGATCGAGCAAATTCTTTCAGGACCAAGGTGGAGCCCCAGGACATTTTCAAGCGCCCGCGTCTCTGTATGATAAGCCTCGCGCAGCGAGTGCTTGACGGAGCTGTTCCAGAGCGTTGGGCCCAATGCCATGCAACTTCTTTACATCGGATTCGGTCAGGTGGGTCAGTTGCGAAAGTGCGCTGATGCCCGCACCCGCCAAGGCCCGGCGGGCAGGCGCGGATAAGCCTGCCGGAAGGTCGCTCTCCGGCGGCCGATCATTGTTATTGGCGCTCTTATGAGGGCGTGGGGATTTCATAGGGCTTCTGCCACTTCGTCTATTCCCTGGAAGGCTGATAGTAGAGCAATACATTACCGGACCGAAACGTTCTGGTCTTCAACAATTTTAGGTTGATCTTCTCGTCTATGCCATCGAAGAGAGTCCTCCCTTCGCCAAGGACAACGGGATTGACCATAATGCGACATTCATCCAACAGTTCCTGCTGCAGAAAGCTCACCGCGAGATCCGAACTGCCGAAGATGATCAGATCCTTGCCAGGTAGTTCTTTGAGGCTTGAGACCTCCTGAGCAAAACTTCCTTTCACCAGCTTCGTGTTTTCCCAATCTGCAGAAGAGAGCGTATTGGAAAAGACCAGCTTGGGCAGGCCGTTCATTTTGCCGGAGACAATCGGATCATCCTGCTTTGCTCCCAGCGTGGGCCAGTAGCTCGCCATCATTTCATAGGTTTTGCGGCCGAATAGCAGCGTGTCCACTTCATCGAGCTGCGCGATCGCAAACTCATTGAATTCTTCGTCCGTGTTGTGCCAGTTGATATCATGGTCACGGCCTTCATAGAAACCGTCCAGGGTCACCATCATAAACAATAGAACTCTTCTCATCGGCGACATCCTTTCGATCCATGCGATCAAGTCAGTCCGCAACAAAGAGGCAACGCCGCAAGTGTTACTCCGATATCTGCCTTCTTAATTGGATAACATTCCGCCCGCCTGCCTTACTTCGGGATACAGAGCCGAAGGTGCGAGCAACATTTACACTGTGATCAAGACGATGGCCAGGACCGCGACCGCGACACCGACGGTTTGGAAGCGAGCCATTTGCTCGCGAGTGACGACCCGGGCCAGCAGAGCCGTCACCGCCGGATAGAGCGATCCCAATACCGCGGCCACATCCAGGCGCCCGCTTTGAACGGCCAGGAGAAAGAATAGATTCCCACCCACGTCCAGCATGCCCGCGAGTGTGAGCAAAGGCAGCGGAGCAAGCGGAGGGATCAGCGGACGACGCCTGAAAATGGCAATCGCCACCATCACCGCACAGGCAGCCAACCGACCGGCCACCAACGGCCAGAATACTGCGGTGTTGCTGATCTGACCCAGAGCTGTGAAGAAACCCCCAAATCCCAAGCCTGCCAAAAGTGCCAGGCCGATGCCTGCCGGACGCCCCCCGGAGCGCTCAGGCCGCGTGAGCAGCCAGATACTGACAAGAGCCAAGGCGAATCCGATGAGCTGCAATTGGCGGGGCAGTCCCACGGTGAGGGCAGCAGCAATGACCGGTATCGTCGTCGCCAATACCGCTGACACAGGCGCAACGATACCCATTCGACCCGCGGCAAAGCCGCGCATGAGAAAGGCCAACCCTACCATGCCCAAAAGGCCGGCAAGGGCGCCCCACAAGAGATCGCTCACCGGAGGCAGCTGCTCCAGGCGGGCAAGTGCTACGATCACTAATGCGATCAATCCCACGCTGTAGGAGATCAGCACGGTATGGAAGGCGCCTATGCGACGGGAAACCAGCCCGCCGGTGAAATCTCCAGACCCCCACGAGGCCGCGGCACAGAGGGCAAAGACGGCGGCAGCGAGCGAACTAGCCACGGCTACTCACTGCCAAAGAGACGTGCCGCCAGACCACCACATCATTGTTCGCTATAGTATTTCTCCTCGCCTGCTTACCAACGGATGAGCCTTCCGGGCAGTCACAACCATTCTGGTAATACGCGGACCATTCGGTATTGAGACTGTCCGATGTATCTGCAACAAGTTGACTACTTTAGGCGGGTCATGATCGCTTCGTAGGAATTGGCCTCGGACTCCGGCTCGCCTTCGTCCGGTCGCCACCTGCCGGACAGAGTATTGCCGTCTGGGCTAAATTCGCCCGTATACCTTGAGCCTTGGGTCCAGTGAGTTACAGTGTCGTCTTGAATGTCCCACTGATACTGGGCAGCATTCTCTCCCATGCTGGAGTAGACATGGGCCGAAAAGGCTTTTGTAGCAGCATCATAACCGACTATCTCCAGACTATGGACATGGAAGCCCTGAGATTCCAGCTCGCCACGCAGTTCGAGGAAGAATCACCTGGCAGCCAATCAACGACAACTTTTCCGCGGATGTCATCCGTGGCGGAGTTGAAGGTGCGTCCTCGAATATCCCAGGCGCCGACCAATCTTTCGAGCCGCGCAAGGGCCGGATTCGGGTGCGGAGCATGGTCTATAGATGAATCGTCGATGGCCATGATCGCCCTCCCTCAATCCACGCCACCATCCGCGGGCAGGATATTCTGATTAAGCCGGAAGAGATTCGACGGATCATAGCGGTGCTTGACGGCTGCCAGCCGGTCCCACGTGTGGCCCGGATAGGCAGCACGGACGCGCTGCTCGCCTTCATCGCTTAGGAAGTTCACGTAAGCGCCAGCATCATCCTGCCGCAGCGCGGCTGCGAAACCGGTCACCCAGGACTTCATGTATGGGCCTGTCGTCCGGGAAGCGCTCATAAAGCGCAGCGACATTCACCATGATGCGGGAGGTGCGGTGCGCAAATGCAGTGGCGTCGGCCGGAACACGCGCCATCGCTCCACCGAGCACGCGGCAGCTGGGCTACGGCCATCGAAGCAGTGGACGCCTTCAGGTGTTTAAGGATTGTTTCGGCAACGGAGCGATCGACGGTATGGATGAACATCGTGCGCGCCTCGCCGATCGGATGATAGCCGCCTTCCTCAGCAGGGTATATTTCGGGATAGCGCATGGGCTTTATCATGTCCGCAAGAGGCGTCGCAAGAGCACGGAATGGAGCGAGGAGGCGCTCGCCGGCGGCGACGTCGCCCGCGTATACCAACATGGCCATTACCACCAGCTTGCCGTGCACCTCTTTCGGCAGGAAGGGCATGGGTGGAGCGGTCATTACGTTCGCGATCGTTGAGAGCTCATCAGGTGCAGCCTCGGCCTGCGCGATAAAGCCGGCGATCACGTCTGGCGTGGCCCGCAGGATGAGCAGCCCGCCGTAGACCGAATTCACCTCATGCAAGCGGAATTGGAAGCGGGTGACGACGCCGAAGTTGCCGCCACCGCCGCGAATCGCCCAGAAAAGATCGGGGTGCGAATCCGCGTTCAGATGCAAGAGTTGGCTGTCGGCGGTCACAATGTCGGCAGCCAGCATATCGTCAATCGTCAGCCCATACTTTCGGACAAGATATCCGACGCCACCGCCAAGGGTGAGGCCGCCAATACCGACGGAGCCGGTATCACCGAAACCCGTTGCAAGGCCGTGGGCTCCGGCAGCGGTTGTGTACTCAGCCGATGTAAGGCCCGGCTCGACCCAAGCGGTAAGCCGTTCCACATCGATGTCCAGTGCGCGCATCTGCGAGAGGTCGAGGACAATACCACCTTCGGTGACGCCGTAGCGAGCGTTGCTGTGACCCCCACTGCGGACGGCGATCACCAGCCCGGTTTCGCGCGCCAGCGAGATGACCCGTGCAACTTCGCCTGCGTCGGCAGCACGGATAATGACGGCGGGCCGGCGGTCGATGCCGCCATAGAAAACTGAGCGCGCATCATCATAATCAGCGTCGCCGGGTGCAATCACCCGTCCGTTGAAGGTATCACGCAGTTCCTCGATCGAGAACGCCGCAGTATACGAGTCCGTTCTAGTTGAAGAGTTGTTATTTGTCATGATCCATATCCTCTAAAGTATTTTTGTGCAGCTCGTGGCTGCCATCGCTCGGATCCTTTCACCCATAGCTAGTTCAAATTATTCGGCGGAGGAGCCGTAGAGCGGTCGTTGGGCCTGCGAGCTCGAGAGCCCTGCATCACGCGGACACTGACGGGGTGAGAGATTCCTTTTACCTCCAGGCTGCGCGACTCTAACTGCGTGCCATCCATGCCAGCCTTGGAAAGCGCCTGCTCGCTCACGATGATCTCACCGGCGAGGGCCTTCGATGCCAGGCGAGCCGTGGTATTCACTTCTTCGCCGATGGCCGAAAACTCGGTGAGGCCGCCTGCGACGCCCATTGCGCCAAAGTAGGCTATACCCGCATGCACGCCAATGCCGATGGGAATGCCCTCGTCCTCCATGGCGCCAGACAACTTCACCGCCACCTGAATTGTCCGGCGAACGTAATCAGTGCCCGCAAAACCGGCTCCCCAGAATGCCGCCACCGAGTCTCCGGACAGCTTCTCCACCAACCCGTCTGTGTCGCTGATGATCTTTGTGGAGCGGGTGTAGAAACGGTTGATGAGCCGGCTGAAGTCCGTTGGAGTCATAGTCTCGGAAAGGGCAGTAGAGCCGCGCACATCTGCGAACAAGATCGACATCGGGACTTCGGCACCGCCCGGGAAGTCACGCGAGGCCTGATCGCACAGGTTGCAATAGCGGGGATTTAAGTCGGATTGCTGCTTGCCAAATAGTACGCGCATGAGCATCCCGCCAATGCCCCGAAAGGGAGCATTACAGAACCTGCAGCGAGGATCATCTGGCAACAGGCGAAGGATACGGCGCAGACGCTTATCAACGGCAAATGCATCCGTGGTGAACCAAAACCACCAGACCGCGCCGACATCAGGGGATTTGTCATCGCCGGATTTGAGTGACAGATTTCACCTCC
Source organism: uncultured Chloroflexia bacterium (assembly GCA_963805515.1). Classification (GTDB taxonomy): domain Bacteria; phylum Chloroflexota; class Anaerolineae; order Anaerolineales; family Villigracilaceae; genus Fen-1038. The sequence goes on along the minus strand of CAWDUZ010000033.1, from coordinate 44,107 downwards.
CGGGGGCCAGTCGACTAGATTAATTTTCGTATTTTATCAGCAAGCCCAGGAGATTTCGATTAATTTTCCGTGTGTATTTCCCCGTATTATCTGTCATTCATGTACCATCACACAAGTGCTCTTACCTGCTGAAGTTCGAGCCTGAGCGCCGGCCCTTCCCTGTGATACGTTACATTATATGAAGCGTGCAGGTGCCAGTTCATGAGCCGCGGTGCACCAACGGTCCAGCCGGCTTACGGAGAGCCCTTTCCATCCATGAGCCTTACCCATTCCTTAACAACCCTCTCCAGAGCGGGCCTCTTCGTTCTCACGTCCTTCATATTGCAGAAATAAACCATTCTCCGCTCGGGATAGTTGCCTTCGAAGATCCCTTTTTTGTCGTGCAAAATAGCGCCGTTCAGGAAAATTAATTGCACGTGCTCCCGGGCGCGAAGATTGAAGGTCGCCAGGTAACCCTTATAGCTGAAGCTGGGGACATTGTGCTCGATCTGCTCCGAAATTTGATCATTCACGTTCATGATAATCTCGCGAACGGCCTGCATTTCCGCTTTGAACGGATGGTTGAGCTTACCCATAAACTCATTGACTTCTTCGGTGTAACCCGGGTCTATCATAGCTTCCTCTTTCATGCCTTCAAGTCTCATTATCCCAGACTTTCGAGCGACCCACGGAGCAGTTCCGGACGGGCGAGATGTGAAAGAGCCTGATGATCGCCCCACTACAAACGGATTTGGTTGCTTTGTCTTTCGCCCTTCAGATCAATAATAGGCCTGCATGCCGAGCTCGACTGGAAAGGTAACATCGAGCGGCACCACGACAAAGAATAGCTCTTCATCTTTCTTGAAGATCTGTTGACCGGTCTGCGGGTCCTTGACTTCATTGAAGTCCCACCAGCGCTTCCGAAATACACTGAGCTTCAAGATCCGGTTCTGGTCGATGAAATCCTTATAGGGATCCATCACGATCATTTCGTCTTTGCCTTCGTCGATGTGGGCCACGACGCTGTAATGTCCATAGTCATCATCGGGCTGTTCCGTGGACGGGTCATCGAAGATTCCCTGCCATTCCACACCGGCGGGGAACTTGCGCTCCTCGAGCACATACGCCAGGTCCGACAAGCTGGCTTTTTCCTTGTACCAAAGGCGCGCCCGGGGCGCCAGTGTATGAACCGCCTTTGCAAGCTGGTCCACGCGGGTGCCATGCTCGGCGATGGTTGCTGTTGCTCCTGCCGCCTCCGTGATGACCTCCTGCGTGGCTGCTACGCCGATATTTTCAAGCAGCATCTGGACCACGGCCGGCCCGCAGTGATGCTCACTGATCTGCTCGATGATCCTTAAGCGGCTAAATCTCTTTAGGGGTTGTGGTGGATTTGACATGTTTGCTCAAAAGGCAGGCTATGATGTCCTTGAACTCGATCCCGTACAAGCCAAGGATAGCAGTCATGGGCTCACCCTTGTCCGGGCCGAGGGAAGTATTGGGATTGCAGTCGATGAAATAGGGCGTTTGGTCCTTCTCATCGAGCCGGATATCGAACTTTGCGTAATCGCTAAAGCGCAGGATGTCAAAAGCCTTGGCGCAGAGATCTGCGACCTTCTTCTCTAACTCCTCTTCGACAAGCTCGAACTTGTAGGCATCGGGAACACCGTAGCTTTCGATGCTCGTAAAGCTGTGTTTGCCATCAGGCTTGAGCTTGAATTTCTTTTGAGCGACAAATACGTGGCGGGCCTTGCTATCGTCGAATACGACCCCGGCCAATTCCGGCCCATCTATATATCTTTCAACGATCACCGGTATTTTGTACTCGCCCTGGAGCTCCTCCACCTTTTTCATCTCCCGAGCGGCGGTCTCTTTCACGGCGTGGTTGTCGATGCCCATGCTGCCCCCGCTCTCGTTCAATTTCACAATGTAGGGAGGGTCAAAAGAGGGCGGCGTATTCGAACGCAGGTCCCGGATGAACTTGTACTCCGTTGTGGGAATGTTATTGTGCTGGAGCAACTCTTTGAACAGGTGACGGTTGCTCCCGATCACCATGCCAGTGATGCCACACCCCGTATAGGGGATCTGGGTGTACTCGAGAAAGGCCGGGATGGCGCTCGCTAGCTTGTCGCGTCCATGCACGGTGTCGACCAGATTCACGATCACGTCGGGGCGGTCCACCAAGATCTTGGTCAGGAAGTATTGGTCAGCCGGATAAGCTTTTACTTCAAGGCCCAGATTCTTGATCTCTTCCAACACCTGCTGCGCGCGAGCCTCCACCTCTTTCTCGGCATCATAGGCATCGGCGGTCGGAAACTGCTCCTTCTGCACGAAGGAGTAGGCGACCGCCACCAGGTTGACACTTTTCAGGGGCTCGGCATCTATGTTGAGTTTTGCTTTCAAAGTCTGCATTGAGACCTCACATCCGTACGTAAAAACGATGCAGTACCACAGGCTATACGCTACTGCTCCAACCTGGGGACTTGGGGTTCCATTGTGCCAATGAACGGCAGGAAACGCATATTCCAAGCGCCCGCCAGTGTTGATCACCCATCCAACGGCAGTCCGATGGAGAACCAATGGCAGGATAATCCCCCGTAGTGAACTAGGGGAAGTCCTACGTAGGGGGCAGTCTAAAATTGCGCTAGGATATAAGTCCACTATATTCTTGCGCGGCCGATCTGGGCACAGGTTTTCTTAATGAGAAGGAGCCAGACCTCGACCACGTGGGAGAAAGTAGAGTAGCCATGGAAAGCAAAGTGAAGCTATTTGGACACCCCGTTCACCCCATGCTTGTCGTCTTTCCGTTGGGACTTCTCACGACGGCGGTGATCTTCGACATCCTATTCCTAATATTCAGAACCGCTATCCTTCCGACGGTCTCCTTTTACATGATCGCGGCAGGAATTGTGGGCGGACTGCTGGCTGCCGTATTTGGCTTCCTGGAGTGGCTCGGAATGCCGCGTGGCTCGAGGGCCAGGACCGTGGGCGCATGGCATGGACTGGGCAATTTCACGATCGTAGTGCTATTCGCGATCAGCTGGCTCATGAGGCTAGGCGGCGTAAGCTACGTCCCCAGTGCCTTCGCCCTCGTGCTCTCCTTCCTAGCGACTGGAATGGCGCTGATCACAGGCTGGCTGGGCGGCGAGATGGTCTATCGCCTGCGAGTGGGCGTGGATAAAGACGCCAATCTGAACGCCTCCAGCTCACTTTCGAGTGAGCCCGCGCGCGATCAGAACATGCGACAGCCTTCCAGGTAACCGCCGCGTGCTAAAGCAAGTCCGACTGTTGACCGGGATCAGCCTTTTCTGGCTGGGCCTCGGCGTACTATCCGCCGGGCTGCTTAAGAGGCTGAGGCAAGACGGCATCGGAAAACACTAGGCTGCTCGACTGCGAGGCGCCCTCGGCGGCAGATGCAAGGGTTCAGCTCTTCATTAGTGCAGCAGGTCGTTCATCGGGGCGGCTGCCAGGTCATTGGTCGTCTGGGCAGGCAGGCCAAAGATATCCTCAATCGTTCGCAGCAATGAGAATAAAGTATACGAGGTAGCGGAAGTTGCGCCGCCAGTCGCGGCGCCTGAACCTGCAAAGATAGCCAGCACATGATTGCCGGACGAGTTGTTATCTTCATCCCAGGTCACCACCAGCAGGCACTTATCTGAGGTGCAAGCCGGGGAGCTTCAGGATGGTTGGAACGTGATTCGCAAGCCACGTGTCGCCGGTGCTGATGGAACAGTCGTGCATGTCATTGCACTGATCGGGCACAATCGAGCGCGTAGTTCGGCGTAGCCGCCGCCGATCCGAGATCGCTACTCAGCGCGGTGAAAGGCACCACGTGGCTATTACAGCGCGCCGTGTCCGTTCGGATATCATCGAAGTATATGAGGGGATTGTGCTTGGGCGAATAGTTGCCGGATGCGACAAGCGCACAGGGCGATGGCATCGATTCCATGTAGCCCTTCCAGGTGAGCCCCTTCGCATCCAGATTATCCGCGAGATTTGGCGCGTCTATGTGGCAGGAGGCTGATGGGAAGCAATCCGTGGTAATTCCGTAATTGCTGCCACCGAAGAGATCCAGGTAGTTGGGCAGGCTGGGGTGCATGATCGCAAAGAAGTTGGTAGCTCGTGAATAAGCATTGCCCAATTGTGTAATGTATGGCGTCGAAGAAGTATTCCACACCTGGCTGTAGGCCTTGTTCTCCATTACGATGATGAAGACGTGCTGGATGGAGCCGGACTGAGCAGCCACAGTTGCAGTGGCTGAGGGCGCGGGCGTGTGGGTGGGCGGCGGTTCTGGCGTAGACGTATCGGTCGGGGCATCAGTAGGGATATCAGTCGGCGCGGAGTTCGTCGGCGTGAATGTAGGCGATGAGGTGGTTGTGGGTGTGTCGGTGGAGGTAGGCGGCGGGGGAGTGGAGGTGGAGGTCGGTACAGTGGTGGAGGTTGGACTGGCTGGGGTAATGATCAGTCTCGGGGCATTCGCGCCAGATTCGCGTGAGGCCAGGCTAATGGCAGTGGAACCGGGCGTGATCACGCCGAAGCTATAAGTGCCATTGCCAGAGATGTAAGACGTCACGTTCAAGCTTACCCAGGTGCCACCGGATATTGCTGCAGAGGTGGCAAGGACAGCGCCCATGGCCGGCATATTGCTATACTTGATGGTCTTTTCGCCCCATGTATTATTGCCAACGGCTTTGACCGTGATCCCCTTCGTCGCGGATGAGTTGGCATGCAGCTCAAGCCGCGCCTGGCTTATGGAGGATCCAGTCAGACCGGAAACCGAGAAGCGCAGGAATGAATCGACCACGGGGGATCCATCGACACGGAGAGAGGTGGCCGTGCCGTAGTTAGTGCCGCGGGAGGATGCATTTACATAGGCGTCTGCCACGGGATTGATCGTCAGAGTGGCAGCTGTTTGTGGGGAGGCAGAGGCCGGTATAAGCAGCGAGGCGGTTAGAAATGCCAGAAGCACCAGCATAGCGATTGCTCGAGGGAGCAGGCGACGGACTTCCTTCATGGAAGATTCCTTTCTCTTCTCTTTCTTCCCGCTACGCATCATAAATAAAGGGGACCGCGGGTTGAAAGCACCAATAAATCATTTGGAATCATTGAGAGAGATCAGCCAGCAGGGAAGCGCACTGACCGCGCGTTCACGGTCGCCGGGCATTCTAAGGATCAATATTCTTGGGAAGCGGATCGTCAGCGACCTAATATGGCGCATTTTACACCGTGGCATTGCCTTGCTGTGATCTCCAGTCCTATATTTGAAGCCGATCTGAGTAGTGCCTACACGAAAAGCCGTCGGGTTCGAAGTTTCTATACGAGAGCCGGGAATGCTTCATTATCAAGACAATTACTACATATGAACTAATAGACGAATGGAACTGGCAATCGGTATGCCTAAAGATTGCATATCAATTGCAATAGACGACGCATCGACCGGCGGCTCCGCCCGGGTCAAGACCAGTGCGTCGCATAGAAGACATTCTAAACAGGCTCGGAGTGGTATATTCGGGGACGGAGAATCTTTGACTATGAAAATCCATCTGGTGGATGGCACATACGAACTGTTTCGAAACCACTTCGGTGCGCCTCCTCGCAAGGCCGCCGATGGCCGCGAGGTGGGAGCCACACTGGGACTGCTGCGGAGCCTTTACGCGCTGCTCTCCACGACGGAGGTTACCCACCTGGCAGTGGCTTTCGACCACGTCATCGAGTCATTCCGCAATGACCTATATGCAGGCTATAAGACCGGTGAGGGGGTTGACGCGAGCCTTCTGGCACAATTCCCGCTTGCCGAGCGGGCTGTGAGCGCCCTCGGTGTAGTTGTATGGCCCATGACGGAATTCGAAGCGGATGATGCCCTGGCTGCTGCCGCCAAGCGATTTGCGAAGCTTGCTTCTGTGGAGCAGATCGTGATCTGCTCGCCGGACAAAGACCTGGCGCAACTTGTTTCCGGGAAACGCGTCGTCTGTTGGGATCGCCGCCGCGAGATCGTGATCGATGAGCCGGGCGTGCTGGAAAAATATGGGGTACGTCCTGAGTCAATTCCGGACTGGCTGGCCCTCGTCGGCGATGCTGCTGACGGTTTCCCGGGCATTCCGGGCTGGGGAGCCAAGTCTGCGTCGGCGGTGCTGCTGCGTTACAAACACCTGGAGTCCATCCCCGGCGATGCCGGGAAATGGAAAGTGGAGTCCATCACAGCCGGACGCGCTGCCAGCCTGGCGGAGTCCCTCTCCACGCGCCGCGCGAGAGGCCCTGCTCTACCGACAGTTAGCCACCCTTCGGACAGACGTGCCCCTTAAGGAGAAGCTGAGCGAACTGGCATGGCGAGGCGCATATGAGCGCCTCAAGGAGATATGTCATGAGCTGGGAGATGACAAGCTGCCAGAACGCATTTCGCGCTGGCGTTCTGCCTAACCACACCGTCGCTGTCCCCGCTGTAAAGAAAACACGCCCCTCTCCTATTGGAAAGGGGCGTGTTGAACACAAGTGTTGCGATCATGCTAATGGATATAGGGTTTCAGCACGTCGCGTGAGATGTAGAAGCCGCGCTTGACAAGTTCTTCATCGCCTTCGTAGACGCGGTCTTCATGTTCGATGCTCACAACATAGTCGTAGCGCGCAGCAGTAAGAGCCGCGATGAATTTGCCCCAATCCATGTCGCCCAGGCCAGGCAGGCGAGGCACCTGCCAACCCATTCCCTGAGATAATACGCCGTTGTTATATAGCCCTTCGCGGTCGATGTGAAGATCCTTGGCATGGACGTGGAAGATCTTGCCGGCAAACTCGCGAACCACTCGTTCGTAGTCGATCATCTGCAGGATCAAGTGCGAAGGGTCAAGGTTTAGCCCGAAGTGGTCATCGGGGATGATCTCCCACATCTTTCGCCAGATCGCCGGCGTGCTGGCAAGGTTGTCGCCGCCCGGCCATTCGTCATACGAGAAGAGCATCGGGCAGTTCTCGATGCCGATCTTGACCTCGCGCTCCCTGGCATATTTGACAATGGGAGGCCATATCTTTGCATAGTCTTCCAAGTTCTGCGGAACGGTCTTGTTCTTGTCCTTGCCTATGAAAGTGCCGACGACCGGAACTTCCAACAGGGCCGCGGCCTCAATGACCTTCTTCAGGTGCTCGATCACCGTCTGGCGATGCTCCGGATCAGGATGAAGCGGATTGGGGTAATATCCCAACGCGGAAACGGTGAGGTTGCAGCCATCCAGCATCTTCCGGATTTCTTTTGCCCTGGGTCGATCCAGCGTAGTCACATCGATGTGGGTTACGCCAGCATAACGGCGGGTCGCCTTTTCAGGAGGCCAGCATGCGATCTCAATGGCCTGAAAACCGCTCTCCGCGCCCCATTGGGCGGCCTGCTCAAGCGTTACTTCCGGGTAATGCTGCGGTAAAGAATCCGAGTTTCATGATACCCTCCCTTATCTCACTTTGGTCCAGGTTTGGTTGCGGGCGCTTCGCTCAATGGCTTCACAGAGCTGCATTTCATAGTGCCCATCGACAAAGGTCGGGAAGTCGGGGATGCGGCTAAAATCGGCCGCCAGAATATAGTCATAAACCTTGGCATAGAGCTGTTTGAACGTATCCGGAAAGCCTTCGTTGTGCCCGCCGGGATAGGATGCAACCGCCCGAGCTTCGGGGGACAACAGGGATGGGTCCTTCATCAGGGTCTGGTTCGGCTCGGTGCGGTGTCCGATCCAAAGCTCGTTCGGCTTTTCCGAATCCCAGGCGAGGGACGATTTCGACCCATCGATCTCGTAAGATAGCCTGTTCTTTCGGCCAGCAGAGACCTGCGAAACAGTGAGCACCCCGCGCGTGCCGTTCTCAAAATGTAGGATGATGGTGGCGTAGTCCTCGGTGGTCACGGCCTGATCGACAAAGTCGGAAGGCTGAAGCATCTTGCCCGTGTACGTTTCGAGCGGCCTGGCAGGCTTCTTGCGGACGGGATGGAAGGTCTTGAAGTCCGCAAAGACCTCGTCGACATGCAAGCCGGTGATAAAGGTGAGGAGATCGAGCCAGTGGGAACCGATATCGCCCACGGCACGCAGAGTCCCTCCGAGGCCCGGCTCGAGGCGCCAATTCCAATCCGTGGGAAAGAGCAGCCAGTCCTGCAAATACGAGCCGTGCACGATGAATAGATCGCCCAGCTCCCCACTCTGGACCATGCTGCGGGCCTGCTGAGTGAGCGGGTACATGCGGATATTGAAATTGACCGCGTTGACAAGCTTCCGGTCGGTCGCAAGCTGCAGCAATTCGCCCGATTGTGCAGACGTCATTGCCAGGGGCTTTTCGCAGACCACATGTTTGCCGGCCAGCAATGCGGCCTTGACGTGCGGATAGTGCAGATGATTTGGCGTGGCAATATGGACGACCTGGATGGCCGGATCTGCAAGCATCTCGTCCAAAGATCCGAAGCAGCGGGGGATGCCAAGCTCGGCCGCCTTCTGCTGTGCCTTTTCTTCTGTCTCTTCAGCCAGTCCCAGCACCTGGATGCCATTGCGGCGCAAACCTTCGATGTGTGCCGGGCCAATGAAACCCGTGCCGGCCACGCCGACTCCGATGGACTGCTTCGTTAATTGAATCTTTGCCATGCGTTCTGTCTCCTGGGCGCGCCCGGTTCGGAATCGATAACACGATCCGCTTGAATTCCATCAGATGGGAATTGTTCGTGGGCGGCGGCGCTGCTAATTCGTTATTCCAGTCCTAGGTGTGTTTGACCGTGAGCCGTCCCTTTTCCTTGCGCGTGTTAACCAACACCCGGGTGTAGTACTTATTATACGTGCAGCAGCCGATAGGGCTCTGCCGGATGAGCAATTCCAGGCAGTTGTCGCAGGCTGTGCAATAGTGTATCTCAGCTTCCCGCCCTTCGCGCAGCTTCAACGGCAGCAGGGGATCCGCCAGCGACTGTCGTCCGAGGCCGATCATATCCGTGTAACCCCTGGCGATATTCTGTGCGCCATAGGCCAGCACGGAGTTGTCTTCCTTTGCGACCGCTTGCAGCTTGTTCGCGCCTTTGCCGAACACGGCGTAGTTCGAGCCAATGACGACGGTTTCCTTCTTGAGGTTTTCTCTCAGTACCTTGGCGAAGTACTGGTGCAGGTAGGCAAAATAAGGATGATACTTATCGGCCTGCGTGAGACTGATGGTAATGGAAGGGCTGCCCGCAGACTGAATGAAATACTGGGCGCCGCGTTCCTCCAGGCCCTTTACCAGGTCGATAGGCTCAGTCAGGTCGATCACGGGAGTATCGGGGCCGGCAGTGCCGAATCCGCCCGGGAAACCTTCCCAAACCGAGATCTTTGAGCCGATCAGGAAGTTCTTGTCAGGTATGGCTTTCTGAATGCGCTCATAGAGGTCATAGGCAAACTGACGCCTGTTCTCCCATTTTCCGCCGTATTTCCACTTGCGGTCATTGTAAGGCCGTAGGATCTGGGAACCCAGGTAGCCGTGGCAGAACTTCATATCGATGCCATCGGCGCCTGAATCGTAGGTGATCTTTGCCGCGAGGACGAAATCATCCATGATCTTTTCAAACTCGTCTTCGGTGAAGACATCTGCTTTGAAACCCGGCAGGGGCTTCACCGATAACGGCTTTGAAAACTCAGGATTGCTCAGTTCTCCAGAGTGCGTCAGCTGGTAGATGAAGAGAGTCTTCGGGTTCACTTCGCGCAGGCGCTTGACGAAGTTCGTCAGCGCGGGCAGGTTGTGAGGCATGATGAAAAGCTGATTCAGGCGCGAGCGATTCTTATCGGTAATAGTGATCGCTTCCAGGGCCACCAGACCGGCCTCGCCTTTGAACAAGTTTTCATAGCGCTGATAGGTGAGGTCCGAGGGATTCCCCTCGGTGTCGGCATCCGTGCACTCCATGGGCTGGATGAAGAAGCGGTTCACCGATGTACGGGTGCCGATCTTGATCGGTGAAAGAAGAATATCCTTATGATCCATTTCCTTCTACCTCCTGTAGTAAGCTAAGAGACTTGAATTGATGCTTGCGGGTCTTTCTACCTAATTCAGACGACCTCTTCAGATCTTTTCGCAGAACTCGATCGTCACGCCGTTGGGATCCAGGAACAGCAATACTCGAACTCCAAGATTTGGCAGATCACACGTAGGAAGCGTGATCTCCACGCCTTCGGCTCGCAAGAGCGTTTCGTGCGCAGCAACGTCGTCGACTTGCAGCGCAAGATGCCGGAGGCCAACTTCGCTCTCTGCGCGCGGGATGGTACGGTTCCGGCCGTGGTAATCGAATAACTCCAGCCGGACGCCGCTCGGAAGGCCGAAGTACGTGATTTCGAACTCGCCGCAATCGACAGTCTGCTGCTGTTTGAGCCCCAGGATGCGGCCATAGAAATCGAGAGTTTTATCGATATCAGAGACGTTGATCGAGACGTGGTCGATATTTCTGATCTTCAAGGAATGGCTCCGATAATTGCGGCAGGCAGCCCGTAGGGCCCTGGGCTGCCTGCAGAACGTTCCTACATCATTTCGCGGGTGGTCATATCCGGTGACACAAAGACCTTGAACAGGCTCGGGTCACTGCGCAGCTCGTGCAAGGCCCATTCCAGGTCTTCGAGGGGAACTTTCATGGAGAACAGCGGCCGGGGATTGATGCGGCCGTTGGAGATCTGCGTGATCGCGTCGGGCCAATCCTGCCCCACGCCGGCGCACGAACCTGTAACCTTCTTCTCGCCCAGCACAAATTCGAACGGACGTATCTTCATCGTGTCCTGCTCGCCGGTGATGCCGAAAGCGGAGAGCTGTCCACCGCGGCGGAGCATGGCAAAGGCCTGCTCATAGGTCTTGACGGAGCCGACGGCCTCGATCGCATAATCGACGCCCCGGCCGCCGGTGATCTTCATCACTTCTTCCACCGGATCCTGTACGTCGTCGATATGGATGGCGCAGTCCACACCCATATCTTTGGCGATCTGCAGTCGCTTGCGGTTATCGCCGAAGATGATGACCGGCGCGCAAGCCCTCAGAACGGCCATCCGGGCATGCAGTACGCCCAGGCCGCAGCCGATGACCGCCATGCTGCTTCCGAGCTTCGCATCCATGGCCTTTGCGGCATGGATCACGCAGGAGACGGGCTCGATGAACGCACCTTCTTCAAAGCTCATGTTGTCCGGCAGCTTATGGACGTTGACGGCAGGCGCCTTTACATACTCTGCAAACGTACCATTGGTGTGGATGCCAAGCTGCGTGAAGTTGTCACAGAGCAATGTCTCGCCGCGGCGGCAGTAGAAGCAGCTCCCGCAGCTCATATTGATGTCTGCCGTAACGCGGTCGCCTTCTTTCAGCTTCCCGGCGTTCCTGCCAACCCTGGCGATCACACCGGAGAACTCGTGCCCGGGGATCATGGGTAGCTTATCGGCGGAATACCAACCCTTGTAAATGCTCCAATCCGTTCCGCAGATCCCTGTGTATCTTAACCTTGATCAGGACCTCGCTATCGTTGATCTCGGGCACAGGCACTTCCTGCACCTTCATGCACTCAACCTTTTCGAGGACAGCCGCTTTCATCAAATTTGCCATGGAATGTACTCCTTGATCACAGGATCAGTGACTAGTTGAACAGAACGTCGTGCCGGCCTTCATAGGGCTTTTCGATCATGAGCGGTTTGAGGTAGGCGATGGTCTTGGTGATGCCATCATGGCGGCTCATGGTCACATCTTCATGCTCATACGACATGACGTAGTCATAACCGATCATCGAAAGCTCGGTAATGACTTTCTTCCACGGCACGGAGCCCCAACCCGGGATTCGGAACCGGAAGCCGCGATCCAGGCGCTGCCAGTCACCCTGAGGGATCAGCCCTGAGCGGCGCACATTATGCGCCACGAGTTCGCCATCCTTGGCATGCACGTGGAAGATGCGGCTGCCGAGCGCATCAATGAAGTTCTCGACATCGATACCGAGATAGATCAAGTTGGCCGGGTCAAAGTTAAAGCCGAATTCCTTGCGTCCGCCAAGGAGTTCCACTGCGCGCAGCGCGGTCTCGGTGTTGTAGACCAATTGATTGGGGTGTGGCTCGTGGGCGAATTTCACGCCGTACTCGGCGAACTTATCGAGGACCTTGCCCCAGCGTTCGACAAATTCAACTTCCATATCCGCCCAGCCTTTGGAATAGGGCCAGGGGAAGAACCGGCCGAAATTTTCGCAGCCAATGAAACCGGTTACGACCGGAACTTCGAGTGCATTCGCTGCCTGGGCAGTGAGGATCATGCGTTCGATACCGAACTTGATCTTCTCTTCCTTGGTGCCTTTGAAGATCCCGTCCGTATCTATTCCGTACGGGCCCAAGACGAGCTGCCCTTCCGGATGATTTGCCAGCGCCGAGATGATCAACCCGTAGGATTGGGTCATCTTCTTCAGATCGGCAGCATTGTTGCCTTTGACTATTTGCTCGATATCAAGATGCGGATTGCCGGCGAAGGCAGGCATTTCCACTGCCTCGTAGCACAGACCCGAGGCAAGCTTGAAGACATCTTCCAATGGCGTATCCAGAAAAGTGGCGGTGAATAGACCGATCTTCATTTTGTTTTCCCTTTCGCAAAGTGGTTTATTAGAGGCGTACGTGGGCCGTACTGATCTATCAGCCTCCGTCTTGATAGTGGCAAATGTTAAGATATCGGATCGCTCCGACTGCAAGAATAAGCCCGCTTACGAATAAGGAACCACTAAGGGAAACGCAACTATTAAGATACCGAATTCGCAGAATTAGCAAGAATTACCCCGTTCGTCTCCTACAAGCTTGTACAGAGCCCTTTTCTTGTAATCCTGTAATTACAACTCATTATAAGAACCTACAAGCGACCTGTCAATAAGCAGATTCTTCAAACAATCATGAGGTCCTGACGCTAGGCAAGAAAGTCAGGCGTTGTTCAGAGTTCAATTGTGCGGAGGGCCTCGCTGATCCTCGCCTGGTACTCGGCCGCGAGTTCGAACACCGGCAGAAGTTTCTCGTACCTGGCGTTATTCTCCCTGTCCGGCTCAACGACTTCCATCGTCTTATGGATTTCATCGATCTTGTCGAAACTCTCCCACAATCCGCAACCCACCGCTGCAATCGCCGCCGCTCCCAGAGCGCCGGCATCCTGGTCGATATTGGTTTTTAGAATACGCGTGTTGAATACATCCGCGAAGATACCCAGATAGAAACGACTCTTTGCACCGCCGCCAACGAACAGGATCTCATCTTCCAGGCGAGTGTATCTGCGCAGCAGGTCCAGCCGCAAACGTAAATTCATGGCGATCCCCTCCATGGAGGCTCGAATCAGTTCCGGCTTGCCGTGCTTCAGATCCAATCCGATATAGGCGCCGCGGATGTGCACGCTGGGATCCTGTGAGGTACCGCCTGCGAGGCTGGGGTTGAAGAGGAGCTTGCTCGAGCCAACAGGCGCCTTCTCCGCTTCCCGGTTCATGAGGCTGTATACATCCAGGTTTCCGGCGGCTGCCTCTGCGGTGAGCTCATCACAGATATTGTCCTTCACCCATGTGAACGAGGTGCCCGCGGAGAAGATACTCACGGCCGAGGTGAACATTTTGGGGATCACGTGCGCAAAGACATATGGTTTGTATCTCTCGTCGAGCACGGGCTGTTCCGCCGATACAGCGATCCACGCGGCAGAGCCGAGCGAGGTATATACCCGCCCATCGCGTGTGTTCTTGGCGCCCAACGCCATGCAGGAATTATCCACTCCCCCACAGACCACCTTGACACCCTCACCCAGTCCCAGCATCTGTGCAACGTCCGAGGTGACATCGCCGAGTACCTGCGTGGATGGCACGATCTCGGGCCACACGCCTTCAGGGATACTACTGGCCTGCATGAATTCCCGGTTGTAGCCCCAGCCCTTCAGATCATAGATGCCTGTGCCGGAAGCATAGGAAAAGTCCGTCTTCAGTTGGCCGGTCAGCCGGAAGTTGATGTAATCCTTTGTGCCGAGAATCTTGTAAAGCCGGCTGAACATCTCGGGTTCATGATTCTGGTACCACATCACCTTGAAGATGGTATAGCATGCTGCCGGAAAACCGTTGCCCGTGGCCAGATACCAATCGGTCGGATCCACCTTGCGGAAGAATTCCTGCACTTCCGCTTGTGCGCGGATGTCAGACCAGATCGGTGTTGCATCCCGCAACAGGCTGCCATCTTTATCAAGCGGGACTGCGCCGAGGCTATGCCCTGAGATTCCCAGGCAGGCGATGTCGTCCTTGTCGATGCCACTGGAAGCCATCAGACGCCGGGTGCTCTCCACGATGGCATTCCACCAGTCTGCCGGGCGCTGCTCATGCCATCCGACCTCCGGATATTGCGTGCCATAGGGCACGAAAGCGCTTGCCAGGCAAGTACCTTGCACATCGTAGAGCGATGCCTTATTGCCCCCTGTTCCGAGATCAAAAGAGAGAATTTTCTTATCCATCATGCACCCGACGGTCCTTGACCATGACTCACTTTGCCCGGATCCCGGATTCCAACAGCCGGCATTCTTCCACGATCTGGATGCCGCTTTTGAGGTTTACACCGAAGCGCCTCGCCCCGGCCTCATACATTTTCAGCAGCGTATCCAGGCTGCGAATGCCACCCGAAGCTTTTATCCTGGCACGGTCGCCTACAAAGGATTTGACGAGGCGCACATCCTCGACTGGTTGTTCCGCGCTCTGCCCAGCCGGTGCCCGTCTTCACGAATGCCGCCCCTGTGCGCACGCAGATGCCGCAGGCATGCTCTGTCTCTGCAGGCGTGAGGCACATGATCTCGATGATCACCTTCACAGGGATCGGGTGCACCGTTTCGATTACTGCCCGTACGTCGCTTTCCACCTCGGCCAACTCGCCGGAGCGCAGCTTGCCGATATTCATGACCACATCGATCTCGTCACAGCCGGCTGCCATCATCTCTCTGGCTTGCGCGACCTTGATGGATGTCGAGTCCGAGCCGGATGGGAAACTAACATTGCCAACCAGGCGAACACCCGGTACATCCTGGAGGAGTTGTCGCGTGTAGGGAACAAAAGACTGCAGCACCGATACCTGCCCGAAACCATACTTTCGAGCAGCATCAATCATGTTCTCGATGTCCGATCTGCTCGACACCGTACGCACACAGGAAAGGTCGATTATCTTCGCGATCTCTTGCGCCGTCAGTAGCATTAACTACCCACCTTTTGTTGTGTCGGAAAGCCCGTAGTGCTCGTCATTACGGTATCTCCTCAAGCAGCTCTACAGAATCAAGTATGCATTTTCCGCAAGTCGTTGAGAATAGGCCCATTTGAACTACCTTTGCCCGTTCTTCCGGATTGCTTAGGTCATGGCCGATAAGATCCCGGCAATAGATTGAGCCGTTCCTGGCTTTAAATTTCTTGGCAAGTTCGGCTACGAGCCTGTATGTGGTTTCGGTATCGGTTCCATACTTCGATCCATCGCTCGCTACCTTCCCATGCTGGAGACCGACCACCATGAAAGCACCCGTCAGAGCACCGCAGACTTCGCACATCCGACCCATTCCAGAGCCGAAGCCAGTCGAAATTCTGAGAGCGGCTTCTTCGCTCAACCCATAATCCTCTGCAAATGCAGCAAGCACAGCCTGCGCACAACCATACCCGCGCTCATGATACTGTTTTGCAAGATCGGTTTTGGAGGACATCCGCACCCTTTCCAGTAGCCCTTTACTTTCCTCTGACAGTCGACGCGGCCTGGTTCAGCTTGTCAAAGACGGCAGGCGTGAGTTCGAAGTGCAACACCTGGGATACAACCTGTGTCCAACCGTGTACGAAGTAGAGCCAGCCGTCCTCCACTTTGACTTTGCGGCGTTCCACCTGCGCCAGCGACTGATACAGGAAGTCGAGCTCGCCGCGATAGTTGAACTCCCATGCCAGGCTGTTCATCGGGAATTTGCCATCCCAGGTGATCGGGGAGCCTGGCGTATCCTTGCCCATACCAGTGGCGTTGATGATGATGCTGTATGGAGGAAAGTTCTCCATTATCCGGTCGTTAACTGCCGGATCGGAATTGCAAATGTATTCAGTTTCGATGTCGGTCTTTTGGCCGCTAACCATCATGCGGGCGTGATCCAGCCTGCCCTGGGAACGGTTGACGAACGTGTACTTCCGGGGGCGGTCGCCCTTGTCTTTCTTGTTGATAAGGTGCAGCAACGTTGCGATGGCAGAGCCGCCGGCTCCGAAGCACAGCACGTCTCCGCCGGTCCTGGCAAAATAATCCTTGTCGATGATCGCATCGAGGCTGGCGCCTGAACTGAGAGGATCCTTGGCGTGGCCTTCGAGGCGGCCATTGAGCTTGGAGATGCTTGAAACCTCATCGGTAATCAGCGCGTAGGGGTCGAGGTAATCGAACATATCACGCGCGGCCGTGAGAAGATCGATCTTATGCGTGGTGACGAGCGCGCCCAGGGACATTGGATCATATTTGATCTGCGCGACTGCTTTGCGGTACTCCTCGGGATCGCCGTGGATCTTGCAGTCCACTCCCTCCATAACGACCTCTTCCCGTCCCAGAACCTTCATCCAGAGTGGGAAGACCTTCATGATCGATGATTTCCCCGTGGTTACTCCAATAAAATAAAAAGTGGGCACGGACTTCGCAACTACCTGATAAGTATCCTTCTGAGCTTCCATTTCCTTATTCATTGATATCCTCCTGGATCTATATGATCAGCCTCTTGCGGCCTTTACAACCTTAACGAACTCCGAGGCCCGGCTCGTGATTTCATCGAACTTGCCGTCTTTGGCAAGCTGTGGGGGGCAAAGCTCGCTTCCTGCGCCCAACGCGACCGCCCCAACCGCAAACCATTCGGCCATATTTCCGGCATTGACGCCGCCCGTGGGCATCATCGGAATATATGGGAAGGGTCCCTTGAGGGCCTTCATATAGGCGGGGCCGCCTTGCGAGCCAGGGAATATCTTCACGACGTCCACGCCCAAACTATAGGCCTGGAACACCTCGGTAGGCGTGAACGCACCAGCCATAGTCACCAATCCGCTGGCAACCATACTTTTGACCAAGCCCGGCTCGCAAATGGGGCTGACCAGGAAGCTCGCGCCGGCTTCCTTAGCGCATGGAGCCTGTTCAGGCTTGGTGAGCGTGCCCATACCCAGCACGATGCTGCCGCCAAATTTCTTCGAAAGAGCACGGACTACATCTTCTGCATTCGGGGTGCTGTATGTGATCTCGATCCCGAGAACGCCGCCAGCTACCAGGGCTTCCACCATCTTGATCGTCAGTTCAGGAGATGGCCCGCGGATTACAGCCAGCAGTCCCAACTCCTTGACCTTCTCAAGGACTTCCGCTTTGTTCATATTTCCTCCATAATCAATTTATTGTTCACAACTGCTACGCGACCTGAAAGGCCGGCTTTTCATCTTTCAATACTGCGAGGCAATCTCTCATTGCAAGCCAGCCCATATTGCTCGTGGCTCCGTCAGTCATCGCACCCAGGTGCGGTGTGGCGATCACCTGCGGCAAAGCCAGCAAGGGATCGTTGGGATCGGGGGGCTCAACCGTGAAGGCATCCATCCCCACTCCCCTGAGATGCCCGCTTTGCAGCGCTCTCAGAAGTGCGGCCTCATCCATTACTTCTCCGCGAGAGGTATTGATCAGGAACGAGCCTTTCTTCATCTTATTCAAGAAGGCATCGTTTACCAGGCAACGCGTCTCCGGCAGAAGTGGAAGATGCAAGCTCACGAAATCGGCCTGCCCTATGACTTCATCCAACCCCAGCAGGGCAACATGGTGCTCCCTGGCAAATGTGGCATCCGCCAGCGGATCGAAGGCCACGATCTGGCAATCAAAACCGGCGAGACGGCGTGCAAGCTGTTTGCCGATGGCTCCAAGCCCAAGAATTCCGATGGTCTTTCCTTCCAGGCTGAACCCGGCATAACGCGGCCATTTGCCCTGATGCACAGCGGCGGCGGCCTCCGGTATCTGCCTTGCCAGCGCGAGCATGAGGCCCAGCGCAAGTTCAGCAACTGAAACGGAGTTCGCGCCGGGCGTATTCGTGACCACGATGCCTTTTGACCTGGCCGCGGCCAGGTCCACGCTGTCCACGCCCACGCCATAGCGTGAGATCACCTTGAGGCGATCAGCCGCTTGCAGAGCGTTCGCATCGATCCCGTCCAACCCCGCGATGTAGCCATCAATTCCAGGGAGCAGCTTCGCCACCTCGGCAGAAGACAGTGGCTTCCCGGTGGGGTTATAGATCACTTCACCCACCTGGGCTTCCAGTTCCGTTTTGAGCCGGGGATCATTCTTTCCATAAGAAGTGGGCGTAACCAACAAACGACATTTTCTGAGATCCATTGATTCTCCGAGTTACTGGCAGCGTGGATTATCGGCAATTTCCGGGCCGTTGACCCCATCCAGCACCAACTTGCGGAAGCCGTCGCGCTCGATGGTGCCGTAATCATGACCCGCATTGGCGGGATAAGCAAAGAACGTGACAAGGTCTTCCAGCCGGGAAGTGCATACCGAGCGGTGTGCCCAGCGCGGGGGAACGTAGAGGATGCGTCCCGGAGCCAGCGCTTCCACGCAGGTTTCTCCTTCGGGGGTCTCCATGACCATATAACCCTCGCCGCGCAGGCAGTAATAAATTTCCGACGTCTCGAGCACGGAATGGAAATGACCCTTGGTCATAAAGAATTCGCGACCGACCTTTCCGGGGTGGACGATGGAGATACCCATGAGCATTTCCCCCTCCACTTCAGGCCGCTTGATCTCGTAAACTTCATAGATCAATTGATCTTCGACTGCAAGCATCTTGTTATAAGTTTCCTGATCGCAGAACTGGCCCCGCAGCGCGGAGAGCCGCCGCTCGATGTGGTTGTCCACTCTCGAAGGAATCACCTGCGGCATTGGAAGCGTGAAAGTAAACGGCAAGTCGATCATGTTCTTCTCCAAATTCGGTTTAATTTATCCCGGCAAGCCGGCGGGCAATGTTGCCACCGAGCATTTGCTCAACTGCGGCTTCCGGAAAACCTTTTTCAATCAGACTTCGCTTTATCCCGCCTGGGAGGCTTGCCAGACCGGGACCACCCCCGATGAAGTGGTAGAGTTCGGGCTCCGCCATATCTGTGGCAAGCGCAAGCCGGTCCGAGAAGCCGCCGGCTGCTAATTGCTCGATGAGCGGCCATAGGTTGACAGACGGGTCATACTTCGGGCGGTGAAACGTATCGTATTCGAGAAGCACACCCAAGCGCGCCAGCTCCGTATGCAAGCCGACATCGGGTCTTTTGTCCATATGGCACAATACGAGTTGCTTCGGTGCTAATCCAAGATTGGTGAAATAGATACAGGCCTTTTCTGCGAGGGCCCCCTTTTCAGTATGGATCTCCATGAGCGTGCCTGAATTGAGAGCTGCGGAGGCTGCGGCTTCGAGGGAGGCATGCGGGCAGGCTGCCCAGGTGGCCTCCAGCGCTATTTTCATAAACCCGGCCCGCACGGGCGAGTCTGCGCTCAAGGTCTCCACAAGGCCCTGCTGCAATTCCGAACACAGGAATTCGCAGATCTCCTGCGACCCGGCCTTCCAGAGCCAGTGATCCGGAGCGTAGTATTTTCTGCGATGGAATCCCGTGCACGCGATCAAATTAACGCCGGACGCCTTCGACAGCGCCACCAGCTGGTTCCCGTCCCGACCGCAGCCCTGGGGCTGGCAGTCCAAAATGGTCCTGCCGCCTTTTTCGCGGAACTCGATCAATTCCTTGAGAATCGGGTCGAACTGGTTCAGAACGAGTCCGCTTGGCGCCGCGCCGGGAACAGGATCGATCCACACATGGTTGTGTGCATCTGTAATTCCAAGGGTTTCATACGGGACGGGTCCCAAAACGGTGCGGACCGTGCGCGGCGCAGGCAGAGCAGATGAGGTTGGCATGGGATTCATGGTTCCAGAACAACCTTGAGAGATTTACGATCTTCGGCAGCGGCGAAGGCGGTCAGAGCATCCTTCAGCGGAAAGCGCTGGCTGACAACCTCGGAAAGATCGACCAAGCCGGAATTGACAATCTGCGTCGCCTGCCAGCAGTCGGCCGTACTGCAGGCTGTGGTTGCTGTGATCAGGAGTTCTTTGTAATGAACCAGATTGGAATCGAAGTTGATCGTCGGACGGTCCTTGGGAAGTCCGCCGAAGAAGTTGATGCGGCCGCTGATTGCCGCCAGCTCCAAAGCGCTTTCCTGTGCGGCGTGGGCGGGTGCGGCCACGATGATCACATCTGCGCCGCGCCCCTGGCTTTCATCGTTCAGCACTGTTCGAAGATCTTCGGCCCCCGGGTCGACGACCCGATCAGCACCCATTCGCCTGGCTTGCACAGCGCGCTCGGGAATGGGCTCGCTGACGATCACACGCCCCGCGCCCCTGGCTTTCGCCAGCTTGGCATGCATCACGCCGATGGGCCCGGCGCCCATGACAAGCACAACCTCTCCGGGCTTCATATGGAGCGCATTCTGTCCCCTCAGCACGCAGGCAAACGGCTCCATCAGAGCCGCTACCGCCGGGTCAACGGACTCGCTGATTGGAATAACGTTGCCTTGCCGTACAGAGTTGGCGGGAATGCGTACGTATTCTGCAAAGCCGCCATCCGACGTTACGCCAATGGCATCGTAGTTGGCGCACAAGTTGTTATTGCCGGTAATGCATTGCTGGCAATGTCCACAGCCGGTGTTGGGTGCACAAAAGACCCGCTGCCCGATGGAATAGTTATCCACCCCGCTGCCCAACGCCGCGATCGAGCCGACCACTTCATGCCCTGGAATGCGAACGGTCCCGGGCTGGTACATGCGATGGTTTCCATGAAAGATCCGCAGGTCGGTGCCGCAAATACTGGCGCTGACGACTTTCACCAGGATCTCGCCCATGCCGATTGCAGGCACGGGAACGTCTTCGACGCGCAGGTCGTTTGGACCGTGATATACCGCAGCTAACATCTGTCCTCAATCCATGTCGACGTCATTTACCCATAACCTCTTTGAGATATACCGGGCGTTGCTCCAGGAACGACTTGGTGCCAGCGAGCACACCGGCCACCGCCCAACGTCCTTCATTCCCTCCGGCTCGAGGCGCTGTATCATTTTGGATACACGCAACAAAGTGATCCAACTCATTGATGTATGCCCACTCGAACCGCTCCGGCCAAGTTCTGAAGATCGGGGAAATCAGACCCTGGTCCCGGTTCGTGCAGACCACAATGGACTGGCCCTGGAGCTCACCGATCTGCATGATGCCCTTCTCACCAACGATCTCGACGCGCGCGTCGTATCCATAGCCGCATGGGCACACCCCGGAGATCAGCCCCAAGCCGCCACTCTCAAATTTCATGTTGACGAGCACATTATCGTAGAAGTTCGGAGCGTCGACGTTGTTTGCAGCTCCCTTGAAGTTCGCCACTTCTGTGTAAACGCGTTCCTGGTCCGACCCCATCAACCAGCGCGTAGTATCCCAATCGTGGCTATTGACCTCTGCCAGCATGCCATTGGACGTGCGGAGATCGCGCGCCCAGGGCGGCGGCAAGCCGGGACCATGCGTATTGGATTTGATCATCATTGGCTGACCGATCTCGCCGGCCTCGATGCGCTGTGCGGCGGCGACAAATTCGGGATCAAAGCGCCGCATGAAGCCCAACTGCAAAAGAACTCCGTTCTTCGCGGTTGTCTTGATAATGGCATCGCATTCCTCCAGGTTCAGGGCCATTGGCTTTTCAAGGAATACGTGTTTCTTGTTGTCCGCGGCGAGCGCCGTAATGGGCAGATGCGTCGGCGTGGGCGTCGTAATGACGACCGCATCGAACTCGACTTTTTCAAGAGCGATCTCGAGGGTGTCGAAGTGCTGATCGATCCCAAATTCGTGTGCCGTTTCTTCGCGTACCTGCGTCATCACATCGACAAGCGCCACAATTCTGCCGCCTGCAATATGCCGCGTGATGGCGCGCGAGTGATTCTTTCCTACACGTCCCGCGCCGATCATGCAAATTCGAACTGGTTGTTTCATCAAAGCTCCTCAACGGTCAAATGATGTAATCGATCCATCACGAAATCTCAACCTGCAAAGAATTGATCCAGCGTACGTTCCAGCAGGATATGCTTCTCGATGAGCGGCAGGTAGATCTCATGATTTGCCTGCGATGGGATACAGGCCGCTCCCATGAGGACGGCCGTCTGCCCGGCATGTGCGCCCAAATCGCTGATCACTCCTGCGGCTTTGCCCGCGATCATGGCCGCACCCCATGTGCCGAACTCATTGCCTTGCAGCCTTTGATAGGGAACATTGAGAACATCTGCCTTGATCTGGTTCCAGACATCACTGCGCGCTCCTCCGCCCACTACGCGCTGCCTCAACAAGCTTGATACCCGGCACCAGTTCTTTAAGGATCCGTAGATAATAGGCGTACTCGAACGCGATGCTTTCCAGGATGGCGCGTGCAAAATGCGCCTGTGTGTGAGACCAGGATGCGCCCACCCAGGCGCCCCGCATATCCGGGCTCGATGGGCAGATCCGCCCGCCCAGGTGGGGAGAGAAGAAAAGGCCATCGGAGCCGGGTGCCACCGCTTCAGCCAGCGCCAGCATCTGGGGATACAAGTCTTCAGCCGCCGGTAGGACCTTTCCAGCTGTCGTATTAAAGAATTGGTCTCGGAACCAGCGGAGGGCCAGCCCCCCACCGCCGATATAGGCCAGTGGATTCCAGAGGCCGGGGATCACCGAGCGCATCGTAAGCAGGGCGCGATTCTTCGAATCCGCGACGAACTCATCCGTGCAGCCTGCGAGTACCGCGGCGGTGCCTGCCACGTCAAAAACCATTCCGGGGCGAACGATGCCCGCGCCGAGGGCGTTGGCAGCGGTATCACCGGCCCCGGCTGCAATCAGTGTACCGGGTGCCAGGCCGAACTCTGCGGCCGCCTGCTCCGATACTTCGCCAATAATGTCGGAGGGATCGACGATGGTGGGCAGCTTGCTCCTATCGAGGCCGAAGCGGTCACATAGCTCGTCAGACCAGCATCCGTGCCGGGCATCGGAAAACCCCGAAAAATGGATGTAAGTGTGGTCGATAAAGGCACGATCAGCCTTTAGCCCCGCAAGCTTGCCTGCCACATAAGTGCCGGGCATTACGAACTTCGCAGTGCGCTTGTAGACCTCAGGTTGCTCATTCTTCCACCACAGCATCTTGGGCCCGTGGTCGCAGGTAGGAGGACAGCCGGTGAGCTGTGTGACGCGGTCCCCTGCATCCCGATCCATCCATTCAATGTAAGGCTGACAGCGCATATCGAGCCACGAATCAAACCGGGCGACGGCCTTGAAGTCTTCATCGATCAGACCAACGCCGGCCATTTGTGAATTGAACGCGATCGCCGCAATCTCTTTAGGGGCAACGCCGCTGTCGTCGACGCACTTCCGCACCGTCTCTGCGGCGGAGGTATAGAAATCCTCGTTGTCCTGTTCCACTACACCAGGCTTCGGATAAAGGAGAGGGACTTCAACAGAAGCCTCTGCAAGAAGCTTTCCGTCTATCTGATAGAGTGCGGCCTTGGTCCCACTGGTTCCAAGGTCAACGCCGATCAGGTATTTCTTTTGCATCCTCATCTCCAATATTTCCAGGCTGCCGGAGTAGTTGGCGCGCCCCCACCAAATCTTTCACTCATGAGATCGCTCAGAAGGGCGCCGCTCGCGTGCCTGGTTTAGGCCGCGCTACGCGATGGTCGCGTCCGATTCTCGTAACTTAACCAGCTCCACTTCAAAGCGCGACCGGTCGCCGCGATGCAGCGCGTGATAGTATTCGATCGGCTGGCCTGTCTCCGAAAAACTGATGCTGTCCAGCAGCAGCAGGGGTGCGCCGCGCTCGATCCCCAACAGCTCCGCCTCGCTCTCGCTCGCAAGAACAGCCTCCACGTAACGGCGGCCTTTCGCGATCACAACGCCACACTCTTTTTCCAGAAATTCGTAAAGCGAGCGGTTACTGAGATCGACAGTGGCGAGGGCCGGGCAAATGTCGTATGGGATGTAAGTTGTAACCAGTTGAATTGGCTCTTCATTGATGTATCGCAGGCGCAGAATGTCTATGACCTTCTCACCCTGCTGAATGTTGAGGAAACCGGCCACCTTTTCAGTGCACGGACCCACATTGCGGTGAAGCACCTTGGTGCCGGGCCGAAGGCCGCGCTCCACCATATCCTGGTAGAAACCGGTCAATTTTTGAACGATACCTTCGCTGATCTTTGGCAATGAGATAAAAGTCCCCTTGCCTCTCTGGCGGTTGATCACTCCTTCGAGCTCCAGTTCCTGCAGTGCTTGACGGACGACCGTCCGGCTGACCCCGTACATTTCACACAGATCATGCTCACCCGGGATTTGGTCGCCGGGCACCCAAGCTCCGCCCTGAACCTTTTCCTTCAGGATGTCCATTAATTGAATATAGTATGGGATATGGCTCTCAAAATTGATGCGCTCGTTCATATTTAACTCTCCCTTGCGGCAAGGTGGCTTCTTGTAATCCTGTTATTACAACTTATTATAGGGACAAGCGGTCAACCTGTCAATAGAAGGTTCGGAGAAAACGAGTAGTTAGCAAACTGATACCCCAATCAATCGCCAGTGCAATGCCCTACCGTGAGTTCCCGTGTATCGATCTGCGTCAATCAGTTAGCCTTGGTAGCGATCAAGGTAGCAACCCACTCTGTATACTGTTGGTAAAGCGCCAAGCAATGCTCGTCGGGTAGAAATCGCGGATCATGAAACTGATCGGCGCAAAGGCGGATTCTTGATTGGCGAAATCTATCGGCTCGAAATTTCTTGCAAACGCGCCTTTTCATTGCTATAATGATGTTATCCTGTAATAACAAGTGCCGTCCATTACCCGACGGTTATGATTCTTCACGGTTGTCCGCAAACCCAAGCAAAGATCAGTTCACCCATCAAACCCCAGGAGGCACAAAATGAAGGTCGGAATTGATAGCTATTGCTACCATCGCTTCTTTGGCGAGGTCTATCCGGACCAGAAAAAGCCTGCCAAAGATATGACCATGCAGGACTTTCTGCGACGCGCCAGAGAATTGAAAGTGGATGGCGTCTCGCTCGAATCCTGCTTCTTCCCACCCAATGTGGATCAGGCCTGGTTCAAGGACCTGAAGGCCCAGCTCGACGAATACAAGCTCGACCGGGTCTATGCATGGGGCCACCCGGATGGGCTTGAACGAGGGCAGAACTGGAAGGCTTACGATGAGATGGTGGCGGGCATTCCAAATGCCAAGGCCATCGGAGCAGATGTGATGCGCGTGGTCGGCAGCAGCCTGATGTTCCGGCACGAGCCGCATGGTCCACAGATCGAGGCTCTTGTGAAAATGTTCAAAGAGGCCGCGAAATGTGCCGAGGACCTTGGGGTAAAGCTGGCGGTGGAAAATCATATTGATTTCACCTCCGATGAGATCCTGCAACTCCTGACAGAAGTCGACTCCGAATACTTCGGCCTGAACTTCGACACCGGCAACTTCCTGCGCCTGCTGGATGATCCGATCAAGGGCATGGAAAAACTTGCTCCCTATGTGCTGGCCACCCACGTCAAAGACCTGATGCCCGACAAGAACGCACGGCCCACCGATTGGTTTTTCTTTGCCGGCGTGCCGGTCGGACAGGGTTTGATCGATAACCAGTCCCTGGCTCAATTGCTGCACAAGGCGGATTTCAAAGGCTTCCTGGCAGTTGAGATCGACCACCCGCACACCGACTGGACCGAGCGCGAAGATGAGGCTGTCGAGCTCAGCATCAAAGAGCTCAAGAAGATTGCTGGAGCATTGAACTAGGCTCATCCACCATCCAGGAACGGGACATCCCGCGTGGGATGTCCTGAAGCAAAAAGGAGAGGACACTTTGAAGAAAGTCAATGTGGCGATCATTGGCACCAAGTTCATGGGCAAGGCCCACAGCAATGCCTGGTCCTCGGTTTCCAACTTTTTCAGCGTCGGCTTGACCCCTGTCCTGAAAGTAGCTTGTGGACAGGACGAGAAAGCCACCAGCGAGTTCGCGAAGAACTGGGGTTGGGAAGAAACGGTCAGCGATTGGAAGCAAGTGGTGGAGCGGCCGGATGTCGATATCGTCGATATCTGCACTCCCACTTATTTGCACAAGGACATCGTGGTCGCTGCCGCCAAAAATGGCAAGCAAATATTCTGCGAAAAACCGATCGGCCTGAACTTCGCTGAAGCACGCGAGATGTATGAAGCGGCGGAGAAAGCCGGCGTCCTGCATTACCTCAATCACAACTATCGGCGGACTCCGGCTGTTGCATTCGCGAGACAACTGATCGACGAGGGCAAGATCGGGACCATCTTCCACTGGCGCGGCACGTACCTGCAGGACTGGATCACTGACCCGAACTTTCCCCTCACCTGGCATCTGCAAAAGAAATATGCCGGGGCGGGCGCACATTACGACCTGAATTCTCATAGTGTGGATCTGGCCCGCTACCTGGTGGGCGAGGTCGCGGCCGTTTCTGCCATGCTGAAGACCTTCGTGACCGAACGACCGCTGCCTGGAAAGGATGCCGGAACCTTCAAGTCTGGCTCTGCGAGCTGCCGAAAAGGGCAAGGTGACAGTTGATGATGCAGCCTTCATGGCCGCCGAATTCGAGAATGGCGCTTTGGGCACATTCGAGGCCAGCCGGTTTGCCAGCGGGCGCAAGAACTACAACTACTTCGAGATCTATGGAAGCAAAGGCAGCCTCGCGTTCGACCTCGAGCGCATGAACGAGCTCCAATTCCTCAACCTTGCTGACCCGCCGGATGAGCAGGGCTTCCGGACGATCCTGGTCACGAATTCGACGCATCCGTACGTTGGAGCGTGGTGGCCGCCCGGGCATATCATCGGCTACGAACATGAGTTCATTCATGCAGTCGCCGATTTTCTGACGGCCATGGAAAAGGGCACGAAGATCACGCCGAACCTGTATGATGGCATGCGAGGCATGCAGGTGCTGGAAGCCGCCATCCTGTCGTCAACGACAGGCCGAAGAGTGGAAGTCTGCGACGTCAAGTAAAGTCACAGCTTATTAACCGCGAGCCGATTAAATCTGAAGAAAGGGACGGGGTGTCAGGAATCCCCGGCCCTTTCTTCAAAGAACGCCATGCTCGATCCCTTACCGATGGTCGGAGAAAATCATGAAAGCCAAACTCGTCCCTGTTTACTTTAAGACGGCCGATGACCCGGACTTTTCTGCTCAATTGAGAAAACTCCACGAACTTCTCGCCGAGGAGGCGGAGATCCTGGAACCGGTGCACCTGGGTGCGCGCCTGCCGGAGACGGACGGCGTGATCTTCCCGCAAATGCTGGGGGATGCATACCGGGAAGTCGAGAAGATCAGGGAGCTCCCCCAGCCTCTGATGATCGTGACCTCTGAATTCGGCACGGTCTCCATGTGGGATTGGGAGATCAACAGCTATCTGACGGCGAAGGGTATCAAGGTCATCGGCCCTACCGACCTGGAGAAGACCAAACAAGTTTGCCGCGCTTTTGCATTGAAACGCCAACTGCGGCAGTCCAAGCTGCTTGTGTTCCAGGATAATCCAGCCAGTGGCGGCGGCAACCAGGATGAACTGTTCAAGCGGTTCTACTGGTGGGAGCCGGAGTGCATTGACGCCATTGAGAAGAAATATGGCGTGAGCGTGGTCAAGAAGAGCTTTAAGAAGCTGGCCGAGGACGCACGTGCAATCCCGGATGATGCAGCCCGCATGGTCTGGGAACAACGGAAGGCGAACTCTCCTGTCGGCAAGATCACCGAACGCGCCATCCTCAGCGCCGTAAAGACTTATATGGCTGTCAAGGCTGAGCTGGATCAGGATCCCGACATTGTCGCGGTCGGCATCAACTGCCTGAATGAATCGATGTTCTCGGAAACCACCCCCTGCCTGGCATGGAATTTGCTGTATGAAGACCAGCGGATGGTCTGGGGCTGTGAGGCGGACCTTGTATCGATGATGACCAAGGTGCTGATCAGTAAGACCCTGGACGTGCCCTTCATGATGACGAACCTGTATCCATTTCAGATGGGTCAAGCCGCCCTGAAACATGAGCATATTCCGAACTTCCCGGAGGTGGATGGGCCGCCGGAGAACTACATCCTTGCAGCACATTGCGGTTATCTGGGCGTAGTACCCCGCGCTTTCTCGACAGAATGGAAGCTGAAGGAGAAGGTCCTGGCGATCGTTGATGACAATGCAACTGCCATCGACGCGCGACTTCCGGAGGGAGACATCACGCTGGTTAAGCTTATGCCGCCCTTCGACCGGTGGTCTGTGGTCGAGGCGGATCTGCCCAAATATGCCCAGTTTGAGAACTCACATTGTCTGAATGGCGCCGTGATCCATGTTCCAAACGGGAAACGGCTGGTAAACGATCTAGTCTCACACCACTACATCATTACGACCGGGCATAATCTGAACGAGCTTGCCATGGTTGCCAAGGTGTTCGACCTGGAGTGCCTTACCAACTAGTCGCGGTGAAGACGAGGCAAGCCTGGGTAGTAAGCTGAGAAACCGGCTTTTGCCAAGAAAATGACAGATATAACCGAATCTGTTGCAACTAGACACTTCTTCTGCGAAAGACATTGACAACCTGATATAAATGCCTATAATGATGTAATGATGTAATTACTTTCCGCATCATCGGAATGTCGCAAATAGTACAGCGGGGTCTAGAAAACTTGGTTTGAACAATTGATACGGTCAGCGCAAGCGGATCCACATTAACGGTGTCCCGGTGCCCTTTTTCGCATCCTAGCGGCCTTACTAGCCGTCACAGAAAAGAGAGCCATACGCTGTTAATGGGAATCACACGTGAAGTGTTGCGTAAGAAATCCAGGAACATCACCTCACGGCAGATGCCGGTTTGGCTTTACCGCGCTGGATCCCTACCCAACCGCAACTTCATTACCGACTCCGAAAAGAAACTTATCGATCTGATCCGTTCGGACGGCGAATTCACCATCGCAGATCTGGTCACATCGACTGACTTTTCCCGCACCAAGATCACAACCTGCATCGACTCCCTGCTCGGCAAGAATATCCTCATCGCAAATAGCGCCACAGAATACTCGGGGGGACGTCGCTCGAAAACCTTCAGCCTCAATGGACAACTGGGGCTGGTAGCGGGCATCGATATCGGCGCCACAAGCATCGATCTGGGCATCGCGGATTTTTCCGGCAGGCTCCTTGCGCGCTACGCAGAGCCTGCATCCGTGCAGGATGGCCCGATCAAAGTACTGGGCCGTGCCTGCACATTGCTGGAAAAAATGCTTCAAGAGAATAGCCTGAGCATTGAGAAGATGAGTGGGATTGGGATCGGCGTTCCAGGCCCCGTGGATTTTTCGGTGGGCACCGTGGTCTCTCCGCCGATCATGCCTGGGTGGGACCGCTACCCGATCATTCAGACAGTACAACAATGGTTTCCGTCTGCCAATGTGGTCGTTGACAATGACGTGAACGTGATGGCATTAGGTGAAATTAATCAGGGTGCCGGCCGGGAGGTCGACAACCTGATTTTTGTTAAGATCGGAACGGGCATCGGCGCGGGCATTATTTGCGATGGCCGCATCTACCGGGGATCCAGCGGCTGCGCTGGCGACATTGGGCACATCGCGGTGAAAAAGACCGGCCGCTTGTGCCATTGCGGCAATACGGGCTGTCTGGAGAGTTTCGCGGCCGGCCCGGCCATTGCCGAGCGATGCTTGCTGGCCGCGCAGGATGGGAAGAGTCCGATCCTGATGAAGCACTACGACAGCAACGGACAAATCCTGCGCGCCGAAGACGTAGGCGACGCGGCCCGCGAAGGCGATGCGCTAGCAGTGGAAGTGATCCGCGAGTGCGGGCAATACGTAGGTGATGTGCTGGCCGGGCTTGTGAACTTCTACAACCCCGACATGATCGTCATCGGCGGCGGGGTGAGTAATTTCGGCAACCTGCTACTCTCCTCCATTCGCCAGGCAGTGCTGGGGCGATCATTACCGCTTGCCACCCGCAACCTCCAGATCGTGTTTTCTGAAATTGGCGCGGACTCCGGCATCCTGGGGGCTGTGAACCTTGCTCTGGACTACATCTTCACCGTAAACTCTGCGAGCAGCAGTCGAGAGGTCGCTTAGCCAATGATGAAATTTGGCGTCAACACATTCGTATGGGTCTCGCCCTGCACGACGCAAGCCGCCGAAGAGCTTGCCCCCAAGGTGAAAAGCCTTGGGTTCGACATCTTCGAAATGGCTTGTGAAAACCCGGGCCTGATCGACGTGCAGGCAGTCAAGAAGACACTGAGGGCCGAGGGCCTGGATGCCATCGTCTGCGGCGTTTTCGGGCCGGACCGGAACATTTGTAGTGATGATCCGGCAATAGCCGCCAATGCGAAGTCCTATAGCCGGTGGTTGATCGATGCTGCCGCTGAACTGGGTTCGCCGGTGGTTTGCGGGCCCATGTACTCTGCAGTGGGGAAAGCGCACATCGAAGACGATTCCGAGCGCGCGGCCGAGATGGTTCGGGCAGTCGTCGGGATCAGAGAAATGGCAGCATATGCAGCCGGCCGCGATGTACGGATCGCCCTGGAACCGCTCAACCGCTTCGAGACCGACATGATCAACGTCGTGTCTCAGGGTCTGGATTTTATCGATCGGGTGGGCATGGAGAATGTGGGCCTGCACCTGGACACTTTCCACATGCACCTGGAAGAGCGAAACAGCGGAGACGCCATTCGCAAGGCCAGCAGCAAGGTCTTCCACTTCCACGCATGCGAAAACGACCGCGGCGTCCCCGGAGCCGGACAGGTGCACTGGGACGAGGTTGCCAGGGCGTTGAAAGACATCGGATACGACGGGCCCGTTGTGATCGAATCCTTCACGGCCCAGGTAAAGGAAATTGCCAGCGCAGTCTGCATTTGGCGAGAAATCGCCCCGAGCCAGGACGCCATTGCGTCACAGGGGTTGTCGTTCCTGAAGGCTCTACTCTCCTAAAGGGCACCATTAACAAACGAGGCTGTTATGACCGAAGATCAGAAGAGCAATACCGAAGAGAAGAACCCGAAGGTGACGCCCTTGTTGGAAGTCCGCAATATTACGAAGCGCTTCCCCGGCGTCTTTGCGCTGGACGATGTGTCTCTCCAATTTATGCCGGGAGAGGTGCATGCGGTGGTTGGAGAGAATGGGGCCGGAAAGTCCACGTTGATGAAGATCGTGTCGGGGGCTTATACACCGGACGCTGGCGAGATATTTCTCGGAGGGGAGAAAGTCTCCTTCGAGCATCCGCAGGAAGCGCAGTTGAGGGGCATCAGCATCATCTATCAGGAATTCAACCTACTTCCTGATCGAACCGTTGCGCACAACATTTTCCTGGGTCGCGAGCCATCAAAGTACGGGGTCATTGACATACACGAGATGAACAAACAGGCGGAAGCAGTCCTGCAGGAGATCGGGGTCGAAAAGATGATCTCCCCCACTGCCATCGCCAGCAGTCTTTCCGTGGCGGAGCAGCAGCTTGTCGAAATTGCAAAAGCGATTTCCTTCAAGGCTAAGGTCCTCATCATGGATGAACCCACTGCTGCCCTAACCTACACTGAGGTGAAGCTGCTCGACGACCTGATCCAGAGGCTTAAGAGCCGGGGTATGGCGATCATTTTCATTTCCCACCGGCTGATCGAGGTCTTCGATATCGCTGAAAAGATCACGGTATTAAAAGATGGCCGTTACGTAAAGACGGTTAATAAGAAGGATGTCACGCCAGCCGACATTGTTTACTTGATGGTCGGCCGCGCCCTGGATCATTACTTCCCCCCACTGGGCTCGCCGAAGGACTTCGGCGACGTGGTCTTGAGGGTCACGGACGCGTCCAATGAGTTCCTAACAGGCATTAGTTTCGAGGTCCGCAAAGGCGAGGTGTTGGGTATCGCCGGATTGCAGGGATCGGGACGAACGGAAGTGGCACAGGCGCTCTTTGGCGTCTCGCCGTTCAAGTCGGGTTCGGTGGAGCTTCATGGCAAAGCAATCAACGTAAAGAATCCCACGCATGCCATCAAAAACGGGCTGGGCTTCGTGACAGAAGATCGAAAATCGGAAGGCATTGTTCCCCGGCAGGCCATCCGGGACAACATGCTGCTCACTGTCCGAGGAATTCAATTCATCCTTGGTGTGGTTCACAAGGACGGCATCGGAAAATCACGAAAGCTTGTGCCAGACTTGGGCAAACAAGTTGACATACGGACTGATTCGTTCGACCGCGAAGCCCAATTTCTTAGCGGTGGAAATCAGCAGAAAGTTGTTCTGGCGAAGTGGCTGGCTACGGATGCAGACGTGTTCATCTTCGATGAGCCTACCCGCGGCATCGACGTGGAGTCCAAAGCCAGCATCCACGACATGATCCGGGATCTGACGAAACGAGGTATCGCGGTCCTGATGATCTCATCCGAGCTGCCGGAAATCGTCGGAATGAGCGATCGCATCCTGGTGATGTGGGACAGGAAAGTTGCCGGACAGCTTCCCGCAAAATCAAGCGAGCAGGAAATTATGCTGATGGCAACCGGTCATGCGAGCCAGCTCAACGCAAAGAATCAAGTCATCGCAGGAAAGCAATAACATGGCGATCACTACCGCTCCCGAAAATCGGTTCAACAGGACATTGCGCTCCATCCACATTCCTCCAGTCTATCTGTTCCTGGTGGTGATCTTCCTCGTGGGAGGAACGCTGGATCAGTTCTTTGCCGACGGCCAGATATTCAAGAATCCTCCAATCCTGTTGAATATCATAGTCCGATCGGTACCCCTGGGTATTGTGGCAGTTGGACAAAGCCTGGTAATTATCGGGGCGTCCATTGACCTTTCGGTTGCATACACGATCAGCATTACTGCCGTAATGGCCTCATTTGTAATGCAAGGCAACCCCGCTAATGTACCGCTCGCGATCCTGGTGGTCTTTGTGATCGGCGCTGCAATCGGGCTGATGAACGGGCTGATCATCACCAAGCTACAGGTCAACTCCTTCATTGCCACTCTTGGAACCAGCCTGATTATCAAGGGCATAATCAATGCCACGTTCAGCAATTACACCGGCAGCGTTCCGCCGGAGTTCCAGTACTTTGGATACGGCACGCTGGGGCCCATTCCGGTCTCGATCATCATTCTCCTGCTCATCGTGATAGCGGGCTGGCTATTGCTGACACGAACGAAGTTTGGGGCACACTTATACGGGGTTGGGGGCAACGCTGAAACCGCGCGGCTTTCAGGCTTGAGGACGGACAGGGTCTTGATCGGCGCGCATATGATCTGCTCCATGAGCGCCGTTCTGGCCGGTTTATTCCTGGTCAGCCGGCTGCAATCCGGAGCTCCCTGGGTTGGACCGGATGGGCTTTATGACCTGGAATCCATCGCAACTACTGTGATCGGCGGTACGGCGCTCGCCGGTGGAAAAGGCGGAGTGTGGGGGACGTTGGCTGGTGTCTTGATCTTCGGCGTGCTCGACACCGTTTTCAACCAGTTAGGCGTAAATCCTTATCTCAAAACAGTTCTGCGCGGCGCGATAGTCGTTTTAGCCGTGGCAAGTTACACGTTCCGCGCGAAAAAAGAAGCGGCATAAGGAGTAGAGCGAATGACGACATCTGCTATGTCCACTCCGGTCGGGCTCGCCCAGGTTCTTCGGGCGATATGGGCCTGGGCCCGGAGGATCCCAGCGGTATATCCTGTTTTCCTGGTCATATTTATCTGCCTGGGCCTGCTGAGCCACAATTATCAGACCATGTCGGGCGTCCTGGTGTTCCTCCGCCGCAGTTCACCCCTGGCGATCTTCGCTATCGGGGAAATGATGGTACTGGCTTCAGGCGGTTTCGATCTTTCGGTTGGCTCTATCGTCACGATGGTTGTCGTGGGCAGCTCACTTCTGCTCGATAACAATCCCTCGAATGCCCCTTCCGCGATTTTGATCATGCTGGGATTGGGGCTCGTCATCGGCCTTGCGAACGGCCTGGTAGTCAGTTACTGGAAAGTTCCATCTTTTATCGCCACATTAGGGATGATGCTGCTTGTGAAAGGCGGGGTACTGTACTGGGTGGGAGGCGCACCACAGGGCTACCTAACCGACAACTGGCGGGCCTTTGGTCGAAATTATTTCGAAAATGTGCCGGTGTTCGGCAGGTTCCCGTACGCACTGGTGATCTTGATCCTAATCGCGTTATTTTCGTATTTTATCTTCCACCGCACCAATTTCGGCAAGCAGGTACTGGCAATCGGCGATAACGTACGCGCAAGCCAGCTCTCGGGCGTGCGGGTCCGCCGAGTTCGAGTGCTGGCATTTATCATTTGTGCGGTCTTTGCGGTCATTGGGGGAATTATGTTCGGAGGGACCGGCGGCGTAAACGTCACCATTGGTGAAGGGTTGGAAATGCAGGCGATCGCCGCCTGCGTAGTGGGTGGAGTCATCCTGCTTGGGGGGAAGGGCTCTGTACCGAATGCGATCTTTGGGGCCTTTACGATGCAGGCGATCATTGACCTGCTTAACCTGCTGGGTTTACCCAAGCCTTACACGGACGCCGTTCAAGGCTTGATCATCATAGCTGCCGTAGCGTATATCGCGCTCAGCACACGGAGAAAGCGGTAAACACTCGATTCGAACTCTCGCTGGATCCATACCTTGCTATTTCTTCGCCAGACGAGAACCGTGATCAAGGAGGTGACCCTCAGAAATATGAAGAGCGCACGATGCTAAGTTTCAGGACGAGATGATCACCAAGCATATTTTGTCAAGGAGAGTGTCACAAATGAACAAAATTGTAGTGTTCGTAGTTGTGTTGACCATGCTGCTCACCTCCTGCGCACGCCGGCTGCGACTCAGGCCCCCGCAGCAGCCGCAAACCCCGGTCTCCAGATGGATTCAGCCAAAGTAGCCCCGCAATACTTCAATGATGCAGACTATGCGAAGAGCATGGATTACATGAAGCAGAAGGCTCTGAATCCTAGCGATCCGATCTACCTTCAGTATCTTGTTGACAACAAGACCAATATCTCCAAGTTCCCGCAGTATGCCGCGTTCGCAAGCAAGAAGGCCCCCTACAACCTCTGCTTCTCCAACGCCGGCGTCAACAACCCGTGGCGTGTGGTCGGCTACATCGACATGCGCGAGCAGGTCGAGGAACTCCGTGCTCAGGGCCTGGTCAAGAACTTCTATCACCTCGATGCCCAGGGCAATGATGCAAAGCAGATCGCCGACATCCAGGACATCATCAATACTCCTGGGAAATGCGACATCCTCATCGTCGCTTCGAACACGAGCGATGCCCTGACCCCCATCGTCGAAAAGGCCTGTGCCGTAATGCCCGTGGTGCAGTTTGACCGCTATGCTCAGACTGACTGCCCGGTCGTTTCAGAGCGCACAATCGGTGGATATGCCTTCGGCATCACCGGAGCCCAGTTCGTCGTTGATAACCTTCCGAATGGCGGCAACGTCCTGGCCTTCCGCATCCTCCCGGGTGTGGACGTGCTGGAGCAGCGCTGGGGTGCGGCCCGCAAGATCTTCGAAGCCAATCCCAAGATCAACGTGATCGGCGTGGAATTCGTAGGATACGACAGCTTCAAGGCCAGCACGGTAGTTAGCGATTACATCGCCAAGTATAAGACCATCGACGCTGTGTGGATGGATGCTGGTGGCACCGCCGTTACGATCCTCGAAGCCTTCAAGGATGCCGGTGTGCCTTATCCCAAGGCCATGGTTGGTGAGGATCAGGAAGACTACCTGCAGTACTGGAAGAACAACAACCTGACCGCCATCTCCCCCTCCTTCCCCACCTTCCAGTGGCGGACCGCAGTCCTGGCTTCTGTCATGTTCCTGCAGGGCAAGGATGTCCAGCACAGCTGGATCATGCCCCAGCCGGAAATCACCAAGGACAACCTGGATAAGTACATCAACACCGCCATGCCTCCGCTCCATTATGCACTCTGTGGTTGCGAGGACATGACAAACTATCCCGGCGCCTGGGAAAAACCCGATATCAAGAAGTACGTAGACGTAATGCCGTAAGTTCAGATCCAAACGTCTATGAAAATGAGCCCGCTCGGTCTTCGGGCGGGCTCATTTCAAGTCGGCAGGAGTTTTACAACAGGAGCGTGAAGCCCATGATCGAAATTGGTTTCCACACAGACGCATTTAACAGCAGTTACTGGAATTTTGAGCAGTGCTTACAGTGGGCCCAGAAGAACGACGTCCATTGGATCGAGTGCGGCATGGTCGATGGGGTGAGCTGGATCCACGGTCTCGGATATCAGCCGCATGTAGCCATCTGGGAAGACCCCTTACTATGGTGTGAAAAAGCTGCCAAATACGGCGTACGTTTTTCGCAGATCGACGCAGCCTTCCCCTTGTCCCTGCCGGAGGGCGCTACGCTCGGTGTGGAATATGCCATTCACACGATCCGCTGGGCCTACATCGCCGGCTGCGACCATATCGATACAACGGACGACCGCTTTGCGCCAAAAGGAGTCTCCGACGACCAGGCTATGGAAATGATGAAACGGTCCTACGGCCAGATCGTGGAAGTGGCAGAACGCTATAAGACGATCATCGACATCGAGCCGCATGGTTACTACACCACCAAGCCCGAGTTCATGGAGAAGATGCTGGCCTTCGTGGACAGTCCCTACCTGCGCATGAACATGGACACCGGTAACACCTTCATCGCCGGGCAGGATCCGGTAGCCTTCCTGAGCAGGTTCAAGAACAAGGTTAGCCACGTGCATGTGAAGGATGTGAGCGACACACTGGCGGCTTCATTGCGGGGCGAGCTCACCGGCATCGCGGTCAGTCAATGCGCCATCGGTGACGGCGTGAATAAGGACAACATCAAGAAGTGCTTTGACGTGCTCGTGGATCTGAAGTATGACGGCGTAGTCAGCCTCGAGTGCGAGGGCCAAGGCGGGCCGATGATCGAGAAGAGCCTTGCGTTCGTTCGACCTCTGGTTGAGGACGCCAATGCACGGATGGCTGCAAAGTAAGTCGCTACACTAACCGCAAGAATGGAGGGTAGAAATGGGAAAAGTATTTCTGGGTGTGAATATGGAGTTTGTGCGCCCTCATGATAAGCCATTTGACTGGGGTGTAGCCAAGGCTGCCGAGATCGGATACCAGTACGTTGAGCCCATGGTGCACTGGGGCCGTGAACTCCTCAGCGAGGCGCGCTACTTCCATAGCGTGTCGATGTATGACGACCCGCGTTGGGCCAGAGACCTGTGCGATAAGCACAATATCAAGATGTCCGGCCTTTCTGCGCACACACCGCTATGCAAGCCCGAGATCAGCGTCGAGTACCTAAAACAGGCCATCCGCTGGGCGTCCGATGCAGGAGCACCGGTTGTCAATACGGATGAGGGTCCAAAACCCGATTGGACCACCAAAGAGATGGACTACCAGTTAATGACCTACACGCTCACTGAGGCATCCATGGTAGCAGAGCGGTACGGCATCAAGATCGGCCTGGAGCCCCACCAGCAGTACAGCAAATCGCAGGAAGGGCTCGATAGCATCTTCAACCTCGTGCACTCCCCGGCCATAGGGATCAATTACGACACCGGCAACAGTTACCTTGCCGGCACAACTGACACCTATGCCTGGCTAACGCATGTGAAGGACTGCCTCGTGCACCTGCATGCCAAGGACATCAGTTTTTCGCAGAGCGGCGAGGAGCGCGGCAAGGTAACCGGAACGCCGGTCGGCTGCGCCTGTGGCGACGGCGTGGTGGATTGGAAGCGCGTGATCGATATCGTCAAGACGTGCCCGGTGGACATCGTGTTCAGCGTGGAATGCGGTACCGTCCCCGATGCGATCCGCAGCTTTGAACATCTAAGCAAGCTCCTCTGATCTATCCAGGGGAATGGCAGCCTGGCCGCCATTCCCATGCCGGAACTGGGAACATCGCGCCTGACCTGGCAAGCGCCCCTTCCACGCACGGAACTTAAATGGAGCTCCTGGCGTCCTGTCTCCGATGAGCTGTTCCATGGAGGCGCCAGAGGGCATCCTAGTACCTGCATGTCCATTCCTGCCGGGCGAGGCTCTTCGCGCATCTTTGCGAACGGATCTCGCTCCCCTACTCTCCCACTGTAACTACAAAACCACGGGCTTGACAGTCATTCGGCGAAGCGGGATACTGATTCCAATGCCTGTTCACTGGAAGACGAAACTTCTTTTGAAGGCGGGGTCTCAATGAAAAAGAATCTGAAATGGATCGTATTGGTCAGCGTTGTAATATTGGCTGCCGTTGCACTTTCGGTGTCCAAGGGCTCGAAGCTTCCGGGTTCTGTCCCGCTTTCAGTTCAGGTAACGGCCGCCCCTAGCGGTCCGCATGTTGTGGCACGCAATCCCATATCGGGACAACGCCTGGATCTATCGCCGGTCATTCAGGTCACCTTCGACCGCGACATGAACCGCGACAAGACCAGCTCTGCATTTTCGCTGCGCGGGCCCGACGGCTCGCCCGTCACCGGCAAGGCGACGTGGCGCGATTCCCGGACATTCGAGTTCGCACCCAGTTCCCCACTGATTCCGTCCTCCTCATACACTGGCGTCTTCTCCGCCTCTGCTGCGGCTCTGGACGGCATCTCCCCCGCCGAAAACATTCAATTGGATTTCATGACCGCAGAAACCTTGCAGGTGGCGCAAGTTTTCCCAACAGCGGACGCCGAGAACATCGACGGCACCACCAACATCACCGTTATTTTCAATCATCCCGTCGTACCGCTGACGATCCAGGAGGAACAAAAGGGCTTGCCTCAGCCGCTGGAATTATCCCCTCAGGTAGCGGGACAGGGACAGTGGGTCAATTCATCGGTGTACGTCTTTCAGCCGGATCCGGCCCTCGTCGGCGGGACGCGCTATACAGTGCGAGTGGGCTCAGGATTAAAGGATACCGCCAGCAACGCTCTGGATAAGTCGTACGTCTGGCAGTTCAGCACCCGCCCGGCAGGTATCGAGAACTTCCTTGTCAAGAACGGCCCAGAAAATCCAAAGCTGGATAACATCCAGAATGTCCTGCTCGACCAGGCCTTTGTAGTCACGTTCCAGCAGCCGATGAACCCTGACGCAGTTGCCAGCGCCCTGCTCATTACGAACCGCGAAACCAAGGCTCCGGTGCAAACGGCTCTTACCTGGAACAAGGACTTTACGGTACTTACCATCCAACCGCGCGGCCGATATGCCATCGCCAACTACTACGATCTGCAAATGACCGATCGTGCCCTGGCAGCCGACGGCGGACCGCTAAAAGACGGGCTAAACGTCCACTTCAGCACGGTTCCACTGCCGCAAATCGTCAAGATCAATCCTCCCAACGCCGAGAATACCAAGGGCAGGGGATTCGATGGCTCGTTGAGCATTCAATTCGCATCGCCCATGCGGCTCGACAGCCTTAAAGACCGAGTTGTGCTCACACCCGCTCCGTCCAATCCGGTGCAGTGGTACTACAGTGATTACGACTGGACCTACCGCATGTATGGGCTTGACCCGGGCATCGACTACGTGGTGCGCATCCGGCCCGGCATGACGGACATCTACGGCAACGCCATCAGAACCGAGTCTTCACTGAACTTCAGCACCGCCGACATGGCGCCCTACGCGCGATTGGTGATGCCCTACACGCCCCTGGTATATCGAGCCCATGGACCACAGGAAGCTTATTTTGAATATACGAATTTTGATTCGGCCACGGTCTCGCTTTATTCGCTGACCTTTTCCGAATTTACCGGCCTCGTTCATCAGGATGACAAGACGGTCTTTGCTCCAAAAGCCCAACCGGTGCGGGAATGGAAGACAGATGCTGCCACGCCGAAGAATCAGCTCGGCCGCCTGCACATCAAGCTTGAAGACCCAAAGGGCAATACGCTTGCGCCCGGTTACTACATGCTTGGCATAACCAGTCCAAGCCTTCATTACTCATGGAACTTCTACCAGGTCAGTCTTCTGGTCGTCGCGACCGATAACATCACTTTTAAGGCAAGCGCTACGGAAGGCCTGGCCTGGGTGGTGGATCTTGAGAGCGGCAAGCCTCAACCCAATGTCCCGGTCACGTTCTATGACAAGGACCTGGTTCAGGTCGGTGCGACGGTCAGCACAGACTCGAACGGCCTTGCCTACCTTAGCGGCATCAACGCCCCTCTGTATGCCCGCGCGGAGGGCTCAGATCACCTGGCCTTCGTGGCAACCGATTGGGGCAGCGGCGTTTGGGCCGGCGACCTCGGCATCCAGCAAAACTTTTACTCCACATCTGCCGCTCCTTTCGTCTATCTCTACACCGATCGCCCGCTCTATCGCCCCGGGCAGGACGTGTACTTCAAGGGCCTCGTCCGGCAGAACGATGACCTCCATTACAGCCTCCTCAAAGACGCCAAGGTGTATGTGACCATTGAGCAGTCGGGCCAAAAGGAGTATGAGAAGTACCTGTCACTCTCCGAGCTGGGCAGCATCCAGGATGATTTCAAGCTATCGGGCGACGCGGCATTGGGCACCTACACGATCATGGTTCGGACCCTGCCCTCTGCCGATCCGTTTGGCACACTGGAATTCCGCGTGGCGCAATATCATAAGCCCACGTTCCAAGTCCGCGCAGCTGCCGACAAGGGGGACATCCTTCCGGGTGATAACGTGCACTTCCGGCTGGATGCCAGCTACTACTCGGGCGGGAATGTCGGCGGTGGAAAAGTGGATTGGTTCCTGCAGGCCTCGCCGTACAGTTTCTCCCCAGACCCAAAATACAGTCAGTTCAGCTTCTCGGATTGGGATCGCGATATGTACTACGTATCATCGAAGCCCGGCGCGCAGGGCGGCACGCTCGCGGAGGGTCACGCGACTACTGACAAGGATGGGCATCTCGACATCGCACAGATCATTAACCCTGGCCAGCCAAAGTCCGACCAGCAGGTCAGCTTCAACGCCAACGTTACCGATGCCGCCGGCGATCTCGTTAGTGGTGGCGCCAGCATTGTCGTTCATCAAAGCCAGCTCTATGCAGGCATACGCTCAGTAAGTTACATCGGCACGCAGGGCAAGGAGCAGCCCTTTGAGATCGCCGTCCTGGATTGGGATTCGCATCCGGTTGCCGGGCAGGCTGTGACGGTCAGGTTCGTGGAGCGTCAGTGGTTCAGCGTGCAGAAGCAGGATCAGCAGGGGCAGTTGAGCTGGGTCACATCCGTGAAGGAAATACCAGTGGGCCAGAAGACGGTTTCCACCGGCGCAGACGGAAAGGCGCAGGTCTCGTTCATCCCGGCCCACGGCGGCGTCTACAAGGCAATCGTAACCGTCACCGACTCCAAGGGAAATAGCCAGCAGTCCTCGACGGACACATGGGTCACGGGCAATGAATACATTCCGTGGCGACAAACGAATGACCGCTCATTCAATCTCGTGGCCGACAAGGACAGCTACTCGCCCGGTGACACGGCCCAGCTTCTGATCGCTCAACCGTTCCAGGGCAGCGTCTATGCGCTGGTGACGTACGAGCGCGGCCACATCTACAAGCAGGATGTTGTCCTGCTGACCGGCAATAGCACCGTCTACAAGCTGCCGATCACTTCCGAGATGGCTCCGGTCGCGTATGTTTCGGTCGTAGTAGTCAGCGGCGCGGACAACACGAAGACGCCCGATTTCAAAATGGGACTGGCGCGCCTCAACGTGGATACCAGCCAGCAGACCCTCGACGTGAAAGTCAGCACCGACAAGGCGTCTGCAGGCCCGAACGATACAGTCACATACTCGGTGACCACCAAGGACAAGAGCGGCAAGCCCGTCTCCGCGGACGTCTCGCTGGCAGTCGTTGACAAAGCCGCCCTGGCTTTGGCTCCCACCAACTCACTCAAAATACTCGATAGCTTCTATCCCATGCAAGCCCTCGGCATACAGACCGCCTTGGGGTTGGTCGCCAACGCCGATGATTTCAACGCGCAATATCGCGAGAGCATCCCGGAGGGCGGCGGCAGCGGCGGCGGCGGTGAAGACAGCAGCTTCGGCATCATCACCGTCCGGCAGAACTTCAAGGACACAGCTTTCTTCCAGGCACAGCTCACGACCGACAAGAACGGCGAAGCTCATGTATCGGTAAAACTGCCTGAGAACCTCACCACATGGGTGGCGGACGCGCGTGCGGCGACGGTCGATGGGCACGTAGGGCAGGCAACGGGTGAACTGGTCAGCAGCAAGCCGCTACTTGTGGACCTGCAGACGCCCCGCTTCTTCGTCGCGGGCGATGCCGCCCGAATTGGCGCGGTCATTCACAATAACCAGGCTGAGCCGCTCAAGGTGGCTGTAAGCCTCAAGGCGGAGGGAGTGCAGGTGGTAACGCCCGCCGCGCAGTCGGTTTCCGTTGCAGGCAAGAGTCAGGCTTACGTCACGTGGGACGTGCGCGTCAACGAGGATGCGCAGCGCGTTGACCTGACCGCGGAAGCCGTCAGCGGATCGTACACGGACGCCAGCAAGCCCGCGCTCGGGACGCTCCCAGAGCAGGGCCTCCCGGTCTACTCCTACAGCGCCGTCGAAACAGTTGGCACCTCCGGCATGTTGACCTCAGCGAACTCTGCTACCGAAGGCATCCAGTTACCCACTACGCAGAACTTCAGCGACGCGCACCTGTCGATCGACGTCTCACCATCGCTGGCAGCCTCGATGAAGGACAGTCTCACGTATCTGAAAGATTATCCTTACATGTGCATGGAGCAGACCATCTCCAGCTTCCTGCCGAACGTGCTCACCACGCGGGCTCTGAAGCTGGCGAAGATCTCGAACCCTGGCTTGCAGGCAGACCTTGACGCGCAGGTGAGCGCGGCGATGCAGCGCATCACATCCAAGCAGCAAGCTGACGGCGGCTGGAATTGGTGGGACGGCCCGGAAAGCGATCCTCAGACGAGCGCATATGTGGTGCTCGGGCTGCTGGAGGCGAAGGACGCCGGTTACACCGTCCCGCAAACAGTGCTAACGTCGGGCATCCAATATGTAAAGCTGAACCTGCCGAACCTCTACGAGAACGCGGCCACCTGGCAATATAACCGGTTTGCCTTCATGAGCTACGTGCTGGCACGTGGCGGCGCGTTGCAGGCCGGGCAGACCAACTTCATCTATGAGCATCGCAGCGCGCTGAGCCTATATGGCGAGGCATACCTGGCACAAGCGATCCAGCTGCTCGACGCGAAGGACACGCGGCTCGACTCACTTAAGTCTGACCTGGCGGCCGCGACGGTGATGTCTTCGGCCGGCGCGCATTGGGAGGAACGTGGGGCCACGGACTACTGGAACTGGAACTCAGACACGCGCACCACGGCCATCGTGCTGAACGCCTTCATCCAACTGGACCCGCAGAATCCGGTCACGGCTAACGCGGTGCGATGGCTGATGGCGCACCGCCAAAGCGGGCACTGGAATTCCACGCAGGAGACAGCCTGGTCACTGATGGCTCTGACGAACTGGCTAACAGCCACGAAGGAATTCGAATTGAACTATGAGCTGGCGGTGGGACTGAACGGGACGCTGCTTAAGCAACTGCAGGTCACGAAGGACAACCTGACGGATACGGTGAAGCTGCAGGTGCAGCGAAAGGACCTGCTGAAGGATCTGGTGAATTACGTGGTGTTCACGCGAGGGGGCGGGAACGGCAACCTGTACTACGACGCGTATCTCACGACCAGGCTGCCGGTGGAGTCCATCCAACCGCTGGACCAGGGCGTGAGCCTCTCGCGGCAGTACTTCACGCTGGACGATCCGAAGAAGCCCATCACGGAGATCCAGAGGGGGCAACTGGTGCGGGTGCGGCTGACGGTGGTGGCAGCAGCGGCAGTTCACTACGTCGTGATCGATGACCCGCTACCGGCGGGGTTGGAGGCGGTCGACGCGTCGATATTGACGGACACGAAGGTGCCGGACAAATACACGATCAAGGACTACGACGAGCGCGGCTGGGGGTGGTGGTTCTTCTCGCACATCGAACGGCGGGATGAGAAGGTGGTGCTCTCCACGAACGAGCTGCCGGCGGGGACGTACGTGTACACGTACCTGGCGCGGGCAAGCACAGCGGGAACGTTCAAGGTGATCCCGCCGACGGCCGCGGAGTTCTACTTCCCGGACGTGGGAGGGCGCGGGGCGGGGAGCGTGTTCAC
>CAWDUZ010000032.1:0-162496 GCA_963805515.1 uncultured Chloroflexia bacterium | reverse complement strand
CCTTGATATCTACATTGAACTTGCTCATCGTCTTTTCCAGGCCATCGGTTACGAAGTTTAGCGCGGCATCTGCGGCCCGATCAAGCACATCGGATACAGTCTTCATCTCCTCTCGGGAGAAATTCTGCAAAACGTAGTCCGCAGCTTCCATACGGCCCGGCGGACGGCCAATGCCCAGACGCAACCGAGCAAAGTCTTTTGTTCCCAGCCGCTCGATCGCCGAGGCGACACCCTTCTGCCCGCCGGTCCGCCGCCTGGTCGCATTCGTAACACGCCAAAGGGAATATCAAGGTCGTCATGTGCCACCAGCAATTTCTCGAGCGGAAGCTTGTAGAAGTGCGCCAATCCTTGAATCGACTGACCCGAAAGGTTCATATACGTCTGCGGCTTGGCAAGCAATAATTTGTGGTCTTCGTAAACAGCGCTGGTCACAATAGCTTTCGACTGCAGCCTCATTCCGCGGGCGTTTAGACGGACGATGAGCCGATCCATCAGCATGAAGCCAAAGTTATGCCGATTGTCCCGATATTCGTGCCCCGGGTTTCCCAGTCCGATGAGCAGGAAGGTTTCAGGTGTCATGCGCTATGTCTCAATACCGTCGCAACCGAAAGAACGCTCCAAACACGAGCAGAACAAGGCCGACGCCCAGAGCGCCACGAAAAAAAACCGCAGAGACTTCACGGGGTGTAACACGTGCGGGGTTCCCCGGCAGAGGGCTCGGTGTCGGAACGGCAGACGCCACAGGCCGGTCGGGTGTCTCGGAGGCCGTGATGATCAACGCGGTCGGAACTTGCAGCACTGGCTGTTCGGTCATAGTTACGGAAGGCACAGGCGGCGACGATGTAGCCGTGGCC
Organism: uncultured Chloroflexia bacterium; assembly: GCA_963805515.1. Classification (GTDB taxonomy): domain Bacteria; phylum Chloroflexota; class Anaerolineae; order Anaerolineales; family Villigracilaceae; genus Fen-1038. The sequence continues at coordinate 161,642 of CAWDUZ010000032.1, read as the reverse complement.
GTGTAATTCCGGACCTGCACATTCACCCGCGCATCTTGAAAGCCGCCCCCCAACAAGAGCACGCGCAAGCGAAGTATGTAGTCGCCATCGCTTATCGACGTGGTATCCCAGACCATGAGTTCGGAATTGGACACCGGCAGGCTGGCAGTCTGAATGACGAACCAAGAGGCACTTGGCTCCGTGGCGTAGGTGAAGGCCAACTCCGCGGATGAAAAATCCTGTATATCTGTTGAACCCTTCACGGAAACCTGCCCTTGCAGTACCTGGCCATCTATGGGAGCAATGATGCTCGGAGCAGCAGCCTGCTGAGCGAAGGCGGGGACACTCGCATAGAGCGCCACCCCGATAGGGAGGACAAAGAGCCTATGGCTAAGCCTTGCATCCAAGTGAGGCACCAAACAACTTATCCTGCAATCCATTTGTGGGCCGGCCGGGCATTTCTCACCCGCCTTCATTCATGTCGGAGCTCGAAATTTGAACATTGGAGTTTAACACGAAGCGCAGGCAGGGTCAAATTTTATGGTAAACTCAGGCCGGTTGACACAGCGGAAGTTCATCGATGCATAAATCGCGCGGAGATCAAATGGTGGACCGGTTAAGGTCGATGCAGGCAGCTGCACCCGACATTGAGGCTTCCGCTATTGTTTCTGTAGACGGCTTGATCATGGCATCTGCTCTTCAACAGGGTGTGGAAGAGGATCGTGTTTCTGCCATGTCAGCGGCTATGCTCAGCCTGGGTGAGCGCATTTCGGGCGAACTGGGTCGGGGAGGACTTGAGCAAGTCTATATCAAGGGCAATAATGGATCGATCCTGCTGACTTCTGTGGGCGTGGAAGCGGTCCTGACCGCCCTTGCCCGGCAGGAAGCCAAATTAGGCTTGATTTTCCTGGAGATGCGGCGTGCCGCAGAAGACATCGCCAAATTGGTAGGATGAAGCCAAAAACCATTGCACTACTCACAAAGAATGCAACTCCCGGTGGGGAGGGCTCAAGCGCCCTCCCCACCGCCTTTGTAGGCGGAAACGTACCGGGCTGTCTAGAACTTCGCTTCATGAGGTGACTTTTATGACTACAAAATATCTCTTCTTCACGGGCGGCGTTGTATCTTCGGTCGGTAAAGGCGTCACGGCCGCCGCTACAGGGCTGATCCTGAAGGAACGGGGATTCAAGGTCGCCGTACAGAAGCTTGACCCTTATATCAACGTAGACCCAGGGACGATGTCGCCTTATCAGCATGGAGAAGTGTATGTCCTCGACGATGGTGCTGAGACCGACCTGGACTTGGGTCATTATGAACGTTTTATCGACATCCGCCTGTCGCGTGTCAGCAACTTCACAAGCGGACAGGTCTATGCCGAGATCATTGGCAAGGAGCGTCGCGGCGATTTTCTGGGCGGGACGATACAAGTGATCCCGCATATCACGAATGAAATCAAGCGACGGGTAGGGTTGGTGGCCAAAGAAACAGGCGCTGAAATTGTGATCGTCGAGGTGGGGGGAACCGTGGGTGATATCGAGTCGCAGCCCTTCCTGGAGGCATTACGCCAGTTGCGCAACGAGGTAGGCCGTGAGAATGTGTTTTTCATCCACGTGACCTGGATGCCTTACATTGGCGCCACCGGCGAGCTCAAAACCAAGCCCACCCAGCACTCCGTAGCCGCGCTGCGCTCCATTGGTATCTCGCCCAACATGATCATCGCCCGCTCGGACTATCCAATCGAGGATGGGATCTGCGATAAGATCGCCCTATTTTGTGACGTAGAGAAGCGGGCCGTGGTGCCCATGGTCACCAGTGACGTCTTGTACGAGGTGCCCCTACTTCTGGAAAAGGTGAAAGTCGGTGATTATCTTGTTGAGAAGTTGGGTCTTAAAGCATCGCGTCAACCTGATATGAAGCCATGGAGGAAGCTGGTTGACACCGTCCGCAAACCGAAGCCCTCGGTGAAGGTTGCAGTGGTTGGCAAATATGTCGAACTCCAGGACGCCTACATGTCGGTACGTGAAGCATTGAAGCATGCAGCCCTTGCCAACGATGTAGAGGTTGAGATCAGCTGGATCCACTCTGTCGATCTGGAAAAGGATAAGAGCTGGGAACTTGTGCAGGCAGCGGACGGAATCATTGTGCCTGGAGGATTCGGATCTCGCGGTATTGAGGGCAAGATCATGGCAGCACGCTACGCTCGTGAGAAGAAGGTTCCATATTTAGGACTATGCCTCGGCATGCAAGTCATGAGCGTCGAGTTCGCCCGTCACGTCCTGGACCACGAGGATGCTAACTCGACCGAGTTTGATCGCAGCACTGCCGCGCCCGTAATTGATCTGATGACGGATCAGCGTTCGATCAGCGATATGGGCGGGACGATGCGCCTGGGTCTCTATCCCTGCGTGTTGCAACCGGGTACCAGGGCCGCCGAAGCATACGGTGTTCCACAAGTGGAAGAGCGCCACCGCCATCGTTTTGAATTCAATAATGCCTATCGCAGCGAGTTCGAGAGCGCTGGCATGGTATTCTCCGGACTATCTCCTGACGGCAAGCTGGTCGAGATTGCGGAAGTAGCGGATCATCCATACATGGTTGGCAGCCAGTTCCATCCAGAATTCTTGTCCAGGCCGATGCGGCCTCATCCGCTATTTGTCGGACTGGTGCGGTCTGCAAAGGAAAAGCAGGCGCATGCGCTCGCTACTCTTGCGGAACACGCAAAGGCTTAGATCACACGCCGTACTAGGTTTAATGGTCAAACGATTCCGGCGGTTCGAAAGGCGTGTTTGCGCCACAAGCCCGCCAGCGGACGGCCGCGATCGTGATCATTTGGGTGCTCGAATGGCTCCGCTGGAATCTCGCTTGGTTCGATTAGCTCGGTGGCTCTGCACGCGAGGTGGCATTCAAATCTTCCTGCCTCTTCGCGGTCGGAAAGGCCTTCGCGATTATCCCATTTGTTCTGTGGAGGGGGCGAACGCAGTCGTGATCACTATGATTGCAGGCGCCACGGTCCTCGTCTTCGTCGGGTCGCCGTTACCCTGCTAACACGCCTTTGGCGTACTCTTTTCACACGCAAGCCACGTGCTTGTGGGTGTGGCTGCGGCGCCGACGTACGGCGAAGGCAGGTTGATGGGGGTATCCGCAGGCTGAGAACGTGCGAAAGCCGGTCGTCTATATCTCATAGGGGAATAGGGCGCTTCTGTTCCTCGACAATTCTTCTGGCAACCTGTACCCATTTGGAGTATAGTTAAGTCACTATATTCTCAAGACAGGAGGCAATACTATGGCTAGCGTCACTTACGATCATGTCACAAAGAAATTCGGGGAAATGGTTGCCGTCGATAACCTCGACATCAAGGTAGACGATAAGGAGTTCCTGGTGCTCGTAGGCCCCTCAGGCTGTGGAAAGACAACCGCTTTGCGCTGTCTGGCGGGCTTGGAGGAGATTAGCGAAGGCAAGATTATGATCGCTGATCGCGTAGTGAACGATGTAGCGCCCAAAGATCGCGACATCGCGATGGTGTTCCAGTCTTATGCGCTTTATCCTCACCTTTCTGTCTTCGACAACATGGCCTTTGGGCTCAAGCTGCGCAAGGTGCCGAGAGATGAGATCAAGCGCCGCGTGGAAAAGGCCGCGGACACACTGGGCATCACCGAGCTGCTGAACCGCAAGCCCCGTCAACTCTCCGGCGGACAGCGACAGCGCGTTGCCGTTGGACGAGCCATTGTACGCGAGCCAAAAGTATTCCTCTTCGATGAACCACTCTCGAACCTGGATGCGAAACTGCGTGTGCAGATGCGCACCGAGATCAGCAAGATCCATCAGCAGTTGCAGACCACATTCATCTATGTGACCCATGATCAGATGGAAGCGATGACCATGGCCACGCGCATTGCGGTCATCAATCGGGGCAAACTGCAGCAAATGGATACACCGCAGAACCTTTACAATAATCCTGCCAACCTGTTTGTGGCGGGATTCATCGGATCGCCGGCTATGAACTTCTTCCCGGCCAAGATCCGCAAGGATGGGAGCAAGCTCATCGCGGATGCAGGTGAATTCACCGTTCCCCTGCCGCCTAATGAATTCAAAAGTGTTTCAGTCGTACGTTGACAAGGATGTCATCTTTGGCATTCGTCCGGAGAATATCCATGATGCGGACTTTGTGCCGTCGAACATCCAATCCGCCAAGGTCGCGGCCCGCGTGGATGTAACGGAATTGATGGGCAACGAGATACTCCTTTACCTGGTCACGGGAAAGAACTCCTTTGTTGCCCGAGTTGACCCTCGCTCAAAAATGCGGGTCGGCGACAAGGTGGACGTTGCCTTTGATATGGATAAGTTCCACGTCTTCGATGGAGCGACTGAACAGGCCATCCGGTAGTCCGATTTAGATCAGTAGCTTAGGATCGGTGCCTGGAGTTGCAAGGCTTTCCCTCTTTCCAAGATCAGCATGTCGCCGTCCTGGGCACCCAGGACGGCGAAACGGTTAATGCGCTTGAGGCGCTTGTTCTGCTGGCGCGTCCTACAACTCTGGTTCGGGCTGCGTTTGCTACTGAACCCGTAGACTATGCCGTATAAGGACATTTAATGCAGACTCCCAACTGGGTCACGGATGCTATCTTCTATCAGATTTTTCCAGACCGCTTTGCAAGATCTGAGCGAGTACCGAAGGATGGCTTGAATCTCGAAGCATGGGATTCGCCGCCGACCGTCCACGGGATCAAAGGCGGGGATCTGCTGGGTGTGGTGGAGCACCTGGATTATCTGCAGGATCTGGGCGTGAATGCAATCTACTTTACGCCGGTATTTGCATCCGCATCCAATCATCGCTATCACACTTATGATTACTACGCGATTGATCCGCTATTGGGCGGCAACAGTGCACTGCGGGAGCTCATTGATCAGGCGCATGCTCGCCAGATGCGTGTCGTTTTGGATGGTGTCTTCAACCATGCGAGTCGCGGCTTTTGGCAATTCCACCACACGCTCGAAAACGGTGCTGCTTCTCCTTATGTCGATTGGTTCTATTTCGACCCTGAGCATCTGCAGGGAAAAAAACATTGGGGCGCCTACCCCTCCCCGGATGAGCTGCGTGAGATCCAAAATGAAGGCAGCTTGCGTGCAATCGGGTATCAGGGCTGGTGGAACCTGCCGGCTCTGCCAAAGTTCAATACATCCACACCGGCGGTACGGGAGTTCCTCTTCGACGTAGCACAACACTGGCTCAGGTTCGGGATCGATGGCTGGCGGCTGGATGTGCCCGGCGAGATCGATGACGACGCCTTCTGGCAGGAATTCCGACGGCGCGTGAAGGAGATCAATCCCGATGCGTATATCGTGGGCGAGATCTGGTATGAGGCGCAGCGTTGGCTGCAAGGCGATCAATTCGATGCCAGCATGAACTACCTGGTCACCGGCTCCTGTCTGAGTTTCTTCACTGGAAATCATCTGGACCTGGATGCGACCCTCGCGGCCGGTGGTTATAACGGTCTTGTAAATCCATTGGACGCAAACCAATTTGCCGACCGCATTGACTGGATACTGGGCTTGTATGACCCGGAAGTCACGCGGGTCCAGTTGAATCTGCTCGACAGCCATGACACACCGCGGTTTCTGACCTGCGCCAGTGACGACCTTGCCAGTTTGAAGCTCGCACTGACCTTCATGCTCACTTTTGCTGGTGCGCCGTGTATCTTCTATGGGGACGAGATCGGCCTTTCGGGCAGACATGATCCGGAGTGTCGACAGTCTTTCCCCTGGGATAAGTCGAGATGGAATACGGATTTGCTAGAATTCGTAAAAGGTCTCATAGCCCTTCGCAAGTCCCATGATGTTCTGCGCCGGGGCGCGTACACACGGCTCTATTCGGCGGATGGTGTGCACGCGTTCAAACGATCCTCCGCGTCCGAATCAGTGATGATCGCGCTGAATGCAAGCGAAGAAACTCGGACGGTGATTCCCGACTCCGGTCAGTTGGGCAATTCAGAGAAGAGAGTACTCTTTGGAAGAGCGGACTTCCCCGCCGGGGCGAGGGCTTCCCAGATATCGATACCTGCTCGCAGCGGTGCAATCATACAGCTTTAGCACCCCATGATGGTCATGTCGTGGGTTTCTGAGGTTCAGGCCAGCACTTAATCATGAGTGCGGGCAGGATCTCACCCGATTTTCCCTTCAGGAAGAAATCGACCTTCGGCGTCAACACTGTAGTTTCAGGATTGACCTCAATCAGGCAGGCTCCTCGATTTCCGCGCTGCGTGGGGCAACGATGCCGCCGGCTGCACGATACCAGATGTGCCGATTGTGAGAAAAACATCGCAGGAGCGAGCCGCTTCAACAGCCAGCTCAAGTTCCCTCCGGGGCAGGGGCTCGCCAAACCAGACGACATGCGGGCGCAAATATCCGCCGCATGCGGCGCAGCGCGGCACCTCATTGTCCGCCTCTGTCCAATCCTCTGCAAACCTGCCGCATTGTGAACAGCGCACACGCTGGATATTCCCATGCAGCTCCAGTACCTGAAGACTGCCGGCCATGCGGTGGAGTCCGTCTACATTTTGCGTGATGAGGGTGAATTCGGGAACGCGGCTTGCGAGCGCCGCAAGCGCATAGTGCCCCGCATTGGGCCGCACGCCTCTGATTGCTTCGCGTCGCCAAGCATACCAATCCCAGACAAGTTTGGGGTCCCTACGAAAGGCCTCAGGCGAAGCCAGATCCTCTGGCTTGTGGTGCGCCCAAATACCAGTCTGCGCGTCTCTGAATGTGCGCAAACCGCTTTCCTGTGAGACTCCCGCACCCGTCAGAGCCGCGACGCGTCTCGCACTGCGGATCGCGTCGATCAGTTCCTGTGGAAACAGCGACATCAAGGGCAAGGCGCGATCGTCAGATTATTCAGGTATTCGGTGGATGCGCCGATACGCTTGAGATTGGCGTCATAGGCTACAAACTGATATTGGCCGAGGGCCTGCGAGTACTCGCGGTAATGCGTAAAGGACTTGGCGGTCAGCGTGTACGTAAAAACGCCGTTATCTTGCTTATCCATTATGGCGCCGCCGCCCCATGCTGTTGTGCCGCCCGTTTTCACGTCCTGGAGCCGAAGCATCATCATCACGCCGAAAGCCTGAACCCCGTCAGCCAGCTTCACGGTGGCGTTGATCGAGGCTGGTGTACAGGATCCCCAGAAAAGCTGCTTATCCGACATTAAGATCGTCGAAAATGGGCCGCTGCCAAGCAGTGGTTGCGTCAGCTCTGTTGCAGTACCGGTTAGTAAGTCCGACAGTGTGGGTGAAAGCGTAACCGTAGGAGACGGCAGCGGAGTGCCATTCGGATAAATCAAGGTAGGGGTGCTTGTGAAGGTTGGCGTGGGCTGCGTAGGCGTGATACTCGCTGTCCGCGTCGGGGTTCTGTACAACGTTGCTGTGGCGCTCGACGCGACCGGAATCCCTGTAGGCGCCAGCGAAAGCAAGTCCGTATATGAACATCCAGATAGGAGCAAAGCGAACAGGACGATATAGTGCACTTTGTGCATTTCATGGCCTTTCGTAGGTAGATTCCAGCATGTTATCCGAGTAATTGTATTATAAGGCTGAGGGCGCAAACAAGAGAATTGAGTGAAGATGATTGGTAAGCAGGCCGACAGATCATTCGCGGTTGTGAACTACGAGATATGCCCTCCACTATGAAGTAGAAGGCAGAGCAGCTAGGCCACAAAGGAAGTCTATGCGCAGCCTATCTCACACGAGCCCTTGCTATACGCGCCCATGTAATCTGATATAATAGCCCTTCGTGACTGGTCCTACCCTGCGGTATTTGCTGCGGGCAAGGAGACCTGCCAAAATCCAGAAAGGAAGCATACGTCATGCCGCTCGCTAAGGAAGTTAAGACCAAATTCATCACCGATTACCATCGTCATGAAAGTGATACCGGATCGCCCGAGGTACAGATCGCCATCATGACTGGCCGCATTCAGCAGTTGACAGAGCACTCTGCGCATCAACAAGCACGACGAGTCCTGCCGAAGAGGGCTGCTGAAGCTCGTGGGACACCGCCGCAGAATGTTGGCCTACTTGCGCCGGGCGGACTACCAGCGTTATCTGGGCATCACAGAAAGCCTCAGCCTGCGGCATAAATGAATTGGAGTAAGCCCGAGTAGATGGGAAACACCCATCTACTCTTCGTTTCGGGCGATGGGCCGGCGGTGCCGCCGGTTCTGCAAACGCAAACCGCCCGTCAGGAATTGAATAGTGCTGGCAACCAGAGTTGCCGCCGCTCTTCAGTCCCTGACCAGGCGGAATTAGACAGAGGGTTGCCTCACGCAACGAAACTTGCATGAATTTAGCATCTGATTCGGCGCATTATCAGCGATCCGTGGTCACGCGAGGTTACGTGCCAGGATATCAGCCCCCAACAGGAGATACCTGAGATGAAACCGGAAGTAAAGCGTTACACAGCAACTGTCGGCACACGCACAGTCACCTTTGAGACCGGGAAACTGGCCGCTCAGGCGGGTGGTGCGGTTACGGTCGGCATTGGAGATTTCATCATTTTTGCAGCCGCCACAATGGGCGGCGTGCGCGAAGGCATCGATTTCTTTCCGCTATCTATCGAGTACGAGGAGCGATTGTATGCCGGCGGAAAGATCCCCGGCTCCTTCTTCCGCCGTGAAGGTCGGCCGTCGACCGACGCCATCTTGACGGCCCGATTGACGGATCGGCCACTGCGCCCCTTGTTCCAGCACGGCATGCGGAACGAGGTGCAGGTGATGATGTTCTCGCTCTCCGCCGATAGCGACAACCCGCTGGATATTCTGGCGATCAATGCCGCATCCGCGGCTATCATGATCTCGGATATCCCCTGGGGCGGCCCTGTAGGCGCCGTTAGGGTCGCTCGTGTGGGTGGGGAGTTTGTCATCAATCCAACCTTCAGCGAGATGGACGCGTCTGATCTCGACCTGCGCATCGCGGGAACCAGAGATGCAATCCTTATGGTGGAGTGCGGTGCCAGCGAAATTCCGGAAGACGTAATGGCTGCCGCCCTTGATTTCGGCCACAAGTCTCTCCAGCCCTTGATCGATGCACAACTCCAGATGGTCGCCGATGTAGGGAAGACCAAGCGGGAGCCGACTTTTGCACTGCCCGATGAGGGGCTGCAGCAAAAGGTGCTCGAGCGTGTCCAATCCCCGATGAACGAGCTGTTAGATAAGCCGCTCAGCAAGAACGAGTTCTACACCGGCATGGACGCCCTGGCAGACAGTCTTGTTGCACAGCTTTGCCTTGTTCCGGAAGGCGCCAGTCCTGCCGATTTCTACGACGAGAAGGATGTAAGAACTGCATTCGCAGAAGCGGAGCACAAGATCGTTCGGGAACGCATTCTTAGCGCCGGCAAGCGGCCCGATGGCCGCGGACCGGCGGACATTCGCCCCATTTGGTGCGAAGTGGCGCTGTCGCCACGTGCGCATGGATCGGGACTATTTACTCGCGGCGAGACACAGGTTCTATCATTGGCTACGTTAGGCACCCTTGGCGAGGCCCAGGAACTGGACACCCTCACACCGACGGATACAAAGCGCTACATGCATCACTATAACTTCCCGCCATTCTCCACGGGCGAGGTGAAACCACTGCGCGGCCAGAGCCGCCGAGAAGTTGGGCACGGCGCCCTTGCTGAGCGTGCGCTCGAACCTGTGATTCCGGCAGAAGAAAGTTTCCCATATACCATTCGCGTTGTATCCGAAGTGTTGTCCTCGAACGGCTCGACCTCCATGGCATCTGTTTGCGGTTCTACGCTGGCCTTGATGGATGCCGGTGTACCGATTAAGGCTCCCGTGGCAGGCGTAGCGATGGGCCTTGTCACAGATGATACGGGTCGTTATAGAATTCTGACCGACATTCAAGGTACTGAGGACCATCTCGGGGACATGGATTTCAAGGTAGCGGGTACGGCCCAAGGCATTACTGCCCTGCAAATGGATATCAAGATATCGGGCATCAGCGCGCAGATGATGAAGGAAGCGCTTGAACAGGCGCACTCAGCCCGCATCTCGATCATGGAGCACATGCTGGCTGTATTGGACGCGCCTCGGCCTGAGCTCAAGCCGCATGCCCCGCGTATCATCACGGTCAAGATCCCGGTGGATAAGATCGGGGCATTAATCGGGCCAGGCGGAAAGAACATTCGGTCACTCCAAGAGGAAACCGGTACCAAGATCGACGTTCAGGAAGATGGCACGGTCTACATTGCCTCAACAGAGGCAACGGGAGCCAAGATCGCTCAGGACCGCGTGGAGGCCCTGGCAGAGAGCGCCGTCATCGGAAACATCTACACGGGTAAGGTTGTGCGCATTGCGGACTTTGGAGCCTTTGTGGAAATACTGCCTGGAGTGGATGGGCTGGTTCATATTTCGCAGCTTGATACCGAGCGTGTGGAAAAAGTGGAGAGTGTCGTGAGCATGGGCGATGAGATCACAGTGATGGTTACAGATATCGATCCCCAGGGCAAGATCCGGCTTTCCAGGCAGGCTGTATTAGAAGGTTGGACAGCGGAGGAAGCCCGAGAAAAAGATCAGCGCCGGTCAGGCGGAGGCGGACGCCCAGGTGGCGGCTTCCGTGGTGGCAACGGTCGCGGCGGAGGTGGTGGAGGGCGAGATCCTCGCCGTGGCGGAGATCGTAGGAACTAATTGTTTCAAGAAGAAATACATCCCGCAGAGCCCGCTCTGCGGGATGTTTGGTTTAATACGGAACTCTTCAATTTCGTGGGCATTCCACCAAGGCCCGCAGCCACTGCCGTACCTGCTCCGGCGATTGCAAGTGTGTATCTACGGCGGGAAGAGAATAGCGATCACCGACGCCGATTGCATAACCTCCATGGCGTTGCACCACTTCGAACACGCCCTCGTCTTTATTATCGTCACCAAAGCTTACCGGAAGATCATGCTCAATGGGGTATTGTGTGAGCAGCCAGTCCGCGGTTGCGCCTTTGTCAGCCTCCATAGGGGCGACCTCCAAGAAGCGCTCCCCCTCAAGGATTCTGAAGGGGCCCGATGCGACGAGTTCACGGGCCACCGCCCTGGCTTGAGATACTATGAGATCTGCATCCTCGCCATCAGCCCAGCGCGCATGAAGGGCCAATGCTTGTCCCTTGTCTTCCAGCAGGAATCCCGCGGCTCCATTGATCAATCTTGTCCATTGACGCATTAGTTTGACCATGCTCTGGCGTGTTTGTTCAAGCGGCGGGCCCCTGAGGATTTCTTTCCCTTCGACCTGCATCTCAATGCCGTACAAGCCGCAAAGCATCAGGTGATCAATCGGTAGCAGTCTTTGCAGGACATCTAGTGGTCGCCCGCTCAGCACGAGCGTGCGTATCCAGGTCTTCTCCGAGAGTTTTGTCAGGAGATCCAACAGAGTTTGATCTGGAATGGCTTGGGCGGAGTTGGGGCGATCGGCACCAACGTTCCGTCAAAATCAAGGAAGACGGTTAGGTGGCGGCCGGCCTTTATGTGATGCAGAATTGCCTGACGAACATCCGACTCACTCATGAGAGAGAGCTACGAATTCATTAAGCCACCAATTAATATCCTGGGCCTTAATGCGTGATTGCATAGCAGACATCCGTTCCCTTTGTTCTGTCTGGCCCATAGTCAGAGCCTGCTGCAAAGCAGACGCCAGCTGCTCGGGGCTGTACGGATTTGTCAGCGTGGCTTCAGGAAGCTGCTCCGCCACGCCGGCAAATTCGCTCAGGATTACTACTCCATCCACGCCTATCCGGGACGCAACATATTCTTTGGCCACCAGGTTAAGGCCGTCGCGGAAAGGAGTAACAAGTGCAACGTCCGCCGCGCGATAGTAAGCAATCAATTCAGCAGGCGAAAAAGACCTGTACTGATAGTGGATGGGATTCCAGATCCCGTCGCTGTGCCGCCCGTTGACGCGGCCTACCATCTCATCGATCTCACGTTTTTTCTGGCGATATGCTTCCACCCCGTCTCGCGATGGTGTAACGATCTGCATCAAACTTAGCTTACCTGCCCATTCCGGGTGAGACTCCAACAGATAATCGAGCCCTCGCAAGCGCTCGACGATCCCCTTTGTATAGTCCATACGTTCCACACCTATGATCAGAGCCCGCTCTCCCAGAGCCCCGCAAAGCCTGTGGACAAGAGCTTCGGTCTGTGGCGACCGCGCAATTCGGTCAATGGCCGCATAATCAATCCCGATCGGTCGCGCCACCACCCGCGTCCGAAATCCGTTGTGAGTGATCCACTCTCCATCCGTCTGCGCGCCCAAAAGGTCTACTGCGGCGTCCATGAAGTTACGAGCATACCCCGGAATATGAAAACCAACCACATCGCATGCCAGTAAGCCCTCCAGAAGTTCTTGGCGCCAAGGCAGGGTGCGAAAGATCTCGACAGGTGGAAACGGAATGTGCCAAAAGAAAAGGATGCGGCCTGAGGGCCTCCGCAGACGGATGAAGTGTGGCACGCGCGCCATCTGGTAATCATGCACCCAGATGACATCATCTCCTGTGGCCTCTTCAATCGCCGCCTGAGCGAACTCAGCATTAACCTGTTCATACGCACTCCACTCGGCCATATCATAGCGTACCCGCCCGAGGAAGCTGTGGCAGAGCGGCCAAAGGGCGTTATTGGAGAGGCCGAAATAGAAGCCCTGCCGCTGCTCCGGGGTTAACTCCAAATAACGCAGCGTAAAGCGAGGTTTACGAGGAGGCATCTGATAACGCCCGGTTGAGTCACCGGCGGTGATCCATACTCCTCCAAGCTGCTCGATTAAGGGTAGTAGTGAAGTCGCCAGGCCGCCGATGGTCCGTTCGCGGCGTATGCCCTGCGGCGTCACTCGAAGCCTGTAGGGGCCTCTGTGAGAGACCAGCACGAAGCGCGGTGTCATTTCGTCAAGCCTTGCTGAACAGAATTCAAGTTCTGGATGAGCGGCAGTAGCTTGCTCGAGAAGATTGCCTGCCACGTAAAGCGCTGCCTCACCTGGCGGCGTAACCTGTAGGCCTGATCCGACTCAGCCCAATTCCTGATCCGGGCGGCGACTGACTCGGCAGATTCATCCGGCTTGATCAAGTATTCGAAATCGGATAATTCCGCTACCACAGGTATATTTGTCGCAAAAACGGGATGGGAAGCCATGCCCGCCTCGAGCACCGGTAGACCAAAACCCTCCCTAAGACTGGGCATAAGGATCAGATCAGTGAGCCGGTAGAGTTCGCCGACCACCGAGGGATCAAGTTCGAGGGGAGATTTGTGTTTCTTGGTGCCATCGTAAGCAAAGATGACATCTGTTGAGAGGTTCAGGCTTTGCCGAAGCTGTTTTAGGTCTTCATAAAGTTCGCGGATTTCCGGAACGTGTGGATCAGGCGGTCCAGTGACTATCAGCCGCAAATGGACGCCGGCCTTCCTTAGGAAGTCGGAAACTCGAACCCCAAACTCAATATTCTTGGCGCGCGTGATGCGGACCGGCATCAAAATGACCAAGTCAGCGTCGAGCAACCCCCATTCTTCAACCAGTTCATTGCCTAGCGCAGACAGACCCAATAGTTGGGCGGGGTTCACGCCATTGGGGATGACCTGTATCAGTTCAGGCGCACATCGGAGTACTTGCGCCAGCAGGCGCTGACGACGATGCGAAACCGCCACATAAGTGACCGCCGGTGCGCGCGTTCGCAGAGAATCCCATGGGAATCCCGATCGTTGTACCGCACCCGAATCCGGATTTACATAGCGTGAAACGTCATGGCACCACGCTATCATGTGATGAACAGAACCCAGCTCCACCAAGTGAAGGAGTGCCGCCGTGAGAGCCAGGTTGAAGTGAGTGCTCAGTGCGTTGTGGACTATAACAACGTCAGTTGGCTGCAATTGTTCAGTAAGAGCCCGTTCAATCCGTGCCTGAAGCTCCGAAAATTCCGGCGATGGCTTTCCTGAATCTATCGAGGGCTTGAGGTTGAGGTATTGTGGCGATTTGGAATCTATCTCCGGAATGATTGAGACGTCATCTGTTACTGACTGCCGAGCACTAGCCTGCCTGCCGGCTATCATCAAAACTGGGAAGCCCGCTTGTCTGAACAGCCGCCCCTGCTCTTCCATGACAGCCTCGACTCCCCCTACAATGGGAGGCGCCGTGTAATGGAGGATGACAATTCGAGGCAGACTCGGCCCGTTTTGCTTTAGCTTTCGAGCATGCGCTGCAATCGTACTTTGACCGTTGGCCATTCTGAATCCAGTATGCTGTAGTAAACGGAATGACGGACATGACCATCAGGCAATACCATGTGGTTTCGCAACACGCCTTCCTTGACGGCACCAATTCTCTCAATAGCACGTTGCGAGCGTTCGTTTCTTGAATTGGTTTTGAGCTGCACCCGAATACATTTCAGGGTTTCGAATGCGTGTTCCAGCAGCAAGTACTTGGCCTCCGTGTTGACATGCGTGCGACGATAAGCGGCCCCGTACCAGGTTCCCCCGATCTCCAAGCCTGCGTGCGCTGGCTGTATCTCCATGTAGCGCGTCGCACCTGCAACGCATCCGGATTCCAGATCGACCACCGCGAACGGCAGGTCGGTACCGCGGGTTGCCCGCGCCAGGATTCCTTGCACCCAGCCACGGATATCGTCCTCATTGTGCATCGATCCATAGGGCATATATTGCCAGATCGAATTGTCGAGGCCGATGGCCGCCAGGCCTGGCACGTGCTCCATACTTAGAGGCTCAAGACGTACCTTGCGCCCGGCCAAGGTAACGGGCGTGACCTGCATCATTTCAGCCACTCGGTCTCTGTCTTGTCATGGGTTGGCAGATAGGGCATTGCCGGCCCCTTCTTGCCTAGCAGCTTCGACAGACCCGCACGCATGGCAACGCGGTCATCCCAGGGATATTCTACACGGCCAAAACACATGGACTGCTCATGTCCTTTGCCACAGGCAAGCACCACGTCTCCGGGCTGCGCCATTTCAAGAGCAAAACGGATCGCATCGCCCCGGTCCCGCACACGCCAGAATGTCTGCCCTTCTCGTCCGCCGGCCTGTACGGCGCCTGCGGCCATTTCTTCAAGTATTCCATCCAGTGATTCGGTACGGGGATCTTCTGCGGTCAGTACGCTCACATCGGCCATCCTAACCGAGGTCTCAGCCATCATGCGGCGCTTCTCCCGGTCCCTCAATCCGGCGGATCCAAATACCACAATGACGCGGGGCTTGCGTACCCCATCCGGTGCTGGCGGCAACATGTCGCGCGCGGCCTGAAGCGTGACCTTGAGCGCATTAGGTGTATGAGCAAAATCAACGATAGCGGCAAAATTTTGTCCCGTATCGATGCGCTCCATACGCCCGGGGATGCCGTCCAGCGCTGCGATGCCTTGTGCCGCGATAGCAGGCTCAATGCCGAGTCCATTGACGCATACGCCTAGCGCAGCTAAGCAATTGGAAACATTATATTCTCCAACAAGCACCGTTGATATACCTATGCGAAAGTCGGGATGAACTGCTGTGAATGTTGTACCGGTACTCATGTAGCTGACATCAACTGCACGCAGGTCGGATGCTTCCTGCAAGCCATAATTTAGCTTCTCCGTTTTGATGAATTGATCCAGGAATTCAAAAGAGCAATCGTCGTGGTTAATCACCGCGAGCCTTGGATTCCCCTGCGGCTTCGGCAAAGTGCGCTCCAGGCTTGAGAACAACCGGGCCTTAGCTGCACGATAATTCTCAAACGAGCCATGCTGATCAAGGTGTTCATGCGTGATGTTAGTTACGACACCGATGTCAAACTCACAGGCATCCGCACGGTGCTGTGCCCAGCCATGTGACGTCGTCTCCAGCACAGCGTGAGTCAGTCCGGACTTTACCATCCGAGCCAGGTAGCGCTGCAGGTCATGAGCGTCCGGTGTTGTAACGTGAAATCCCGTGTCCAGCACCTCATTGCCAATGACCGCGTTTACGGTCGATACCATGCCCGCTTTCTCGCCCGCGGCGAGCAGAATCCGGTAGATAAGATTTGTGGTGGTGGTCTTGCCATCGGTTCCGGTAACACCGATGACTGTCAGCTTCCGGCCGGGCCAATCATAGAAAGCTGCCGATAACCACGTTAGCGCCTGCCGCGAGTCTTCCAACCGAATATAGGGAATTGGAAGCCTCTCCATTTCCCTTTGACCTACAACAGCGGCCGCTCCGTTTTGGATCGCGCTCTCGATGAAATCATGCCCATCCGCCGATTCACCCTGGAGAGCAACAAAAAGATATCCAGGCCTGACGGCACGGCTATCCAATGTAATTCCCGTAATGACAAGCTCAGGTGTGTCGAAGGGTTGATATGGAAATGGAAGCTCAGACAGGATCTTCTTAAGTGGAACTGCTACCTCACTCATTTATGAGTCACAACGAAGGAGACACCCGGTTATTCTATCCGCAAGCGGCTTCTCCCGACAAAGCCCAAACACCTAACTCACAACCTTTATATTAAACCGCGGCGAGGATATCGCGTTCCGCAAAGTATGCCACAGGATAACGTACATTTCGACGCTTCGAGATGTGGCAATGCCGCCGAGATCGATAATCGAGCGCCAGCCGAACCAATCGCGGAAGATAGCGATGACCGTACCCTTTGCATCGATGTCATTCCCACTCACGAAAACATCTGTCTTCTCTGTCAACTTCCGGGGATCCACCATGACGTTGCAATTCATCGTATTAAGGGTCTTGATCACCTTGGTCTCGGGAAAGGCGCGCTGTATCTGCTCGCCCAGAGAGTCGTCATTGCAGACTGTTAGCGTCCATATTTCGCTGGAATAATCGAGGGGATTTGCGGTGTCGATCAGTATCTTTCCGCGCAGGTTCTCAGCGCCGGCATGTCGCAGCGCACCCAAGGATGCCGAGCCCAGCGTGCAGTTGAACAGGATTTCACCAAAGGCGGCAGCATTTGCGAAGGTCCCAAAGGAGGCACGTGGACCCTCTTCCTTGGCCCACGTGGTCGCCTTGACGTTGGCTTCATCCCGCGAGCCCATCATGACCTCGTGTCCAAGCTGAACGATTTTGGTCGCCAGCGTTTGTCCAACGATGCCTGTTCCTAACACGCCAATTCTCATTGCCGCTCCTGGAAGTGGATTCGGATTGGGTCAGCCGTATTAATCAGCAGCCCGGCCTGCCGCGGGATAGTTTAGCACAAAAAAAGTACTAGTCCGAACCTGATGGCTTAGGTTGGGGCGCCGCCCGAAACGGCTTCGCGATTCTTCATGTGCGGAATTCAGGCCACGACCGCATCTTCAACCTTCGCAGCTGCGCGTGCGTTCGAGGCCAGCTCCGCCTGCCGACTGAGCTTGGTCTTCAGCGACTTCAGCCGAAAGATTTCTTCGCGCTCACGTTCCTCGAGTGAGCTGACGATGAAGGCAATTGTAGTTTCGTATTGCGGAATGAAGATGTACTGCAGCGCGTTAACGCGACGCTGCGTCTTCTTCAATTCGTTTGCCAAGCGCCAAACAGCGGCAGTGAGCATCGCGAGTTGCGGCGTGCGCAAAAGCACTTCGCGGAATGCAGCGGTCGCCTCGTCAAGTACGGCCGCAGTATCGCCGGGGCTGTAAAGCAATTTCGGCGGCTCGCCACGCGCTTCGATCTGAGGGATGGCTACGCCCATGATACCGCGCAGCCGCAAATGCACGTCAACGGTTTTGTTAACGGCGAGTGCGGCCCACTCCACGTGGTCACTGCCCATCACGAGGCGTGCCTTTTCCATTGCATCGTATGCCGTTTGAAGCAGGCCCCAAACTTCCTTCTGGAGGGTATCGGCTTCCTTCGCCACACGCACCAATTCGTTCGTCAGGGCTTCACGTTTGCGGTCGAGGATTTCATAGCCCTCGCGAGAGAAGCGCAGCTCTTTTCTCAGACGAATCAGATTTGTGCGTGTGGGCGCAATGGTGATTTTAGGCATCTTCGCCTTTGTAATACTTCGCAATCTCGTCCAGGCTCACGCGTGTCAGTTCCTTCTTCGGCAGGATCGAGAGTAGCTTCCAACCGATCTCGAGCGTGCGCTCGATGGTGCGGTTTTCGGTGATTCCTTGATTTACGAATTCGCGTTCGAAGGCGCGGCCGAATTTCAGATACTTCTGATCGACCTCGGTCAGCTCTTCTTCGCCGATCACAGACGCGAGAGCACGCACGTCCTGAGTACGGGCATACGCCGCATAGAGCTGTGCGCCCCAACGAGGATGATCTTCCCGCGTGCGGCCCTTTCCGATGCCGTCTTTCATGAGACGCGAAAGGCTTGGAAGCACCGAGATAGGGGGATATATCCCGGCGAAGTTCAATTCGCGTCCCAGCACGATCTGACCCTCCGTGATGTAACCGGTGAGATCCGGCATCGGATGCGTCATGTCGTCGTTCGGCATGGTAAGGATCGGGATCTGCGTGATTGAACCCTTGCTTGTGCGAATGCGGCCGGTGCGCTCATAAAGCGATGCAAGATCGCTATAGAGATAGCCTGGATAGCCCTTTCGGCTTGGAACTTCGCCGCGCACGTTCGAAATCTGACGCAACGCCTCCCCATAGTTGGTCATATCGGTCAGCACGACCAGCACGTGCATCTCCCGTTCGTACGCGAGATATTCTGCGAGGGTAAGTGCGGCGCGCTGGCGTAATGATACGTTCCACTGGGGGATCGTCCGCCAAGTTCAGGAACATCGCAACGCGCGTGAGCGCGCCGCTTTCCGTGAACGAGCGTCGGAAGTAATCGGCCACGTCGTTCTTGACACCCATGCCGGCGAACACGATGGCAAAGGATTCGCTCTCCTCTTGCGCGGCTCCGGCCTCGCGGCCAAGCGTCGCCTGCCGGACGATCTGCGCCGTGAGCTGATCGTGCGGCATGCCGGCGCCGGAGAATAGCGGAAGTTTTTGCCCGCGCAGGAGCGTATTCACGCCATCGATCGTCGAAATTCCGGTCTGAATATAATCACGCGGATATACCCGCGCAGTCGGGTTGATCGGCTGGCCGTTGACATCCGCATAATGATCCGCCAGTGGTTCGGGCCCGCCGTCGATGGGGTTGCCCAAACCGTCAAAGATGCGGCCGAGCATTTCTTCCGCGACCGGCATGTGCAGCGTGGTGCCGAGAAACCGCACGCGCGTGCCGTCGATCGAGAGCCCGGTCGATCCGGCAAAAACCTGGACGACGGCCATGCCCTCGCCCACTTCAAGCACCCGGCCCAGGCGCATTCGCCCAGTCGAGTCTTGGATCTCCACCACTTCGTCATAAAAGACGTTTGCCGCACCCTCGACCACCAGGATGGGGCCTTCGATACGGGCAACGCCGACGAGTTCCTGTCCACCAGCTACAGTCGCTTCGCTCATCGGTACTCCGCATCTAATTGACTCATTTGCTCGTCAATAGATTTTCGAATATCCTTCATCTGGCCCAGGTCCTCATTCGAAACGGCGGACTTCATGCGGATCAAAGTATCCACGACCGGAAGGTCATGTATGACCGAGATCGGAGCGCCGCGTTTGATGATATTCAATCCGCGCTCATGGAAATACAGAACGAGCTCGAGCATCGTGATCTGCTTTTCAACCGTGGCGTAGGCATCAACCGTATCCAAAGCGTTCTGCTGCAAGATCCCTTCGCGAAGGAGCCGCGAGGTTTCAAGCACCATGCGCTGCTCATCTGGCAGCGCATCCGGCCCCACCAGCTTCACGATCTGCGACAACCGGTCCTCCTCGCTGAGCAACTCCATGGCATGATTTCGCATCCCCAGCCAATCCTTGCCGACCTCCTTTTGCCACCAACCAGCCACGTCCTCGAGATACTCGCTGTAGCTGTCGAGCCAGTTGATCGCCGGAAAGTGTCGCGCAGATGCCAGTGATTTGTCGAGCGCCCAGAAGCAGCGTATAAAGCGCTTTGTGTGCTGAGTTACCGGCTCCGAGAAATCGCCGCCCGGAGGCGAGACCGCGCCCACAACGGTGACCGAGCCGCTTGCGCCGCTCATCGTCTCTACGTTGCCGGCCCGCTCGTAGAACTCGGCCAGGCGTCCGGCCAGATAGGCCGGATAACCCTCTTCAGCGGGCATCTCCTCGAGGCGACCGGAAACCTCTCGCAATGCTTCTGCCCAACGAGAAGTCGAATCGGCCATCAACGCCACATCGTAGCCCATGTCGCGATAATACTCCGCAATGGTGATGCCCGTGTAGATGCTGGCCTCGCGCGCTGCCACCGGCATGTTCGATGTGTTAGCGATCAAGACCGTGCGCTCCATCAACGGCCGCCCGCTGCGGGGATCGGTGAGATGCGGGAATTCCTGCAGTACTTCCGTCATCTCATTGCCCCGTTCGCCGCAACCAATATACACGATGACATGGGCATCGGCCCACTTGGCAATGCTATGCTGGGTAACGGTCTTACCGGAGCCGAAAGGGCCCGGAATGCCGGCTGCGCCACCTTTTGCCACCGGGAAAAATGTATCCAGCACGCGTTGTCCAGTGATCAGCGGGATGTTCGCCCCGAGCCGCCTAATGAACGGTCGCGCGCGGCGAACAGGCCATCGCTGAAGCATGGTGATGGGTTTCTCTTCTTTGCCGACTTTAATCTTGGCGATCGTATCGGTGACGTTGTATTGGCCGGGCCCAGCCACCCAAGTTAGCGTGCCGTGGTCATCTGGATGCACCATGACGCGATGCTCAAAAGTCTCCGTTTCCATGACGACACCCAGCACGGCACCACCCCTGACCTCATCTTTCACTTTCGCACGTGGCGTGAATTTCCATTCCTTTTCGTGATCAATCGGGCTGAAGCGAGTGCCCCGGTTGATGAATGAGCCCTGCGCCTTCTCGATCAGCGGAAGCGGTCGCTGGACGCCATCGTAGATGCTTTGAATTAGGCCGGGGCCGAGTTCCACAGAGAGGGGAAGGCCGGTTCCATAGATCGGCGCTCCCGGCTGCATGCCGGCGGTCTCTTCATAGACTTGCACCGTGATCGAGTCGCCGCGCAAACCGATCACTTCGCCCACGAGGCGCTCATCGCCCACCTCGACGAGTTCAAGCATGCCAACATTTCTCGAACCACGCGCCCGCACCACCGGACCGCTGATCCAGGTTATTTTTCCAATCTCATTACTCATACCTTGTCTCCCATCAACAGTTTATACACCGACGAGCGCAAGGGTCCCTGCAACCGATGCAGGCGGGTTTCCAAAGTGTTATCGTACTCCACCTTTCCGTTCGAAGCGCTGACCACCACGCCGGTGCCTTCCTCAAGAGGTGCACCGAACGTATATTGTCCCTTTAGTTGTTTGGACAGTTCGTCGAGGCCGCCCTTCATCAGAGCCTTTCGCGTGGCGTCGTCCGCGCGGATTTCAGCCTTGTCGACGCGCAATTCGCTCAAGCTTTCGCGCAGCAACATCGTTGCAATAGCGTCGTAGTCTGGCCTCTTCTTGATTGCATCCACTTGCTTGCGGACTTCTGAGAAAACCCGATCCAACAACTTTTCACGACTCCCCAATTGGTTTGAACGCGCCTGCAATTGCGCGGTAGCCACTGCCTGTCCGCGCAGTCGTTCGGCATCCTGATTTGCGCGTTCGAGAATGGATTTGCGTTCGGAAGCGGCCTCCTCCTGCGCGCGGCGTTTGATCGCCTCGGCCTTTTCGAGGGCCCGCGCGCGAATCTCATCGGATTCTTGGCGCGCCTCGGCCAAAATAGCCCTGGAGAGCCGGTCGATATCTTCTATTTCAGTATTCATTGTTGGACTATCCAATCTATTTGTCTGGCCAAGCAATACAAAGGCCGGAATGATCTATAACTTAATCCCGATTGCCCTAAGCACAATGTCTCCAAGCGAGGCTTGGCCCTCCGGGACTCCGCCGCGCGACGGGATCTCGATCACGAGAGGAATGGTGCTGCGCAACTTGAGATAGTCCATTCGCGCGTGGATCATCTCGGCCACGTCCTGCGTGACGAGCACAATGCCGATATCCTTGGATGCCTGCGCATCGTCAAGCGCCTTATTCGCTTCGTCCGCGTTTGACGCGACCTGCCCGCTCACGCCAGCCAGCGAAAATCCCAGGACCGCGTCCGGGTGACCAATGACAAGAACCTTCATCGTTTCCTAGCGGAATAGCACGAGGAACGCGATCAACAGACCGTAGATGGCCACCCCTTCGGCCAGGCCCACGAAGATCAGTGAGCGGCCAAGCGCCTCGGGTTTTTCTGCAATCGCACCGATAGCCGCTGCGCCGGTTCCGCTCACGGCCACCCCTGCGCCGAGTGCCGCCAGACCGGTTGAGACGCCTGCCGCGAGTGAGGCATACGGGTCGGTTACTGCTTGCTGCAGGACACCGCCGGCAGCAAACACAGTCTCTGGAGAGAGCAGCCAAGTCACCGCCAAGCCCAAGCTCATCAGGACGAGAACGGCATTGAAGCTCTTGAACGCAAAGATAAGATCCCTCGTGCTCCGCAGCCTATCGTGCCCACGCCTGCTCCAGAAATATACCGCAACAGGAGCAACCGGGATGACGGCTGCAAAGAAGATAATTACTGCCTTGATCATATTGGGTCTCCTTGAATGGATTATTGGATTTTGATTTCAAGCCTGGTTTTCCTTGGTGGTGCCAAGTGCCAGCGGTTCATACGCCGTGCCTCCGCCCGTAAAGAACTTGCTGAAGAATTCGTAATAATGCAGACGCATGGTCTGGATCCAAACGATGAAGCCCTCCAGGGCAATCACGCCGATGTTTCCCAAAACGACGACCACCCAGTAAGCCACCCCGCCGTCGTGGCCGCCGCCGAGCAGCCTGGCCATCACAAAAACTGCGTTGGTAAAGCCGGCATGCACGATCGCGAAAGCGCCCACACGCACGTAAGACAGGGTGTTGCTGAACATGCTGATAAACTTCTCGAGCACTTCGGCGCCCGATTGGACGAAGAACATGGCAGTGCCCCCCTCAATCAGCGGCCGATGGCCCTCCATCCAGCGTTTTAGAGGCTCAGAGAAGACAACCGCTGCCAGCGAGCCTATTAGCATGCCGACTGCAGCGAGCGGCACAACGAAAGCGGGAAAAAGCGCACGCTTTAAGAACAGATTGCCAACCAATTGCCCGATCAGCACTAGGAATGACAGGTACAAGATCCATCCAGCGAGGCCGTTGGAGTCGAAGAAGAAGCGCGGCCAATTGCGCGCTCGCAGTGCTGTAAACATGTTGAGCAGGATACCGACATTGAGCAGCACGATACCGGCGCCGACGGCAATCGCAAGGATCTGGATGATGCTGTGCAACGGTTGGATGACGACAAATCGCCCAAAGATCGGAGATTGAGGAAGGACATCTTCAAAGCCAAAGATACTTCCAAACAAAAATCCGAAGATCATGCCACTTAGACCGCACACAACCAGCAGCCGACCGATCCACGCCGGCAGCAGCTTCACGACTCTCCTTGCCACCAGCACGCCGAAGGCCGCCAACACCAGCCCGTGTCCTACATCCCCATACATAGCACCGTACAACAGTGGAAACGTTAGCGCGATGAGAATGGTCGGATCGAGCTCCTCATAACGCGGCCGTGCATACGTATTCACCATTAATTCGAAGGCTCCCAGCAGGCCAGGATTACGCAGCGCAACCGGTACATTGCCACGATGTTCCGAAGGCAAAATTGGACGCGCTTCGATGAGGAGCTCTTTCGAAGCCTGCTTAAGCCGTTTGGTCAAAGTTTCGAGATCCGAGGCGGGAACCCAACCCACCACCACATACGTATGACGCAACTGACCGAAACGCGCCATGGCGTCGGCAGTTACACGGCTGATATGCACGTCCCACAGCAGGCCGCGCAACTCGCCTTGATGCGTTTGCGCCAGTTTTCGAAGCTCCTGCTCCAGATCTTCGATCTTCTTCTTCGACTCTGCGATTGCCTTGGTCAAGGCCTTCGTGACCTGGGCCGGCGTGCCCTCAAATTCCTCGGGAAGCGCAAGCGGACTTAGATACGCGCTGCGCGCGGCGCGATCGATTACGTCTGAATGGCTGCGGGGACCCAGCAGCCACACCAGCGGCTTCTGCGGATCTTCGCGCAAGATAAAGAATGCATGCGGAACCCGACCCAGGCTGGTCTCGAGGCGGCTCACGTTCGCTGCCGGAAGGATGCCTGGCAGCGAGTACAGATACTTTGATTTCTGCAGGGCACCGACCTCAATGTCGACATCCGCAATGGGTTGCAATTGCTGCAGCTGCGGTTCTAGCTGCTCAAGCCGCTTCTTTTCAGCAATCAAACGATCGTTCGTCGCCTTCACCTCCCCTTCAATCCGTTCGACCGCCGGTTGCATTTCCTCGAGGTCGGTCAGCGAGTTTGTTGGCGGCGACCCAATGAATTCTTCTTCCAAGCCCAGCATCTGCATCAAGGACTGAAGCCGGCGCTCGACCGTTGAGTATGCGGCAGCCTTCTCCTGCCAACTGCTTGGACCGGCATTTTGGAGACCCAGATACGTACTATCGATCTGATGAAAGTCGCCGTGCGTGCCAAGAATCTTCGTCACCGATAACAAATCCTTTGCCGGGACGATCAATTCCACTTCCGTCATCGCTTTCGGAAAAAACATGTCAACTCCAGATGCAAAAGAAAATGTACGATCTGTTACCCTTGGCAAATCTTCGCATTTTGCGAAGATTGCCAGCGCCCTAGTTCACCAGGGTCGTCTTCAACAAAAACGGTCGATAGGCTTCGTCCGACACATCGGAGGACTTGGCCTCGGTCAATACGATCAGGTCTTGCACTTCAAGATCGCTCATCACCAGGAAGGCGAGCGGGATTCCGATGTGAAACGGACTGCCCACAAAGGCTGCCAGGCATTGCTTCAGCAACTCGCGCTTGAGCATGCACTTCCAATTTCGGCAGGCCGGTTTGTGGCTCCGCGAGAAGCTCGTTCAGATCCGGGATGGACGGATAGATCTTCGATACTACGGATGCGATGTCGGCACCGGCTGCGATGGCACGCAGGTCGGAATCGTGCACGCGATAGCCGAACGGCAACGTATAGTTGATCACTTCTTCTTCAGAGAGTTTGTAATAGACCTTGTACCGGATCGCCCACATCAGGTTATTCATGTCCAGCAGGGCACCAATGATCTTGACACCGTGCTCGCGATCCGGACCGGTCAGTTTCTTGGCCTCGGCCCAAAGGTGGCGCCAGTAAGTCAGATCGAGCGCCACCTCGATCGGAAACAGATTCTGCTCCGACGAATAGCGCTTCATGGCAAAGGATATGGCATCCTCGTATGGCGTTCCCTGGAGCAGATCGACTGCGCTGGCGATACTCCCCGATTCCACCATGGCCCGCGCTGGCAGCACAGATGCCCCTCCCAGCGGGAACAGCACATCGCGCACACGCTCCCACCGGCCTGATTCGGTATCGCCCGTGAAAACGGTTACCAGTGCCCGCAGCACCGCCTTAAGATTTCCAACCTCGTAATAGCGGAATAATTGCTTGAGAAGTGGACGAGTCTCCACGGGCGCCATTTGTACGACGCCGTCGAAGGACTCCGCCAGCCTGCGCTTGACCTCGGTGATCACACGACGCGGCCGGATATCCTTATCTTTTAGGCCGTCAAGGTACGGCCCATAGGCCGTCGCCTTGAGCAAAGCAAACAATGAAGCAAAATCCGGCGCTTCACTCAACCGGACCATGCTTTGAGGGGTCAGCAATTCGGCAGATTTAGCCCGGACTCGGGCGCTGATTGCCGCATAACCGGCGACGCCGCCTGTCGCCATGAACTACGCTTTCCCGATGACGCGGTCCAAAACGTAGGCAACGGCTTTGTCGAAGTTGGCCTTTGCCTTCGCCTCGGCATCGCTGCTGCTTTTGGTCATTCCCGCCACAATACCTTTAGCCCGGTCTTCAGACTGGGCAGCTTCCACGATCTTGCGGGCCTCTGCCTCTGCATCTGCCTTGGCCTGTGCGATCATGGCCTGGGCCTCCTGCTCAGCGCGCGCAGGCAACTGCTCCGCCTCGCGCATCGCCACGTTCAGTATCTCCTGGGCCTGCTTCTCGATGTCGAGGACTTGCTCGATACGCTTGTCATTCATTCTGCATTGGCCTCATCGTTGTTGTCCGGCGTTTAACGCCCGCAATTGTAAGGGGAAAGTACTGGACAATCAAGGTCTAAATTCAAGGAGTTGCACATGATTGTACTTATGCGCTCAACCAGGAAGTTCGCGCGATAGAACGGGCGGCTTACGCTGCCCTTGGCGGCTGGAGAGGGATGCGGGAAAACGCGCACGATAACTAATTCAACGAGGAACAAACCAGAGAGGGAACGACAATGGGCCCCATAATGGCGGCATAGAATTTACGGCAAGTAACGAGGCGGAGAGCAAATATGTGCCACGGGAGGGCTGCAAATTGTGAGTTGAGGAGGAAACGGCTGGAAGGCGGGCGATTGGAGTGCCGGGGGGAAGGGCCGGCAAGCGCTGATGGCGGAGGAGAGTTGGACAACAATAAGGGGCGGCGCGGGGCGCGAACAACGAGGCAAACGATGAAGTCGCAGAGAGGTATCCGCAAGGGCTGGAGCGCGAGGGACTTGGCCAACGGCAAAGGAGGATTTTGGGTCAGAGAGAAGGCGGCGAGCGAAGAGGTCTCACAGAGATATTCGCGAGAACTAGTAGGCTAGGAGGATTAGCTTGCAGCTGACGAGAACCTCGGGTCAGGGATAAGGCAGCGAACGCTGGGGCACACAGAGAGGCACCCGCAGGAACCGATGAGCGAGGAAGGTTGGCCAATGGTAAGGGAGGACCGTGGGTCAGGGACAAGGAGCGAGCCGTGGAGGTCGAAAAGAGGCGTACGCGAGAGCTGGTGGGAAGAGGAGGGTTTGCCAGCGGTGAAAGAGCACGGCGGGGGCGGGGAAATGGAGGCGGCTTCATAGAGGCTCGGCTGGCAAGATCCAAGCAACCCTGAAGGCGCGTGGAAAGGGAGGCGGCTGCAGGGGGACTGAGCTGCCGAGATCCAGGCAACAAAATAGGGCCGCGCGGCGTGAGAGGCGCGGCCCTAATCGGTCATTCCGGAAAGGATGGTTACTTCAGGTTTTGCTTCAGACCTTCGAGCTTGCCGAGGACCGAGCCGTCCAGGACCTTGTCGCCGACCTTGATGATGAGGCCGCCGAGGATGGCGGGGTCGACGTGGAAGGTGATGGTCCTGGCACCGACTTTGCTGAGCACATCGTCTCTGACGCAGTTCTGCTCTACGACGCTTAGCGGCAAGGCGCTGGTGACTTCCGCTGACTTGCCCTGGACATTGGCATCATCCAGCACCACGATCTTGCCGGACTTCGTGCCGGCGAAGAATTCGTCGATGAGGACATGCTGGCGCTTATCGTCGAGGGAGTCGCCGACGAGCTTCTGGGCGGCAGCAATCGCGAGGGCCGCGACCTGCCCGCGCAGGTCGCCGAGCATGCGGTTGCGTTCCTGCTCAGCTTCCGCGAGCATGGCCTGATGCGCCTTGGCGGCGTCCGCCTCGGCAGCGGCTTTTACGTCCTGCCCGGCTGCGAGGGCGCGCTCGGTGGCCTCACGGACAATCGCGCTTGCTTCCGATTGCGCGCTGGCGAGGATGCGCGCGGCTTCCTTCTCGGCATCGGCACGAGCTTCGGCAGCGACGCGGGCATCTTCGATGCTCTGCGCGATCTTGTTTTTGCGAGCTTCCATCATGTTCAGCATGGGCTTGTAGACCCAGGCTTGCAGCGTCAACAGGACGATGACAAATGCGAGGATCTGAAGGATCAAGAAACCGAGATTAATTCCAAGTGCTTCCAAAGCAACCTCCCGTTCCGACTGACTAGAAAATCTTCAAGAGAATAAGGAATGCGATGGCGAGGCAGTAGATCGCGATGGCCTCGGAAAAGGCGATGCCGAGGATCATGTTGGTGAGCAAGTTGCCGTAGGTATCGGGATTGCGGGCCATGCCGCCAAGGGCACCCTGCACGCTCAGGCCGATGCCAATGCCCGCGCCTGCCGCGCCGATCATTGCCAGTCCTGCACCGATATAACGTCCTGCCAAAACAATGGCTGCTTCCATAATATTCCGAGCCTCCTTAGGATGAACTTACGTCGACAATATCAGTCGTTCCAGCGAGCGACGCGGCGCCGATTGCGCGCGACGCCCATCAGCTTGCTCAAATTTCGTGGGCGGCAGCGCCCGCTTCCACGTGCTCTTCTTCATGAGCATGGCCCTGCGTAGCCATCGACATGAACACCATCGTGAGCATGCCGAATACGAAGGCCTGAATGACGCCTATGAAGAGCTCAAAGATGTACAACATGGAGGACACAATCGTGATCTTTCCCAGCAGGGCCGCGACGACCGCCACCAGGATGATGCCTGCAAACATGTTGAAAAAGAGACGGAAGGCAAACGAGAGGATCTTCGAAAGCTCGGAGATCAATTCGAGCAGGCCCACCAGGAAGTCCATAGCGCCGAAGAAGGGCTTCTTGAACATGGTGGTGAAGTTGAAGAACTTGGTGAGATAGCCGATGCCCTGCGCCTGGAACCCGATCACCTGCGTCATGACCACTGAGATGATGGCGAGAGCGAACGTAAGGTTAAGATCGAGCGAGATACCCCGGACAAACGGAATCAGCACAAAACCGCCGGTCTCGACCTGCCTGGGCAGCAAGCTGAACCAGTTGGCGAATAACGGAGCCACAGCATAACCCTCACCGGTCGCCGGGCGGAGAATGCCAATTGATTCGAAGCCCGGGATGAGCTTCATCAGATTGGCAAACAGCAAGTAGAACATGATCGTGGCGAACCAGGGGAAGATCTTCGGAGCCCATTTGGCACCGGCCGAACCTTCTGTGAGGTTGTAGATGAGTTCAAAGAAGGCTTCCATCACATTACCGATGCCGCGCGGCACGAGGTCTGTCTTCTGACTCCTGGTGAGCGACCGGTTGGTGAAGTAAGCAAGCACGCCGATCAGCAGGATCGTGAAGAGGAGAGTGGGCAGCGTGTTGACGAGATAGAACGGCCCAAACGGAGTGGAGAGAGGCGTCTCACTGAGGCGTTCGGCTGCAACCGTGATCTCGGGACGCACGGGGACGAAAAGACCCGCGGCAAAGAAACCCAAGACCATCAGGCCAAGCAGAACCCAGCGTCGCCAGGGTTTATGTTTTGGTTCTTCCAAGTGTGCCTCCACCTACAATGATTCCTTTTCCTTCGTGATGGCAACCGCGTCCTTCTGCCTGAACTTCTCCAAAGTCTTGCGAGCCACGAGCAGCATCAAGCACCACGGAAACCGGTACGCCTGCCAGCAACAAGATCAGCGTAAAGATAGGCTTTGTGTGGAAGCTATTATCCAACCACACCCCCGCCAGCACCGATATAGCAATGACGACCAAGGTCAGGCAGCCCATCTGCCCAACCAGGACGATCAAGAGTGTATTGAACCCGCCCCGGCGCCCGCCATCTGATTGTGCCATACTGCACTATTATAACAAAGAAGATAAAGGAATGCCAGTTCAAACGGCACTCCCTTTTGGACGAATTACCTAGAAGAGATTCATCGCCGCAGCGTTCGAGTATCCGAACCAAGGGGCAAAGATGGTGCCAACCAGGATGACACCCACTGCCAGGACCGCCAGAGCGATAACGTAGGGCCGCGTCAGCGGAATGGGATGCGCCGCTTCCTGCTCCCCTTCCATGCGGTACAGGTAGACGTATTTCAGCACGTTCAAGTAGTAAAAAACGCCCACGACCGAGTTCAAGATACCGATCACGACCAGCCAGGTGTAATTGGCCTGGATGCCCGCTGCAAAAACCACCACCTTGGCGATGAAGCCGCCGAAAGGAGGCATGCCAGCCAAAGAGAGAAAAGCAGCCAGCATAACCAGCGCCAGACCGGGCGCCCGCCGGCTTAGCCCTCGATAAGCATCATAATCGTCGGAGCCGGTGATGCGACCGACCGCCATGACCACGCCGAAGGCGGCGAGGTTGGTGACGATGTATGCCAGCATGTAGAACACCACACTGGCGATGCCGATCTGCGAAACCGCCACAATGCCAATCATGGCGTAGCCTGCATGCGAAATCGAGGAATAGGCGAGCAGCCGCTTGAGGTTCTTTTGCGGCAGGGCCAGCAAGTTGCCGACGGTCATTGTAACGGCAGAAAGCACGGCGACGACGGTCGTCCAGTTGATCTGAATGAGCGCCGGGGCAGCAAGCGGCAGAATGGGAAATGCGACTACAAACAAGCGGGCGATCACGGCGAAGCCCGCCGCCTTGGAAGCCGTGGAGAGGAATCCGGAGATGGGTGTCGGCGCGCCTTCATACACATCAGGCGCCCAGAAATGGAACGGCACGATGGACACCTTGAAGCCGAGGCCCACCAGGATCAGAAAAACAATGGCGAGTATCGCAACCGGCGATATCTGCCCGGCTTTGAGGGCGGCTGCCAGCGCATACATGTTGGTGGTGCCGGCAAAGCCGAACAGGAGGCTGAAGCCATACAACATGACCGCCGATGTCATCGCGCCAAATAACAGGTACTTGAAGCCCGATTCGGTGGAACGGTCATCAGCCAGCATGAAGCCAGCCAGGATGTAAAGCGGGATGGAGGTCGTTTCGATGGCGAGGTAAAGCATCACAAGGTCAGCGGCGGAGGCCATGAGGCACATGCCGATGGTGGAGGTGAGCATCAGCACGTAGGCTTCGCCGCGGTGCCCGACCTTCTCGTGGTCCATCAGGAACAGGGCTGTGATGGCGGCCCCGAAGATGAAGAGCATCTTGAAGAAGAAGCCAAGCCAATCGAACCGGATCATATTGCCGAAAGTCGGAGCCGGGTCAGAGGGGCGGCCGAACGCGACACTGACGAGCATGATGAGGAATAGCCCGCCGGCCGTGATCCAGCCGAGGTTACGGCGGCGCATCTCACCGCCGGAGGCAGGATCGCCGATCTTCCAAAAAGGCTCGATTGCCAGCACAAGGATCGCCAGCAGAAGCATCAGGCTTTCGGGGAGAATTGAGAGGAACGTTGTGGAACTGAACATTTATCCACCACCCAGGAGGCGCAGAATATTATCCACACCGGTCTGCACCATTGGAACCATAATGACAGGGAACAGGCCGATGCCGACCATGAGCGTGCATAGCGTACCAATGGCAAACTTATCGAGCGCAGTGACCGGCCCGACATGCCCAACGAACTTCTCAGGCATCTGGCCAAAGAACACACGCCGGACGACCAGCATCACGTAGGCCGCGGTTATGATGATGCTAATGGAGGCGATGACCGCCACCAGCCATTGAGTTTTCCAGACGCCGAGGAAGATGGGAAACTCGGCGATGAAGCCTGAGAAGCCGGGCATGCCCATCGAGACCAGGCTGCCGATAATGAAGCCGACCGCGGGCCAGGGCATAATCTTTGCCATGCCGCCCAGCTCGGGGATCTGGCGTGTGTGCGCCCGGTCGTACACCATGCCGACGACAGCAAAGAATAGAGCCGTCATGATGCCATGCGAGAACATTTGGATGCCCGCGCCGGTGAGCCCCTCGCGCGAGAGCGTGGAGATGCCGAGCATCACAAGGCCCATATGCGACACCGACGAGAAACCGATGACGTATTTGAAGTCTGTCTGAACGAAGGCGATGAATGCGCCATAGACGACCGCGACGGCAGCGCAGATCATAACGAGCCAGGACCAATGCTGAGCGCCCTGCGGCAGCAGCATGACGCCGACACGCAAAGCCGCAAATGCGCCAAGCTTCATCAACACGCCTGCATGGAACATGGAAACGGCTGTCGGCGCGGCCACGTGACCGTCAGGGGACCAGTTATGGAAGGGCCAGATGCCGCCCAGGACCGCGAAGCCAAAGAAGACCGGCAAGAACCAGAGGTTTTGAAACGCAGGAGAGAAGCCAGCCTTTTCCAACTGGAGCATATCGAAGGTGTAGGTACCGGTGGACTGACCTGCCACCCAGTACATCGCCAGCGCACCGACCAGCGCCACGACCGAGCCGAGGAACAGGTAGAGCGTAAGCTTCATGGCGGCGTACTCGCGGGTCTGGATCCAGCCCCAGATGACGATCAGCAAGTACATCGGGAATACCGCGATCTCATAGAAGAAGAACAGCATGAACAGGTCAAGCGAGGCGAAGACGCCAAAAACGCCGCTCGCAAGAATGAACAGGAACGCAAAGAACTCGCGCGGCCGATCCTGGATGCCGGCCTGGACGTGCGGGTGATCCTCACCCCAGGAAATCAGCACGCCGGTGAGCATGACCACGCCGGTGAGAAGGATCAGCGGAGTGCTCATCCCATCCACGCCGAAGTGCAGGCTGATGCCGAGGGCAGGCAGCCACTTGTACTGTTCGATGAACTGATAGCCGGTGAGATGCTGCGTGAGGTACGTGATGTAGACCGCCAGAGCGAGGGCGACATCGAGAATCGCAGCACCGAGGGCAATCGACCGGACCAAATTCTTCTTCTCCGCGGGCACCAGAAGAATGATCAGGCCGGCCGTGATTGGGGTAAAGACAATGACGCTTAAGAACGGAAAAGACACGCATCCACCTCCCCGCCTGAGCGGGAGCTTGCTCTTAGAATAAGTGCATTACGGCTTTGTTGATGACATCGAGGATCCAAGCGGGCCAGACGCCGATAACAAGGATCAATGCCATCAGAGGCGCCATGATGATCATCTCGCGCGTGTTGATCTCGGTCAGCTTGTGCTCGCCGTGCGCCCAATGCTCGTTCAGCGGCCCGTGCAGGACCTTTTGAATGCCCTTCAGGATGTAGGCGCCGGTGAAGAGCAGACCGAGCATGGAAATGGCCGTGTAGGGCGTCAGGAGCGGGTATGAGCCCCGTACCACCAGGAATTCAGAGACGAACCCGTTCAGCCCGGGCAAGCCCAAGGAAGCCATGGACGTGAAGATGAGGATGCCGCCATAGATGGGCACAATCGGGAACAGGCCGCCGAACTGGTTAAGATCCCGGGTATGCGTACGCTCATAGATGACGCCGACCAGGAAGAACATGCCGGCTGCCGACAAGCCATGATTGAACATCTGAAGCACAGCGCCGTTCATGGCGATCTGGGCGTCGCGAGTACCGGCGGCGAGGGCGGCCGCGGCGATGCCGAGGACGACGAAGCCCATGTGATTGACAGATGAATAGGCCACCAGACGCTTGAAGTCGGTCTGGCCGAACGAGCCAAAGGCTCCGAAGACAATCGCGGCCGTGGCAAGCAGAGCCAACGCAAAAGCAAAGTGCTTGGCCTCCTGAGGATAGAGAGGCAGGACGAGGCGCAGGAAACCATAGGCGCCCAACTTCAGCAGCACGCCCGCCAGCAGCATGGAACCAGCGGTGGGGGCTTCGGTATGCGCGTCGGGCAGCCAGGTATGGAAAGGCCAGATGGGAACCTTCACCGCGAACGCGATGACGAATGCCCAGAACACGACCGCCTTTACCGTTCCAATCGGATAGCCAAGCAGACACGCCCTGGGCAGATGGTCCATTTGGCAGTGATGATCGCCAGGTCAAACGTGCCGAACAGAACGCCGAGAAGCTGAATACCGAGCAGGAGGCCGAGCGACCCGCCCATGGTGTAGATCATGAACTTGAGCGAGGCGTAATCCTTATTGGCGCTGCCCCACTGATTGATGAGGAAGTACATTGGAACGAGGCCGATCTCCCAGAAGACAAAGAAGAGCAGCAGATCGCGGGCCAGGAAGACGCCGAGCATGCCGGTCTCGAGAAAGAGGAAGAGCATCATGTACGGCTTCACGCGGTCGGTGACGGTGAAGGAGGCCAAAATTGCCAACGGAGTCAGGAGCGTGGTCAGCAGCACCATGGTGAGCGACAAACCGTCGACGCCGAGATGCAAAGTTGAGCCGATCGCGCTGTACCAGGCATGCTGCTCATCGAATTGGAAGCCGGCGACATCGGGGCGGAACTGGGTCCACATATAGATCGTGAGGGCGAACGGAATCAGGCTGGCTATGAAAGCAAACCAGCGCAGAAGGCCGAGCCTGCCACCGGGCAAAAACAGCAAAACCAGCGCAGCCACCGCCGGAATGAACAGGATCAGGCTCAAGAGATGGGCGTTCAAGAAATCCATCGTGTGCTCCAGCAGGCCCGCTCGGTTTGCCACAGACCAAAGGAAAGTATGCTCGAAAAGAGGTGTGAGCTCATCCGACCCTCATGAGGAAATAATAGACCAGACCTGCCAGCGCGAGCAGGACGATCAAAGACAAGACCATGTACTGCTGGACGCGACCGGACTGCGTGGGCCGCAAGCTGCGCCCGAACCAATTGACCACCTTGCTACTGCCATCGCCGAAGAAAGCATTGATGACCGGCTTGTCAAAGTAGTTGCGCAGCGTGGAGCCGATACCCGCTGTGGCCCTGCCAAAGAGATGCAGAGTGCCATCGATCACGCCCTTGTCCATCCATTGGGATACGAAGGTCTCAGCAAACCAGATGGAAGGCTTGATGAAGAGCACATTGTAGATCTCGTCGACGTACCACTTGTTCTTGAGGACCGGTATCTGGAGGAAATCCTGTTCGGGCGAGGCCACATTGCGATAGACCGCCCAGCCGATCAGGAGGCCGCCGAGGGCCACGACCAAAGAGGTGACCAACGGGACCCAGTTGAACGGCGCCGCTTCGGGCAGGACGCGCAAGAGTGCTGCCCACGAATTCATGGAACCAGTTCGGGATGAGGCCACCAATCGCCGGGAAGCCCTCGGGGATGCCGACCCAGCCCGCGCCGATGGCAAAAATCGACAGGATGATAAGCGGCACGGTCATCGTCCATTTGGTTTCCTGCGCATTATCGGCTGCATCGGTGCGAGGCTCGCCCAGGAATGTGAGCGTGATCTGGCGCATGGTGTAGAAGGCAGTCAGGAACGCAGCAATCGCAAGCGTTACGAAGACAGCCAGGTGCCCATTGAAGGTGCTGGCGAGGATCTCGTCCTTGGACCAGAAGCCGGCGGTGAGAACCGGGAAGCCGGAAAGAGCAAAGCCGCCGATGACGAAGGTCCAGAACGTGATGGGCATCTTCCTCCGCAGACCGCCCATGTTGAACATGTTCTGCGGATCGATCTCATGCTTGCCGATATGCAGGATGCCATGCTCCATGCCGTGGATGACGGAGCCGGAGCCGAGGAAGAGGAGGGCTTTGAAAAAGGCGTGAGTCACAAGATGGAATGCGGCTGCCACGTAGGCGCCCGAACCGAGGGCGGCAATCATGTAGCCAAGCTGCGAGATCGTCGAATAGGCAAGCACACGCTTGATGTCGTTCTGCGCGACCGCGATCGTGGCCGCGAACAAGGCCGTAAATGCGCCGATGAAAGCCACGATGGTCATCGTCCGAGGATCGAGGCTCAGGAGCGGGAACATGCGAATGACCATGTAGACGCCGGCGGAAACCATGGTGGCCGCGTGGATCATGGCGCTGACGGGGGTGGGGCCTTCCATGGCATCGGGAAGCCAGACATGCAGCGGGAACTGGGCCGATTTACCGACCGTGCCGATGAAGAGCAACAGGCCCATCAAGCCGGCGGCGGAGAGCCCCAGGATGGGAGTCGGCACCGTTGCCAGCGTGTGCAGAACCTGGGGCTGGAAGATCTCACGGTACGAAAGCGTGCCGGTGGCGCTATAAATGAAAGCAATACCGAGCAGCATGAATACGTCGCCGATGCGGGTGGTCATGAAGGCCTTGACGGCTGCGCTGCGGGCGGATGGCTTTGCGTACCAGAAGCCGATCAGGAGGTACGAGCACAGGCCCATGATCTCCCAGCCGACGAAGAGCGTCAGCAAGTTGTCGGAGAGCACAAGCGTGAGCATGCCGAAGGCGAAGAGGCTAATAAAGGCGAAGAAGCGGGAATACATCGGCTCGATGGAAGGCACCATGTGCTTGTGCCCATGCTCTTCCACGGTGGCGCCGTGCGGCGGCAAGCCGGGCTGGTCATGATCGCCCGCCGGCTGACCGAAGTTATGGTAGCCCACGCTGTAGAGGAAGATCATCAGCACGGTCCAGGCCACGAAGAACAGCACCACCGCCGAAAGCGGGTCCACCAGCACGCCGATCTTGAGCCAGGTGTCGGCGGTGGGGATCCAATTGATGGAGGAGGCAAACGGCTCCTTGCCCAGCTCGTGCGCGCCTATCGCACGCAAGAAGACCAGCATGGCTCCCAACCAGGAAAGCAACGCAGCAGCGATGGCCACGGTGTGACTGACGGCCTTGCTGCGATTCGTGAATAGCACGATCAGGAAGAATGACAGGATGGGAGGAAGCGGGATGAGCCAGATCAACGTTTCAGTCGTCATGAAAACTCCGCGAGCGAGGAAAGTGCCTGGTGGGAAGGGATCAGTAACCAGTAATCAGTGAACAGTAAACAGTTACCTTGGTGAGCGGGAAACTGTTTAGGGCTCGTCTACCATTTCATCATGTCGAGCTCGTCAGCGATGACGGTGTTGCGCTGCCGGTAAACGGAGATCACCAGCGCCAGACCCGACCGCCACTTCTGCGGCAGCCACGGCGAACACGATGATCGCAAAGACCTGGCCCGCAAGCTGGTTGATATCGCCATAGCGCCAAAAAGACACGAGATTGATATTGACCGCGTTGAGCATCAACTCGATGCCAAGCAGGATGGCAACGGCGTTCCTACGAGAAAGAACGCCGAAAAGGCCAATGCTAAAGAGTGCGGCCGATAAGATCAGCAGCCAGGACAGCGGCATCATGGGAACTCCTATTTGCGGCTAAAGGCCACGTAGACCGCGCCCACGAGCGCAGCCAACAGCAATACAGACGCCACCTCGAACGGCAGCACGAATGCATCGGGGGAAACGAGGGCATTGCCCAACTGGCTCACGGCATCGAACCCCGGCGGGATATCGGCGGCGACCTTCGAGAAGCCGGTCCAACCCTGGAACATCCAAACCAATCCGCCGAACGAGAGCAAGCGCCAGGATGGCGTTAAGCCACCAGGCGGGGTTCAACTGAGGGGTGTGCTGGAGCAGGTCAGCCCGGGTAAGCATGACGGCGAAGATGAATAGAATGGCAATGGCCCCAATGTAGATGACCACCTGCACGACCGCCAGGAAACCGGCGTTAAGCAGCGCGTATAAAACCGCAACGCCGAACAAAGTGACGATCAACCACAGCGCACAGTGGATCAGATTCCGGCTGGTCACCACAAACACGGCTGAGCCGAGGATCACGGCAGCGACCACCAGGAAGATGATTTGCATCGCAGTCACGGCATCTCCTATTGACCGGCCACGGCCGGCTGAACAGGCCCATCCACCCGCTCGCGCTCGCGTTTGGTGTAACTGCGCAGGACCTGGAATATGAAAAGTGCGACGACCGCATTCGCGAGCAGCATGCCGCCGACATACACGACCGTACCGGCATCGCGCAACAGCGCGTTCACCAGGGCGGTCACCATGAGCAGCACGAAGGAAAGCGGCGTGAGGAATTTCCAACTGAAGGCCAGCATGCCGTCAATGCGGATACGCATGACCGTGTAGCGAATCCACATGATGACCCAGTAGCCGAACATGGCCTTGGCAAGCAATATGACGGCGGCGACGAGGGGACCGAGGTTTTCGAGACCGAAGAAGCGGTAGCCGCCGAAGAACAGGATGGCCCAGAAGCCGCCAAAGGTGAAGGCATGCAGCAGCTCACCGGCGTAGAAGAGGCCGAACTTCATGCCCGTGTATTCAATATGGAAGCCAGCCACGATCTCGGATTCGGCCTCGTTCATATCGAAAGGAGTGCGTCCCAGCTCGGCAATGGCGGCGACC
This sequence comes from uncultured Chloroflexia bacterium, assembly GCA_963805515.1. Classification (GTDB taxonomy): domain Bacteria; phylum Chloroflexota; class Anaerolineae; order Anaerolineales; family Villigracilaceae; genus Fen-1038. Next base: position 123,893 of record CAWDUZ010000032.1, on the reverse strand, counting down.
ATGAAGATGATAGCTGCGAGCGGGGCCAAAAAGAAGAACCAGATATGCTGGGCCTGGACTATGGCATTCATGCCCATCGAGCCAGCCAGAACGGTGGGAATGAGCATGGTTGCGATCATGGGGACTTCGAACGACACCAACACCGCCACCTGGCGGAAGGCGCCGATCAGCGCATATTTATTGTTCGAGGCCCAGGCCGCCATGATGATGGAGAGAGTCCCGATGGCGCCCGCGGCGATGATGTAGAGGGCGCCGACATTCAGATCCACGCCAAGGATCACAGGGGCCAGGGGCACAATGGCCCACAGAAGCAGCACCGACATCAGCGAGAGGATGGGAGCCAGGTTATAGACGACGCGGTCGGCGCCGTCGGGCGTGATGTCTTCCTTGATGAGCAGCTTGATAATATCGGCGAACGGCTGGATAAGTCCAAAAGGCCCCACACGGTTGGGGCCGAGGCGGTCCTGAAAGCGAGCGACAACCTTGCGTTCCACCCAAACCAGCAGGATGTCCAGCAGCATCATGAGGGAAACCAGCAGCACAACGCCAATGAGCTGGAGAAGCAGGCTGGAAAGCCAGCCTGGCAATCCCCACCCGGTCAGCACGCCGGTCAGCCATTGGGCAATGAAGTTAACTGGGTCGGTCCAAAGACTCATGGAGACTCCTAGAAACAAAGAAAAGGCTGGAAGGTTGTCGCCTTTCAGCCTTTGACTGATCTAAACTGAACTAGCTCCACTCCAGCGTTCCCTTACGCCAGGCATAAACGAGGCCCGCCAACAGGATAAGAATGAAGACAATGCCTTCGATCACGGCAAAGACCGGCAGCTTACCGAGCGTAACGGCCCAGGGGAAGAGGAAGACGGTCTCTACATCGAACACGAGGAACACGAGAGCGAACACGTAGTATTGCGCCTTGAACTGGACCCAGTTCTCACCGACGGTCTCCATGCCGCACTCATAAGTGCTCTGCTTGATCGGATTCGGTTTCTTCGGCGAGATGATCCAGGACAAGACAATGGCAGCGGTTGGAACGAGCGCTCCCACAATAATAAACAAGCCGATATACAGCCATTCGTTGTGCATCAGTCAACTCCGTTAACAAATTACCCGTGCCTGGAATCAGCACGGGCGCAATTGTACCATGAAGAACTATGACGTTGCTCTTAAACAGCCGTGATTCGAGTGATTTTCGTCATATATTTGTTCATACGAATATACTCAAATAAGGCGAGGCTGAATCAATGCGCGGCGAGTATTCTTATCAGGCTTTGGCGTCGTCCGCATGAGGCGGAGGTGTCCGGTGCGATGCTCAAGCTTTGCGCTTGAACCGGCTCCACAAGAACTTGAAGAAGTCATCGATGAACGGGAAACCCAGCACCGCTCCCACCACGGACCCAACCCCGCCGGCAGCCCGCGCAAAATTGCCGGTGAGGCCGAAGAAGTTAGCAGCCGTTATCTGGATAGTCTGAGCCGATACTGCTTTGCGGCTCTCCTCTTTTGTGACCTTGTCGACGAAGCGCAAAAAGAGCCAGGCTGTGCCGCGGTACGTTCCGGCGCTCGCGGGGCGAACACTCCAATAGAACGTGACAGATTGGCCCGGCAGAAGAGGTTCGCTGATGGCCTCGCTCGGACGGACGTCCACGCCTGCCAGGTCGAGGGTCGCCTCGGCAATCACGTTATGAGTCTTGTATAGGTTGGGAATCTGGACTACCTGCCCGCCGACGACGTTGCCCTGGACCTCGGCAGTGGGCGTGACATTTCCAAGCGTGTCGACTTCCAGCGTCAGGCGGACCACATCCAAATCGCCCGCACGAATTTTGGATGGATATTCGACGGTGACACGCCGCGCTTCCGGGATGGCAGGAGGCGGTGCGGGCGGGATGGGCAGGCCCGGCTGTTCCGTGGTCGACGTCGGAAGAGATGTAATCGACGGCTCCGTCGCGGCAGCAGCGGCCGTTGGAGCAGATGCGGCCGGCGAAGAGGAGCCGAGGCCGCACACCGTTGTCGTAATGAATATCGCGGCGCCAGCCAGAAGCAAGTAGAGGTTGCGGCGTTTGAACATCTTAAAGGCTAACGATCTTCAACAATTAAGAGCCATGCAAACGAGTCCCATGAACCGGCAGGAGATTCATAACCAATCGACCGTTGGGTCCACAAGCTGCGGAACGAAGGAGGAGGGCGTCGGCAGGGTCATCTCGGTGGGCATGACGGGCAAAGTGTGACGCTCGCGTGCTGCGGGCCAAATGCCCCATGCCAGCAGAGCCAGGGAGGCCACCAGGAGGACAACACCGAATACCACTCTCAGCTTTCGCATGTGAGGATTATATACCGAAGCTACGCGGCCTGCCGGCTGAGGCCTCGCAGCTTCTGGCGGACGATGGCAGAGCGGAAGATGCGGTCGAAGAAGCCATAGTAGCCATCCTTGTCGTACAGGATCATGTAGTCGGCGGGGCCATATTCCTCGGGCGGGTAAAGAATGCCGGGGTTGGCATTGATCTCGAGGACGTGAAGGCTTCCGTCTGCCCTGGCACGGACATCACAGCGGCCATAGCCCGTCCCGCCGATGGCAAGATACATCCTGCGCCCGGCGTCCTTGAGCCTGTCGGCGAGATCCTTGTCCTTGACCTCACGGAACTCGAACGGCACGGAGTAGTCCCACTTGATATCGGTGTGCCAGAATTCATCGCCTTCGGGAAAGATCAATTCGGTGGGAGGATATACGAATGGGTTCTCGAGGTCATCGGGGTTGTCCACGGCGAAGACGTTGTACTCGGGGCCCACAATAAACTCCTCCACGCGCGCGCTGCCGAACTCGGAGGCGATGCGACGGAACTGCACATGTAATTGCTCAAGATCCTCCACCGCGCGAGTCACGCGTCATGCCGATGCTGCTATAGCTCTGGGGGTGCTTAACCATGAGCGGAAATTGGAGCGACTTCGCCAGCCGATCCAGATCAGCTTCCCGCGTGACGCGATCGCCGCGGGCAAAGCCGACACCGTGCGCCTCGGCAACCGCCTGCATCTGCTCGCGGGTGGGATCATAGAACTTGCTGCCTGCGCCGGTGAACGGCAGGTTGAATTCTTCGAGGGCTTCGACCACGTCGAGCCCGGGATAGTCTTCATCTGAAGAACCATCACATAGATTGAAATAAACGTCGAACCTGTTCTCTTCCGCGAGGCGGCGGATCTTTTCGCGGACAGGCCGGCTAAATGTAACCATCTCCCACTCGCATGGATAATGCTTAAGGAAGTCAGCGGGCGTGAATCCATAGGTCTCATCATCATATAAAACACATACTCGCACGAGGCACCTCTCTTCCTGCTGCAAACATTATCATAAAAAAGCAGTCCATACAACCCTTGGCGCACATTCGATGCGAGGCTGCGATTGCGACTGCCGTTCCATTCCAAATAGTTGTAGAATGGAATTGTCACAGGGTCGCCAATCAAAGACAAGCAAATGAGGAAATCAATGCCCTTCTACCCTCCCGAACCGTTCCGCATCAAAGTCACCGAGCCGATCCGTCTCATATCACCGGAGGAGCGCGCGGCCAGACTGAAAGAAGCCGGGTATAACCTGTTCTCCCTCAAAGCCGAGGATATATTCATCGATCTGCTGACCGACTCGGGGACCGGAGCGATGAGCCAGGAGCAATGGGCGGCGATCATGCATGGGGATAAATCCTATGCGGGCGCGCGCTCGTTCCACCGGCTGAAGGCGGCGGTGGAGGACATCTTCGGGTTCAAGCACTTCGTGCCGGCGCACCAAGGGCGCGCGGCGGAGAATATCCTGAGCGCGGCGCTAGTGAAGCCGGGGCAGTACGTGCCATCGAACATGCACTTCGACACCACCGACGCGAACATCCGGGCACGCGGAGGCCGGCCGAGCAATCTCGTCATCGAGGAGGCCTTCGACCCGGCCAACCGGCATCCCTTCAAGGGAAACATGGATATTGACAAGCTGGATGCCTTCATCCGGAAGACCGGGGCGGAGAATATCCCGTTCGGCATGGTGACGGTCACGAACAACGCAGGCGGCGGGCAGCCGGTGGCGATGGAAAACCTCAAGGCCATTGCGGCGACGTATCGCAAGTACAAGATCCCGTTTTTCATCGATGCAGCGCGCTACGCTGAGAATTGCTATTTCATCAAGACGCGCGAGGCCGGCTATGAGAACAAGGCGGTCATCGATATTGCACGCGAGATGTTCAGCCTGGCTGACGGCATGACAATGTCGGCCAAGAAGGACGCCATCGTCAATATCGGCGGGCTGCTGTGCATGAACGACGAGGCGCTTTTCGAAACCGTCAAGAACGAGCTGATCCTGCGGGAGGGCTTCCCCACCTACGGCGGGCTGGCGGGACGCGATCTCGATGCCATGGCGGTCGGTCTATATGAAGGGCTGGATGAATCCTACCTGGCTTACCGGCTGGCGCAGACCGCGTATCTGGCCGGTACGGCTGAACGAGGCCGGCGTGCCGACCATCCAGCCGCCGGGAGGGCATGCGGTGTATCTGGACGCGCGGGCCGTACTGCCGCACATCCCGCAAAGCGAATTCCCGGGACAGGCGCTGGCGGTGGAACTGTACCTGGAGGGCGGGATACGGGGCGTTGAGATCGGCTCGGTGATGTTCGCATTCCCGGACGCCGACACCGGAAAGATGGTCTATCCCAAACTGGAGTTGCTGCGGCTGGCGATCCCGCGGCGGACATACACGCAAAGTCACATGGACTACGTGGCCGATACGTTTGCGCGCATCAAGGAGCGCGCTGGATCCATCAGAGGCTATAAGTTCACGTACGCGCCGGAGCTGCTCCGGCACTTCACGGCGCGGTTTGAGCCGGTGTAGCTGCGGCCGTTTAGCCAAAGCGAATCAGTCGATGAAAGCAGAGGCTATGAGGAAATCCCCCACACCGCCGATTGGTCGATCCGCGTATGGGCGGAGGATATTCCGTCTCTGCTAGCAGAGGCAGCGCAAGGCATGAACACACTGGCCGGCGTCCAGCTTGCGGCGGGGCCGCGGGAAGCACGAACCTTTGAATATGAAGCGCCGGATGCAGAGAGCATGCTGGTTGCATTCCTCTCCGAGCTGGTCTACACGCAGGAACAGGAGAGCCTGGGTTTCGACAATTTCCGGATCGGCGTCGAGGGATCGTCGCTGAAGGTCGAGATGGAAGGAGCGCCTATGGTATCGATGGCGAAGGCGATCAAGGCCGTAACGTTCCATAACCTGAAGATCGTCGAGACGCAGCGCGGCAGGGAAGCCGAAATTGTATTTGACGTATGAAGCAGGTCCAATCAGATGCCACATTGAAGATCTGACCCGGATCAGCGAACACGAATGGGAGATCCCGCAGGGCTATCGCGAGGACATGCGCGTGCCGGTGCGCCTGTTCGCGACGCGCGAACTGCTGGAACAGATCATGGACGACCGGTCGTCTGGAGCAGGCAATCGAATGCGGCGACGCTGCCGGGGCTGGTCGGGATCTGTGATCGTCATGCCGGACATGCATCAGGGTTACGGCTTTCCGATCGGCGGGGTGGCAGCGACGGAGGTGCCGCACGGCGTCATCTCGCCGGGGGCGATCGGTTACGACATCAACTGCGGAGTGAGGCTGCTGGCTTCGGGACATTGAATTGGAGATCGGCGCGAAGATGAGATCAATAAACTGGCAACGCTGCTAAACCGGTATTGCCCAAGCGGGGTTGGGAAAGCCGGCGCGGCCGGCGTCAATATTCCAGAGCTGGAACACATCCTGCGCGACGGATCGCGGTGGGCGCTCGCAAATGGATATGCATCGGAGAAGGATCTGATGCGGACGGAAGAACGCGGGAGCACTGGCAGGAGCCGATCCTGCGAAGGTGTCTGATCGGGCCAAGGAGCGCGGCGCGTCCCAGGTGGGATCGCTGGGCGCGGGCAATCATTTCGTCGAGGTGGACATCGTTGATGAGATCTTCGATGAGACTACCGCGTCAGTCTTCGGTTTGAGGCCGGGCTGCCTGACCGTCCAGATCCACTGCGGCTCGCGGGGTCTCGGGCACCAGGTGTGCACGGATTATGTGGAAGCGTTTCAAAAAGCCGTCAAGAAATACGGAATAGATCTGCCGGACCGCGAGCTGGTGTGCGCGCCGATCGGCAGCCCGGAGGGCGAGGCCTATATCGGGGCAATGCGAGCCGCCGCGAACTTCGCCTTTGCCAACCGGCAGATGCTGGCGCATTCGGCGCGCCGCGCTTTCGAAGAGACGTTCGCTTCAAAGACGAAACAGTGGCAACTGAGCCAGGTATACGATATCGCCCACAACATGGGGAAGATCGAGACACATGAGATCAACGGGCGACGCCTGAAGGTGTGCGTTCATCGCAAGGGAGCCACGCGCGCCTTCGGGCCCGGGGCTCCGCGGGTTACCCCCGGAATACGAGCAGACTGGGCAGCCGGTGCTCGTGCCGGGAAGCATGGGGACAGCATCGTGGGTGCTAGCCGGCACGCAGACGAGCATGCTGCGCTCCTTTGGGTCGACGTGCCACGGCGCAGGGCGCGTCTGGTCCCGGTCGAAGGCAAAGAAACAGATCCGCGGGGATGAGCTAAAGCAGCGAGCTGGAGAGGCAAGGTATCCAGGTGCGGCTGAAGCCGGTGGCGGTTATCAAAGGATAGTTGGACTTGCAGTTCGGTTCTACCGGGGTTATAGTTGCGCACGCATTTCAGTCGGCGGATAAGGCAGCAGAGCCTTTCCAGACCGCGGTGCAATTCTGGGTGAAGGTGTACTCAAGTCCGGCTCGCGCCTGTCTCCATGCTTAATTTCAGACGATCTATCCAAGACCGTAAACTTCATCTCAATCCCCGATTCTCTCATTGGCTTCTGTTCACCCTGATTCTGGGCCTGGGAGTATTTGCACGCACCTGGGAATTCCGTTCGCTGCCTCCCGGCTTGAACCCAGATGAGGCGTCCATTGGGGTGGAAGCATACGACCTAAGTCACTATGGCATTGATCGAAACGGAGTTTCCTATCCGGTTCACTTCGTTTCCTGGGCCAACGGACAAAATGCACTTTACGGCTATTTGCTGATCCCATTTGTCGCGCTACTCGGTCTGCATCCAACCGTCGTGAGGCTGCCGATGTTGCTCGCAGGCATCGCGTCCATTCCGTTGGCATATTACGTTGGCAAGCAGATATTTGACCGACGATATGGGCTCCTGACTATGTTCTGTCTAGCGATCAGTCCCTGGCACATCCTGCTTTCTCGCCTGGGACTTGAATCCAACCTTTTTCCATTTGTATTCCTAGCCGGATTCGCCTGCCTATTGAATATCGGTAAGAACGGGAAATGGTTTGTTGCGGCTTGCATTCTGTTTGGCCTTTGCCTGTACGCCTACGGCACCGCCTATGCCATGGTTCCAGCCTTCCTACTACTCGCAGCTCTTATTTTGGTCAGAGACAGAACTCTATCGTACGGATTCCTAGGAGCCGGCATCATCACATTTGTTTTAATTGCCATTCCGATCGGGTTGTTCATCGCGGTCAACAACCTCCAGACAAGATCCATTCAGCTCGGCCCTGTGACGATTCCTCTCTTACCGGTGCAAGCACGCTATTTGAGTGCATCAATTCTGTCCGACGGCAACCCAATCCCAGGAATACTACAGAACCTGGGTCTCACACTCAGGCTCCTTATTTTTCAATCAGATGGATTGCTCTACAATACGATAGATCCTTACGGGTATTTTTACGCAATAACCTTTCCACTGGCGGTGCTGGGAGCTGGGCTTCTTGCCGGCTGGAAAAAAGTGCCTAACCGCTCAGGATCGTTGCTTCTCCTAGCCTGGCTTATTGCGGCTGGTTATATTGGTCTCTTGCTGTCTGCCAATGTGAACCGGCTTAATATCCTGTTTATACCGTTGATATTTTGCATCGCCACCAGCATCTATTGGCTCGGTGAACGCAACAAGGGCATCCTATGGGCTTCCGTGTGCCTGCTCTTCCTCGGCTTTATTTTTTTTACAGCCAGTTATCATGGAGAAGCGTACCGTGTGGCGGCAGACAAGAAATTTCGCCAGGGCCTGGTTCCCGCCATCCAATATGCCACCACAACAACCCAAGGAGAAGTTTGCATTACGGACGAAATAAACAGTCCGTACATATATGTGCTGTTTGCCGAACGGCCGGACCCGCGAGCTTTTCTCAGCAGCGTTCAGTACATAGACCCTCGGGCTTCCTTTAGAGAGGTCAAGTCCTTCTTGCAGTATACGTTTGGTGAACAAAATTGCGCGGTGGAAGAGAAACCCGTATACGTACTTATGGCGGGAGAAATTCCTATCCGGTTTGCGCAAAGATACGACTATAGGTTCTTTGACAACTACGTGGTTTTCTATCCAAAACCATGACCACCAAGGCCGAGGCCTCCGTTAACCTCAGATCTATTACAGGGTTATCAAAGTTCCGCCTGGCAATCGACCCTATGGTGCTTAGAGACTCGTTCTTAAATGGTAATTACTCGCATAGACCCGACATCTCCCCTAAAGGGGAGGGAGAGGTCGGAAGCATAACGTGTGAGCATGCAGGAGATGACCAAAGAAACACTCTGTCATAGGCAACGAACGATCTTGCAGGGCGGACGTTCCTGGGGAGCCGTAAAGTATGGTTCCAAGCTGAAAAGGTGACGCCCGGATCGTCGTCCTAGGGCTGACGCGCAGGGGTTTTTAGGCATCGATGCTAGAATAAACACCGGGTTCTGATCAAACGCTTACGTCCTGCCACAAGGACTTGTTATGCACTATTTTGACAGCAGCGTGCACTACGTCCGAGATTCTGTTTGGCCAAAGCTCCAAAGGACAAACTTCGCAGATCCAGCGATCCTGTTAATCGGCATTGCTTTGGCAGTTGTAGTCCGCTTGCCTCTGCTGGACTTTAGATCGCTCGACTTCTATGCCTCCCTGCAGCCATGGTACAGCGCCATCCAGAGCCAGGGATTTCCGGTATTCGCGACGAATTTCTCGACGTACAATCCTCCCTATCTTTACCTGCTGTACTTGATATCACGATTGCTCCCCTCGATACCGATCGTGGTTGCGGTCAAGCTTCCGGCGCTAGCCGCTGATTTTGTTTGTGCTTACCTGGTAGCCCGGATCGTGCAAATTGCGCGGCCCAGCGGTCTGACTGCGTTCCTGGCCGGGCTGGCCGTTCTATTTGCTCCCAGCGTAGTTCTCAATAGTGCATTTTGGGGCCAGGCGGACAGCTTGTTTACAGCCGGGCTGCTGGCTTGCGTGTATTTCCTGATGGTCAGAAAGTACGCGTGGGGACTGGTATTTTTCGGTATCGCTCTGTCCTTCAAGCTCCAAGCCATCTTCCTGGCGCCTGTGCTTTTTGCCTTTTTCCTCAGCGGCACTATCTCGTGGAAGTATTTTCTGGCGGTACCGGCAATTCTCGTACTGGCACTCGTCCCAGCCTGGATCGCAGGCAGGCCGCCCCAGGAGCTTCTCAACATCTATTTGTATCAGGCCTCGCAATTCGAAGCCATCACAATGAATGCCGCAAGCATCTACACCTGGCTGCCAGGATCGAAACAGGTTTTCAACCTCCTCTATGTGCCAGGGGTCATTTTGGGACTAAGTGCGGCGTTCCTTCTGACCGTCCTTATTTACAAGGCGCCGAGGCGTATATCCCGAGGGGCCATCCTTGAGCTATCACTGCTGGCTATGTTGATCGTGCCGTTCTTCCTGCCAAAAATGCATGACCGCTATTTCTATCCAGCAGATCTGCTCGCGATCGCTTTTGCCTTTTACTACCCTGCAATGTTCTATGTGCCCGTGCTGGTGGTGGGCGTGTCGGTGCTTTCTTATGGACCGTTCCTGTTTCAGGTCGAAGCGTTACCGTTCCCCGTCCTGACCCTGGTTCAATTGGGCGTCATAAGTATGCTTACCTACCATACGATACGGGCGCTGTACAGGACGCCGAAAAGCCCTGCTGATGTACCTGAGATCAGCACGGCTGAGCTCGCGGGCCTGGAAACCGACAAGGGACGGCTCGTGTGAGGGTGATTAAGCGCCTCCACTACGTCGATCTTCTGATCTACATTGCCGCCATTGCCCTGGCGATAGCGATCCGCTATAGCCTGCTGGACTTCAAGTCTGTAGATTACTTCTCGTATACAAAAGGCTGGTACAACACGCTGAAGGCGGATGGCTTCTCGGCATTTAGCCAAGGTTTCTCCAATTACAACCTTCCGTATCTTTACTTGCTGTACGTGATCGCGCGATTCCTGCCTGCCATACCGAGCCTGGAGGCCACAAAACTGCCGTCGTTGATCGCTGACTTCGTATCTGCCTGGCTTGCCTTTCGGATCGTGCGTCTGAAATACCGCGGCTCGGCACTCCCGCTGTTTGCCGCATTAGCCATACTATTTTCGCCGACCGTAATCCTCAATAGCGCCTTCTGGGGGCAGGCCGATGCGCTCTACACGAGCGCTCTGCTGGGATGTCTTTACTTTCTATTGACTCGGCGGAACGGCCTGGCACTGGTGATGTTCGGGATCTCCGTCTCCTTTAAGGCACAAGCGGTTTTCCTTCTTCCACTGCTGTTTGCCCTGTTCTTGAGAAAGGAGATCCCCTGGAAGCATTTCCTTTGGGTACCTGTGATCATGCTGCTTGCCCTGGTCCCAGCATGGATCGCCGGGCGCCCGCTCCTGGACCTCTTGTTGATCTACCCGGCGCAGGCAGGTCAGTACGAACAATTGTCCATGCACGCACCATCGGCCTATGCCTGGCTGCCAGACAGCGGAAGTGTATATACCTACTTCTATCCCACCGGGCTCGCGCTGGCTGCAACCGTGGCACTCTTCTTCAGCGTAACAATCTACCGGAGCCGGGCGAAAATCACGGCAGAACTGCTGGTAGAACTCGCCTTGGTCTGCTCGATATTGATGCCATTCGTCCTGCCGAAGATGCATGAACGTTATTTCTACTCTGCCGACCTGCTGGCCATTATCCTGGTCTTTTTCCGTCCTCAGTATTTCTTTGTTCCAATTCTCATGATGGTGTGCTCGTTCTTTTCCTATGAGCCAACTCTGTTCGGTGCGACGCCTGTGCCGATGAGCGTCCTCGCCTTAGGCGTGCTAGCCCTGTTGGTAATCCTGAGCCAGGACCTCGGCAGACAGCTATTCGCGGGTCCCGCAGCCGTGGAAGTTCCCGAGACGCAGTAGAATAAAGATCGTGAAATCGGCTACTGCCGCCATACCCCTGGAAAGCCTGCTCGAACAGCTCCCTGAAGCGTACACGCTCGCGGACAAGGAGCTGATCCAGCGCGCCTACCGGGTGGCAGAGGAAGCGCACCGCGGCCAGAAGCGAAATTCCGGCGAGCCGTACATCAACCATTGTCTCGCGGTGGCACAGATCCTGTCGGAGCTGCGCGTGCCGCCTGAAGTGCTCGCAGCCGGATTGCTGCATGATACGGTGGAAGACACCACGATCAAGCTCACCGATATCCAGCGAGATTTCGGCGACGTGGTTGCCACGCTCGTCGATGGCGTAACGAAACTGACGAACCTGCCACGGGTGTCACGCGATGACCAGCACCTGGATGCAAAGCCTGGGGCGCCCGAGCCGGAACCGGAGATGGAAAATGACGCCGCAGCTTCGAGCCGTCACGCGGACCTGGCCTCCGAGACGCTGCGCAAGACGTTCCTGGCGATGGGCGATGACGTGCGCGTGGTGCTGATCAAGCTGGCTGACAGGCTGCACAATATGCGGACGCTCAGCCATATGCCGGAGGCGAAGCGAAAGCGGATCGCACAGCAGACCCTGGATATTTTCGCACCGCTGGCGAACCGCCTCGGGATATGGCAAATCAAGTGGGAGCTGGAAGACCTCGCATTCCGCTACGTCAACCCGGTCAAATACAAGGAGATCGCCGAGCAACTGGCGGAGCGCCGGCCAGACCGCGAAACGCAGATCGATGGCATCATCGAGAGTTTGAAAGAGCTCTTTCTACAGCACAGCATCAAGATAGAGATCAGCGGGCGACCGAAGCACATCTACTCGATCTACCGGAAGATGAAGGAGAAAGGCAAGGCCTTTGAGCTCGTGCGCGACGTACGCGGCGGTGCGGCTCATCGTCCCTGATGTCAGCGCGTGCTATACGGCGCTCGGGTTGATCCACACGCGGTGGCGCCCCATCCCCGGCGAGTTTGACGACTACATCGCCGCGCCAAAGGATAACTTCTACCAATCGCTGCATACTGCGGTGATCTGGGATGATGGCAAGCCGCTGGAGGTGCAGATCCGCACGGCGGACATGCACCAGAGCGCGGAATACGGGATCGCGGCGCACTGGCGCTACAAGGAAGGCACCAAGCGAGATAAGGCCTACGAACAGCGCATCAACTGGCTGCGCAATATGATGGAGTGGCGCTCAGACGTCTCTGACGCCACAGAGTTCGTTGAGTCGATGCGCAGCGATGTTTTCCAGGACCGCGTATATGTTTTCACGCCGCGCGGCGACATTATCGACATGCCGGCGGGATCCACCCCCATCGACTTCGCGTACCATGTCCATACCGACATAGGTCATCGGTGCCGCGGGGCGCGCGTGAACGGCAAGCTGGTTCCTCTCTATCACGAGCTAAAAACAGGCGATCAGCTCGAGATCCTGACTGCAAAACGCGGCGGGCCGAGCCGCGACTGGCTAAATTCCAACCTGGGCCTGGTCAAAACCCAGCGAGCCAAGTCCAAGATCCGCCAGTGGTTTAAGAAGGAAAACCACGAACAAAACCTGTCACAGGGCCGGCTGCTGCTTGAACGCGAGCTGGAGCGCCTGGGACTCACGGACGTAAACTTCGAGAAGCTCGCCAGGGATCTGAATTTCCGCACGCCCGACGAAATGTTCGTGGACCTGGGTACCGGCGATCTATCCGTCAGCAAACTGATCCGCGAGATCGCGCAGACCACAGAGAATTCCAATATCCTGACAGCAGGCGCGCCCGCTGCAGCCGCCAAGCCGACAACCGCAGTGGATGTGGTGGGCCTCAAGGGGCTGCTGACAACCATGGGGCGATGCTGTAACCCGACGCCGGGCGATCAGATCATCGGATATATCACACGCGGGCGCGGCGCGACCATCCACCGGCAGGACTGTCCCAACATCCTGCGGCTGGGCCTGCAAGACCGCGAGCGGCTCGTGCGGGTCGATTGGGGCAGCGAGGCGCGCACCTATCCGGTGCCGATACGGATCCGCGCCTATGACAGGCAAGGCCTCATGGGCGACATCTCCAATATGCTCGATGGCGAAGGCGTGAACATCGTCGACGTTAAGGTGAACCTCAATCGGAGCCTGGCTGAGCTGCGGCTGGTAGTTGAGGTGGAGGATCTGTCCCAACTCAGCAAGGTCCTCACCAAGCTCGAGAACGTGCCAAACGTGACCGAAGCCCATCGCGTAAGTGGATAAGTCGGCCCAGAGTGCCTTGCATCTTGTAAACGTATCGTGATACGGTCAGGCGCAAAGTTGGGGTATAATGCGCCCGCTCCGGCAATGACCTTACTCAGCGTGCAAGCGGCCCAAGCACGAATACTCAGCCATTTCCAACCGGTGGGGACAGAGACACTCCCCCTCGATCGGTCAGCCGGGCGCGTGCTTGCGGCGGACATCATCTCTTCAGACCTTCCCCTTTTTGACAATTCATCGGTAGATGGGTTTGCGGTCATCGCGGCCGACGTCGCGGATGCATCTGCATCCAGCCCGCGGCAGCTGCAGGTAGTGGCAGACATTCCCGCCGGATTCAAACCGAACCTACGCCTGCAGGCCGGACAGGCGGCCCGCATCATGACCGGAGCGCCGGTGCCGGAAGGTGCAGACGCGGTTGTGATGGTGGAGGACACGGACTCGGATCAGCGCGGGACAGGCTCGGCCGCGCCGGAGCGAGTACGGGCGTTTCGGTCCGTTCGTGTGGGCGAAAACATCCGCACGCGCGGCATGGATATCAAGCGGGGGTATCGCGTTCTATATTCAGGGCAGCGTCTGCGACCCCAGGAACTCGGGATGCTCGCGATGCTGGGCGTTGCGCAAGTCACGCTCTTTAGAAGGCCACGCGTGGCACTCCTTTCGAGCGGAAATGAGCTATCGCCGGTGGAGCTGCCGCTGGAGCCCGGAAAGATACGCGACACGAACACCTACACCCTGAGCGCCCTGATCGCCGAGACAGGATGTGAGGTGCTCTCACTGGGCATCGCGCCCGATCAGAGCGAAGCGATCAAATTCCTGCTCGATCAGGCGGTTCAGATGAGCGCTGACGTCATCCTCTCATCCGCAGGCGTCAGCGTGGGCGCACTTGATTTCATCAAGGAGGTTGTCCAATCCAATGGCAAGCTCGATTTCTGGCGGGTGAACATGCGCCCTGGCAAACCGCTTGCATTTGGCGAGTATGGCAGCCTGCCTTTCATCGGATTGCCGGGGAACCCGGTGTCGGCCTTTGTGGGCTTCGAAGTATTTGTAAGGCCAGCCCTGAGGCGCCTGGCTGGCGCGTCTGCAGTCGACCGCCCCAAGGTGCGTGTGAAGCTGGCAGAAGCAATCGAGTCGGATGGGCGTGAGAGTTATCTGCGCGCGATAATTGAGGACCAGCACGGTGAGTTATCGGCCAAATTGACCGGACATCAGGGCTCGGGCAATCTGCTTTCGCTTGTTCAGGCCAATGCTTTACTTATCATCCCCGCTGGTGTAAAATCGCTTGCCATTGGCGCCCAGGCGGACGCATGGCTGCTATGAGGTGACATGGATAAATGGCTCTACCGGGTGTCTGTTGCGCTGGCTGTGCTCGGAATTCTGGTATCCGTATATATGACCATCTATAAGCTCACGGAAAATCCGAACATGTGCCTCGGCAATGGGGGGTGCTCCACCGTGAACTCGAGTCGCTACGCAGTGATCTACGGCATACCCGTGGCAGTGCTTGGCATCGGCGGATATCTCGCGATCCTGGCCCTGCTTTGGATGGAAAGACGTACCTCGTTCCTCTCCGAGAACATCACGCTGGTGGTGTTCGGGCTGGCGCTGATCGGGTTCCTGTTCACACTCTATCTGATTTACGTTGAGCTTGCGCTCATTCACGCTTTGTGTCCTTTTTGCGTCACGTCCCAAATAACCATGACAGTGCTCTTTGGCCTGTCGGTCATCCGGTTGGTGCGCCAACCATCCATTTAGGAGGATTTTCATGGCCCGCATTCGTTGTCACTACGCAGATTGTGTCTTCCTCGATGAAGGCTATTGTTCAGCCGCAGCGATCGAGCTTGATCCCGATACAGGCTGCGCGACCTATACGCCGAATGAAGAAGCCGCGAAAGACGATTGGGAAGAAGAAGAGCTGGATGAATGGGATGATGAAGAAGCGGAGGACGAGGAAGAAGAAGCCTGGGATGAGGACGAAGACGAGATCTGACGTCGGCCGGGCCATAATTCCATGAATCAGAAGCCTTCTCCATTGCGAGAAGGCTTTTTGCTATCGTATCAAAGGATGCAAGGCGGATTTGGGATGGCCGGCAAATTCAGGCGCTGAGCTGATATAGCAATATGCCTGCGGCCACGGCAAGGTTCAGACTGCTCGCGTGCCCGCGCATGGGCAGGGACAGGCGCGCATCGCACGCCTCTAACTGATCGGCGCTGAGGCCCTTCTGCTCACTTCCAAGCACAAGGATCCACGGCGGCGACGGGGCAAAATTCCGATAATCGGCATCCGCATGCGCAGACGTGCCAATGAGCTGAACCCGGTGTTCATGCGCCCACGCGACGAAATCGGCAAAGGAACTCTGCAGCACCGGAATCCAGAACAGCGTCCCCATGCTGGCCCTTACGCAGGTGGGATGGTATGGGTCCACACCGCCGTCGAGCAGGAAGAGGGCATCGGTACCGACGGCATCGGCCGTCCGCAGGACCGTACCCACGTTCCCCGGGTCTTGAGGGGTGACCATCGCGACACCGGTCTCGACCGAGGACAATTCCGCTAAGGCTGCATGCTTCTGCTGAACGACCGCCAGGATGCCTTGCGGATTATCCTTCTCTGACAGCGCCTCCATGACCTCAGAAGAGACCGGCTGGAGTTCTGGGTCATCGGCCGCCAAAAGTTCTTTCCCGAAAGTGCTGGCGGCTACGTTCGGCGCATACAGGATCGACTTGATATCCCAACCGGATTCGATGGCCTCGCCGACGTGATGCAAACCTTCGACTATGAAGAGCCCTGTCTCCGCGGTGGGTCTTGCGCTGGCGCAGAGCGCGGACCTGCTTGACGAGCGGGTTAGAAGTGCTGGTGATCTGCGGCCGGCCAATCATGGCGTTGCGCCGCTCCGCAAACCGCGGCAAGGTTGTCCAGGCCGGGTCATGGATTCCCGGCTTGAGGGACAACGATCAGCCTGGCGACCATACCCGCTTCGAAATGACCGGCAACGCCGCATACGATCTGATATTCCCCCGGCTCGGCGGGCGCGGTGAAAGTATCCTTGACAGAGGTTCCGGGATCAATGGCCGCCTTCTCCCAATAGACGTTCGGCTGGTCGGCGTCGGAGAAATGCCCCTGCACTTTCTTTCCGGGCTTCATAATGATCAAACTGTGGGCCACGCCTCCATTATTCGTGATCGCCACGGAGATCTGCTGGCCGGCCGGTATGGTGAACGAGTTCGGCGAGAACGCGAAATCCGTCATCATGACTTTCATCGACGTGGAGGGGCCGCCCGGCCCGCAAGCGGCCAAGGCCAACGCGAGGGCAAGTGTAAGCAGGGAAAGGCTGCGGTGTCTTCTCATTCGGCTCATGCTCCCTTGTGGTTTTTCGCTTAGGATAGCAGACAAGACGGCACAAATCAATGGTGACGGCTCGCGCTCCGAGTTGTACGCAAGCCGGAAACTATTGTACACTTGAGGCACAGGCAGGTGAACCTCATGACCACTCCCAGCATACCCGAACTGAACCCCTCCACTCGCGTCCTTCTGGGCCCCGGACCCGGCATGCCGCATCCGCGGGTCGTCCGCGGATTGAGCGCTCCCACGCTCGGCCATCTCGATCCCGAACTGTTAGAGATCTACCGGCAGGAGCAGGCGCTGCTGCGTTATGTATTTCAGACCAACAATGCCTGGACCTTTGCGCTATCCGGAACGGGCACAGCCGGAATGGAGGCCGCCCTCACGAACCTGCTGGAGCCGGGAGACCAAGTGCTGGCGTGCGTCCATGGATACTTCGGCGCTCGCCTGGCCGAAATTGCAGAACGGCAAGGGGCCGTCGTCGACCGCATCGAGCGTCCGCTCGGAGAGATCTTCCAGGTTGAGGAAATCGAGTTGGCGCTGCAAAAGAAGAAATACAAGTTGATGACCATTGTCCACGCTGAGACATCCACCGGCGCCGAGCAATTGCACATCGGCGAGATCGCGGCGGCAGCGCACAAAAACGGTGCGCTGATCGTATTGGACACGGTAACATCACTGGGCGGAATCCCGGTCCGGGTAGACGAGTGGGACGTCGATGTGGCCTATTCGGCGAGCCAGAAGAACCTCGGCGCGCCCTCAGGCCTTGCGCCGATCACGATCGGAGCGAAGAGCGCAGGAGCTCATCCAGGGACGGTCAAAGCCAGTCTCATCCTTTTACCTGGACCTCAAACAGTATGCGAATTATTGGGGCGGCGCGCACGGCTATCACCATACGGCATCATCCAGCTTGCATTTTGGCCTGTACGAAGGCCTGCGAGTTATCGCAGAGGAGGGCCTGGAAAATGCGTTCGCCCGCTATCGCGCGAATGCCGAAATGCTGTGGAGCGGGCTCGAGCAGATCGGCGTGCAGCCTTTCATCCCGGCGCAGTATCGCCTGCCATCCCTGACAACTGCACGGGTTCCAGAGGGCATAGACCCGCACAAAGTGCGCGCACAGCTCTTGAACGAATACAATATCGAGATAGCCGGCGGTTTTGGGGCGCTGAAGGACCAGGTCTGGCGCATTGGATTGATGGGCTATTCAAGCCGCCGTGAGAACATTACGCTGCTTCTGGCTGCGCTGAATGAGCTGATCTGCAGGCCTCAAAATTCGGATTGAAATAAACTGATATAATCTCACGGTCGTAATCATCAGGAGCAGAAACAATGGTAAGCACACTCTAACATCCTCGTTTTTCCCGGGTACGACCCACTGCGCTGTCTCGCCTGACCAAGAGTGCCGAGACGGCGCCAACGATGAGTTGGCAATTGCAGCCGAGGGCCCTGCCCTCGGTTTTTGTTTTTAACGCGTGCCGTGAAGTTTCCGAAAAGGCCAAACTGCGGCGCTTTATCGAGGATCAACATGCTTACCGTCCATCACGTTTCCAAAACTTACGGCATCCAGCCGATATTAGCAGATATCTCCTTCAGCATTAATGCCGGCGAACGCGTCGGCCTTGTCGGGCCGAACGGCTCCGGGAAGACCACGCTGCTAGCGGATCCTTGCCGGCATTGAAATGCCCGATTCCGGCTCTGTGGCTCGCACGCGCCCCAACCTGACGATCGGCTACCTGGCACAGGGCGCTGAATTCGAGCCGGGGCAGACGCTGCAAGCCGCCCTGCAAATGGACATGGGTGCCGAAGCTGAAGACCCCGAAGCTACGCTTGCAAGACTGGCTTCCGCACTGACTGTGCACCCGGATGACGAGCGCTTACAGTCTGAATATGATGTGGCGGTGCGGCGGTCGGCCGAACGCCGGACGCAGACCATCGGCCCTGCTGTCCTCTCTCGGACTTGACGCGGTTTCTCCCGCAGCCACCGTAGGACAACTCAGCGGCGGACAGAAGACTCGTGTGATGCTCGCACAGGTTCTGCTGCGAGAGCCAGACGTATTATTGCTGGATGAGCCCACCAACCACCTGGATATCGAAATGTTGGAATGGCTCGAGGACTGGCTGACTTATTTTGCCGGCGCTGCCCTGATCGTTTCGCATGACCGCGCCTTCCTGGATAATTCGGTGAGCCGCATCCTGGACCTCAATCCGGATTCTCATGGCATCCACGAATACACCGGCAACTACTCCGCTTATCTGGCCCAGTTCATAAGGGAGAGAGACAAGCAGTCGGCGGCTTACCGCGACCAGCAGACCGAAATCCGCCGCATGAAACAGGATGTGGCCCGCACGAAGGAACAAGCCCGACATGTGGAGATCACCACCACGCCGAGGCAGCCGGGCGTCAGGCGAATCGCAAAGAAGGTGGCGGCCAAAGCAAAGGCGCGCGAGAACAAGCTCACACGATACATTGAATCGGGCGAGCGTGTGGAGCGGCCCAAGACATCGTGGCAGATCAAGCTCGAATTTGCAGCGCCTGGCAAGTCCAGCAGAGATGTGTTATCCACGGAGAGACTGGCTATCGGTTATGCCCAGCCAGGAGCCACTCCTGAGGGACCTGAATCTTGAGATCCGTGCCGGCAACCGCATTGCCCTGACCGGGCCCAACGGCACGGGCAAGACCACGCTACTCAGAACCATTGCGGGGAAGCTCCCGCCACTGGCAGGATCGCTCCGGCTTGGCGCTAACGTCCGACTTGGATACATGGCACAGGAACAGGAATTACTTGACCCGAACGCCAGTGCGTTGGAGACCATACAACGGGTTGGCACGTTCAACGAGACGGAGGCGCGCAATTTCCTGCACTACTTCCTTTTCGAAGGGGATGCGCCACTACGACCAACACGTGAGCTCTCGTTCGGAGAGCGGGCGCGCTTGCAACTTTCGCTGCTGGTGGCACAGGGATGCACGTTCCTCCTGCTCGATGAACCGATCAATCACCTCGACATTCCCTCGCGGGCCCGGTTTGAACAGGCCCTGAGCAGCTTCGAAGGCACAGTACTGGCTGTAGTCCATGACCGCTACTTCATCGACCGATTTGCGTCATCGGTCTGGAAAATCGCAGACGGAAAGGTACAAATATGGTAGCGAATCAAACCACTCAATTTGAGCTAATCACTCCGGCCAACCAGCCAGACTATCGCAAGATGGTTGCCCCGCTGGCGACAGCATCGTGGCCCGAATTCATGCTGCATGATCCGATCTCTGATAAGCATTGGAGCGCCCTCTTCGAGCGGTTTCCGGAGTATCAATTTGGTTTGCTTGACACGGAGACAAACCAGGCGGTTGCGATGGGCAATAGCGTGCCGCTGCAGTGGGAGAAGGATCTCGCCGGCCTGCCCGAAGAGGGCTGGGATTGGGCGTTTGAGCACGCTGTTCAGAATCATGAAGCAGGTGCTGCGCCGAATATCCTGTGCGCCATACAGGTGGCGATCCACCCGGCGTATCAGGGACGAGGGCTGAGCGCGCGCATGGTGCAGACGATGCGATCGATCGGCCAATCGTTCGGGCTCGGATCGTTGATCGCGCCGGTGCGTCCGAGCCAAAAGGCTGACTATCCCTTGAGCAACATCGATCACTACATCAACTGGAAGAGCGACAACGGTCTGCCGTTCGATGCATGGCTCAGGGTGCATGTACGAGCCGGAGGGCGAATCATCAAGGTGTGCCATAGATCCATGGTTATCCGCGGAACCTCTGCGGAATGGCAATCGTGGACGGGGCTAAGGTTTCCGGAAAGCGGCGCTTATTATGTCCCCGGTGCGCTGAATCCCATGGAAATGGATCTGGATCGCGATGCAGGAGTTTACGTGGAGCCGAACGTGTGGATGGTTCATGAGCTGGGCTGAGCGCACCCAGGCCAAAAAACCGGCATCCCGGGACGTATAATAATGCTCATGAGGCAATTCCGGTGCGTGCCATTCCTGGCCCTCCTCGTGTTGGCGGCTTGCCAAGCCCCCACCCCGTCCACACTTGCAATCGTGGACAGCGGAAAGCTCCGCATGATCACGACCAATGAACGAACGCCGCGTGCGATCCTTGCACAGGCGGGTGTACTAATTTCGCCAATCGACGCGATCCTATGCAATGGCAATGTCATCGCGGCCGACGCGACAATGCCCGCCAAGAACGCCTGCACGCTCCAACTCCAGGAGGGCCAAGAACGTAGTCCGTCAACGGCAAGAGCATGCAGACGGCCGCGGGGACGATCGGGGAAGCACTGGCGAGCGCGGGCATGCGGCTCTATGCCACGGATGGGTTCGATCCGGCCTCGAATACGGTTCTCACGGGGACGACCACGGTGAATTACACACCATCGCAGGAATTGGTGGTGAGAGTCGACGGACGGGATGTGCACATTCGGTCATCAGCGGCGACGGTGGGAGCGGCGCTGGCAGATGCGGGATTGCCTTTGCTCGGGCTTGATTTCAGCAAGCCGACCGAAAATGAGCCGCTGCCGACGGATGGTCATGTCCAAGTGGTGCGGGTCTCGGAATCGGTGGTCTTGACAGAGAAATCAATCCCCTTCAAGGCGGAGTTCAAGAATTCGACGGAAGTGGAACTGGGGCAGGAGAAGATCGTGCAGCCGGGCTTGAATGGGCTCGCGGTCAGCCGCGTCCGCATACGCTATGAGGATGGGCAGGAAGTCGCGCGGCAGACCGAGTTGGAGACCGTGGTCCGGCCGCCGCAGGACCGAATCACGGCGCGCGGCACCAAGATCGTGCTAAAGACCGCCACGGTGAACGGCGTCACCATTCAATACTGGCGAATGCTCCAGATGTACGCGACAGTCTATTCGCCGTGCACGTCTGGTGAGGCGGGCCAATGCTCCTCTGGAACTGCGAGCGGGCTGCGGGCGGGAAAGGGAGTCGTCGCCGTGGACCCCGGGCTGTATGCATACCTCAACGGCCAGCGTATCTACGTGACCGGCTACGGCTCGGCGGTGATCGGTGATATCGGCGGTGGATACATTATCGAGCAAAACACGGGGGTGTCACGGTATCGGTGGATCGACCTGGGCTTTGACGATAATAATCTGACAGATATGACCGGCTGGGTGACGGTCTACTTCCTCGCCCCGGCTCCGGCTACCATCCCAGATATACTCAATTAACATCCATCAAGCCAGAGCGAATCGGTCAGCAGGGACTGCGTGTATGACCGGGTGTTGAGTTATACTTTTCGAGCAGGCGCAGATCCAAATCTTCTCAGAGCCCGCGACTCGAATTTCGATGGCGGTCACAGACATCAAGCGACACTCAGCATCCCATGAAAACGAGGACCTAACCTCTTGACCGGCACACAGAAGATCATTGTCGCCGCGCTGACGCTGCTGGCCGCGGCGCTCGCCATAGGAGTAGGATTCACGGCGTGGCCGGCTTATCAGCAATGGATGGGACAGCCCCTCGGAGCGCCGCTACCAACCTCGCCATACACCCCCATCGGCCTGCCAGCCACGTGGACTCCGACGGCGGGTCTCCCCTTCAGCCTGCACACGACCAACATCCTGAGCACGCCCACACGGGCACCGCGATGTGGAGGGCCGCCGGTCATGACAATCCTGGCGATCGGATCGGACACGCGCGGAACCGGCTATACGTGGGGACTCTCAGACGTTATGCGGGTGGTGCGAGTTGATTTCGTTACGCCGCGCATCACGACGCTGGACTTCCCCCGCGATCTGTGGGTGGAGATCCCGTTCATCGCGGATAACCTCCATGGCCAGGACCACGAGAAACTGAATCAGGCTTATCTGTACGGCAACCCCGGAGATGGATTTAAATATTGGGATGATCCGAGCGCGGGGCCGGGCCTTCTGGCTCGGACCCTGGATCTAAACTTTGGAGTCAAGGTGGATCATTACGTCGCAGTCAACATGAAAACCTTTGTGAAGATGGTGGACGCCGTGGGCGGTCTCGACGTAACGCTCAAGGCCTCTGTAGACGGCAGCGATGATCCCAATCTACAGAAAGGGGCGCACCATTTGGATGGCGACGAGGCGCTGGCTTTGGCTCGCAATCGGACCGACGGTGTGTTCTCCCGGGGCAGCAATCAGAACATCGTTCTATGCGCCCTGCAAAAGAAGTTGACCAGTCCATCGGTAGTGCCGCAAATCCCCAACCTGGTGCGTTCCTTTCAAAACTCGTTTCAAACGGACCTAAGCCCGGCACTCATGGGCCAACTCGCCTGCCTGGCGACGCAGCTGCCGCGCCAGAATATCTCGCTCTACAACTTCCCTGAGAACCTGTTCACAGGCACGCGCATCCACGACCCGGTGTTTGGCGATAACAAGAAGGGCGTCTTCATCTGGGATGTAGATTTTAGGATCCTGCGCAATTATGTGTCGCAGTTCCAGGCCGGCTCGTGGCCGGATGCGCTCAACGCTGCCGCCTCGACGAAGAGCACATCATTTTGTCAATGAATGAGCTTCCGCCAGTCAATGCCGCCCAGCTTCTGAAACAATACGGCCTGTGGGCCACGAAAGGCCTGGGCCAGAATTTTCTCGAAGACCCGTTCGCTTTGAGGCAGATAGCAGAGGCTGCGGAAATCGGGCACGATGATGTCGTACTGGAGATCGGCGCCGGCCTGGGGAGCCTGACGCGGTATCTTTCCGTGCTGGCGCAGGAAGTGGTGGCGGTGGAGCTGGACCGAAAGCTCACGCCGGTCCTGCGCACGATCCTCAAGTCCTATCGAAATGTGCGCGTGGTGGAGGGCGACATTTTGGAACTCTCCCCGTCGCAGCTTGGGCTGTTGGAAGGGTATGTTGTAGCTGCCAATATCCCCTACAACATAACGTCAGCGATCCTGCGGCACTTGCTGGAGTCCGAGCCTCATCCCCGCCGCATGGTCCTGACCGTTCAGAAGGAAGTGGCAGCGCGCATTTGCTCCCAGCCGCCGCACATGAGCCTGCTCTCGTTGAGCGTCCAAGTTTACGGCAGCCCGGCTATCGTTGCACGAATCCCTGCGGGCTCGTTCTTCCCCACCCCCAAGGTAGACTCGTCCGTCGTTCGGATCGACCTGTATCCCGAGCCGGTGATCCCGCGCGAACTGCTCCCCGTTTTCTTTCAATTGACCAAGGCTTGCTTCAGCCAGAAGAGAAAGACGCTTCGGAATGCCCTTTCGGCTGGAGGCAGGATCTCAACCGCCGACGCAAAGAGCCTGCTGCTTCAGGCCGGTGTGGACCCGATGAGGCGCGCGGAAACTCTTGGTTTGGAGGAATGGGGAATCATGACACAAGCATGGGCCGCCCGGCGCGCTTAAACACGATCACGGCCCGCCGATTAATTGCGCGCGGACACAGGCAATCGTGCGCGCTTTCCCGCTTTGCGAAGATCGCGGAAATTCCAGCGCACGAACCCAACGCGCAGGGCTGCTTCGGCCTGGATCTTCAGGGACATTTTTGACTGGCCTGAACGGCGTTCCGCAAAATAGATCGGAAGCTCGCCGATCTTGTATTCGCAGGCAATAGGCAAGATAAGCCATCTCCACGAGGAAGACGTATCCGTTTGCTTCAATCCGCTCCAACGGCATGCCCTGAAGCGTCAGACGACGCCACATGCGGAAGCCCGTGGTAACGTCCTTCTGCGGCATTCCGAGGATGCTGCGGGCGTAGAAGTTAGCGAAGCCGGAGAGCGCCTTGCGCCACGCGGCCCAATCCCTGTCCACGGAGCCGCCCGCAACATAGCGGGAACCGAGCACCACGTCACAGGATTCGAGCAGGCGGGCCATATCGGGGATGCGCGCCGGATCATGGGAGAAGTCCGCATCCATTTGCACCACAGCGTCGGCGCCATCGTTCAGGGCCTGCTGAATGCCGGTGATGTAGGCGGAGCGCAACCCCATTTTGCCTGCACGATGGATCACATGCAGACGCTGGTTTTCGCGGGCCAGCTCGTCGGCGACGCGCCCGGTTCCGTCAGGACTATTGTCGTCGACAATATAGACCTTCAGGTCCAGCGGCAGCAAAAACAAAGCGGAGACCATTGGCTGCAGGTTCTCCGCTTCATTATAGGTTGGAATAATTACAGCTACTTGCAAGGTCCGCGCTCCATTCAGCCGATCGGTTCCTTCTGGATGACAAATTCACAGACTTCGTCGCCCATTGCGACGCATTTGGATTCGTTCGACGCGAAATTCGTTTCCGCCGGAGACCCACTTAAGCGATTCTTGCAGGAGGCCTGTGGCGATATAGCAAACCGGCTTGTCTGCTCCATGCCGGCCCCAGCAGCATGGGCAACGGTGGATCGTCCAAATGAATTCGTTATCTTTCTCTTCGACCGAGGTGATCTGGTCGGTCAATTGAACAAAAATCTTGGCGAACGCCGGCAACCCGATGCGCAGCTTCGCGTGCAACGGCAACACGACAAACGCCAAATCGGCCACGCCAGCCAGCGCCCCGAAGTTCTTAAGCGCATCCGAGAAGGTGGCGCGCCCGGCCCGCAGCGCCAGACCCCGCCCGCCGCGAGGACCGTACATATCCTCCAGCGCGGTGCCAAGGGCGGAAAGCTCGGCGAAATCAAAACCTTTTTCGAGGTTGTCCGGCGGATAGTGGTCCGCAAAACTGGACATACCTGCAAGGTTCAGGATCGCGTTCAGGCCGTTCTTTCCCATCACTTCTTCAAGCGACTTAATGGTGATGAGGCCGAACTTATTCGGGTAGTATAGACCGCTTTTTTGCAAGGAAGCCATGCACTCTCCGCTAGATCAACTTCACGAGGTCCGCAGTGGCGCGGCGCATGTCCAGGAATATCAGTCCCAACTTCGCCTGCTCGCGTGCCAGGGCGGTCAGCACTGCATCCTGACCGACCGACATCAGTACAACGTAGCCTTTTTCGCCTTTGATGTAGACCTGCTCGAGGGAACCACGCCCGAGTTCGCTGGCGATGCGTTCACCGAGGGACAGCATCGCCGCAGACATTGCTGAAACCCGGTCTTCTTCAACCCCTTGCGGCAACGCGGAGGCAATGCTCAGGCCGTCCACACTGACGATAGCGGATGCCTCGATATCGGGCGACGAAGCCTGCAATTCCCGCAACCGGTCCACCATTTGTTGTGTGCGGCTCTTGGACAAATTGACCCTCCATTAAGAATAGCAGACCAGCCACAGCTTGATACACGCAGGGCCGTCCGCCTTACTGGTCGAGTAATTTTAGCACACGGCAAGGCTATGTCAAGCGGACAAGTCACAGGCGGTATAATTTCGGTAATGCGAAAACTATTACCGCTCCTTATTGCCGCCATACTTGCACTCAGCCCCCTCTCCATACAAACAGCAACTGCCCAAAATCCAACGCCTGCAGCTGAACCGGACAGCGGCGCCGTGGTTTGCGCGCCCTCTGCCTACCTGATCCAACCTGAGAACTGCGTGCCCCTGGGGCCGTCGATCTATCTTACCGGTCTTGCCCGCATGGGGTTGACGGAGCCGCTGACCCCACTTCCGGCTTTCCAGCCGGACCCTGCTCTTGCAACTCTGCCCTTCCGCTATTTTCACGTCATCACTAAAGACCCGGTGCCAATTGTTGCGGCGCCTGGCGACACGAGCGGCGGACAGGACCTCTACCCCGGATTTGTCTATGTGGCCTACAAAGACCGTGTTAGCACCGATCACGGTATTTATTACCTCACGCAAAATGGCGGATGGGTCATCGGCCGAGGCGAGCGATATCAGGAGATCCCCAGTTTTCAGGGTCTCCAATTCAGCGCCACGCCGGTAAATTCGTTCGGCTGGACGTTCGAGGACATACCGATCAAAAGCGCACCGGGGTATGGCGGCGCGGACACAGGTCGCCGGCTCGTGCCGTTCAGCGTTGTACAGGTCTTCGATACGCAAAACGTCGCCGGCGCGGACTGGAACCTTATCGGACCGGATCAATGGGTGGAGGCTCGCAAGGTGGCGCAGGTGGCGATCAACACGACGCCGCCGGATGGCTCCAACAACAGCCCGCGCTGGATCGACGTGAACCTGGCCGAACAGACCATCGCGGTCTATGATAACAACCAGCTTGTTTTTGCGAGCGTCATTGCCAGCGGTCTCGAGCCCTTCTATACCAGGCCTGGGTTGTTCAAGATCCAGCAGAAGAAGGAAACGGAGACCATGCGCAACAACGACCAATCCGATTTCTACTACATCGAAGATGTGCCGTGGACCATGTATTATGATGGGCCGCGCGCCCTGCATGGCGCGTACTGGCGCACCCGCTTCGGCTACCCGCAGTCACACGGGTGCGTGAACCTCTCGGTCGGCGACGCGCATTGGTTATTCAACTGGGCACATGAAGGGGACTGGGTATATGTGCATGACCCCAGCGGTCAAACCCCCACCGACCCGGCCTTCTACCAGGGCGGCGCGTACTGATTGCTTGACATGCCTTGGTGGCTATGATAAACTCTGCCCGCTATATTAGGACCCGTGGTGTAGCGGTTTAACATGCGGCCCTGTCAAGGCCGAGATCGCGGGTTCAAATCCCGTCGGGTCCGCCATTTATAATCGAACGTTGGACGATGAAGCAGCTTACTCCCGGTAAGCTGTTTTTCGTTAAGCCACGCGGCGCCGAGGTCATATCTGCCCGTAACCTTCTGAGTGGATCAGCGACAGTACCTGCTAGATAAGTAGCTGGTCAACTTACGGAGGTAGAGCAATGACGCATGTTATTACGAGTCTATGCATACGTGACAACGGCTGCCAGGATGTCTGTCCGGTGGAATGCATCCGTCCGGGTACACCGGTTGAGCAATGGCCGACGTATTACATCGATCCGGCTACCTGCATTGATTGCGGCGCGTGCATCCCTGAATGCCCTTATGCGGCCATCTTCCACGAGGACGATGTGCCGGCTGCGTTCGAAGCACAGGGCGGCGAGGTGCTAAACCACGCCGGCTTGACGGGCCATTACGAGGGTGCGGGGCACCGCGGGCAGATGGTGGTATTGGAGTCCACCCGCAGCTTATCGGCAGGTGAACGTGTCGATCTGCGCGACGCGATCGCAATGAACCGCCAGTTCTATAAATGAGCATCCAACTCGGAATGCATTCTTGAACCGATCGCCGCCGACCGGGCGTGAACAGGCGCCCGGTCGGCGGCGATAACGATTTGGGGGTGTAAACGTTAAAAGTCTCAGCAAGACATACATCCCTCCTTGGAGGGCCTGGAATAGATCCGATCCAGGATGCCATGCATCGCATGACGCATCCCGGACGTAAAGATAGGAGGCAATATGCCTCTCCGATTCCGGAGAACGATCAAAGTAGCTCCGGGGGTGAAACTTAATTTGAGTAAAGGCGGCGTCAGCACTACGGTGGGCTCAAAGGGTTTCCACTTCAATATAGGCAAGCACGGCGTCCGGAGGACAGTCAGCATCCCTGGCACCGGCATCTCGGAGACCGACTACATCGAAAAGAAGGAAACGGACAGCGAGAAGAAGCGGGAAGCGGCCTCTGAAAGGCGCCGGGAGGATGTAAAGGAACATAGCGAGAGCCGTTCGAATGCCCGGCATGTCCACCGCCAGGAAGCTGCAGCCAACGGTTCGTCAGGACTTAAGACGGCCTTTGTGGTCATTGGCGCCGTTGTGTTCTTCATCGCGGGAGCGGTGGTCCTGGGCTTGATGCCGGCGGATTTCATCACGAACTCCCTGCAATTCCTGACACACGCCGTACAAAGCAGCGTGCATTGAGTACCGGCCCGGAATGGGTACGGTTCCAAAATCGCCTGGCAAGTATGCCGCCAGGCGATTTGCCTTTAATTCAATTAAGTTCTAGACTATGCACTGATGAAGATCGCACGGTTTTGGTTCGACCTGGACCTGCGCCCGCTGCTGCCCCACGACAGAGCCAGCGGCGAATTCGATTACCCGTTCAACGGGCCGCAATCCGCAAAACATCTCATTGAATTTGTCGGCATCCCGCACACGGAAATCGGCCAGATCAGCGCGAATGACCGGCTGGTTGGTCTGGACTATCCAGTGAGCGACGACGATCGGATAAAAGTATTTGGCGTTGCGCCAAACCTTGAACCGCCAGAGCAACCCCGTTTTGTGATCGACGGTCATCTGGGCCGGCTGAATTCACGCTTGCGGATGCTGGGGCTGGATTGTCTCTACCAGAACGACTATAACGATGAAACGCTGGTCGTCTTGTCGGCCAGTGAAGATCGTATCCTGCTGAGTCGCGACCGTCACCTGCTGATGCGCAAGGCGGTCCTGCGCGGTTATTTGGTGCGGAGCCCGGAGCCGGATGAACAATTCCACGAGCTGGTGCGCCGTTACGGATTGCGAAAATGGATCAGGCCTTTCCAGCGATGCATACGATGCAATCATTTGCTGGAGCCCGCCCATAAGGAAGATATCCTCGATCGACTCGAGCCACTGACGAAGCTCTATTTCGAGGAATTCCGGATCTGCCCGGCGTGCGGTCAGATCTATTGGAAGGGGTCGCACTTTGAGAAGATGCAGCGGCTCATCGCAGCGTTGAACTAGCTGCACCCATGGCTGCCTAAGCACGTCTAAGG
The DNA here is from genome assembly GCA_963805515.1 of uncultured Chloroflexia bacterium. Classification (GTDB taxonomy): domain Bacteria; phylum Chloroflexota; class Anaerolineae; order Anaerolineales; family Villigracilaceae; genus Fen-1038. The sequence goes on along the minus strand of CAWDUZ010000032.1, from coordinate 94,563 downwards.
AGTGTCTAATTTGGTGGGCTCGCCTTGCATAACGGGAGATTGCTCCCGCTCCGTCCCGCCTCCGGCGGGACCTACGCTGGGGTGCGCTCCGGCTTCGCTACGACTTCTCTCCGACTTCGCTATGACTGCGCTATAGGGGCACGGCGGGGTTGTTAGAGATAATGCTGACTGAAGGGTCGCCGTGCCCCTACGGGGCGCTACGCAGTCGGGGAAGAACGCCCGCTCTGCTTCGCAATTGCACCGGCTGTAGGAAAAACACCTACACCTTCTACCTTCGGTCGCAACGACGTGGGCCCACTGTTTCAGACACTCCCCACGTCCACGCCGCCTGCGGGGCATGGCACTCGATGCTATAATGCCAGCGCTTCAGAGCCCCGGAGGGAAAATGCCCAAAACCCAACAGCGTCCGGTCATGTACTGGATCTTCGCCTTTGCCTCTTTTGCCGCGTTCCTGGTCGTCTTCGGCGGGTTCGTTCGGCTTACGCGGTCAGGACTATCGATCGTGGAGTGGAATCCTGTCAGCGGCGCCCTGCCTCCGCTGACGCAGCAAGCCTGGCAGACGGAGTTTGCCAAGTATCAACTTACACCGGAGTTTCAAAAAGTAAACTCGCAGATGACGCTCGACGAGTACAAGCAGATCTTCATTGTAGAATGGCTGCACCGCATCCTGGCCCGGACGGCGGGACTGATATTTGCCATACCTTTCTTCATCTTCGTGTTCAAGAAAACAATCCCCTGGAGCGAAGTCGGCCTCTACGTACTGATGGGCATCCTGTTCCTTGCGCAGGCCGTGCTGGGCTGGGTAATGGTTGCATCCGGGCTGGTGGACAGGCCCTCGGTCAGCCCCTACTTGCTGACAGCACACTTATTCCTTGCCCTGACGCTGCTGGGCCTTGCTCTATGGACGGCCCTGGGACATCTATTCGGTTTTCCTCAAAATGGAAAGACGGTCCGGTGGTCTGCAGCCAGCAAGGTCACACTTGGCGCACTTATCGCCCTGCTGCTGCAGATCGCGTACGGCGGCTTCACCGCGGGGCTGAAGGCGGGAACGGTATCGAGCACATGGCCGACGATGTTTGGCCGTCTCATCCCGGCAGACTTGTTCAGCCAGTTGAAGCCGGCCATCCTAAATGTGATCGAAAGCCCTTTGACCGTTGTCTTTATCCATCGCTGGTTCGCGTTCATCGTCTTGATCGTGGCCGCCCTGGCCTACTGGATGGTTCACCGCCGCGAACTGCCGCTGGACGTGGAGACGGGCGTTAATCTCGTGATAGCACTCGTCCTCATTCAGATCATACTGGGGATCATCGTCGTGGTTTCGCACGTTCAGATCCAGATCGCGCTGCTGCACCAGGCTAACGCAATCGCGCTGTTTGCATCCACCATTTACTTACTCCATCGCCTGCGAGCAGCAGACCGTGAGGGCACCTCCTAAAGGCAATTCCCTTCATGGCCTATTTTTTTGCATGGAATTTTGCAGGACATCCTTTTGTATTGCTCGGACCCGCCCACCTGGCGGCGCTGGCTGCGATCGCCCTGCTGAACCTAGGCTTGATCCGGTTTAAAGGCAGCTCCGAGGATACCCGGCGCAGGCTGCGCTGGACGCTGGCGATCACGCTATGGGCGGCGGAAATTTCGTGGAACTTGTGGGTCTACTTCAGCGGCCAATGGACGGTTCAATGGATGCTGCCACTCAACCTGTGCACGGTGCTTATCTGGCTCACCGGTTTCATGCTGATATTCAAGAACAGGACGATCTACGAGTTTTGCTACTTCCTGGGTATCGGGGGAGCCATCCAGTACCTGGCGACGCCCGATCTCGGCATATACGGTTTCCCCCACTTCCGCTTCTTCCAGACCTTCACTTCGCACGGCCTATTGCTAACCTGCGCCATCTACATGACCGTGGTCGAGGGCTTCCGCCCGAATTGGAGGTCGGTGCTACGCGTGTTCGTGATCGCGAACCTTTACATGCTTGTGATGTACTTCGTAAACCTGGGGCTGCACAGCGATTACCTGGACATTAATGCCAAGCCCGGCACTCCCAGCATCCTGGACCTCCTGCCTCCCTGGCCGTATTACATCCTGTTCATGGAACTGATCGGCATCGCGACGATTCTCATTCTATATTCGCCGTTCTTCGTCAGAGACCGGCGAACATCGCGCCTTGCCGCCTGATATCCAGCCGTGAGCGTTTCACGCTCAAGAATCCCAACCGCCCGTCCTAAAACGATTCCGAATGGAATCCTGTAAAGCCGACAACATGTCGGTATAGGATTCCTTGTCTAGAGTGCTTCCTTTGCTCGCTTCCTCCTCCAGATGCGCCAACAGATAGACCATCCAGGATTGCCAGGTGCGCGGGTTGCTTTGCCTTTGCGATATTGCTTTTACTGCTTCGTTGAGCTTGTCACGGAGTTCGTCCTCTTTACTCATCTGTCCTGCTCCTCTCTAGTACATCATGACCATTCCGCGCCGGGTAGATCCCGACACGGCGGTTATTTTGTTTACCTCATTATATTGCGTTACGATTGAATCGTGGAACGATGACGGAATTTGGCAGATACAGAAGACTTAAATTGTGTGTATTTCAATTTTGGGCTATATTTACTGACTAGATTGTCTAGGCAGTTTCGCAGAGTCTGACTAATTTTTGAAAGTTACGCCGTGTGTCAGTCGATGCTTCACCTGTACATGCGAGAAATAGTCAAGGCTGTATTATTCCGACCGCGTAGATCGATAGATGCGCTAACTGCGTTATTGTTTTATGTCGTTGATTTTGATGCCTTAGCTCGTGTTGGTCCGCCGCTTTGAAACGTATTTGTGCTAACTCGCCTATTAGTTCCAATTATCTTTTGCGTCGATCGCTAGCGCTTCTTGCATATTTGGCCCTTCAGTTAGTTGGAGATTGTTGGGCAAGCAGACGCCGCTTTCAGCTCAGGGCGAACCCTAGCGGTGAAAATGTCCTAGCGATGAACCTGCTTGCGGGTCAATTTTCTAATGCCGATAAACGCTCAATGCCGCTATATTCCGTCTTATGGCTGAAATTGATCTACATTATTAGGGAGCTCCGATACGATATCAGGTATCGTGGTGGTAGCACGGATTTTTGCTCGTAAGTGTCGGAAGTGCTGGTATGCTAATCTTATCAAAGGGCGCCGCTGAAGAGAGGAAAACATCGTGTAGAAATGCTCGTTCTTTCGCTTGTCGAAATTCAGGTAGATCGCAGGCAATTGCGTGCCGCATATTTCGTTCTGACGATTTTTGCCGTGCACCAATAATTGTCATAGTGCGGATTTTAGGTGCAATAGGCGTAGCAATATACTTTGCCTTCAAAGAAACATTATCCACAAATTCTTGCGAGTTGGTTTTTTCTAAGGGAAGCTGAAGCTGATGGAACTGTTATTATCGTCTTCTACAGATAGATTGTGCAGATCGAAGCTGAGTTTCTTGCGTCCCAAAGAATGTCTATAGGCGCATACTCTAGAGTTGACTATCAGGCATAGTTGTTACTTTTCTTTCTCAGTCGGGTACTCTGCTTGAGTTATCAGCCTATGCACTTAGCATCTGGATTCAAGTACCCTAGAGTTGCCCGCCGGATTGTTGCAGGGATTAGTTTTTCGATCGGAGTTATTGCGAATAGATAATTCTGCTTCGACCTGGATCATCATCGGTTTCGAATCTATCGTAGTCGACCCAATCAAGATTGCACATGCAGCCAGTTTCACTGTAACGCTGCAAATTGCAGGGCAGAGCATCAATGTCAAATACTTCTCCCGTCCAGAGGTAAACACATATTACGAGGACTGATGTCACCGCTCGAATCTCAATCTTTACTTGCTTATGAGAACCGTCTAAAGCTTGCACAGATTCCTTTGAAACGCGGCGTTCGAATAAGGTAATTTACCGGGATGCGTTATCCTTGAATAGACTGCATAAACGATTCGAGCAACGTATCTCTCTGGTGGCTCGCTTTTCGCACAGGTTTTCATGCACCCTGTAATGAACTTCCGGCAAATGCCCGCGTGGATACTTCGAGACGATTTTTGGATAACCTGTAAGGACAAATTGCAGCCCCTCAACATATATAGGCCTATCTGTAACTTGAAGCTCGGTCAAAATACCTCCTGAAAGCTTCGTAAATTCTACAGCTTCTTTTGGATTGCCAGCTCTGAATGCGGGAGATAGCCGTTTCGCTACAATATTGCCGCATTCGACTTTTTGCTTTCTCTCGCAATATGCCCTAGGGCTGCGTCAGAGATATTCACGATTGTATTTCCTCAACGACATTCCTTGTACTTCGTGAGCAACCAAGCGTTCAATAGTAATGGCCTCGTGCCATATTTAGATATCCGCCTCTCGACAAGCAGTTTCTGAGCTAATCGACCTGAAATAGCCTGCAGAGTTTTTCTTAGGGTTGCCGAGGGCGCAAACCCTCTAATAAAACGTTCAACCGCAATATTAGTCTGCTCCTGCAACGTGTGCCAACCATGCCAGTCAAACACCTGATCGATATCTCTAAACGTTTCAAATGCCATCCGTAGCGTCTATGTGGCAAATATCGGCACCAGCGAACCCGTACACGTTCTGAATTCGACCAGTCTTGCCAGATTATAAATTACAAGTCTAGCGACTATGAATATGACAGCTGATGTTGCATCATGCTACGACCATGATGGTCGATCATAAATAAACCGCCCGTGATTGCTCAGGAGGTCAACAACGGTACCTGGATTGATCACCGTCAGATATCCCAGAGTGACATGCTGTCAATTAGCAGGCGGGAGAACCACCACCTCTATTTAGCGGGGCAGTAGCCCGCCATTTTCAATCTCAGCTCAATCGGACGTTCAACGAGGAGCTCAGCCACAATGGCAGCCTCTTCACCTGTATTCCTACGTGGGTTAATGTCCTACAATTCCAGGCCATGCGCAACGTCCGATCGTAATTCCTGGATTGGCAGAGAAGATGCCCGCCACAGGGCCGTGACTGAGAGCTATGGCGTCAATCGCGCATCTTATGGACATTTCACGCCTCCTCATGGTTTGTGCAGTAACTTCGTGGCCTTCGCCTTGCCCTGCCAAACTAGTGCACTCCTCTCGGGGAGCAAGAGTAGGCTCAAGCTTTATGCGGCGCTCATTTACCTGCCGACAGAACCAACTGTTTGCGTTACAATTGAATCCCGCGGGGCGATGGCGGAATTGGCAGACGCAGAGGACTTAAAATCCTCCGGTAGAAATACCTTGTGGGTTCGACCCCCACTCGCCCCACTCGCATCGACATCGTTGCGCGGCGGCATCCCAGCCAAAGGAAAGGCCAATATGTTCTTTGACCGGCAGAGGTTGGAGGATCTCGAAGACAAAGCGCTGGCCCCCTATGGGGTGAGGAGCAGGGACAGCAAGGGTCGTGCCTACCTGGATAACGAGCCCGAGTATCGCACGGCATTCCAGCGCGACCGCGATCGCATCATCCACACCACGGCCTTCCGCCGCCTCGAATACAAGACACAGGTCTTTGTCACCACGGAAGGTGATTATTTCCGCACCCGCCTGACGCACACGCTGGAAGTGGCGCAGATCGGCCGGACCATCGCGCGTGCCCTGGGAGCGAACGAGGACCTGGACGAAACCATCTGTCTCGCGCATGACCTGGGGCACTCGCCATTCGGCCATTCCGGCGAGGTATCGCTTGCCCGCCTCATGAAAGACTACGGCGGCTTCGACCACAACAAGCAATCACTGCGCATTGTGACCGAACTCGAGCAGCGCTACCCCGAATTTCCAGGCCTGAACCTTACCTGGGAGGTGCGCGAGGGCATGGTCAAGCATGAATCGGAGTACGACATTTCGGATGCGCGGGACTACAACCCCAGCCTGCGCGGCAACCTGGAGACGCAGATCGCAAACGTTGCCGACGAGCTTGCCTACACCACTCATGACCTGGATGACGGCCTGCGCTCCGGCATGATCAGCCCGCCGATGCTCGAAGGCATTGACCTGTGGGAGATCCTGAAAGAGACCTTCAACTGGCATGGCCCGCTGCTGGATGAGCTGGAACGCCATCGTATGATCCGCCAACTGGTGGGGATCATGGTGTCGGATATGATCGCCGCCACGGACCAGCGTCTCAAGGAAAGCGGCGCCCGCTCACCGCTGGAGATCCAAAAACTGACAACGAACGTGATCGGGTACAGCGAGGAGATGCAGCGGCGAAACAGGGAGCTCAAGGACTTTCTGTACAAGAAGCTGTACAGCCACTACCGCGTGGTCAGGATGGCGGTCAAAGCAGAGCGCGTGATCACAGATCTTTTCAAGGCCTATCAAGCCGAACCCTCTATTCTCCCCGATAACCTTAAGAACCTGGTGGAGAAGCGCGGCCTCGAGCGCACCATTTGTGACTACATCGCAGGCATGACCGACCGCTTCGCCATCGAGGAGCATCAGAAGCTTTTCAACCCGCTCGAAAAGCCTTAAGCATTTCACAGGTAGACGAACCAAGGAACATTCATGCCCGAACCGACTTATCTCACAGCAGACGGCGCCGAAAAACTTAAGCAGGAACTTGCAGAGCTCAAGGGTCCCCGGCGTGACGAGCTTTCGGCGCGCCTCCGCTCCGCCATCCAAATGGGTGACCTATCGGAGAACGCCGACTACCATAAGGCCAAGGAAGACCAGGGCTTCCTGGAGGGCCGCATCCAGGAGATCGAGCATATGCTGAGGAACGTGGTCATCATCGAGGAGCACGCGGACCGAGAAGTTGTCAGCATCGGCAACCATGTAACCATCCAAGAGGAGGGCTCTCCGCCCGAGACCTATCACGTGGTGGGCGCCAGGGAAGCCGATCCGCGCAAGGGAAGGATATCCAACGAGTCGCCGATCGGCCGCGCCTTGATGGATCACAAGGTAGGTGACCTCGTCCAGGTGGAAACGCCGGGGGGCAGGATCGGCTTTCAGATCCTAAAGATCGAATAGAAGGCAACAAAAAAGGCCGGGCAATTTCATTGCCCGGCCTTTTACATATCCTGTTGCACCTATACAGCCGGCTGCTCGGCCTTGTGCCAGATCGCCAGCTCCAGGGTAACGCGGTCAAAATAGCTTCGGTCCGGCATCGAGCCGTCGCCATACTGCAAGTCCACGACCGTGGCAAGCAGCTGCAGGGTTTCGGTTTCGAGCATCACCTGTTTCTGTGGTTCCACCTGGATCAGCTCGCCCTTTGCCTCCAGACGGCTGCGGATGGCCGCGTCTCCGAAGGCGTGCATGCTCATCAGAACCTTCGTGGCGGTCTTGATATCGTTCTTATCGAACAGCCAGATCTCCAGGGCGGTGACTTTCTTGGGGTCGCCCACGCCGATGGTCTCCGAGACCCCCACACCGTACTCGCCCAGGAAATCGCCAGCCGGCGTGTCGATGCTAAAAGATTCGTCGTACAGATCGTCGCCTAAAACATAGGTAGTCATGTTCTGCGTGATGGGAGGCGCCACTCCCAGTGACTCAAAATTGGTCTTGTTCTTGGCGGCTTCGCGGTTGATCTCCGTGGCCTGCATCCCGGGCGAAACCTCCGCGCTGACGGGATTCCGCAGGAGGCGCCGCAGGAACATCACACCCGCGGCCCCGCCGACCAGGAGCAGCAGCAGAACCGCGATCAGTACGACCGTGCCTCCGGATATGCCGGCCGGCGCTTCAACCGGAGGGATCGATGGGTTCGCGCCCTTGACTGTCTGAATGATCTGCCCGTACGCTGTGATGGCAGCAGGGTCAATGCCCTGCGGATTCTGCTGGACCTCAACAAAGAGCGGTGCAGCCGCCGCTCCGAGATCGTCCCAACGTCTGACTGCCAGGTCAGGATTCTGATTGACCTGGAAGGATTCGATCGCCATGCGCAGGTAATCCTGCTGAAGGTCGGGCCGCAGGACGGCCGGCGTAGTATTCACCACCTTAACAGTCGCCCATCCGAGCGGGATTCCGATGATCAGTCCGAGGATCACTGCCAGCGCCGCCATGACCAGCGGCCTTCTTAGGAGTTCAAGTGCAGAAGTCATTGAGGCTCCTTATGAGTCCCGTGCGAGAGTCTTATTTCCATGCCCATCATCGCCCTCAATTATACAGGTTCTTTCGCAATTTGCACGCAAGAAAAGTTGCAATGCGCACAAGCGCGAGCATGGGGCTGGCACGCTGGACGCCAGCCCCATGCAGTATATCCGGATCTTATACGCCCAAAGCCCGCTGCTATTCGCGCGCGGTCTCGGGCACGATATCTTCCAGAAGGAAGGTTTCCTGGCAGTTCGTACATTGGGCTTCGCGTTTGTTGGCGATCACCAACAGGCCTCCGCACTTCGGGCACGGCTGCGGCAGTGGTTTCTTCCATGAAGTGAAATCACAGGCCGGGTAGTTCGCGCAGCCGTAGAAGGTGCGACCCTTGCGGGTCTTGCGTTCCACCAGTTCCCCGCCATCCTTCGGACACTTGACACCGATCTTCTCCAGCCAGGGTTCCGTATAACGACAGGTGGGGAAATTCGAGCAGGAGATGAACTTTCCGTAGCGTCCATAGCGTATCACAAGCTCGCCGCCGTCCTCGGGACATTTGCGGCCGATCGGCTCCGGTCCCGATTTGGTGACAGGCATCTCAGCCTGGGCCTTCTCCAGCTTGTCCTTGAACGGCCCGTAGAACTCGCGGATCGCCGCAGTCCATCGCATGTCACCGGAGGCAACCTTGTCCAGGTCATCTTCCATGTGCGCGGTGAAGTTGATATCCACGATCTCAGGGAAATACTGCACCATGAGATCATTCACCAAGAGGCCGGTTTCGGTGGGTATCAGGCGCTTCTCCACCCGTTCCACATAGCCGCGTTGCTGGATGGTGGAGAGGATCGGCGCGTACGTGGAAGGGCGTCCGATGCCATTCTCTTCCAGTATCTGAACGAGGGAGGCCTCCGAAAAACGCGGCGGCGGCTGCGTGAAGTGCTGCTCCGGGATCAGGCGCACCAACTTCTGGCGCTGCCCCTCTTCCACGGTCGCCGGGATCTTTGCGTTCTCATCGTCTTCTGTCGGCTTCAAGTCCTCGTTCTTCGCCTCCTCGTACACGGCCAGATAGCCGAGGAATTTGACTGCCGAACCGGAAGCGCGCAAGAGATACTCGTGCTCCTTGGTCTTGCCAGTCACTTCGACCTGCAGTGTGTCATACACCGCAGATTCCATCTGTGAAGCGACGAAGCGCTGCCAGACCAGGTTGTAAAGCTTGTAGAGGGGCGTCTCAAGCCGGTCTTTGATGCTCTGAGGCTCGCGCATCACCGAAGTGGGCCGGATGGCCTCATGGGCCTCCTGCGCGCCGATGGTACGGGTCTTATATTGTGGAGCTTCAGGCGGCAAGAAGTCCGCGCCATACTTCTTCATCACGTAGTCACGCGCCTCCTGCTGTGCGCCCGCGGAGACATTCGTGGAATCTGTACGCATATAGGTGATGAGGCCGGTGGCCCCGCCATTGCCTACATCCTGGCCTTCGTACAGCGCCTGCGCCAGCGCCATCGTGCGCTTGGCAGTGTAGCCAAGCTTGCGCGAAGCTTCCTGCTGGAGCGTCGAGGTTGTGAACGGCGCGGCAGGCTTGCGTTTCCGCTCGCCGCGCTTCACTTTTGTGATGCTGTATGCCGCGGTCTCCATATCGATCAGGAACGGGCGCGTGGATGCCTCATCCGGCAACTCAAAGTCCTTGTCATCGACCTTTACCAGGTTTGCGAGGAACGTTGTCTTGCTGCCCTCCGGCTTGAACTCGCCGTGGATCGTCCAGTACTCCACCGGGTTGAACGCGTCGATCTCACGCTCGCGTTCGACGATCAGACGCAGGGCCACCGATTGGACACGGCCCAGCGGACAGCCGGCTGCGAACCTTCTCCCAAAGAATGGGGCTGATACTGTAGCCCACCAGCCGGTCCAGGACGCGGCGCGCCTGCTGGGCATTGACCAGATCCATGTTGATATCGCGCGGGTTGGCGAAGGCTTCATTGATGGCCGGTTCCGTGATCTCATGGAACGTAACCCGCCGGGCCCTCTCCGGTTCGATCTCGGAGGCTTCCATCAGATGCCAGGAAATCGATTCCCCTTCGCGGTCCGGGTCGGTCGCGAGAAAGACCTCGTTGGCCTTCCGGGCAAGCTGCTTCAACTCCTTGACGACCGCCTTCTTCTCGTTGGGAACCCGGTACTTGGGCTCGAAATCGTTCTCCACATCCACAGAGAGTTGTGAGCGAAGAAGGTCCCGCACATGCCCCACCGAGGCCTTTACGGTGTATCCCTTGCCGAGGAAGCGGCCGACAGTCTTTGCCTTGGCCGGAGACTCCACGATAACGAGTTTGCCTTCGCGTTTCTCAACCTTTGGCTGTTTGGGCGGCGCGATCAGACCCTCATGGGCCGGCGTTCTGCCCATGCGATAGAGTTTCGTTCCACACACGGGACAGGTACCGACCGTCACCGGAGAGCCCTTGGCGTTGAACTGGGCCACCGGATCTTTGATCTCCCGCTTGGTTTTGCACTTCATACAATAAGCTTCCATAAAGCCTCCGCCGCTATCTATACGCAGCCTCTAAATTCCTGACTCTCCAGAAATTGGAAGTCTGGATAGGTCACGATTGTGCCCGTCGGGAACCACAGGCAGCGCGTAGATTAGGGCAATTCTAGAGATAATTCTCCTGCCGGTGCTTCTTCAGATGCTCTACAACGTCGCGCACTTTCTGCGCTTGATCTGATTTGCACACGAGCAGTACATCGCCTGCATCAACGATCACTGTATCATCCATTCCGATCGTAACGATCAGGCGCTCATCGCTATTGCCATAGACCAGGGTATTGTGCGTCTCCAGCGCTAAATGCTGTGCCGTCATCGAAACATTGCCGTTCATGTCCGGGAATAAGACGTCGAACAGTGTATCCCAGGAGCCGACATCGTTCCAGCCCAGCCCCCCGGCTGGCAGGACGACCACCTGCTTCGCGCTGCTCCATCACACCGTAATCGATCGTCTCCACTTTCACATCGGCCCATATGGACCGCAACACCTCGTCCTGTCGCGGAGTGCCCCACGCAGCAGAGATCGCCTGCAGCCCTGCATGCAGTTCGGGCATCTGCACTTCGATCTCTGAGAGAATCGCATCCGCGCGCCAGATGAACATGCCGCTGTTCCAGGAGTGGTCTCGAGAGCGCAAAAAGCCCTGCGCCGTTTTCTCATCAGGCTTTTCTTTGAAGCGCTTCACGTGGTAGACAGGGTATTTGAACTCCTTGTTGAGCGCTTCACCCTGCTGGATGTAACCATAAGCAGAAGATGGGAACGTCGGCGCGATACCAAGGGTCACCAGGTAGTTCTGCTTCGCTACTTCAAAAGCCTCGCCCAGCAGATAATGGAACAGATCACGGTTGCGGATGAAATGGTCCGAAGGCAGGATCGCCATGGCAGCCTCAGGATCACGCTTGCACAATACCATGGCTGCCAGGCCAACCACAGAGGCAGTACCGCGCGGCGCAGGCTCGATGAGATAATTCTCCGCGGGAATCTCCGGGACCTGTTTCTTCATTTCACCGGCTTGCCGCTCCACAGTCACCACCAGGATGCGCTCGGGCGGGAAGAGCTCGATCAATCTTGAGACCGTGCTTTGGAATAACGTCTCTTCGCCCAGGAGAGGCAGCAACTGTTTGGGCCGATCCTTCCGGGAGATAGGCCATAAGCGGGTACCACCGCCGCCGGCCATAATGACGGCATAATCATGTTCGTTCATGTCTATTCCTTACGCAGAGTAGCCCGATTGTACCTCACGAACTGCGACGTAATGCATGGCGCCGACCTGCCGCACCATTCCCTTGAGTTCCATCATGACCAATGCCGCCGAGACCTTCTCCACGGGCAGCCCGGTCTGGTTGCGCAGGTCATCCACGTGCATGGGGTCGCTGGTGAGCGCCATCATCAATTTTGCTTCCACTTCGTCAGCGGGCAGCATCCGCCGAGCCGATTTTTGCTGGCTTAGGCGCGTGAGGTTCAGAGCTTGCATCAGGTCCTGAGGCGTCAATAAAGGCAATGCGCCGGTCTGGATCAACTTGTTGGTGCCTTTGCTTTGCGGAGCCAGAATGCTGCCGGGCACTGCAAACACCTCACGTCCCTGCTCTGCGGCGAATTCGGCTGTGATCAACGCGCCACTCGTCTCGCCAGCTTCGATCACAACGACCGCCAATGATAACCCGGAAATGATGCGATTGCGCGGCGGGAAATTCGTACCCTCCGGCGCCGTACCTACGGGATAATCGCTGATCACCGCACCGCGTGCGATGATCTGCTCGGCGAGCGCCCGGTTCTCGGAGGGATAAATGCGGTCCACACCGGACCCCAACACTGCCACGGTTCTGCCACCCGCACGCAGTGACGCAGCATGTGCTATCGCATCCACACCGCGCGCCAGCCCGCTGATCACAGTAATGCCGTTGGCCCCGAGGAAGGCGGCGAGCTCTTCCGTCACCTGCCGCCCGTAAGGCGAAACTCTACGAGTGCCGACGATCGCAACAGCGAAGTCGTCTTCAGGTAGCAGCTCACCGCGCGCATACAACACAGGCGGCGGCTGTTCGATCTCCTTCAGATGCTGCGGGTACTCCTGATCCTGCCAGGTGAGGATCCGGATACCTTGCGCCAGGATCCTCTCGCAAAGCTGGTCCAGATCCAGGCTGCTCCGAATCTCGAGCAGGCGCTCGACAACTTTGCTGCCGAGGCCGGCGAGGCGCAGTTCAGCCGCATCGCCCTGCCAGGCTGAGGCAGCGTCACCGAAATGGTCGATGAGCGCTTGCAGCCGGACAGCGCCGATGCCGCGCACCAGATTGAAGCCTACCCAATATCGCTTGTCATCCATAATTACGTTTGGAGGCAGGAATCCGTTCTTCTCCGGCGTCCCGCGGATTCGCAGCTGCCCACTTGCGGATCACGTTTCCCGATCCTCAATCAGGCCTGGCAGAAGATGGACTCGGATCGTGCGCGTGCTCACATTCAATTCCAATATCACGGAGGCAATCACAGGCAGCAGCACTTCGCTGCCGTCAGGCCGTGTGACCACGTAGATATCATTCGCACCCGTTCGCATGATCTCCGTCAACGTGCCCAGGGTCTCTTGAGTGTCATCCTCCACGACCGAGAAGCCAATCAATTGATGCTCGTAATATTGACCATCCGGCAAGGGAGGCCTATCAGCCGTGGTAACGTAAACAAGCTGGTTGCGATAGCGCCCGGCATCCTCGGGTGTTTGCAAGCCGCCGAACTTTATGATCAGCCCCTCGTTGTGGTAGCGAGCGCTCTCGATCAGCATCGGCTTATGTGAGTCGCCCACAAAGACCGTTGTCTCCGCCTTCAGACGCTCCGGGAAGTCCGTCAGGACCTCCATCACGATCTCACCTCGCACACCATGCGCACGGCGAAGGGAACCCACCACTAAATATTCAGGCTCACCAGTGGATGGCGAGCCTGAACCGGCATTATTTGGATTTTTTCTGGGGGCCATTATTCCGGCTCGACTACGTCCAGCGTGGCCTGTTTGCCTTCGCGCTCAGCAGCCACGCGCAACAGCGTCCGGATGGAATTTGCCACCTTTCCGCTCTTGCCAATGACCCGGCCCATATCATCCTTGGCCACACTCAGCTCAAGGCGGATGCGATCTCCGCCTCCGAGTTCCCGGACTTCGACCTGTTCCGGATGCTCAACCAACGACTTGGCGATGAATTCGATGAGGTCTTTCATTATGACTCGGCGCGTCGGTGCACAGCGACGCTAAGTTGTGACTAGTTCTTGCGGGTCTTGGCGGGGGCGGCACGCTTGGTAGTGGCGTCGGCTGCTTCCTGCAGCAGGGTCTCCACGGTCTCACCCTTCTTGAAGCGGTCGAAGCGGTCCAACAAACCGGCACTCTTGAACACCTGCCCGACGGACTCGGTGGGAAGCGCGCCGTTCTTCATCCAATGATAGACCCGGTCTTCCTTTACATTCAGGGTCGAGGGATCAGTACGAGGATTGTAGAAACCGAGGATCTCCAGGAAGCGACCATCCCGGGCAGCTTCCTTATCAGCCGCCACGATACGGTAGGACGGCTGGCCTTTCAAACCAATTCGGCGAAAACGAATACGAACCATCGAAGACGTTCTCCTTCAGTTCTTGTGAGGTTTAGTTGACGATTGGCGCTCAAACATGCTTGCCGAGGCCCGCGATATCAGCGGGCATCGAGCATCTCTTGGATCTCGTAGAAATGTCTATGGGGTGGTTTAAGCAAACGAGAGAGGGGTGCGTGAAAGGAGACGCGCTCGAAAGCCCAAAACCCACAAGCGTTTATTTTACCAGAGAATTACGCCGGAAGCACAAAGGAAATCTCGGCGCCTTTTCCGACACCGCTTTCTGCCCTGATCTCGCCACCATGCGCCTCGACGATGTACCTGGCGATGGATAGACCGAGGCCCATTCCTCGGGAATCCGCGGATTTGTAATACCGGTCAAAGATATGCGGCAGATCTGCGGCGGAAATTCCAGGGCCGGCGTCAGATACGGACACTCGCACGCCTGCTGGCGTCTGAAGACAAGTTCACGCGAACAGTGCTGCCGGCAGGCGAATACCTAACTGCGTTCGAGATCAAGTTGCTCAAGACCTGGCGGATGCGCTCAGGATCGGCATTGAGCGGTTTTTCATCCGTGTCGGTCGATAGCTGCACTTCCACACCAGTGGAAGCGGCCTGCGACCGAAAAGCGTCGATGGTCTCTCGCACCAGGCTGACCAAATCCACCTGCTCGCGCCTCAGTTGCAAGGACCCTGTTTCGGCTAATGCAAGAGTACGCAAATCGTCCGTCAGCCTCGACAGGATCTGCGTCTCCTCCAGGATCGAGCGCAGGCGAGTCTCATCTGCAGGATATAGGCCATCCAGTATGCCTTCCAGATTTCCCTGGATGATCGTAAGCGGCGTCCTCAGCTCATGGCTGACATCCGCCAGCATCGAACGCCTTTGCCGGTCATGGGCCTGTAGGCGCTCTGCCATGGAATTGAACGCCGAAGCCAGCGAGCGGACCTCAGATGGCCCGTGTGACGACACCCTTACCGAATAGTCCCCCTCCGCCACGCTGTGCGAGGCAGCCAGCAGGTCATCCAGCGGGACTGACATGCGACGGATATTCGTGGCCGCCAGCACATTCACGCTGATAATCACCGCGAGCAGGATGCCGCCGAGTGGCAGCACCCAACGGATATGGCCGGGTGAGATGGTCGTCAGGCCCAGTGCATTGAGCACTAGCAGCACCAGGGCGAGAAGTATCGCGGCGCCGAACAAGTTGACAATCAGGAAAAGGCATCCGAGCCGGCGAAAGAAAGGCCGGCGCATGCCATGAGCCCAATGCCTGCGCGTGGGCGGCCACGGCTCATTCTCCGGCCACCACGGAGGTCGAAATCTTCCGATGTGGTCAGGCCACGCCGGAGGATTCGTACCGGTCGGAGGAGCATCCTCTGCCTGATCGGTATCTCGCCACCAGCGGCGGCGATGGAAGCGCGGGAAATCATCTTTAGGCATCGGTCTATTTATCTGAGAACTTATAGCCGACGCCGTAAACCGTCAGAAGATAATTCGGCTCACCCGGCTTGACTTCGATCTTTCGGCGGATATTCTTGATATGCGCGTCGATGGCTCGCTCGTACGACTCAAATGCCACGCCATGAATGGCTTCCAGCAATTGACCGCGGGTAAACACGCGGCCCGGCTGCGCAGCCAGCGCCGCCAACAACTCAAACTCGGTTGGGGTAAGCTCTTCGAGCTCCCGGCCTTGCGCCGTTACCTGGAGGCGCTGGGTATCCAGCGTCAGATCAGCGGCCCGGATCACCTCCATACTGGCATTCGCGATGTTGTCAATGCGCCGGAAGAGCACGCGAACCCGTGCAACCAACTCCCTGGGGCTGAACGGCTTGGTGATGTAATCATCGGCGCCCAGCTCAAGCCCGATCAGCTTATCGGTCTCCTCCGAGCGCGCCGTCAGCATGATGATGGGAGCGTTGGACGACTTACGAAACTCGCGGGTGAAGTCCAGGCCGTCCATCTGAGGCAATCCCAGATCAAGCACGATCATATCCGGCTTATCTGTCCTGGCATGCGAGAGGGCCGTCTTGCCATCATGGGCGACCTGTACGCCGTAGCCGGCACGCTCGAGGTAGTCACTCACCAACTGCGTGATCTTCGGCTCATCGTCAACAACAAGGATTTTCTTCGGCATATTTTCCGTATTATTACACAGTTTCCAGCGCGGGCTGCACAGCGGCAAGCGTAAGAGGAGTTCACCTGAGTTTATATCCATCGGCGAGTGCTTGCAGCATAATTCCGCCATTCATCCCCAAATCGTGTTGCCAGCATCCGCTCTTCCGAAACAACGAAATTGCGATCCAGCAAGTACTGCCAAAAGGCGATGGTGATGAGAAGTGGCGCCAGCGAACCTAACAGGAGCATTTCACCGGCCACGATCAGGATGAAACCAAGGTACATCGGATTGCGGCTGATCCGGAACAGGCCGTCAGTCACCAGCCTGGACGAGACCTCGAAGGGTCTCACGGTTGTGCCCAGCCAGATGGAATTTTCTGTCCGCCATAAGGTTTATAATGACGCCTATGGTCATTGGAAATAAGCCCAATAATCTCCATGGCGTGGCAATCAGGATCTTCACTGGCAATGAAAAGTGCAAGGCAATATATTATGATAATTGCAGCAAGAAAATAAGCCGGAGGGAGAATTCTGCTGTTCTTCATTGGACGAAATCCGAAATGGAAGCACGGCGAGGCTGGAGGAACTCCGATCGTGACCCAGCCTCGCCATGCCATGCGCAGCGTTCGCTAGTCCTTCTTTTCTTCTCCAGGCTGTCCGGGCTGACCGTGTGCACGGTTGTGCCATTCCTGGAACATCGGAGGTACTCCGCCTTCCTCACCACCCCAGCCTCGGTGCCAGCCGCCATGCATGTGCATCCTATGGCCCCAGCGCGGTCCCCAGAACAGGAAGCTGAACGCGCGTATGGCGAGGAACACCAGGAACAAGCCGATGAGCGGCGCGAAGCAGCCGAACCCGAAGAACGGGAATGGATGCCAAAGGCCATAGCCGTAGTAGGGATACGGCGCCTGCCCGCTACCTGTTGCAGGTGCAGGCAGCTGCACGTGAGTCGCCACGCCGGCATTGAAGGCAAAGAAGGCAACACCGGCAATCGCGGCAATCAGTACCAATACTGCCAGGATCCTAAATACAAGTTTTCCGTCCATTTTCACTCCTTTTGTGAACTATGAAGCGGAGTATAGGATCGGCTTGTGAATTGGTTGTGAATGAGGATGGGAGAAAAGCTGGCTGCTTTTCGTTATCTATTTTGGAGCTGCCCGTTTCTTTAGAAGGGTCACGAGCAGCTTCCATCGAGCCTTGCCACCCGAGTTCAGGGCACGCCTCAAGGAGCAGAGCATGGAACCGTATAGGAACATCACAGGGAATTCCGGCGTCACCGCGTATGAGATCGGGCCTGACTACATCACGATCGAGTTCAGCGATGGCGCCGTCTATCGGTACACGTACGCCAGCGCCGGCGCCGAGAACGTGGAGCGCATGAAGGGGCTGGCCGAAGCCGGACAGGGGCTCAACACCTTCATCAGCACGACGGTAAGCAAGTTATACGAGCGCAAGGAGAGGTAAGAGTCCAAGCGTCCCCTCCGAGCCGGAGCTATCCGAACAGCCCAGGTAAATTCCTTCCGCCGCTCCGCTGGAAGGACTTAATCAGTTTCTGCGCCTCGCGGAATTGTTTCACGAGCTTGTTCACATCCTGCACCTGGACTCCGGCGCCGGCTGCGATGCGCCGCCGGCGGGAGGCGTTCAGAACGTCCGGATTGCGGCGCTCGTGCAATGTCATCGAGAAGATGATCGCTTCGGACTGCTTCATGCCCCTCTCCATCTCTTTCGGATCAGCCTGGCGGGCTGCCTGTCCCAACTGACCCGGCAGCATGTCCATGATCTGGCTCATGGACCCCATCTTCTTCACCTGCTTCATCTGCTCCAGCCAGTCTTCCATCGTGAACTGGCCCTTCATCATTCGCTCGGCCTGCTTCTGTGCGCCCTCGGCCTCAAAGGCGGCTTCGGCTTTTTCGATAAGCCCAAGCATGTCACCCATGCCCAGGATCCTGGAGGCCAGCCTGCCCGGATCGTAAGCCTCGAGGGCGTCCAACTTCTCGCCGGTGCCGATAAACTTGATCGGCACACCCGTCACCGAACGGATGGAGATGGCGGCTCCACCGCGCAAGTCGCCGTCCATCTTGGTCATGATCAGGCCGGTGATCGAAACATTATCGCGGAAGGCCTGCGCAACGTTCAGGGCCTCCTGGCCAATCATGGAATCTACGACCAGGAGCGATTCGACGGGCGGTACGTTGGCGGCTATGGCCTTCAATTCGGCCATCAATTCGGTATCCAACTGTGACCGGCCGGCGGTGTCGAGGATGACGACGCCAAATCCACCCTTCTCGGCTTTCTCATAAGCCTGCCTGACAAGCTGAGGCGGCTTCAGCGACGGGTCAAATTCGACGGGGACCTCGAGCCGCTGCCCCAGCTGCTGTAACTGCTCAGCCGCCGCCGGGCGATAAGGATCTGCTGCGACCAGCATGACGCGCTCACCCTTCGAACGCAGCAGGCGCGCCAGCTTGCCCGCGGTTGTAGTCTTGCCCGAGCCCTGCAAGCCCATGAGCATGATGACACGTGGCCTGGGGCCGGTGAGATTCAGCGGTGCGGCATCGCCCAGGGTGGCGATCAGCTCATCATTCACGATCTTGATGACCTGCTGCCCGGGATTGAGAGCCTTTGAAACCTCCGCGCCCACGGCTCGCTCGCGTATGCGGGCGATGAGGGTCTTGACCACACTGAAGTGAACATCGGCTTCGAGCAATGCCAGGCGCACCTCGCGCATGGCCGCGTCCACATCCGCCTCGGATAGTTTCCCGCGGCGGCGGAGTTGATCAAAGACCTGGTTCAAGCGTTGTGTCAGGTTTTCAAACATGGTGGCGGGATTGTAGTGCCCAAGCAATCATGGGTCAAGGGAAGGAGGTATGAAGGGGCATGTTCAGTTGTTAAGGTTTGGATAAAGCTGTCGGCTATCAGCAGTCAGCTGTCAGCCAAGCGAGCAGGGATGGTTGCTCTGCGGGCGGGGAGACCTAACCCCCGGCCCCCCTCCGCCCCGCTCCCAGCGGGGATATGCCTACGTGCGCTCCGACTTCGCTACGGGATGCTTCGCGACCTTCCCAAACGGGAAGGGGTGCCTGCAAATTATCAAGGATGAGGAAAGCCGCTTCGTGCCGCCGCTACGAATATTCAGTTGTTAAGGTGCGATGGCGGTGACCGGAAGCCATCCGAGGTGTAAGGCGCATGCTTTGCAGGCCTCGGCCTCGCCCGAGGCATTGGAGGACCGAGCAGTATGAGAATCGGGGTCTTAAAAAGAGGTTCGAATAGGATCGGCTTGCCGTAAATTACGGGTAGATGGGTCGCGAAAATGGGGAGGTTCGAATAGAGGGTCGAATGGGACAGGACAGAGAATAGGGAGTAGAGAATAGAGAGAGAGAGGCATCGGGCCCAATGCCTGGCGGCCGGAAGTGGAAACAGAGAGCGACGCGCATGAGGGTGCATGGTGCCATGATACAGAACTAATGTTCTAGAGTCAAGCACGGAGTTTGTGCGTCCTTGTACGCCCTTGTATTAGTACTACAATGTTTGGGGAAAGGCAGAGAAGGGAAGAGAGTAGAGAATAGTGATCGGGGAAGCGAGTGGCGAGACCGTATCAGCAGGCGCGACTTTGAGGGACGCATGGGGCGAGTGTAGCTCCCCGCTGCGAGGCCTTAGCCGGAAGGCGTCATCCAAGCAGAAATCCTGCATCCTAAACTGTATTAGAGGGGTGTTGAGGGCTTGAGCGGACCGGATGCAATGCCGCTCAGGGTAGGTTGCTTGACAATCTCCTCCGCGTCTAGTAAAATTTCGCACGCTTTCACATAAGACTCTCTGGCCGAGATAGCTCAGTTGGTAGAGCACGCGACTGAAAATCGCGGTGTCCCCAGTTCGATCCTGGGTCTCGGCACTCTCGGCCAGCCAGAACGGCCAAGACCTGCGGGCGTGGTTCAGTGGTAGAACGTCTCCTTGCCAAGGAGAAGGTCGTGGGTTCGAATCCCATCGCCCGCTCTAGTTTTCATAACGTGGCGTCGTGGCCAAGTGGTAAGGCAAGGGTCTGCAAAACCCTCATCACGGGTTCGAATCCCGTCGACGCCTCTCAAGCGAGTCCATTGGCTCGCTTTTTGTTTTCCCTGGCCACCCCAAACCGGATCCCACCGCTCATCCAAGCAGCCCAGGATGGGCTATAGCTTGCCACTCCATATCAAAGCGGCTACAGCCGTACTTTTGGGGGCTTCCTGGAATAAAATGGATGATTGAGGCGCTGATTCCGCGCCTTATGACAGGCATGAGATTCAAACCGCTGCCCCTCGCTGCCCGCCTCGCACTCTCGTATATCCTGATCGGGGGAGCCTGGATAGCGCTCTCTGACCGTGTGGCAGCGGCAATCTTCCGCAATCCCGCCCAACTCACAACTTTACAGACGTACAAAGGCTGGCTTTTCGTCCTGGGCTCAGGACTGTTCATTTTCATTTATCTCGCCCGCGAGAACAAAATCCGCAAGGATGCGCAGCAGGAATTCAACCAGGTGTTCGGGCAGGCCCTGGAAGGCATCTACCGATCCACACTGGACGGCAGATACATCAAGGTCAATCCTGCACTCGCGCGCATCTACGGCTATAAATCGCCGGAAGAGCTGCTCTTGTCCGTCATGGACGCCGGCGCGCAGTTCCACGTCGAAGCGATGATGTTCGAGCAGTTCACGAACAATCTCCTTCGAAATGGATATGTCGAGCACTTTGAGGCACAGCAGCGTCGCAAGGATGGCGTCGTGATCTGGACCTCGACCACGGCACGGATCGTCAACGACGGCTCGGGGAATCCGGCTTACTACGAGGGATTTGTCACCGATATCACCGACCATAAGCTGGCCGAGACAGCGCTTCTGGAAAATGAGCAGCAATATCGCATGCTGTTCGAGGCAGCGCCGATCGGCATCGGGGTGATAGATCAGCACGGACGGATCATTGCGTTCAATGATGCGGTCCTGGAGCCCGGCAGGTATCATCGCGAAGACATCGAGGCACTGTCTTCCGTAGAGCATCTCTATGGAAACCGGACGGATCGAGAGCGAATCCTGGAGATGCTGCAGCAGGACAAGCCGGTTACGAAAGAGCATGTACAGTTGAAGCGCAAGGACGGCAGCCTGTATGATGCTCTGCTGACCCTGGCCCCGATCCAGTATCGCGGGCAGCCGAGCATACAGGTGCTCATCGAAGATATCACAGCACGGATGCAGATGGAGCGCTCGCTGCTGGAAGAGCAGACGCGTTTCCGCGTCCTCATCGAGAACGGCATCGATGGAACCGCCCTCTATTCTGCCGATGCAAATGTGCTATATCAAAGCCCGGCGATGACGCGCATCCTGGGGTATGAACCAGACGAAGTGATCGGGGTCAATGTAGCCGCGTATGTCCATCCGGACGATACCGCCAGGCTTGGCCGAGCCTATGATGAGATATTGGGCTTTCCATCGCACGTCGTCACCACCGAAATTCGCATCCGCCACAAAAACGGATCCTATCGCTGGCTGGAAGCAATCCTCAGCAATCAGCTCGATGAGCCGGGCATCCACGCCCTGGTCACCAACTATCGGGATGTAACGGAGCGCAAGCTCGTTGACGAGGAGCTGCGTGCAAGCGAGGAACAGTATCGGCTCCTGGTGGAGCACTCGCCGTATGCGATCGTCGTTCACAGCCAGGGAAAAGTCGTATACGTGAACCAGTCATCGGTGAGGCTGATCGGCGCAATGACCGCCGGAGAGCTGCTTGGCGCACCTCTTATGGACTTCGTCCACCCAGATTCTCGTCCATCCGTACAAGAGCAACTGAAGCGGATTCAGGATGGCGACGGCCTGCAAGGGCGGGAGGAAAAGTTCATGCGCTGCGACGGCTCCACGGTCCTGGGGGAAGTGATCGCGTACCCGTTCATGTATCAGAATCAGCCGGCCATTCAGATGGTCATCCGCGATCTCACTGAGCAGAAAAAGGCCGAGGAGGCTTTACGCTCGAACGAGGAGAAGCTGCGGGGCATCGTAGACCATACGCAGAACGTGTACTACTCGCATACTCCGGACCATGTGTTAACGTATGTTAGCGCACAGGTTACCAATACCCTGGGATATCTCCCGGAGGAGATGCACGGCACCTGGCAGACGTTTCTCACCGATCACCCTGTCAACCAGAGCGGCATCCAGCTCACGCAAAGAGCCATCGATACCGGTGTAGCACAGGAGCCATATGTCCTTGAGCTGGAAGGCAAAGACGGAAGGCATGTATGGGTTGAAGTACGTGAGACTCCGGTGGTGCGTGATGGCAGAGTGGTATCGATCGTGGGCGCACTCACCGACATTACCGACCGCAAACGAACCGACGAGAAGCTCGAGCAGCGTCTGGCAGAGTTGACGGTACTCCATGCCGTAGCGATGGCCGTATCCCAAAGCTACAGCGAAGATGAGGTCATTAAGCGCACCACGCAGATCGTTAGCGGCATGCTGTACCCTGACAACTGCGGCGTGTTCCTGCTAAATGAAGGCGGTACGGCGCTGCGACCGGTCCCATCCTACTGGGGCGCCAGTTTTGGTACGGAAATAATCGAGATGCCCTTATCTGTAGGAATTACCGGGCGCGTAGCGGCGAGCGGAATCGCGGCGCGCGTGGATGACGTCACGGAATCTGCCGTGTACGTTGAGGCCACTGCGGGCATCCGCTCAGAACTTTGCGTACCCATCCGGGTGAACGAGAAGATCATCGGGGTGTTCAACGCGGAGAGCAAGAAACCCGCGGCCTTCGATGAAGACGACAATCGCCTGCTGACGACGATTGCCGGAACTCTGGGCACGGCAATCGAGCGCATACGCCTGCTCGCAAGCGAGCAGAAGCAGCGCCGGGAAGCGGAGACACTCCGTGAGGCGACGGCGGCTCTTACCACCACCATCGAGCCGGAAGAACTCTTCAAGATCATCCTGGATGCCCTCTCGAAGCTCGTTTCCTATACCAGCGCCTCTATCGAGCTGATGGACCAAGCGAACGCGGAGATCGTAGCAGCGCGCGGCGTGCCGGAAAAACTGGGGATCGTCGGCCACATGTATGCATCCCGTCCCGGCCAATGGGGCGCCGATTTTCGTAAACCCATCATTGTGGACGACGTGCGGAAGGAAGAGCGCTTCGAAGAGGTGGAAGGCACCGAGTACATCCGCAGCTGGATGGGCGTCCCGATGATCGTTCAGGATAAACTGATCGGCTATCTGAATGTGGATAGCGACACGGTTGGTTTCTACACCCCTGATCATGCTGCGCTCGTCCAGATATTTGCCAACCAGGCGGCTATCGCCATTGAGAACGCGCGCGTTTTTCAAGAGGAGAAGCGGCGGACCCGGATCATCCAGGCGCTGGCCGACATTGCGAATGAGTTCGCCACCTCGCAGGAGATCGTCCATGTCCTTGAGAAGGTTTCACAGCGCACTCTCGACCTGCTGAAGGCCAGCCATGTAGCAATCTATCTCCTGCAAAGTGATGAAAAAACGATCAAGGTAGCCTCGGCCCACGGCACCTACAGCCAGCAACTGCGTTCTCACTCCTTCAACATCGGAGAGGGGATCACCGGAAGCATTATTGCGTCAGGCAAATCTGAGATCGTGAACGATACGCGCCACGATCCGCGAACGATCTCCGTCCCCGGTACGCCCACGCAGGACGGCGAGGTCGAGACGATGATGTCCTCGCCTCTAATCCTGCGCGGAAAGCCGGTGGGGGCCATCAATGCCTGGCGGCTACGAGACGATGGGCTCTTCAATGAGTCTGAACTGAACTTCCTGATCAGCATTGCTCACCAGACCTCGATCTCCATTGAAGCCAGCCGGCTTTTGGTGGAGACGAGCCAGCGCGCCCAGGAAGCCGCCGCGATCGCAGAGGTGGGCCGTGATATCTCTGCAACGCTTCAGGTCGATATGGTGCTCGAACGGATCGCATCCTATGCCCTCGATCTGCTCTCCGCGGAGACAAGCGCTGTCTTTCTTCACGAGCGCGGCGATTCGAAACTTCACGCCGTCGCCGCGAAGGGGCTGGATGCCCAGGCGCTCAAGGACGACCCGTTGACGCTCGGAACGGGAATTGCAGGAACCATCGCGCTCAACAAGGTCGGCGAGATCGTGAACTACGCGCCTGCGGACCCGCGCGCTGTCACGGTCATGGGAACCGAGAACAATCCCAACGAACATTTTATGGGCGTTCCGATCCTTACGAAGGAGCAGCTTACGGGGCTGCTCGTCGTCTGGCGCACCGGTGTGGAGCACGAGTTCAGGCCTTCAGAGCTTGTGTTTCTCAGCAGCCTGGCGCAACAGGCAGCGGTTGCGATCGAAAATGCCCGTTTGTTCGAGTTGGAAAAGCAGAGGCGGCAGGAGGCGGAAAATCTGCAGGTGGCAGCCACGGCGGTGACCTCCTCACTCGACGTCGAAGAGGTGCTGGAAACGATCCTCATCGCTCTGCGGCAGGTAACTCCTTATGACAGTGCATCCATGCTGTTGATCGAAGGAGACCAGGTCCGCATCCGCGCGGCCAAGGGATTGGTGCAACCAGACTTGGCATTGGGGCAACTCTTCCCCGCCGGGAATGCGTTATTGCGTGCAATTCAAAGAAGCGGCAAACCTATCGTCGTAGAGGATGCGCAACTCGACCCGCGCTTCGAGAGTTGGGCCGCGGGCGATCAAATCCATGGTTGGCTCGGAGTTCCATTGATCGCACGCGGGCAGATCATCGGCTATATCACGCTGGATAGCAATGCACCCCGGGCTTTCAACGAACACGATGCGGAGCTGGCTCAGACATTTGCACACCAGGCTGCTGCCGCCATCGACAATGCAGGACTCTTTACGAGTCTCGAACAGACCAATGAAGAGCTTTCCAAAGCCTACGACACCACGCTGGAAGGCTGGGGTAACGCACTTGAACTTCGCGACAAGGAGACCCAGGGCCACACCCGGCGCGTTGCAGAACTGACGCTGAAATTAGCGCACCAGATCGGCCTGCGTGAACCCGAGCTTACGTATATGCGGCGCGGCGTTCTTGTCCATGACATCGGTAAAATGGGGGTTCCGGATCGCATCCTGCACAAGAAGACCCCGCTCACCAAGAAGGAGTGGGAGCAATTGCGCCGGCATCCTCAGTATGCCTTTGATCTGCTGTACCCTATTGCTTACTTGCGTCCCGTGCTGGAGGTGCCATACTGCCATCACGAGCGCTGGGATGGCACCGGATACCCGCGTGGGCTGGTGGCGGAGGAGATCCCGTTCCTTGCGCGGATCTTCAGCGTCGTAGACGTCTGGGATGCATTGCTGTCCGACCGCGCCTATCGAAGGGCCTGGCCGAGGCAAAAGGTGATGAAATACATCCGCGACCAGTCCGGCGTGCAGTTCGATCCGCGCATTGCGGACGAGTTCCTGCGAATGATGGAGGAATACACGGACCTGCCATCCCCTTAAGAGCTCCAAAAAGATGCCCGGCTCACTGATGAGCCGGGCTTTGCTTTTACTTGATCCTTCACTTGATCCTTACAAAGCGGCGCTTCCCCGCTTGCAGTACACCTGGGTGCGGGAATGGCATATCGCCTCGTTCCAGGGCATCTCCGTCGAGGCGGATTCCCTTCTGGTCGATCAATCGCTTGGCCTCGCTTCGGCTGGCTGCCAGGCCGGTCTCCAGCAGCACATCCATAATGCTAGCGCCAGGCTTCAGGGCAAACTCCTGCATTTCTTCAGGAGATTCCTTTTGCTGGAACAGCCTGATAAATGCATTCTCCGCCGCTTTTGCTTCCGCGTCGCCGTAGAAGACGTCCACGATCTCGCGGGCCAGCTGCATCTTTGCATCCCGGGGATGCAGCTCACCGGACTCGATCCTCTTTAGCAAGGCATCGATCTCATGCGGCGTCCAGCGGGTGACCAGCCGCATATACTTTTCCATCGCCAGGTCCGGCACAGACATGAGCTTTCCGTACATATCCTCGGCGGAGGTGTTGATCGGCACCACATTGCCCATCGACTTCGACATGCGCTGCAGTCCGTCGGTGCCCGGCAGAATATCCACGATCACGCCCACCAAGGGCTGCTGGCCCATCGCTTCCTGAAGCTTTCGCCCGGCAACTATGATATTGAAGAGCTGGTCGGTACCTCCGACCTGGACGTCGGTCTCCTGCGCAACGGCGTCGTAACCCTGCAAGAGGGGATAAAAGGTTTCGTGCAGGTAGATGGGCTCATCCTTTTCCAGCCGCCTGGCAAAGTTATCGCGCGCCATGAACTGCTGGACCGTAAAGTTCTGTCCGAGCCGGATCAGATCGACGAGGGTTAATTTGCTCAGCCATTCCCCGTTGTAGCGCACCTTTACGGTGGACGGATCGAGCACGCGGAAGGCCTGCTCTGCGTACGTTTTGGCGTTCTCGGACACCTGCTCAAGCGTCAGCACCGGCCGTGCCTTGTTCTTGTCTGACGGATCACCGACCAGCGCCGTGTAATTGCCAATCAGGAACGTGACTTCGTGCCCGAGATCCTGGAACTGCCGGAGCTTGCGCATCGTGATGGTATGACCCAGGTGAAGGTCCGTGGAGGTGGGATCGTAACCGCAGTACACGTGCAGCGGACGCCCGCTCTTCTGCGAGGCCACGAGCCGTTGGCGCAGTTCGCCGGCCATGGCCTTCTTCAGAGACTCGTCGCCATATTCGGTCCCCTGCATTAACAAGTCCACCTGTTCGTCGATGTTCATAAAGCCTCCTAAGGATGAGTGCAAAAAAAACGCGCCCGTGAGGGCGCGTTGTCTTGGTTCCCTCCGAATAGACTAGGGCATGGACACGTAATAGAAGAAGGAAGCCGTTCGTTCCAGCATGGCGTTATTATACGACATTCACCGGCTACTGGCTGAACGTCACAGGGAACGACCACGGCCCTTTGACCGTGTAGAACTCATCGCTGTATACAAGCTGCTCCGCCTGATCCTGCGTCATCGAGGCCGGCTTGCCGGAGATCTGCATTGCCATCGTGCCGTTCGTGTCGGCGCAATCCAGCGTGATATCGACCCCCTGCTGCTTGAGCGCCTGCTGTATCTTCGGCATGTAGAGCGTGCAGTATTCGTCCGGAGTGGGGTAAGCACCCAGCGACTCAATGGTCAGGGAGGCTGCGGATAGGTCAGCATCCGGCGGCACGTAGAAGCCCAGAAGATCGCAGCGCTGTCCGGGTGTGGCGCCCGCGGCATCCTGCTTGCTCACCATGGAGGAGCTGAATTCGGAGACGGTCTGCCCGGCGTATTCGAGGCGGGCATTCCAGATGGTCCAATCCGACCCATCGGGCAAAGTGAAGCAGGTATCGGCATAGACTTGCTTTCCATCGCGCCATGCGCGCTGGAGGCTCACAGCGAACCCGCTGACGGTCTCGCTCTTGTTAGCCTGCTGGGCCTGCTCTGTGGGGTAAGCCTGATTGATCTCGGGTGTGACCTGCCCTTGGGCAGGCAGAAAAGTCGGCAGGATCGCAGGCAGCGGTGCAGCCGGCCCACAGGCCGTCAGCGCCAGCATGCTGACAAATCCAAAAATCGCAAATACACGTGACATTCAGAATCTCCTTTTGTTCGACGCTCAAGAGAGCACAGAACCATACCATACCACAATCATCGGCAGTTTTCCATCCGGTTCACAACTTTCTAATGCTTGCTGCCGGGCGGCCCAAACAAGTCCCCGAGCGCCGCATCGATGTTTGGATAATGGAAGGTGAAGCCAAGTTCGGTCAGGCGCTTTGGTTGTGAAAAGCGCCCATCCAGAACGAGCGTGCTCATCTCACCGAGGGCTGCCCGGAGCAAAAAGCCCGGAGTCCTAAACCAATAGGGCCGGCGAACCGCCTTTGCAATCGCGCACATGAACTGTGCATTGGATGTAGTTTCCGGCGCGATCAGGTTGAAGGGGCCGGCGGCATCTTTGTTCTCCACCAGGAATTGAAGTGCGCGCACCTCATCCTCCAGGTGGATCCAGGGCACCGCCTGCCTTCCAGTGCCGAGCGGGCCGCCAACTCCCAAGCGGACCGGAAGCGCCATCAGAGGGAACAAGCCTCCGTGCGCGGCCAGCACCACAGCACTGCGCGCCACGACTCGTCTCACGCCCAATCTCTCGATCCTCCGTGTAACCCCCTCCCATTGGACCGTCAGCTCGGCCAGATAGTCGCGGGCGGCAGGGGATGACTCGTCCGCGACACCCGCGCCCTTCGCACCATAGTAATTGATCCCCGATATCTGCACGAACACAGCGGGACGCCGCTTAGATGCCTGGATAGCAGCACTCAGAGCCAGGCCCGGCAGCACACGCGATTGGATGAACCGGCGTTTGTGACCGGCCGTCCACGGCCAGTGCTCCAATCCATAGCCGGTGGTGTTCACGACCGCATCCATCTCGCTAATGCACTCGCTCCAGCCGTTCACGGATCTGCCCATCCCACTGAAGTTCGCGGGGGCGGCCCGGCTTGCGCCTCGTCAGAATCCAGACCTCATGACCTGACGACTGCAAGAGCCGCGCGAGGGCGGAACCCATGAAGCCGGTGCCGCCGGCGATCAGAACCTTCATGCGGGTTGCACCTTTGCGCACCGCCTCGCAGGAATCGTAGGATACGCAGACGCTGCGATGTTATATAAGCAGACGAAACTGTATCGGTTGCGGCTGAACGGTCGATGGTTTTGGCGCCAAATATTGTCGAGTATAATCATGCGAATTACGGAGGCTCTATGCAAGAGCCGGTATTGGTACTGAACGCAAATTTCGAGCCGATCAACATCTGCACCACACGTCGTGCCGTGGGCCTGATCCTCGGGGGCAAAGCCGCCATGGTGGCCAATGGCCGGGGCTATATTCGCACGGTGCGGGAGCTAATTCCGCGGCCTTCCGTCATCCGGCTCGAGATGCAGATCCGGCGTCCCCGCCCGCGGGTGAAGCTGAGCCGCCGGGAGGTGTTCCGCAGGGACAATTATACCTGCCAGTACTGCGGTCGCCGGGATGGCGCCCTGACCGTGGACCATGTGGTTCCCCGCTACCAGGGCGGCCTCCATATCTGGACGAATGTTGTGGCGGCCTGCCCTTCGTGCAATCACCGCAAAGGCGGCAGGAGCCCTGAAGAGGCGCGTATGGCGCTCTCGCATATACCCAAGGAGCCACCTGCAAACGCAGCCTATATCTTCGGCCGGCATCTGCAGGAAAACGATGTATGGTCCGAATACATCAAGGGTTGGTAAGAATCAAAAGGGACGGCGCCGAGTGCGCCGTCCCTTTCTACTCAAGATACCGGGGGCATCTCACAAGTCCAGCGTCATGAAGTCTTCTGCAAGCTTTACAGTGCCTTGATAGCGGCGAGCCGCCTCCATCACCAGATCGCCGTCCGCGTACTTCCCGGTTGGATAATGGATCAGGAATAGCGCGGCCGCTTCTGCCTGGGTGGCAATCTCCCCTGCCTGCTCCGCCGACGAATGGCCCCTTGTGGCGCCGGCGGCCTCGTGGATCAGGACATCGGCGCCCTCCGCCAGGCGAATCACCTGCGCGCAGGGCTCCGTATCGCATGAATATGCCATGATCTTCCTGCCATCACCGAACTCGAAGCGCAGCCCCACAGTCGGAAGCAGATGCCGGACGGGAGAGGAGAATATTCGAAAATCGGGGCAATCGAGCACGAGCGTCATCTCATGCGATGGCAGGCGATGGAAAGCCACCGGATAGAAGTCTGGCCACTCTGACCATCCGTAGAAACCCATGAGGCTCTCGACGCGGTCCAGCGTGTGGTGAAGCCCGTAGACGTTCAAGGGCTGCCGCCGGCCCATCAGCCACATATCCATGAGCAGAAGCGGCACGCCCGATACGTGGTCAGGATGAAAATGCGTGACGATGAGATCGGTCAGGTTATTGAAGTCCAGTCCCGCCTTCTCCAGCCGCACAATCGGGTTGCTCACGCAGTCGATCAGTACCATGCGCTCGCGGCCCACGACTACCATATGGGTGTTCTCGTGCTCCTGGCTGGGGATGGCGTTCGACGACCCAAGAATGATAACCTTTGGCATTCGGCACCTATTTGATGATGGAGAGCAGGATCGAGGGTGTCACATACGCTTCGATGAGAGCTGCAACCGCCAGGAGTGGAACAACCAGCCCAAGGAACACCTTGAGCCAATCAGCCAATTGCTCCAGCATGATCTGACCCATGGACTTGCCGATCTGAGGCGTCACCAGCACGGCACCCATGCGCAGAACAACGGCGCTGGCAAGCAATAGCGCCGGAATCTCGAACATGCCGTGGGGAAGCAAGCCGGCAGCAAATAGAAGGGCCGGCGAATAGCCAATGATCTTGAAGACGCCGATAACCGCCCCCACCAGGCTCACATTCAGGATATAGACCACCACTCCGAGCACACTGAACGATACGGTGCCTGCGAGAAAGACGAGGAAGGTCGCCCGCAGGTTGTTTAGAAAGATCAGCGATGCCGCCAAATGCTGGTTCGCCTGCGCGAGCCCCACTGACTGTCGTGCGTCTTTTACCAGGCTTGTGATGTCCT
The DNA here is from genome assembly GCA_963805515.1 of uncultured Chloroflexia bacterium. Classification (GTDB taxonomy): domain Bacteria; phylum Chloroflexota; class Anaerolineae; order Anaerolineales; family Villigracilaceae; genus Fen-1038. The sequence goes on along the minus strand of CAWDUZ010000032.1, from coordinate 63,814 downwards.
GCGGAGTGGCGCCCGAAAGCATCCTTGGAATGTTGACAGTCGTCCAGTGATAGCTGATGGCATAGCCGATGCCCGCTATGACCGCCAGGATCACCACCGAACTGCTCAGCTGCCGGAGGACCTTCGTCACCTCGGAGGAATACCACCCGGAGACGGACGTGGCGTCTCCTCGAAACTCTTTCCAGAATGTGGATGCCATCCAGCGCAGGTTCAGGGAATCAAATTCCCGGCCCAGCAGGTACTCACGCTGGAAATGGGCCAGACCCAGGCGGATGAGCAATCCCGCCATGATGATCACAGCGCCGACAGCGAGCCACAGGACCTGGTCGGTTCCCCAGAAAAGCAGCACGCTTTCGCCCTGCATGAGGACCGCCACAGGGATGACGATAAAGGAGGCCAGCAGGTTGGCCGCCCGCACCGAAGTGGATTGCACAGAGATCACGATGGCTGCACTGACCATGAGCACCGCGTGCGCGGTGGTCAGCGTGAAGAGGAGGACGAACGTAGCCATGCTCGGCATGTTGAGATGCTGCCGAGATACCATCGTCAGGTAAAGCGCGATGGAAATGTAGCTGGCTGCCAGGGGCGTTACAATGCCGATGAGCAATTTGCCAAAGTACAGGTGTGAATTGGAAAGCGGTGCGCTCAGCAGCGGCTCGATCGTGCCACGTTCCTTCTCCCCGACGAAGGACTCGAGCGCCACCACCAGCGAGATCGTGATGGGAAAGAATCCGATAATCAGCACGGAGAAGGGAATCAAACGGTCGGCGATGAGGTTTGTTCCATAGCGGGCGAAGAAACCCACCGCCTGGCCCGCCACCCCATTCATGAGAAAGGGGAATGTAAGCGTCAAGAGGCTGAGAGGAAACAGGATGCGCCAATCACGCAGTTGATCGCGAAGCTCCCGGCGCGCCACCAGCCAGATCATCCAGAGATCATCAGACATGCGCCGGTTCTCCGCGTGGCGCCTGCGCATCCGCCATCACCTTGAGATACACCTGCTCGAGGCTGCGCGGCACCTCTTGAAAAGCGACAACCGGCGCATTGCGCGATGAAAGCTCGCGCATGAGGAGGGGATTTGACTCGCGCGGATTCTCCACCCGGAAGCGCCATGCACCTTCCCCGCGCGCCATCACGCTCACACCTGGCGGCACGTCGAAACCATCGGCGTTCCATTGGCCGGACAAGATGGCTTCATATTCGGCGAGGCCGAGCACGCTCTGCTTCAGCTCCTCCAGCGCCCCTGAGAGGAGGATGCGGCCTCGATAAATAATAGCAATGGTATCTGCCAGCGCTTCCGCTTCGGCGAGATTATGGGTGCAGATCACGATCGTTCGCTGGGACGACCGCAGGCGCGCGATCTCATCGCGAACCAGCCGCGCCGATTCCGGGTCCATGGCCGAGGTAGGCTCATCCAAAAGGAGGACCGGCGGCTCGTGCATCAGCGCCCGAGCGAGAGCCAGCTTTTGACGCATGCCCTTTGAATACTCCCCAATGCTTCGCCCGGCCGCCTCGGCCAACCCGAAGTATTCCAATAGGTAGCGGCTGCGTTCGAGGCGAGCCGTTGCATTGAGGCGGTAGATCTGTCCAAAGAAATCCAGGTACTCCCTGCCGGTCATGCGCAGGTAGAGCCCATGCTGCTCGGTCAGCACGCCTACCGATGCCCGCACTTTGTCGCCCTCGCGCGCAATATCATAGCCGGCAACACGTGCGGTTCCGCGCGTCGGACCCAAGCAGCGCCGTGAGCATGCGCACCGTGGTGGTCTTGCCGGCGCCGTTCTGCCCCAGCAGCGCGAGGATCTGACCCGGCTTGACCGACAGTGTCACGCCATCGACTGCCCAGAAGTCATTGAATTGCTTGCTTAGATCTTGTGTTTCGATCATTGTGATGTCAGCATAAGGCCGCCAGAGAGGGACGTCAATGAGACAAGAGTTCCCCGGATGCGCGTGCAAGGCAAGCGTCGTCCCTCAGAGACTGTTTCTTAAATGGTAATTACTCGCATAGACCCTACCCTAAAGGGGAGGGTCGGAAGCACAACGTGTGAGCACGCCGCAGAGGACGTAAGAAACACTCTCTCAGCCGCCCCAGATCGCTTTCCGGACGCATACCAGACGAAGGCAGGTTGAATTTACTTTGGCGCAGTCTTGCGCCTCGCCGGCGTTTTGGTTGTGGATTTTCGAGTGGCGGGCCGCCTGGTCGCACGCTTCGGAGTCACCTCCGCGGGTGGCATCTCCGTGGCGGGCTCGTTCGCTACAGCCTCACTTGCCGGGGCAGCCTCACTTTCCATTTCCATCGGTTCGCTGCCGCCCATCATCTCACTTTGTGCGGGTTCTGCCAATCCTGGACGATGTCGCCAGATGAATACGAGGATAGCCGCTATACCGACTACTGCCATCAGCGTTTGATTGATGTTAATGCTCAAAACCCTGGATGCGTCCAGCCGCAGGAAATCAAGCGAAAAACGTATCAGGGGATATACGATCAGGTACACGTTGAACAGGTCACCCCGTTTTAGTCGCCCGGCGTAGCGACGGCCCAGCCAAAGCAGCAATAACATGTTGGCGATATTGAGAAGCGACTCGTAGCCGAAGAGCGGATGATAGAAGGAAACGTTCTCGAACCCCGGCAGCCGGTGCGCCGGATCGATGTAAATCTTCCACGGCAGATTGGTCGGCGCGCCGTATAGTTCCTGATTGAAGAAATTTCCCCATCGGCCAATGGCCTGACCGAGCGCAAGGCATGGCGCAGAGATGTCTGCCCAATCAAGGAAAGAGATAGCCTTATTGTTGCGGGTGTAGATGTAGAGCGCAACGAGTCCGCCGATGACCGTTCCCGGTATGCCAAGGCCGCCCTTCCAAATCGCAACCGCGTCCAGGGGGTGTGTCAGATAATATTGAGTGGTAAAGCCCTGCGCGATGGATGAGGGCGGCGGCGTGAAAATATGCCAGAGGCGCGCGCCGATGACACCACCGATGATCAGATAGACCAGCAGGTCCCATACCATCTCGGGATCCTTACCGCGCCGTTTCAGTTCAACGGCAGCCAGCCAGCCCCCCGCCACCGCGCCCAACATGAGCACAATACCGTAAAAACGAATATATAGCGGCCCCAACGCAAAACCGTCAATCATCTTCAGCTCTCCTTGGCGAGTACTCTCTTTGCATTGGCATGTGCCTGAGCGCGCACGTACCAGATCCTCTGCAATGCAGTGAAATTGGCCAGAATGGCAATGATCCAAACCCCGATAGCTGGGATGTTAAATAACAGCGATGGCCCCAAGACCAGGTAGCGTTCCGCGCGAGTTAACAGGCCTTCCTTGGCGCTAAAGCTCTGGGCTTCGGCACGTGCCTTTACGTATGACACAAGCACCGAGCCGGCCGCCGCTGCAAACGTCACCACCTCGGCAATGTGCTGGTTGTTCATGGCAAAGTAATAGAGCAGCGCGCCCAGGATGATGAGTTCGGAATAGCGGTCGCTGACCGAGTCCACAAAGGCGCCCCAGTCGCTGGCCTCACCGCGCAAGCGGGCCATCGTGCCATCCAACGCATCGATCGGCCAGGCGATCAGCATGATGAGCCCGCCAAGGGCGATCTGTCCGCGCGCCACAAAGAAGGCCGCGATCGTGCTGCCTGCCACGCCCAGCAGAGTGACGGTGATGGGGGTCAATCCGAGGCTGTTCAGAAAACGGCCGATCGGGTCGAGAAACCACTTGAATGTGACGCGCAAGAAGTCGCTGAATGTTCTGCTCACCTGAGCCTCATGAGAAGTCCGTCCAATCATACTCGAAAACTCTTCGAAGGCCCTCCGCACCGTGGCCTTTCGAGCATCCGCCGCCCACTAGGGCATGTCTTCGTCGCCCTCATCGGTAAGCAGGACATCGCGCTCCCTGCCTCCGCCCTGGGAAGGCCCTACAATGCCCATCTCTTCCAACTGGTCCAGCAAGCGCGCCGCACGCGGATAGCCGATCCGCAAACGCCGCTGCAACAGCGAGGCGGAGGCGCGCTGGCCGCTCTTGACGAGAGAGATCGCCTGATCGATCAGGCCCTCGTCCTCGTTCTCGTCGGGTTCGTTCAGCAGCTTCTCCCACGGAGGCACATCGTCCGCGGGCAGATCGCTGTTCTTTTGCCAGAAATCCAGGATGCGCTCGATCTCCATGTCCGTGACCATGACGCCCTGTGCGCGGACGGGAGTCCCCTGCTCGGGATTGAGGAACAGCATATCGCCGCGTCCCAGCAGCGACTCAGCACCGGTGTAGTCCAGTATCACGCGTGAATCGACGCCGGAGGCGACAGCAAATGCAAGCCGGGCCGGAAAGTTCGCTTTGATAAGCCCTGTGACCACATCGGTGGACGGCCTTTGCGTAGCCACCACCAGGTGAATACCGGTGGCGCGCGCCATTTGGGCCAAGCGCACCAGGTTATGCTCGGTCTGGTCCGGCGCCGACATCATCAAGTCCGCGAGCTCGTCGACGAGGACCACGATGCGCGGCAGGGTCACGCCGTCTGACCTTCTGATCTGCTTGCGGTTATAAGCCTCCAGGTCACGCGCCTTGGCCCCTTCCAGCAGCCGGTAGCGGTGCTCCATCTCGATCACGACCCAGCGCAGCACGCCCAGGATGCGCTCGATGTTGGTTTCCACTTTTCCATACAGGTGAGGCAGGCCATTGAACCGAAGCAACTCCACCATCTTGGCATCGATCATGATGATGCGCAGGTCTTCCGGGGCATTGTTCATGGCAAGGCACGCCGCGAGCGACGTGATGCAAACAGACTTCCCGGAGCCGGTGGCACCCGCAATCAACATGTGCGGCATGCGCGCCAGGTCCGCGATGAGTGGATGTCCCGACACGTCTCGTCCGAGCGCAATCGCAAGCGGAGCGCCGTTACGCTGAAATTCCTCGCTCTCCAGGATCGGCTTCAGCCGCACCACAGAAGCGTTCGCATTCGGAACCTCGATGCCAACGTAGGGCTTGCCGGGGACAGGAGCTTCGATGCGCAGGCGTTCGGCGGAAAGCGCCAACGCCAGGTCTTTCTGCAAGTTGGCAATTTGTGCGACGCGCACCTTCATCTGCTGCGCATCGTCATCTTCGCTGGCGCCGGGCTTCTTGATGAATCCGGGCTGCACGGCGAACTGCGTCACTGCGGGACCCATCCGGTAGCCGATCACGGTCGCGGGGATGCCAAACTCTGAAAGAGTCTTCATGAGCATGCCGGCCGTCTGGTTGATGGTCCGCTCATCCGGCCGGACAGATTGTTCGGCCATCAGAATGTTCAAGGGCGGGAGGCCCTCTTCGCGCAGGACCGGCTTGGGCGGCTTCGTGCTCTTTTTCTCCGGGGCAGTCAACGAGGCACGAAACTCCGGCGGGATCTTGGGAGGTACTTTCTTTACCGCTTGCCTGGGCGCATCCTCCACGGGAGCCGGCGCAGGGGGCGGCTCGGCAATCGCCGTTTCCGCCGGTGGCGGCGCTGACATCGAGGGCTCTCCCGCCACGCTCAGCAGCCATAATTCCAACCGGGACCAGGCTCCAAAGCCGGTTGCGAGCGTGAGCAGCCAGGCGACCGCGAGCAAAACAGCCAGCCCAAAGTGGTCCAACAACGTATGCGAGCAGGTAGGAAAGCCCCCAGCCAAGCCGCCCGCCATCCATGCCGATCTCCGCGCGGCTTAAGGAATTGCCTCCGATGATGGAGAGGAGGCCAAGCGTCAGCAACGCGGCCAGTTCCAGGGCTACAAGCCTTCCCCATCTCACCGGAGTGCCAACGCGCCGAATCAGTGCAAAGCCACCGAGCGCCACTCCAATGAGCAGCAGGTAGCTGCCCCATCCAAACCAGGTACCCAGGAATTGGGACCAGGGGGTCAGCAGCAGCCCACCCGTAGCGCCCAAAAGGCCCAGGAGAGATATGAGTGCGACTGCGATCAGGAAAACGCCAGCGCCGTCCCGCAGATAGCGCCCAAAATGCAGGTTGAAGCGCGCAAAGCGCTCCAGCATATCATTCGGAGGCCGAGACTCTTCGAAGCGCGGACGCAATTTATCAGCCATCTATCTGCATGCTGAGGCCCATGCGCTGCCGGGAGGCATCCACATGCAGCACACGCACATCAACCTGTTGACCCGCCTCAAGGAAATCTTTCACGGCCTGTCCCTCGGCGAGCGGCATTTCGGATGCGTGGATGAGGCCCTCGACGCCCAATTCCAGCCGGGCAAAAGCGCCGTAAGAGAGCACGCTGGTAATCGTAGCCGGAACGACCTGCCCTACCGAAAGGTCAGAGCCGATCTTGGTCCAGGGATTCGGGGCCAGCCGCTTAAGGCTTAGGGCCACGCGGCAGCGCTCCGGTGACAGGTCAAGCACCTCCACTTCCAGCGGCTGACCCATCTTCACGATCTGATTGGGATGGATCACGCGCCCCCAGGAGAGCTCCGAGATGTGGATCAAACCTTCCACGCCGCCCAGGTCAACGAACACGCCGAAATCGGTGATGTTGGTGACGGTGCCATGGATGCACTCACCGGAACGTAAGGTGTGGAACAATTCGGCGCGCTTGCCGGGTTCCGCCTGAGCTGCTCGTTCCGAAAAAACGATACGCCCGTCTTCAGGAACGCATTCAATCACCTTGAGCCGGAGCGTGCGGCCAACGTAGCCCTCCAGGCTTTTCTCGCGTTCGGACACGTCGACTTGTCCTGCCATATCCACCAAGTGAGAGAAGGGGACAAATCCGTAGAGGTTCTCGCCTTCGACCAGCAATCCGCCCCGATTGCAGCCGGTTACCTTCAGATCCACGATCTGATCGCGCTGATACAGATCCTTGACCTGCACCCAGTTCGGCGCGATCTTGGGAGCTTCCTCCGCTTTGCCGTCAGCCCGCGGTTCAGGCTTCGGCTTGGGCCGGACGGAAGCGTGGGTCGGATGCCGCGCCTCTTCAGCCAGGACTGATTCCCACCAACTCTCATCCACCATCGGCATCGAGTTATCGTTTTCCTGCTTTCGGTTCATCATTAGTGCCTGCCTTCCCTACCTCATTTGTGATTCCATCTCAAGAATGGCCTTTGCCACGGCTTCCACTGCGACACGCTGCTTACGGTATAGATCTGCTTCCGACATTGCCAGTCTCCCCGCCACCTCGCGGACCTTGCGCCCCTCCATGAACTTCATTTCCAATATGTTGTAAAGAATCCATTCCGTGGTGAATCGTCGTTCGCCCTGCGGTTTGACCTGGTCTACCGCCTTACGCAGCAGGGCACGCAGGGCATTGGCAGCGTTGCCGTCGAAGTCGCCGGTCATTTCCTGCACCACTTGCAATTGCATCAGCGGGCTGTTGGTCAGCTTAGGTCCGCCCCAATAATGTGTAAGCGCTTCCTTGACCCAGTTCGCCAGGTCTGCCTCGGGCGGGGGATCACGGGTCAGGAGACTGGCTCGCGAGTCGTATCGGCCCGCGGCTCGCATGCGCTGGATCATGTCCACTTGCGGCTGCAAGTCCTGCAGGGAATGGAATACGCGCTGCTGCATGCGACGGTCTTCCAAAGCCAGGGAAGCCCGGTCCGCCAGAAGCCACAAGGATTCGCGTTGGTCTGCTTCCAGATGTTGTGACTCGCGGCGCGCCACTCCCAACACGCCGAGGAATGGGGGGACTTCATCCCGGTCCAGCTCCCCGTGTTTGCGCTGGTGAAGCGGCAACACCCAGTATTTGCCCCACGAAAATTCGTGATGGTCGGCACCGTTGCCGTTGCTGAAGGTTTCCAGCGCGTCTGAAAGCCCATCCTGATCCAGCATGGCGCGATTTCCCGCCATGACGATCAGCGAGAGCTTCTCTTCATCCAACGCGGCAACGAACGCGGATGGCGATTGGAGGTGGTCGCGCACCGCCGCCAGCACGGCCTCCAGGAATTGCTGCAGATCTCCCTGTGTCACCATTCGCTCTTCGATGTTTTGAAAGAGCTGCAACTCCGCGCGGTCATGCCCGAAGAATAAATACCGCTCCCAGAGCGGCGCGAACAGAGTGATCGCATGCTCAAATAGAAGCACGGTCGCCACCATGGTGAGGGGCACGAAAGCCGAATATTCGACCCCGATCAGAACCCCTCCGCGCCGGACAATCGTCATCAAGCCCGAGCGCAAGCGATGCGGTGACCGGTCCGCGCATGATCCATTTCATCAGCCGGCTCTTGATCACGCGGTCAGGCCATGAGACGCCGAAGAAAGCCACTGCGTAGGCCATGACGATCACCAGGCCGCCGACCAGGACGTTGATGCCGGTCGCCACGCTCCAAAAGAGGAACGGGAGCCGCGCCGCCACCGCGCTGCCGTAGAGCAAGTACGGATACGAACCAAGCGCCGGCGCGGTGGCACCAGCCATCAGGTAAAGCATACGCCGCCGGCCCGAACGGGTGAGCATCAGCGAGTAGGCGCGCACAAAATTGATGCCGGCCCAAATCATGGCCGCGACATAATATGTTGTAAAGATTTCCGTGAGAAATGTGCGCTGCAGGTGCGGAGCGGGCTTTCCACTCGCGACCAGCGGGCCGAGCAAATAGCCCAGCGCCAGAGCGAGCAGGAATAAGACCGACACTGCATACATGGCGCGAACTGCAAAGCGCCGCCGGCCACGAGAGGGCCTACCTGCCGTGACGAGCAGTGCATCGGAGAGGTGAAGATAGGCGGCGGGCAGGAATACGATGCCGATCCATTGCAACCGCAGCAGCGAATCAACGCCGCCGTTCGAGGCCGATCGGTTCTGCAGTGCTTCCGTGGTGAACACCACCACCACGCATAGCAGGATGATGGCGAAAGATCGGGCGACTCTGTCTCGAAGATTGAATGAAAGGGAATACAAAAAGAGGGAGAATGCCGTGATGGCAATCCCTGCGGTCAAGATCTGGTTGAGTGTCTGGATCCCCACCAGTAAGTTGTCAGTCCAACCGTTAAACATACGGCCATCCCAAACAATTTGTTCAACGCCCCGTCCCCGATACCGCTCCCGCCCCAAGGAGCGCACCTCCTGGAGCAATTGACATCAAGACTGCCGGATTACATTGCCCTCGCAAAGAATAGGGTGATGTCTTGCGTCGTGTAATAATGGTCATTATAACCGCAGAACTCATAACCGTGCTTCTGCGCGAGCCGGATCGCCGGATGGTTCTTCGATTGCATCTCCAGAAAGAGCCGGCGGTAGCCCCGCTGCTCGGCCCATTCGCGTGCCGCATCCAACAAAGCGCTGGCTGCACCCCGCCGCCTCCACGCGGTCGAGACCACCAGATCCGTCACCCAGGCCGCTGAGGATGGGTGCTCGATCAGGGCCGCATAGCCCACCGGCTCGTGTTCTGCGAGCGCTGCGAACACAACTGCCTTGCGCGGCCATTCATCGCCAAGCGAGAATGGATCGTGCGGATACGTGAGCGGGATGGGCCGAGGCAACCGGACCTCTCGAAATGTCGCCACAATTTGCCCAGAGTCGCGCCGCAACTCCAATTGCCAGACATGTTCACTGCTTGCAGAGTGATCGAGTCCCATCAGACGCGAAAGGTCGGTTGCTACAGCGGGTCGGATTTGAAATGCAGCCATACTCTCCTATTGGATTGAAGATTTCCGAATAAATGCCTACACGACAGACCGCTTAGGAAGGCGGCAATACTCGAATGGGGATGACACATGCCGGAAGTGACTGTCCCTGATTATCAGTGACAACCAGTCGCAACCGGTAGTCGCCGGGTGTAACGGCGGTCGTGTCCCAATTGCCGAGCGAGCCATCGATGTGCGCATCCCTACCTGCCGAGATCGTCGCCCAAGAATCCGAATTGAGAGGCGCCACCTCATACTTGTAGAACCCGAAATTCGGTATGTTTACCGTTCCCTTGATATCCACCGTGCCCCGGATCTCCGAGCCAGCCTTCGGCGAGGTCAGCATCAGCTTATCGGGTTGGCAGCCATCGCCGCCGGCAATTGTTGGGACGGGTCGCGGCGTCAGGGCGATCTGTGTCGCAAGTTCCGCTGAGATGGTGCCCGTGGGGGTTGCGAACAAGTCCAGAGTCGGTGTGGCGATAAAGAATGCGGCAGGCAGGCTGGGAACAATGATCGAGGCCGTTACAAGTTCCCCACAAGCCAGGATCAGAATCAGCGATACGAAAGCGATACCCCTGGCCATTCTGCGAAGTGCAAATTCCTTCTCAAGGCTATAGGCCGCCTGGCGCCACTCGTTCCAGGAACGCCACAGCCACCGGCCGGCGAACAATCCGCCGATTGCCAGCACAACATAGATCAGCACCTCGTACGTGCTGAGAAAACGATAGATTGCTGCCATAGCCTGCTTACATTTCGCGCAATACGCCGCGGATGATCTTCTCGATTTTCGGCGTGATCATTTTGCCAGCCTCGATCACTTCCTCATGGGTCGTGACCGTCGAGCCATCCAGGTTGGCCTTATTGCTCACCCCGGATAATCCCAATACGCGCATGCCGCCGTGGTGCGCCACGATCACCTCCGGCACCGTGGACATTCCCACGGTATCTGCACCCGCCATGCGGAGAAACCTCAGATCTGCCGGCCCCTCGAAGGACGGCCCACTCAGGCCCGCGTACACGCCTTCCTGCAGGGTCATGTTTTCGCGCTGGGCCACCGCTCTCGCCAACGCAGCCAGCCCCCGATCGTATGGCTGGCTCATATCGGGAAACCGAGGGCCAATCTCATCGTAGTTTGGGCCCATGAGCGGATTCCACCCCATCATGCCCAGGAAGTTCAGATGATCCGTGATCAACATTACATCGCCCGCCTGATAACCGGGGTTCACACCGCCCGCGGCGTTGGTCACGATGAGAGTCTCCACATGGAAGCGCTGCATCACGCGTATCGGGAGCGTTACCTGCGCCATGGTGTAACCTTCATAGAAGTGGATCCTGCCTTGCATCACGAAAACGGGCCGCCCTTCGAGCTCTCCGATCACGAGCCGCCCGGCATGACCAAACACTGTCGAGACCGGGAAGTGCGGCAATTCGCCGAACGGAATCACGTCGGGCTTGCTGATGGAATCCGCAAGGCCATTCAATCCCGAACCCAGTATGATCCCAACGCGTGGCCGATGAGAGGTGCGCGCTTCGATGGTCCTTACAATTTCGTCGATTTCGTTAAGGGGAAAATTGCTGATCATTTCGATGCTGTTGCCTGTCGAATCGCTGGATTCTGCAGCCGCCAGCATCGACGCTGGGCAGATTTGGTTGCGAAAGAATTATATCAGAACTCCGCATCCGATATTTTCATGCCAATGCTATCGTTTTTGAAAGCTGCACGGGAATCAATTTGTATTTGCAACGTGAATTTGATAGGAGAAAGAAGAACGCTGTGCTATGCTCAAGCGTGGATCAAAGCGATCGTCATCAGATCGACCACGTGAGGAGCATGCGACGGGGCGTGGGCGCCCTGGCTGCGATTGTTCCTCAATGACCTGCGCATGACAAGAAGAAACTCTCGATTCGGTTTTACGCCTTTGGAGCACCGCATTTCCGCCCTCCCGTCGACGGTCGCGGGCATTGTGGTATTGGTCATTACCGTGTTCAATGGCAGCATGCTCTGGCCCCCCGGACACCCAAAGACCCTTTTGCTGATCGGGCTCGGGGTCGTCAGCATCCTGTATCTGACGGTCTTCAATTGGATCGTCGTCCCCTCGCCAAACTACAAGCAAGCATATAGCTGGATCAACGCAATTCTGATCTCCATCGGCCTGGGCCTTCTGGTCTATGCCGTTCCCGATTCTCTTGACATGTACCTGGGCGTGCTGCTGATCCTTGCCGTAATCGGAAGCGCGATATTTTCTGAGCGCGCACCCTCCTACCTGCTGATCTTTCTCACCACTCTCATTACGCTGTGGATCCGCCGCGAGATGCTTGCGAACCTGCAGGAATGGACATTCCACCTCAGCATTGCCGTGATCGGCGTCATCGTGGTAGAGACGGTGAAGCAGCTCAAGAGTCTTCGCGGAACCACATCAGGCGGCTGGAAACCATCACCGATTTCAGCCGCAATATCACATCCACCCTGGACACAAAGCAGGTCATGGCGCTTCTGAACGCCGCCTTCCAAAACGCGGTGGAAGCTGATACCTACTTCGTGGGCTTCCGCGAAGGCGATGAGATGCGCCTGGAGCTTGTATATGATGATGGGGAGTATTTCGAAAATCAGCGCACTCCCCTGGATGGATCTCTATCATCCTGGGTGCTCACGAATCATCGCAGCCTGTTCCTGCCCGACTTGCGGAAGGAGGTTACCCTGCCCGGTGTCCGGCTCGTGCTGGTGGGAAAGCACAAGACCAGCCTATCATGGATGGGCGTCCCGATGCAAAACGAGGACATCGATGGCATTATCGCCATCGGCTCCTATCGTCCGAATGCCTTTGATCGCGCCGACCTGGAATTATTGAATGGCCTTGCGCAGCATGCGGCTCAGGCTCTGCATAATTCGCACGAGCACGCAGAAGTGGAATTGCGCTCGCAGCTCGACAGTCTGACGGGTGTCTACAACCATGGAAATTTCTTGAAGCTGCTGGAGCAGCGCGTCGACGAGGCCTGCTCCGAACGGCAGTCTTTAAGCCTCATCATGCTGGATATCGATCATTTCAAGCAGTACAACGATTCCTACGGCCACCTGGTTGGAGACGATGTGCTCACGACCCTGTGCGGCACGATCAAGCAGCATATCAAGAACACTGATTTTGTGGGTCGCTGGGGTGGCGAGGAGTTTGTGATCTGCCTTCCCAACGCCAGCGCCGAACAAGCCCAACGGGTCGCTTTACGCGTTCGGGAGACCCTGTTGACGCTGACTGTGCGCGTGCAGGATCAGAAGACCGTTCCCGTCCCAACGGTCAGCCAGGGGCTTGCGGTTTACCCGGCTGAAGCAGGTAACAGCATTGAGCTGATCGATCTCGCGGACCGGCGGCTCTACCTTGCAAAGGACCGCGGCAGGAACCAGATCGAGCCGGATCCGGCCACATGGGAAATGATCATCAGGAACCACGATAATTAGACGGCCCGGCGCTAGCGCCGGGCCGGTTCCTAGTGCAGGGCGGCCGAAAAAGCGGAAACCGTCTTTTCGACTGCTGCGTCGTCAATCCAACAATGCGTTACCAGCCGGAACCTTCGTTCGCCGCTGGGGCTAACGAGGATGCCGTCTTTTTCGAGCCTGTCCGCCAGCTCCGGGGCGGACATTTTTGTGTGCGATGCAAGGTTGAAGAAGATCATGTTGGTTGCCGGAGTCCCATCATCGAGCACGATGCAGTCATTCTTCCGCAAGCCGTTGGCGAGATCGCGCGCCCGGGCATGATCCTCGCTCAGCCGCGAGACCATCTTCTGGAGGGCCACGATGCCGGCGGCGGCAAGGATGCCGGCTTGCCGCATGCCGCCGCCCAGCAGCTTGCGGGCGCGCCTTGCCTTACGGATAAACTCCCGATCTCCGCACAAGACCGATCCAACCGGCGCAGAGAGTCCCTTGCTCAAACAGAACGTGACTGAATCCACCGGCTCGGCGAGTTCCCGCGCCGGCACGCCCAGAGCCGCCGCCGCATTGAATATTCGTGCGCCGTCCAGATGCACTTTCAAGCCTCGGTCGTGCGCAAACCCGGAGAGGTCGCGTGTGTACTGAGGCGATTGCACCGTGCCCCCGCAGCGATTGTGCGTGTTCTCCAGGCAAACGAGGCGGGTGATCGGGTCGTGCGGATCGTCGGGCCGGATCGCGTCCTCCACATCCGAAAGCAGCAATGATCCGTCAGCCTGATTTTTCAATTGGAAGGAGCTGATCCCGCCCAGCACCGACATCCCACCGGCTTCATACAGGAACGAGTGATTGCGTTGGCCGATGATCACCTCGTCGCCGCGCTGGCAATGCGCAAGCAGCGCGGCCAGGTTACCCATCGTGCCCGAAGGGACGAATAAGCCGGCCTCTTTTCCCATCATGTCCGCGGCAATTTCCTGCAAGCGGTTTACGGTGGGATCGTCGCCGTACACGTCGTCCCCTACGTCTGCCTTTGCCATGGCCTCCCGCATTTCCGGCGTGGGCTTCGTCACCGTATCGGAGCGCAAGTCTATTACATCCATCGTGATTCCTTTCTACTGGCTTCTGGTCTCGTTCCGCAAACGCCGCAGCACATCCAGCAAATCTTCAGGAAGCGCGGCCTCAAAGGTCTTCGGCTGCACCTCGCCCGGCAGCGTGATCTCCAGCTTTCCGGCATGCAGAAAATGCCGGCTGATCTCCAACGATGGCTTTTTCCAGCCGTACACCGTATCTCCCACGATCGGGCAGCCCAGGAACGCGCAATGGAGCCGGATCTGGTGGGTTCGGCCGGTGTGCGGGTGAAATTCCAGCAAGGTATGCAAGGGAAAAGATTCCAGAGTGCGGTAGTCGCTCTCTGCCTCGCGTCCCTTTTCGCTCGAGACGATCGCCATTCGCTTGCGATGACTGGCATCCCGCCCGATAGCGGCTTCGACCCGTCCCTCAGGCGTCGGCGGTTTGCCATCTACCAGTGCGAGGTAGGTCTTGCGAACCTTCCTCAAGCGGAACTGATCTTGCAGCCCGTGGTGCGCATGGTCGTTCTTCGCCATGAGGATCAGGCCTGACGTATCTTTATCCAAGCGGTGCACGACACCCGGCCGTTCCTCGCCGCCGATCCCCTCCATTTCAGGATCATACCCAAGCACGGCATGGACCAGCGTTCCTGTTTGATGGCCCGCTGCGGGATGCACGACCATTCCGGCCGGCTTGTTGATCACGATCACGTCCGCATTTTCGAAAACGATGTTGAGCGGCACATTCTCCGCAATGAGTTCCGATGGCGCCGTCGGCGGGATGCTCACCTCGACCGACGATCCGGGCGCCAGCTTCGTGCCTGCCTTACTGACCGGCTTGCCATCCACGAGCACCTGGCCCGCCTTGATCAGCCCCTGCAATCGTGCGCGCGAGTAGTCCGGCAGCGCCTCCACGAGGAAATGGTCCAACCGTTGTTCGCCTGCTTTTTGAAAGCGAAACGTATAAGTCTTAGCCGCCGTCGCTGACATCTTGTTCTTTCACTGCCGCCTGGCGCTTCTCCAGTCGCTCCTTCACCCAAACGCCGAGCAGAAGTACCACCACGCCGATGGAGATCGACGCATCTGCAACATTGAAAACCGGAAAATTACCAACGGATATGAAATCGGTCACGCGGTGCATGAGCAGGCGGTCCACCAAGATTTCCGGCCGCGCCGCCGAGTTGCAAACCCATCGCCAGACGCAGCGTCCAGTCGTTCGCTTCCACGCGCGGATAATAATAAATGATGGCAATGATGACGAGGATCGCCAGGACCGTAAATACCGGGTTGCCATTTTGGAACGTACCGAATGCCGCGCCGCTGTTGGACCAGTGAACAATGCGCGCATAGGGGCTCAGCCATTGCAGCCAGCCCGGCAGCCAGGTCCCCTGGAACGGCAGGTTGGTTCGAACCAGCCATTTCGTCCACTGATCGAGTGCAATAATGACCCCCGCCAGGACGGCGAGCGTGGCGTAATCGCGCCAATATCGATTCAAATCTTCACCTCTACAGGATTTTCATGCTGGGAGCATGCGACCCGTATTGTACTCTACGGGCGTACGTCCACTTCGTTAGACAGGCTATGTCCGCGAACTGTTACTCGGCCGCGCGGCCCTTTGAGTTCTGGTCGTGCCACCCTCACATGGCGCCGAATCTCGATTCCCTATTGGACAGCGACCCGAGGCACACGTGCGCTGATATTGGTCATGACCTCGTATTCATTCGTGCCCGCCCATTCAGCCAGATCTTCAGGAGTCACGCGCTCGCCACCGTCATCCGCTCCCAGCAGGATCACCGGGTCTCCAACCTTCGCTCCGTCTTTTCCGACGTTGACCATGAACTGGTCCATGCAAATGCGCCCGACTTGCGGATATTTTTTTCCGTTGACTATAACCTCCGCATGATTGGTCATGCGCCGGAAATAACCGTCCGCGTACCCACATGGGATCGTGACGATCCGACTGGGTTCTTCCGGTTCCCACAACGAGCCGTAGCTGACCGGCCTGCCTGCGAGCGTGATCTTTGAATAGCTGACCTGGGAATGCCATGTGGCTGCTGTTTGGACATCCACGACCCGTTTTGCCTCGGTGCCCGGATAGATCCCATAAAGCATTACGCCCGGCCGCACCATATCGAAATGGCTTTCCGGCAGTTGCAGGATGGCTCCCGAGTTCGCCATGTGTCGCAGGGCAGGGACGGGAGCGCCCAGCGCATCAAAGAGCGCCAGCACTTCATGGAATTCTTCGAGCTGAAGGCGGGCATGGCTCAAATCCGCCGCCTCAGCATTCGCAAAGTGGGAGAAGATTCCCTCGACTTCCAAATGGCTACACGCCAAAGCCCTTTCGATGAACGGCTTGGCCTCGTACTCATGGACGCCGGTGCGCTCCATGCCCGTGTCGATCTTCAAATGCACCTTGATTTGCTTCTGCGCGGCCTCAGCAGCCGACTCAGCCGCATCCAGAAGCTCCGGCGAAGAGACCGCAAGCGTCAAGTCATGCTTCAGGTAGAGAGATACCTGTCCCGGCAAGCTCGCACCCATCACCAGGATGGGTTTCGTAATGCCCAGCTCGCGCAAGTGAACGCCCTCCTCCACGATCGCCACGCCCAGATAGTCCGCGTGAGGCGCGAGGGCCGGCGCGACCTGATCCACGCCGTGGCCGTAGGCATTCGCCTTCACAACCGCCATTACTTTCGCCGGCTGGACGTGCGCCCGAATATTCTCCAGGTTCTGGTAGAGCCGTGCGAGGTTCACTTCAAGGTACGTTGGTCGCGTTTGAGTATCGGACATGCCGCTTATTGTACGTGTAAATTCCGTGCGTTCCAACCCTCTGCACTCGCCAGCCGGATGAAGCCTGATGACAAAAAAGCCCCACGGGAATCCCGCGGGGACAGTCTAATGTATCCAGATTAGAACGCCGGCATCAATGCCATGCGCCGAGAATGGCCCCGGCCACGAGCAGATAGACCAGGTGATTGCCGGCCTCGATCAGCCAGCCCTTCCAGCCTTGCCCGGCGAACAGCTTGTTCACCAGGTTGGTCGGCGCCACAAACCCCAGCCAGATCAAGAAGCCCGCGGTGGCTCCAGCTACCGCGCTCGTGCCTCCCAGGTGGTTTTGGAACACCAACGCTAGTGCTATCGCCTCCACGAGGGAAGCAAGGATCGTAAAGGCGTACATGCTTACCATGGCCCCCTGCGGGCGGTTCTCCCAGGTCTTCCCGAGCGTCGCCAGCCACGGCTTATAGAACACTGCCGGGTGATACCAGATGGAGCCGATGATCATGCTTGCAATAACGCTTACTATGACTGCCAGCCAATTGATAGAGCCGAAATCCATTTCTGCCTCCTATGGGTTGGGTGTTGACGAAATGCTCTCGACTGAATGAACCCAGAATGGATGTTCTAGTTACGCAACCCGGCATAGCAACCGGAAGCGTTGCTCACATCTTCCCGGCGACGTAATCCAGGACGTCGATCTTGGTGAGGATCCCGCTCGGCCGGCCCTGCTCGGCCACGATCAGAGCGTACCCGTCCGTCAGCATCGGCATGGCTTCTTCCAGTGAGGCCGACGGCGGATATACGGCTTTCGCATTCTGCACAAGCCGGTCTATGTTCTCATCGTGGCTGTGATTATGCTTGCTCTCGATCACGTGATTGAGCAGATCCACCTCCTCGATCGTGCCCGCCAGCATTCCATCCTGCCCGACCACCGGCATCTGCGACACGGCGTTCTGACGCATGGCCGTCATCACTTTCCGCATGGAATTGCCGAGGGATGCGGTGAAGAGCACCTTGCTTGGCTTCGCCAGAACCAGGTCGCCGAGCGTAACCTCCCCGAATTCCATCTCCATGAAACCGTTTTCCCGCATCCACTTGTTGTCGTAGAACTTGGAGAGATAGCGTGTACCGCTGTCCGGGAAGATCACAACGATCAGCCGGTCTGCCGGCAGTTTGGCAGCATACTTCATAGTTCCCGCCAGTGCCGACCCGGAAGAGCCGCCCGCGAAAATACCTTCCTGTCGAACAAGCTGCCGCGCCCACAGGAACGATTCACGATCGTTAACGTGCACGATCTCGTCGGGCGCGTCGATGTCAGTAGTGGAAGGCAGGAAGTCCTCGCCAATGCCCTCCACTTTGTAGGTCTTGGGATACGCCCCCTCCGGTATCTTCCCCTTATTTTTCCAGATCTCGAACAGGATGGACCCTTCGATGTCAACGCCTATGATCTTGATGTCTGGATTCTTCGATTTCAGATAACGGCTGATGCCGGAGATCGTCCCGCCCGTGCCCATGCCGATCACCACGTCGGTGACCTTGCCATCGGTCTGCTCCCAGATCTCGGGACCTGTGTACAACTCATGCGTCTTTGGATTGTCCGGGTTGTGATATTGGTTCGCAAGGATCGCGTTGGGGGTCTCACGCGCGAACCGTTTTGCCACTTCATAGTAGGAGCGTGGATCGTCCGGACCGACCGCCGTCGGCGTAATAACCACCTTCGCCCCATAGGCGCGCAGGAGCAGGATCTTCTCATTGCTCATCTTATCGGGCATCACGAAGATTGTCTTATAGCCTTTGAGGGCAGCCGCGATCGCCAGGCCCACGCCCGTATTTCCTGACGTGGCCTCCACTACGGTGCCGCCGGGCTTCAGCTCACCGCGCTTCTCGGCCTGCTCAATGATGTAAAGACCAACGCGGTCCTTGATGCTCCCACCGGGGTTCAGGTTCTCCAGCTTGGCATAGATGGAGGGCGCGACGTGATGAGCCACACGTCCAAGCTTGACCAATGGGGTATTCCCATGACTCCCAGAATATTGTCGTAAACATGCTTCTCATCTGAAACAGGCAGATCCATCATTCGCTCTCCTTGCTTCATTGCAATCGTCGTTGCTCGCTTGTCTCAAACTCGGCCCTTTTGGGTGCGGGAGTATCTGCAAGGTCACAGAAAAGATCGCGGCTGTGCCAGGAGGCCCTGGCTGTGTGAATTTAGGCAGCGTCGGCCGCTCTCAGGATCGCCCCCAGGCTGCGATCCACATCTTCGTCCGACGTTGCCCAACCCGATACGCTGATGCGCATGGCTGTATGCCCCTGCCATACGGTGCCACCGAACCAGGCCGTCCCATCGCTGCTGAACCTCGGCAATGACCTTCTTTGTTTGGGCTTCATCTCCGAATGAAACCAGCACCTGGTTCAAGCACACATCGTTCCATATCTGGAAGCCGGCCGCGGCAAGCCGCTCTGCGAATTGCTCCGCCAGGCGGCAGTCCCGTTCGATCAGGTCTGCAAGGCCGCTCCGGCCGAGCGAGAGCAATGCCGCCCAGACCTCGACTCCCCGCGTGCCCGCCGAGAATTCCGGCGTATAGGATGCTGGCTCCCGTTTCTCGGTGATCACGAGTACGCCGCTGGGCCGACATGGCCGCACGCATGTCCGGTTCGGTGCGGCAGAAGGCCAAGCCGCTGTCATAAGGCACGTTCAGCCATTTATGGGCATCGGTTGCCCACGAATTCAGCCTGCTCCACACCTTCAGCAAGATGCTTGCGCGTAGGGCAGGCGAGTGCCCACAGCCCAAATGCACCATCCACGTGCACCCACGCTCCTGCCTTATGAGCCCTGTCGCAAATTTCGCGCGCCGGGTCGAACGCGCCCGTGTTGACATTGCCCGCCTGGATGCAGACCAGCGTCTTTTCGTCCATGGCGGGGAGTGCGTCGGCGCGCATGCGCCCCTGCGAATCGACAGGCACCCGAATGACCCGGCTGCGCCCGAAGCCCAGCAGGCTCAGTGCCTTCAGACAGAGATACGTGCACCTCATCCCCCACGATGACCGTGATCGGAGGCGCGCCGAACAGGCCCTGAGCCTCCACATCCCAATTCTGCCGGGCCAGCAATGAATGACGGGCAGCCGCCAGCGCAGTGAAGTTCGCCATCGTTGCCCCGGTGACAAAGCCCACCGCCGCCATGCCTGCGGCAGGCTCGAGCGCGTCCAACAGCCAATGCTGGCCACTTCCTCCAGCTTCGCCCCGATCGGTGAGGCGCCTAGCAAGGCCGCACATTCTGATCCCATGCGCCTGCCAGCCACTGGGCCGCAAGCGACGCCGGGAGTGAGCCGCCGATCACGAACCCGAAGTAACGGTTGCCGGCAGATGCCACTGTGGCGGGAGAACCGATCTCATCCAGTGTTCTTAGATACTGTTTGTGAGCTCCATTCCCTCATCGGGAAGAGCGATGTCAAGTTCCCCCAGCCGCTCAATTGCCTTCGTGTCCGGAAACACCCGCCGTTTGTCCAAGCCTTCCAAATAGGTCGATCGCCCGCTGAGATGCGCGTTCCAGTAACTCTCTCATGATTGTTCTCCTATGCTGGTCCACTCAATAAAGTCCATGCGCCAGGGTTTTCGGTCACAGTTTACCGCAATTCGCGCCGACGGGGCATAAATTTTGGCAAAAATAGAGTGCGAACGAAAGAGCCCGTTCGCACTCTATTTTTACGGCAAAGCACCGTTCAACCGGTCATCAATAGATCGGCAGGCTGGGGTCCACTTCTTTAGCCCACGCATTGATCCCGCCTCGCAGGTTCTTCACCTTCTTGAATCCGGCGCTGGCCAGCAGCTCCAGGGCGCGCGTCGAGCGTGTGCCAGTCTTGCAGAACACGACCATATCCTGCGCGGAGTCCAGCTCCGAAAGCCTCGCCGCCAGCGTACCGAGCGGGATATTTACGGCTCCCGGAAGCGCCGATATTTGCAGCTCATGCGGCTCGCGCACATCCAGCAATTTCAGATGGTTTTGTTGCATCCGCGAGGCCAGCTCGCCTGCGCTGATGTCATATCCCGCTCCGGCCGAGCCTTCATCATGGTCATGACCAGGCACACCGCAGAAGGCTTCATAATCGATCAGCTCCTTAATGTCTCGCATCCTCGCCGCACACCCTGCACTTCGGATTCTTCTTGAGCTTCACGAAATCGAAGGACATATCGAGGGCGTTGTAGAGCAGCAGCTTGCCGATCAGTGGGTCACCGATGCCGAGCAGGACCTTCAGCGCCTCCGTCGCCTGGATCGTCCCAATTGTCCCCGGCAGCACGCCCAGTACGCCGCCCTCTGCACATGAAGGCACCAGCCCAGGCGGCGGCGGCTCCGGGAACAGGCAGCGATAGCATGGACCATTCTTCGCATCGAACACGCTCACCTGGCCATCGAACCGGTAGATCGACGCGTACACGTTTGGCTTGCCGAGGAACACGGCTACGTCGTTGGTCAGGTATCGCGTCGGAAAGTTGTCTGTCCCGTCCAGCAGGATATCGTAATCCGCCGCGATGCGCATGCGCGTTCTCAGATGTGAACGGCTCATTGTATACATCCACCTGGATATCCGGGTTGAGGTCCACCAGCTTGGCGCGCGCGCTCTCCACCTTGAGCTTGACCGATGGTGCTCGTCCCGTGAATGATCTGGCGCTGCAGGTTCGACGAATTCGACCACGTCGAAGTCCACCAGGCCGATGCGGCCCACACCGGCAGCCGCCAGGTACAACGAGACCGGCGAGCCCAGGCCGCCGGTGCCGATCACAAGCGCCGAAGCGCCTTTCAATTTGCGCTGTCCATCCAGGCCGACCTCGGGGATCAGAAGGTGACGTGAATAGCGCAGGATCTCCTCCCGGGTCAGCCCGGGCAATATCGGAGATGGCATCATCATCCACCTGCTATCGATGGAATTAAGATGCAGCCGCGCTTTATCGTCCAGGGGTGTTTGCATTCCCTGCAAATCATTCACATTGTTCTCGCCCAGGAACAGGTTCACGAACGGGCGCAATCTCCCCTCCCCGTTATACAGGTGCGGCTTCAGCGTCGGATATTGTTCCACGAGGTGTTCCATGGCCTCGGCAACATTGCCGCCGCCCACGGTCACCTCGGTCTGTCCATCTGTATAGCTGCGTAGCGGAGTCGGAATCTTCAGAATTGCCATACTCATCCTCTGTCTAGTGATAAAAGTCTGCGATATTCGACGCTCGGCCTTACCTGTGCCTTACGCCTTTCCAAAGGAAACTATCTTTAGGAGCGCCGCCTGCGATGCAGGCGGCGCTCCCGGTGGCTGCTTAATCTCCTGCCGGCACCGGATCACAACCCTGGCGCTCAACGACCGCCTCACACGTCGAAGCGGATGTGATCTCCACGGACCCGGCCTGTGCGAACGGCTGCATGTACTGCTCGATGTAGGCCTTGTCCTCGGCCTCCGCGATGAGCACCAGCGTGTGCTGACTGTCGAGCACTGCGTCGCCGATCAGGTCCACCCCGAACTTCTGTGCGTTGGTCTTCGTGAGGTGCTGCAGCAGCATCTGCCCCATCTCGGGATTCTTAGCCGGGCAGGTTTCGGAGGAATGCTGATGGCGTACGAAATAGAGGGACATTTCTAAACTCCTTTAGGCGATAATTTTAATGTGTTCTTCCTGGAACTCGGATCGGTCTTCTACCAGCCGCCAGGATCGCGTCTCCAGCGCTTTCCCTGAGCGGACACTCGTGATCAAGTAGGAAAAGTATGGTTGGGCCCATTCACGGTCGAACTCCGACGGGCGGTTCGGATGGTCAGGGTGCGAATGGAACACGCCGATCGAGGCTCAAACCCAGCCTCTCGGCCTCGCCCTCCGCCTTCACGTAATCCAGCGGAGTGATGAGATAGCGGTTTTGGCGGGCAGCATCCTCGCGTGCATTTGAGAGGGGAAAGATCGCCTGCACAGACCGATCTTCGCCGGCTGACCCCAGCATGAAGCCCGCCCCTTCCTCCGGATAGGCCTGCTCCCCATGTGCGTGGATCTGGGAGAGCAGGTCCTCTGTGAGTTGAAGCATGCCTAGCCTTCCCACAAGGCGCGGTCACTCAGGTACTTGTAACCGGCGTCCGGCAACACGGTAACCACCGTACCTTCCTTCAATTCGCGGGCAACTTGAAGGGCTGCTGCCATTGCGGCACCGGATGAGATCCCGACGAAAAGGCCTTCCTGCCGCCCCATGGCCCGCACCATCGCGTGCGCTGCCTCGGTCCGTATTTCTACGGTGCGGTCTGCGAAGGATGGCTCATAGATCGCCGGCTGGATCGCACTGACCATGTGCTTCAGCCCCTCCAGGCCGTGGAAGGCTGCGTCAGGCTGCACTGCCACGATCTTGACGTCGGGGAGTTTCTCGCGGAGATATCGCCCGGTTCCCATCATGGTTCCGGAAGTGCCAAGGCCGACGACCAGGTGTGTTATCGCACCGTCCGTCTGCGCCAGGATCTCCGGTCCGGTTGTTACATAGTGCGCCTGCCAGTTGGCGGGGTTGTCGTATTGGTTGGCATACCAATACAGCTCGGGATTTTCAGCGGCCAGCCTGCGCGCTTCGAGGATCGCGCCATCCGAGCCCGCCGAGGCGTCGGTGAGAACCAGCTCGGCGCCCAGCGCCCGCAATATGATGATCCGTTCGGGGCTGGCGTTGGCCGGCAGGCACAAGGTCACGGGAATGCCCATGGCGATCCCGTACGTGGCATACGCGATACCCATATTACCGGATGTGGAATCCAACAGCCGCTTGCCGGGCATCAGTTTTCCCTGGGCAATTGCCGTGCGGATAATGTTGACTGCCGTCCGGTCCTTGATGGAGCCAGCAGGATTGAACCATTCCGCCTTGGCGAACAGACGAACATCCGGGGAAAGACCCGCCGAAAGATTTCGAATCCGTAGGAGCGGTGTATTTCCCACCCTGGCCTCAAGGCCATTTTCATCCGGCATTTTCAGCCGGGGTCTTCGCAACTGTGTAAGCATCTCATATCTCCAAATAAAATAGCCAACGAATAACAAAAAAGGACGCTTTGCAAGCGCCGCGCCATTCGAGTTTCGAATGCGGAGCCGAGCAACCGTCCTTCAGATTCGTTGGCCGAAATGTGTCGTGATCAGAAAGGCGGTGCTAGTGGCCCCGCCGTCTACAGGAGCAAAGGAGTGGATACATGTTATCTTTCAACCTCATTATTTAGTCCCATTACATTGTACGAAATTTACCGCTATTGTCAAGGAGGAGATTCCAGGATTTTTTCTGCTCATCCGGTCAATTTCGGCTGGCTACCCGAAAAGCAGGTTACGGCATTATTTTCCAAGTCCTACAGACAATTCATAAGCAAAATTACTTACATCGTCAATCAGCCAGTCTCTCTCCAAAAGAAAAGAGCCGTGGCCTAAAACGCCACGGCTCTCTGATGCTTCCGCTGTTTCTATTCTTCCTTCTTGGCTTCCAACTGCTTCTTGTGAGCTTCGACGATCACGCCGGCCACGTGCGATGGCACAATATCGTAGTGATCCAATTCCATAGTGAAATAGCCGCGACCGCCGGTGATGGAGCGCAGTTGGGACGTATATCGCAGCATCTCCGCCATGGGCACGTGCGCAACCACAACCGTGCTCCCATGCTCGGACTCGGTGCCTTGAACGCGCCCGCGCCGGGTATTGAGATCGCTCATTACATCGCCCATGTGCGCATCCGGCACAGTGATCCGCACGCTCATAATAGGCTCAAACAGCACGGGACCTGCATCCTGCACTGCCAGCTTAAAGGCTTCCCGACCTGCAATCTCAAATGCAACGGGTTTCGAATCGACCGGGTGCTCCTTGCCATCGTAGACGATGACCCGGACGTTGCTCATCGGATAGCCGGCGAACGCCCCCTGGTCCAGGCTGGCCTTGATGCCCTTTTCAATCGCCGGCAAGTAGGAGCGCGAGAGGTTCATACCCACCAGCTCGTCGGTGAATTCAAAATCGGAACCGGGCAACGGTTCAATGCGCAGATGCACTTCACCGAATTGGCCCGAGCCGCCGGATTGCTTCTTGTGGCGGTACTGGGCGGAGGCTTTCTTCGTGATGCCCTCGCGATAGGGAACCTTCGGCTCATGCGGAACAAGGCCTACCTGGAATTTCGTTTGGGCACGATGGATGGCTGCATCGATGTGCTGATCGCCCATGCCCTGGAGCACCGTTTCTCCCGTTGAATGCTCGTTGGACCAGGAGAGACGTCATGTCTTCTTCGCAGAGGCGACTGAGGGTTGGCGTGATCTTGGCTGCATCTGCCTGTGTTTTGGGTGCGATCGCCACGCGGTACAGGGCAGCGGGGAATTTTGGCGGAATGACCGTCAAAGGATGGTTCTTATCGCAGAGCGTATCGCCTGTGGCGGTCACGGTCAATTTGGCAACCGAACCGATATCGCCTGAATGAACAGTTTTCACCGCGATCTGCTCTTTACCTCGTTGGATATGCAGGCCGGATATGCGCTCTTCGGCGCTCTTGTTCTCATTCCACACGCGGGCATCGCTCTGCACGCAGCCGGATACGACACGGAAATACGTCATTTTTCCCACGAAAGGATCGGCGGTGGTCTTCCAAACATAGACCGCCAGCGGCCCGCTATCAGACGCTTTGAGCGTTTCTTCGCCTTCTTTGCTCCTGGCGACGCGAGCCCTGGCCTGCGACGGTGATGGCAGCAGGTCAACGACGCCATTCAGCAGCGGCAGGATCCCGATCTCATGCCCGCTCGCCGCGCAATAGACCGGGATGAAAGCGCCGGATTGCACAACATCCCGCAGGCCGCGGATCAACTCCTCATCTGAGAGCGAGCCATTTTCAAGGTATCTTTCCAGCAGCGTATCTTCCCCCTCTGCCGCAGCTTCCACCAGCGTTCCGTGCGCTTCCTTCGCGGCATCCAGCATATCCGCTGGGATCTCGGATGCAGTCTTGCCATCGCCGAGATAGGCCTTCATCGAGATCAAATCGATCACGCCTTTGAACTCATGCTTCTCGCCAATCGGCAATTGGACCTTCACCAGCCGGTGATCCCCTGCCCGGGCGAATTCCTCGACCGACTCATAAGCCTTGGAGAAGCTGGCGTTGTCGCGGTCGAGTTTGTTGATAACCACAAACCGCGGCATGCTGAAATCATCGGCGTACCGCCACGCGATCTCTGTCCCTACCTCGATCCCAGACACCGCCTCCACCAGGACCAGCGCCGCATCCGCTACACTTAATGCAGAGACCACCTCTCCGATGAAGTCCGTAAAGCCCGGAGCATCCAGGACGTTGATCTTGTGGTCGCGGTACTCGACCGGTAATACTGTGGTGTACAGCGAGATCTTGCGGCGGTTTTCCTCATCATCGTAATCAGAGAGCGTGCTTCCGTCTTCGATCTTTCCCAGCCTTGTTGTTGCACCCGTCCCGTGTAGAAAAGCCTCAGCCAACATGGTCTTGCCTGCGCTCCCATGCGAAACGAGCGCAATGTTGCGTAGAAAGTCGGTGGTATACTCTTTCATGACGACCCTTCCTATAATTAGAATGGTGCCAGCCGTATGATTGTAAGAGAATAGAGTTGAATTGTCAAAGTGTGAACTGTCACTACCTTAAAATGACATGGAAGAACTCTACAATCATTACTCGTTTCTCTGGATCGCGGCCGGATTAACTATTGTAGCGGGCCTGGTTTTACTCACAAATCGGCCGCGCCTGCGGGATTTTTTGTCCTTCGGCGTGATCGTCGCCGGGCTTGGCGTTGCCTGGCTGATCCTGCATCCGCACCAAACGCCCTTGATGAACGACGCCAAGTCGGTGCAGGCCATGATCGGCGCCGGCACACCCGTTCTCCTCGAGTTTCAATCCCCCTATTGAATTACATGTACCGCAGAGAAACCCATCGTGGATGGGCTGGAAACCGAACTGGGCCCGAAAGTAGATGTTATCCGTGTTAACGTGCAGGATTCAGTGGGCCGCGAGTTGGCGCCTGTTTATGACTTTGAGTACACGCCCACCTTTATATTCTTTAATGGCCAGGGTGCCGAGCTCTGGCGAACGATCGGCGAGATCGATCCAGAACGTGTCCGTGCATCCGTTGACCTCCCTTAGCCGCGCCGGATCGGCATACCCCACGGAGTAAGCCATCATGTTACGCCGCCTCAACTTTAGCCTCTGGTACTTGTTCAATCCGCCCTGGGACAGCGGCATTTCTCCGCCGGAGCTGTTGGATTTCATTGCGGAGCACCCGCCCGGCCGGGCAATTGACCTGGGATGCGGCACCGGTACGAACGTGCTCACCCTCGCCCAGCATGGCTGGGAGGTCACCGGCATTGATTTTGCCCCCCAAGCCATTCAGGCCGCCCGCCGAAAGCTCGCCGCGGCCGATATCAGGGCCGACCTTACAGTTGGGGATGTCACGAACCTAAAAGGCATTTCAGGGAAATTCGATCTGGGCCTCGATATCGGTTGCTTCCACGGGATCCCGTCACGCTCCGCCTATCTCTCGGAGCTTTCCCGTGTACTAGCCCCCGGCGGCTACTGGCTGATGTATGGCTTCCTCAAATCCAATCCTAAAGCTTCGGGGACCGGCCTTACGACCGCCGACATAGATTTCATCAAAATGTTCAGCTTCGATCTGATAAGCCGCACAGATGGTATCGATAAGCGCGGCCGCCCATCGGCCTGGTTCCTATTCCAGCGCCGGGTGACCAATCCCCTGGCTTAGCGTTTCTACTCAGCACCACCGCATTTCTGCGCCATTCGGAACTTATTGCCCCAGGCGGTAGCGGTCCCTGGGTACTGATTACTGCCCACTGCTTACTAACTACTAACTCCATGCGCGTGCTCTTCATTTTCCTCGATGGCGTGGGCCTCGGCTCAAATGATCCTGAGACGAATCCCTTCGCGCGTGTCGACATGCCCGCCCTGGAGTCACTACTTGGCGGGCACAAACTGCTTGCAGGTGTCGCACCGCTGGTCACAGACCGTGCCACCTTGCTTGCCCTGGATGCTTCACTCGGTGTGGACGGTCTGCCACAATCCGCCACCGGCCAGGCAGTACTCTTGACCGGCATCAATATCCCTGCCCAGATCGGCGAGCACTATGGCCCAAAGCCAAATCCCGCCGTTGCAAAATATCTGCAAAACGGATCGCTCTTCTCCCGGCTTACCCGGTCCGGCAGATCGGCAGCTCAATTGAATGCGTATCCACCTCGTTACTTTGATGGTGTGGATTCGGGCAAGCGCTTGTATTCTGCGATCCCCCTGGCGGTTACATCCGCTGGCATCCCGCTCTCCACCAAAGAAGACCTCTTCGCGGGACGCGCGCTGTCGGCCGATTTCACCGGAGAAGGCTGGACTCAGATGCTCGGCTTTCCCGATGCGCCGGTGTTGACCCCGCGCGCCGCCGGGCAAAAACTTGCCGCCCTTGCACAAAGCTATGACTTCTCATTGTTTGAATATTGGGCCAGCGATTATGCCGGTCACAAGCAGGACATGCCGTGGGCGCTTCGACAATTGGAGGTCTTCGACGATGTCCTTGCCGGCCTGATGGAATCCTGGGACGATTCCGCCGGGCTCGTGCTCATCACGTCAGATCACGGCAACATGGAGGATCTATCCACGCGCCGCCATACCGATGCTCGCGTACCTGGCCTCTTGATAGGTTCTGCCGAAGCTCGCGCCTCCTTTGCTGAACACCTGGACGACCTCACCGGCATTGCCCCTGCCATCTGGCGCTGCATCACGGGGGAAAGGCAACCCTGATCGCAGGCGCCAGCACAGGTCCGCCTGGTGCGGCCTTGTCGATTGATTACAGCTTCAGGTGCCTGGATCCAAAGAGTTCGCTTTCACAGATCCCCGCAATGATTCGGTCCTATACGAAGCGCATGAATACCTGGTTGCCCAGTAGGCGCCCACGCGGCGTGAGTCTCAGGGCATCAGAAGTATCGTCCAATCCTGACCGGTCCTGGTTCACCCATTCGAGAAGCTCAAGTCGCTGGAGTTCGGCAATCTCCTTGCGGTAGGTCTCACCCAGGGACCGCCCAAATCTTTCGCGGAACGTCTCCGGCGGTATTCCTTCGCGGGTCAACCGCAGTCCCATGATCATCAACTCAGACATGTCATCTTCGGCAGTCTGCAGGTGCTGGTTCACCGCCGCGGGCGACAGTGGAAATCCAGTCTCTGATAGCGGCTGGTCCTTATAGTGCAAATTAAGCGGCTCGCTGCCCGCCTGATTCTGGATTTCAGTTTCCGCGTTCGATTTGAGCCGCTCGATGTAGGTCTTTATCCGCAGCACATTGGAATACCGCACCCCATGGGCATACCCATGTGCGCCAGCGCCGAAACCCAAATAAGGCCGGCACCGCCAGTATTGCAGGTTGTGCCTGCATGCAAAGCGCGGCGGCGCTCCGGGCGGAGCATCCGCCAGGTCCCCTGGCTGCCTGTTCCGGCTTTCCCGCCGTTCATGTTTCGCCCAATTCGAGATCTCATACTGGACATATCCAGCCGCCTCAAAAGCCCCGCTTGCCCATTCATACATCTCAGCAGCCATGTCGGGATCGGGGATCGGCAGCAAGCCCCTCGCAGACCAGTTCCCAAATGGCGTGCCGTGCTCGAGTGTCAGCGAATAGGCGGAGATGTGTTCCGGCTTGAGCCGCAGGATCCTACCGACGGTCGTTTTCCATGTCGCCAGGCTCTGCTCCGGCAGGCCATAGATGAGGTCAAGATTCAAATTGGAGAAGCCGGCTCTGCGCGAGGACGATACCGCATCCATCACATCTTGAAAACTATGCGTACGCTCGAGCAACCGCAATTCTTCGCCGTTCGCCGACTGCGCACCGAAGCTGATGCGGTTAATGCCAAGCCGGCGCAGTTCCCGCAGCTCATTATATGAGACGGTCCCCGGATTGGCCTCCGTGGTGATTTCTGCGCCTTCGGACAGATCAAAGTTCCGCCGTATGGCATCCAGGATCGATTTGAATTGGGCTGGCGATAATAACGATGGCGTTCCCCCGCCGAAGAAAACAGTATGAGCCCGGATTCTCTCCGGGGCACTTGCGCCAACACATTCTATCTCTTTGCAAAGCGCATCCACGTATGCCGGGATCGAATCCTCCTGCCCGGCGTAGGTATTGAAATCACAGTACGCGCAGCGATGCCGGCAGAATGGGATGTGCAAATAAAGGGAATAGTCTGTCTTAGCTGACTGCATACGCTCGCGTTGGTTCTCCGCCTCCCCGTGCGGTTCGCACTAGCACCGGAAATCGCGGCTTTGGCGGCTTCCTCTATACCAAGAGCCTCAACGGCTCTTCCAGGAATTGCGCCAGTGCCTGCATGAATCTGGCCGCCTCTGCGCCATCGCTTACACGGTGATCGACCGAGATCGTAGCCTTCATGCGCCATCCGATCTTAAGCTCGCCATTCTCCGCCACCGGGACTTCCCGCGCCGATCCGACCGCCAGGATGGCGGCTTCCGGCGGGTTCAGGATCGCGAGGAAGTTCTCCACATCATACATTCCCAGGTTGGAGATCGAGAATGTCGAGCCCTCGATATCCTCGGGCCGTACTTTTCCAGCGCGCGCTCCTGCCGCCATGCGCTTAAGCTCAGCGGCAATGGACCGCAACGGCTTTTGATCGCTGTTCTGGCTCACGATGGTCAGGAGTCCGTTCTCGACCGCCACGGCCACACCGATATTGATGGCGCCGTGCCGGAGCACACCGTCTCCCGTGTAGGAAGCGTTAAGGTTCGGGAATGACCTGAGGGTCAATGCGACAGCCTTGACGATGAAGTCGTTGACCGACAACTTTTCCTCGTCCGCGAGGAAGCCGTTGGCCTGCTTTCGCATTGCCATCACCGCGTCCATTTTGTACTCGTGCGAGACGTAGAAGTGCGGCACGGTGGTCTTGGATTCCGACATTCGCCGCGCGATCGCCTGTCTCAGTTTCGTGGGCGTCACTAGCTCGTCCTCGCGCCGCAGCGGGACAAATGCTGCGGGCGGGATCTGTCCGGTCGCCGCCGAACGGCCCGCAGCCTGGGCGGATTGCTGGCCGCCGGAGATCGCGGCCTCGACGTCCTTGCGGATAATCCGGCCGCCTGGCCCGCTGCCATGAACGCGTGCCAGGTCCACCTTCGCATCGCTTGCCATTTTCCGTGCGAGCGGCGAGGCCTTCACCATCGCTGGTCAGAGCGCTCGGCTGTTGTGCGGCAGGGGCCTGCGCCACTGGCTTTTGTTGCGAGGCAGCAGTTGGCATTTCCACCTGCTGCTCCATGCTCTTCGGCTCCTGTACCGGCTTGCCCGGTTTTGCAGGCGGAGCTGAGGGCTTCGCGGTCTTACTGGCTTCTGCCATCTGATCGTTGATCTGCTCATCCTGCCCGCCCACGATGGCAATGGCTGCGCCGATCGGAACGACCGCGCCCTGGTCCACAAGCAGCTTTCGCACTACACCGCTGGCCGACGACTCCACCTCGACCGTGGCCTTATCGGTCTCTATCTCAGCCAGAACGTCGCCCTTGTTGATGTTCTCGCCTTCATTCCGAACCCATCGGACGAGCGTGCCCTCTTGCATATCGAAGCCGAGTTTCGGCATGGTGATCGTCTCTGCCATTACAGCACCTCTTTCACCGCCGCCAATACATCCTCTACCTGCGGCAGCGCGGCCTGCTCCAGCGTGCGGTTATACGGCAACGGCACTTCATCCTGCGCGACACGCTTGATCGGTGCATCGACGTAGTCGAACGCTTCTTCATAGATCCGGCTGGCGATCTCGCTGCCTACGCCGTATGACTTCCATCCCTCCTCCACTACTACGGCGCGGTTCGTCTTCTTAAAGGATTCGAGCACAGGTTCCATGTCCAGAGGGCGCAGGGTCCGCAGATCAACGACTTCCGCTTCGACGCCCTCTTTCGCCAGCTCGTCGGCCGCCTTCATCGAGATCTCGAGCCCCTTGGAATATGTAACGATCGTGACATCTTTTCCCTCTCGTTGGACCTTGGATTTGCCGATCGGGATCGTAAAGTCGCCGTCCTGAACGTCGCCGCGCACCTGATACATCGTGGCGTGTTCGATGAACAGAACGGGGTTATTCGAGCGGATGGCGGACTTGAGCAGTCCTTTTGCATCCTCCGGCGTCCCGGGAGCCACAACGGTGAGGCCTGGAAAGTAGGCAAAGATGGCATCGGGTGTTTGCGAATGGGTCGCCCCCAACTGGCGTCCGCCACCGCCAACCGTGCGGATCACCAATGGAAGTTTGAATTGCCCGGCAAACATGTAGTGAAGTTTGGCAGCTTCATTGACGATGTGGTCCATCGCCGCGAATGCAAAATTGATGGTCATAAGTTCTGCCACAGGGCGCTGACCCACAAGGGCCGCGCCGATGGCCGCGCCGACGATTCCAGCTTCCGCGATGGGTGTATCGCGCACCCGCTCCCCGCCGAAATGATCGTAAAAGCCTTTTGTTACCGCATAGGATCCGCCCCACACCCCCACTTCCTCACCCAGAATGAAGACGGCAGGGTCCCGTTCCATTTCTTCCCACAGGGCCTGTGATATTGCCTCGCGCATCGTGATGTGTGCCATCGTTCTCTAGTCTCCGCTCTCCACTGACCTATCACTTCGCTCTAGTCGTGAGTTGGCGCTCCCCGGCGTCAAATTCCTTCTCTCATCGTCCTTACTCTCGGATTCTTACTTACAATTTTCTAGCACCTTAGCCGTCTTCTAGTCGGCATATATATCCTTGTAAAGTTCTTCCATTGTCGGCTCAGGAGAAGATTCCGCAAACTCCACCGCCTCTTGCACCTCGGTCATTACTTCCGTGTCGATCTCATCCAGCGCTTTGGCAGCCGCGATCTTATTGTCGGTCAGATACTTGCGATACTTGCCGATCGGGTCACTTTCCTCCCACTTCTTGACCTCCTCGTGCTTTCGATAGCGTTCCGGATCGCCCATGGAGTGCCCACGGAACCGGTAAGTATCGATCTCCAGCAGGTAAGGTCCCTTCCCCGATCGCACCTCTTCAATTACCTTTTTTGCGGCGTCATAGACCTTCATCACATCCATGCCGTCCACCTGGCTGCTAGGCATGTCGTAGCCGCAGGCTTTTTGGGCAATGGAGGAGACCGCGGAGGCGCGGTCCACTGACGTACCCATGCCGTATATGTTGTTCTCGCATACCCAAAGCACCGGGAGCGACCATACCTTGCTCATATTCACAGCTTCGTGGAAGAAACCGATGTTGGTCGCGCCGTCTCCGAACATGCAGATCGTGACGTTGTCGCGCTTTCCATACTTATCGCCGAGTGCCATGCCTGTAGCGATCGGCAGGTGCGCGCCTACAATGGCATGCCCGCCCCAGAAGTTCTTCTCGACATCTGCCATGTGCATGGAGCCACCCTTGCCATGTGAGGGGCCTGTTACTTTCCCCAGCAGTTCCGCCATCACAAGCTTTGCCGGAATACCGCAGTTGATCGCCACTCCATGATCACGATATGCGGTGATCACGCGGTCATTCGGCTGACGGGCCGCAATGAGCCCGGTCGATACGGCCTCCTGCCCGATATAAAGGTGCATGAAGCCGCCGATCTTGCCCTGTTGATACAATTCGGCGCCGCGTTCCTCGACGCGGCGGATTAACACCATCTGATGATAGAGTTCGAGTTGGTCTTTTTTGTTCATCAATTCTCCGATGACTTGAGGGAGCACGTTCGTACGCGCCAGTTCTGCAGGCTGCATAAGGATATGTAACCCCAAAAAACGACAGGCGTGTCGCCGCTTCCAAGCGAAGCATTATATCAGAGAAACTTTGGCTGTCATCCACGTCGCGCCTCTGATTTGTTAAGCAACGGCACGCTCCGCCCTGGCATGCCGTGCTGGATCGCGGCGAGCGCTCCGAATATATCTGCGTGCCATGCTGCACAATGAAGCCTGCAACCCTTGCACTTCAAGGGGGTTCTTATGTAAAATCCGAAGCTAGAGAGGAGCCTTAGAGATGAAGAACAGCTCTTTCTTTACAATGGCCGCATGGTTCGCCTGTATTGCAGCGGCTGCCGGCCTGCTCTATTCCCTGGCATTTATCGTTCTTAGGAGCGATGTGCTGAGCGCGCTTTTTCTTCTGCTCGGGGGCTTCGCATCGCTGGTCGCATGGACAGCGCTCTACGAACACCTGCGGATCGCGAGCCCATCCTATTCGCTCCTGGCTTTCGTCCTGAGCGCAGGGGCCGCCGCCGGATCGTTGATCCATGGCGGTTACGACCTCTCCAACGCCCTGCATCCGCCGGCGTCCCTCAATCTCGATCTGCCGAACCCCGTAGATCCGCGTGGCTTGCTCACGTTCGGAGTGGCCGCGGTGGGGATCTTTTTCTTTTCATGGCTGGCCGCCCGCGATAAGTTTTTCCCCCAGGGCCTGGTATACGTGGGTTATGTTTCCGCTTTTCTGATGGCCGTCCTATACCTGGGAAGGCTGATCATTCTTCAAGCCACCAGCCCTGTTATCGTCATTCCTGCTCTGTTGGAAGGATTCATCGTGAATCCTATATGGTTCGCGTGGTTGGGCCTCACATTACTGCACACCAAGAAGTGAAAAGGAGTCCATCATGAATGTTCTAATCATCATATTGCGTTTGATTCATATCCTCGGAGGCGTGTTCTGGGTAGGCGGCGCCCTCATGTCTGCTTTCTTTCTGGCACCCGCAATGGCGGAGACGGGCGAAGCAGGACAGAAATTCATGGGCCACATGGTGAACAAGGGTCGCCTCAGCGCCAGGCTCACAGTGGCATCCATCCTGACAGTCCTCGCGGGCCTGGTGCTTTACTGGATCAACTCCGGCGGCCTCACCTCAGCCTGGACCACTTCTGCCACCGGCTGGGGCTTCGGCATCGGAGGCATCTTCGCCCTGATCGGATTGGGTTTTGGAATGGCCGTCGGGAGCAACGTCAAGAAACTGGGAAGCATTGCGGCCGCGGTCCAAGGCAAGCCTACGCAGGCCCAGATGCTTGAGCTTCAGACTGCACAAAAGCAGATGGCAAGGGCTTCGCAGATCAGCACGGCGGCTTTGATCATTGCCCTCATCTGCATGGCTACCGCCCGCTACTGGGGAATCTAGCAGTTTAGTATTTAATCGACTATCTGGCAGCTCTCTTGTCCGGCGCGCGCCCTTTTCCCGTCCGCGCCGGTTTCTTCGCGGGCCTTTGCAGTCTCGGGGCCTTCTTTGCTTGCGGCCTTCGACCAAGCGAAGCCCCCGCTGCGATCGTCACCAGCAGGAGGCCTACTAGCAAATAGAATATCCATGAAAGCGTAGTATCCGGAGTTGTAAGAAGTTGAATTGACTGCATGCAATGGCCTCCTGTGACGTTGTCTCATCACTTATAAGTTAAAGAGGCATGCATGTCAATTCAAATCCACGGGGATCGTCTACGCCTCTTCAGGAGCCGCCAATCGCGAGGCAGGTACTGCACGGTTACTCCATCCACCGTGTCCGGTCTTCAAAGCCCGGCCGCGCCGCGGGCTCCACATCCACTTCCGGATAGCCAATGTAAAGAAATGCGATCAAGTGCTGCTCCGGCGAGAATCCGAGAAAGTCTTTGATATCCGGATCCCGCGCCGGTCCGCCGGTTCGCCATTTACCTCCGAGGCCCATGGCATGTGCCGCAAGCAATATGTTCTCGCACGCAGCCGCGACCGCGCAGATGTTTTCAATCTCCAGCACCTTCGGCTCGCTCGGCGCGTCCACGCCCACCGCTATGATCACCGGCGAGCGCAGGGGCTTTCCGCGTTCCTTCTGCAGCGCCGCTGGGTCCACCGTCGGGAACCTGCGATGAAAGACTTCGGCCATAACCTCGCCCAGCCTCTCCCGCGCCTGACCCGACAGGACCACGAAGCGCCACGGCCGCACCTTGTAATGATTTGGCGCCTGGACGCCGGCATCCAACAACTGCTCGATCTGCTCTCGATCCACGGGCCGCTGCGCGAATTTTCCAACCGACTTGCGGCTGTGAATTGCATCCATTACATCCATTGCCATCGTTCCTCCCACCATATTGTATTTCGTTGTTCGCATTTTGCCATTCCAGCTTCTGAGTCGTCGATTCGCTGTTGCCGCCAGAGCGGTCCTATCGTATAACTTGTGCGGGCCGCCCACGAGCGGCACTTGTAGTCCGCCAGTGGTCTCGGAGGAACAATGAAGATCTTCTATTCTGAAACACAGCGGCGTCACAATCCACCTTTTGAGGTTGTTGATGGCGGGCTGCGCGCCTCCTACATGGAAGATCCTGGCCGCATGGACAGCATCCTCCAAGCCATCCACGGAACTCCGTGGGCCGAGATCCTGCCGCCAGCTGATTTTGGAGCGGAGCCCATCCTTGCCGTCCATGCCGCGGACTACATGGAGTTTCTCGCCTCGGCCTGGGACGAATGGCTGGCGATGTCCCCTGAAGTTCAGGCCTCCCCTGCGGAGGCCGGCCTGCTTCCCGCCACGTTCGCACTGCGCCGCTGGCCGCATCGCCCGGCTTCGCTGCTCGGCCGCGCGGGCTACTACATGATGGACCTATCCGCCGTTATTGTTGCAGGTACCTATGAAGCTGCCCTTGCCTCTGCAAATTGCGCTCTGAGCGGCGCACAAGCCATCGCAGACGATAACTCCCGCGCATTTGCCCTCTGCCGCCCGCCGGGGCATCACGCTGGGTTGGATTACGCAGCCGGCTACTGTTTTATCAACAACGCGGCTGTGGCCGCGCATTGGTTATCGGCGCGTGGGAAGGTTGCCGTCCTCGACGTAGATTATCACATGGGCAACGGTACGCAGGACATCTTCTATCACCGCAGTGATGTATTGACCATCTCGATACACGCCGACCCGTCTTACGAATATCCGTATTACGCAGGATATGCAGACGAGACCGGTGTTGGCAAGGGCCTGGGCTTCCATCACAACTATCCCCTGCCGGCTGGCACCGACGAGCCAAAATACCTGGCTGTCCTCGATGAGGCCTTGGCCCATATCAGCCGCTTCGCTCCGCGCTATCTGGTCGTATCCGCGGGGATGGATATTTATGAGCGCGATTCCCTCGGCAAATTCAAAATTAGCACGCAAGGCATTGGAGCGATCGGCGCTCGCATTGCACAATTGGGCTTGCCGACGCTGATCGTCATGGAGGGTGGCTACAACAATGCGGCTCTTGGCACGAACCTGGAAGCATTCCTCTCGCCCTTTACATCCTCCGCGCTGCCGTAACGTCCGCCTGAATACAATACGAACGGCGCATGGCGCCGTTCGTATTGTATTGTTCTATTCGGCTATCAAACTTGTGCAAGCTTTGTCCTTATTATTTCCGCCTGGCCGTCTTAGCCCGGCCACCCTTCCTGGCAGCAGCCTTCTTTGCGGTCGCCTTTTTCGGCGCGGCCTTGGCAGTCGGGCGGCTTGCCTTCCTGGCCGGCTTGGCCGCTTTCTTTCCGTTCGCCTTGTACTTGATCGCCACCTGCGCAGCAGCCAGGCGCGCGATCGGCACTCGGAACGGCGAGCAGGAAACATAGTTGTTACCGATCAGATGGCACCACTCGATGGACTCAGGATCTCCACCGTGCTCGCCGCAGATGCCCACTTCCAAATCCGGGCGACTCGTTCGACCATCCTCAATTGCCATCCGCATCAGGCGGCCAACGCCATCGCGGTCAATTGTCTGGAACGGATTCTTGGGCAGGATTCCCTGTTCGACGTACGTAACGAGGAAGTTCCGCTCTGCATCGTCGCGTGAATAACCGAAGGTCATCTGGGTCAGGTCGTTCGTTCCGAACGAGAAGAATTCAGCCAGGTTTGCGATCTCTTCGGCGGTAACAGCCGCACGCGGGATCTCGATCATGGTCCCAAACTTGTAGGGTAACTTAACCTTCTTCTCTTCCGTAACCGCCTTGGCGATGCGCACCAGTCTCGGCTGGATCCATTCCAATTCTTTGACCGTGCCGGTCAGCGGGATCATTACTTCCGGCCTCACGACGATGCCACGCTTGGTGCAGTCGGCAGCCGCCTCGAAGATGGCGCGCACCTGCATCTCGACGATCTCCGGCATGGCAATGCTCAGCCGTACGCCGCGCAATCCCATCATCGGGTTGGATTCATGCATACCCTTGACGGCATTCAGCAGTTTCTCTTTTTCCGCCAGGCCTGCGGTCTCACCCTTCACGCGCATGGTGATGACCTCTTCCAGCAAGGCCTCTTCGGAGGGCATGAATTCGTGCAGAGGCGGATCGATCAAGCGGATGATGACCGGATAACCATCCATGGCCTCGAA
Organism: uncultured Chloroflexia bacterium; assembly: GCA_963805515.1. Classification (GTDB taxonomy): domain Bacteria; phylum Chloroflexota; class Anaerolineae; order Anaerolineales; family Villigracilaceae; genus Fen-1038. The sequence continues at coordinate 25,721 of CAWDUZ010000032.1, read as the reverse complement.
CAGCCCGTCGAAGTCCTTGCGCTGGGTCGGAAGCAGCTCATTGAGAGCAGCAGTACGGTCCGCGCTTGTTTCGGATAAGATCATGCGCTGAACGATCGGCAGCCGTTCGGGCTCGAAGAACATGTGCTCGGTGCGGCACAGGCCGATGCCTACGGCGCCATAAGAGCGGGCCCGGCGGGCATCCTTTGGATAATCGGCGTTGGCCCATACCTGCAAGCCGCGCGTCGGCCAACCCTTGGCGGGAGCCGTGCGAAGATTTGGCTTTGCGCTGATTTCGTCGGCCCATTGTCAGCAGGGTCATCAGCTCGGTTTGTTCCTCAAGCGAGGCCGCGGTCATCGGGATCTTACCGACGTATACATTTCCGGTGGTGCCATCCAGCGAGATCCAATCGCCTTCCTTGACCACGGTCTGGTCAACCTGCATCACGCGCTTCTCGAGGTCGATCTTCACCATCGAAGCTCCGACGATGCACGGGATACCGAACTGCCGGGCTACCACTGCCGCATGTGACGTTGCGCCGCCTTCACTGGTCAGCACGCCCTTCGCGGGGATCATACCGTGCACATCGTCCGGCTTCGTGAACGGGCGTACCATGATGACGTCCTGCTTGTTTTCCTTCGCCATCTTCTCCGCCGAGATCGGCGTCGAAGTATGCCTGTCCAACGGCTGCTCCCGGCGAGGCGTTCACACCCTTTGCGAACAGCGAGCCCGAGCCCTCGGCGTCTTTTCTGGCCTTGTCATCGAAATGCGGGTGCAGAAGTGCATCCACCTGGTCCGGCGAAACGCGCAGTACGGCCTCTTCCTTGGTGATGAGCCCGTCATTGACCATGTCCACCGCGATCTTGACGGCGGCCTTGGCGGTCCGCTTGCCGTTGCGGGTCTGGAGCATCCACAGTTTCTTGTTCTCGATCGTGAACTCAACGTCCTGCATTTCCTGGTAATGCTTTTCGAGCTTCGACGTAATGTCCATGAACTGCTTGTACGCCTCGGGCATCTTGGTCTTCAGGTGCTCGATCGGATCGGCATTGCGGATGCCCGCAACCACATCCTCGCCTTGAGCGTTCAACAGGTACTCACCCATCATCTTGGGCTCGCCGGTCGACGGGTTGCGCGTGAACGCAACGCCGGTGCCGGATTCTTCGCCCATATTGCCGAATACCATCGTCACGATGTTGACTGCCGTGCCGAGGTCGTCCGCAATGTGCTCGTGGCGTCGATAGTCGATCGCCCGCTTGCCATTCCAGGACTTGAAGACTGCTTCCGTCGCCAGCTCAAGCTGCTTGTATGGATCCTGCGGGAAATCGAAGCCCTTCTTCTGTTTGATGACCTCGCGGAACTGCCGGACGATCTCTTTCCAATCGTCCGCGGACATCTCCGTGTCGAGCTTGTAACCCTTCCTGGCCTTGTAGGCATTGAACGGGTCTTCAAAGGCCTCATCCGGAATGCCCAGCACCACGGTGCCGAACATTTCGACCAGGCGCCGATAGGAGTCATACGCGAAGCGCGGATTGCCGGTCAGCTTCGCCATTCCCGCGGCTGTCTCATCGGTCAGGCCCAGGTTGAGCACCGTGTCCATCATGCCCGGCATCGAGAACTTGGCACCGGACCGGCATGACACGAGCAGCGGGTTGGATGGGTCCCCGAACTTCTTACCCGTTTTCTTCTCGATCTTCTTGAGTGCGGATAATTCCTGTTCCCACATTCCCGCAGGGAATTTGCCCACCTTCTGATACTCGTTGCATGCTTCCGTCGTGACCGTGAAGAAGGGCGGAACGGGTACTTGCGCCCGGGTCATATCCAACAAACCCGCGCCCTTTCCGCCGACCAGGCCTTTCACATCGTCCCAATTGCCACCGGTGGCCTTTTCGACCTCCCGTACCTCATCAAAGAGGTAAACCCATTTTTTCATTCGAGCCTCCTAGGAATTTGCCGTATGCAGCTACCCTCAACCTGTCGGCAGGATATCCGAAAAAAATGAATGTTGCGGGGATCGTTCCCCTGCCCACATCCATTTTGCGAAGGGTGCCGAAGGCATCCTTCCTGCTCGGTTTCCCTTCCGTCGCAGCCTGGCCGCACCGAAAGGTTTTGAGTAGACGCTTTTTAGGTGTAGATCGTGAATTATTCTACCAAAGATAGTTCTTTTTACAAATGACGAATATCATAGGGAAGGTGGTCAATCTGTAAATAACTTGCAAACTTCAAATGGGCATATATCCATGATAATAGGCCGTGAGCAAAAATATGAACCCTCTTGTCCTGACCATCGACGACGATCCCGCCATCACCGAGCTGCTTTCCGTGCTCTTGAAAGCCAGCGGCTTCGAGGTAATGGTGGCCAATAACGGCACCGACGGCCTGCGGATGATTGCTGAGAATTCCCCACGTATAGTCGTCCTGGATCTCATGATGCCAGACATGGACGGCTGGCAGGTATGCAAGGCCGCTCGTGGCTTCAGCAGCGTGCCGATCCTTATCCTGTCTGCCCTGGACGAACCATCCATCGTCGCCAGCATTCTGGACCTGGGAGCCGACGATTACCTTGTGAAGCCTGTGCCTAGCGCCGTCCTGATCGCTCACCTGAACAAGCTGGAGCGGCGCACGGAGACACTCCAACTCCCGCATGATCGGTCGAAGTGGCGCCCCAGTACCACCCCCTTTTCTCCCTGATTTCAGGAATTTGCACGAAACGGGCCCTCAGGGGCCCGTTTTCTTATTGTTCGCCGGCGTGCGGACCCAGCCTTTGTGTTCTTGCCCCAACCGTCTCATTCATCCAGCAACTTCACGCCCTTCACTTTCACCTTGTGGAAGAACCGCAGGGCTTCCGCTACGGCCTGCGGGTTTTCCATCATGGGCAAATGCCCCGCTCCGGGAACTTCCACATAATGTGCTGCCGGCAGAGCAGCCTTCATCTCGCGTCCTCGCTCGACCGGGATGAGCGCATCCGCATCCCCGTGCACGATGACAACTGGGAACGGGAAAGCAGCAAAAAGATCAGATGAATCGGGACGCTCTGCCATGGCATGCAGAGCGCTGGAGATACCGAGTGGAGATTGCCTCCCGATAAGCCCGCGTGCGAACTCCTGGATCCGGGCCTCCGCCGACAGCTTGGGGGCCATAGCGTCAACTACGGTTCCCACGCCCTGCTCCATGACCTGTTTGGCCGTTGTATAACGGGCTTCCTTTCTGTCCGGCGGATCGGGACGTGTCTGTGAGGCGATCATTGCCAGCCCGGCCACTCGCGGTTCATATTCGCGGGCGAAGGCCAGGGCCACGTAGCCTCCCATGGAGTGCCCTGCCACATAAGCCTTGTTGATCTTGAGATGTGTGAGCAGGTTCGCGATATCGGTGGCGTAATCGATGATGGAGTTGTCAGCCTCCATCGCATCCGACTCCCCGAAGCCGCGCAGGTCAGGGATGATCAGGTCGAATTCCCCATCCAATAGCGGCACAATCTCGTCCCACATGGAATGGTCGAGCGGGTATCCATGCAACAATACCAGGGGCGTACCCTTTCCCTGACGCGCGAAAGCAATGTTCATCCCGTCGACGTTCATCTTCTGTGTCAACATTTCGGCTCCTCCGTGGATGCAGCACTCAACTACCGAATAAGAACGATGCTGGCCTTGCTTGCGCTCCACTATGCGTTATTGGTCAGCCACTTCCGCCCGTACTCGACGGCCTCTTCCCGCGTCGAAACTTCTCCAGCGGCCTGCGCCTCGCGGATGGCATCCAGCACATGCCCGATCACCGGGCCCGGCTTCAGCTCAAATTCCTGCATGATCTCGTTTCCGTCTACCAGACGCGGCGGAGCGACCGTTTCTTCTGGCTTTTCCCAGTAGTTCTCCAGGAAAATGCGCGCCACATCCAGGGCTTTGCTCCACATATCCTGGGTTAGCAGGTGTCCACGTGTACCGCGCTGGTCAGCGAGGCCCAGCAAGATCAGGTCTACCCCGGCCTCTCCGGCGTCCCGGAAGAAACGATAGATGGACTTTCGCGAGGGTTCCTTCCCATCCTTTTCCATTCGGCTCACGTGGTAGTGGAACCGCATGTGGTGCAGGATGATTGCACTCAGTCGCTCAACTTCGTCATTGCTGAGATTAAGCGAGCGTGCACGCCGGGCAGCAACCTCCGCACCGGCGACATCGTGCCCCAGGAACCGTATCCGCCCGTTCTCATCCACCGTGCGCGTATCCGGCTTCGATACGTCGTGGTAGAGCGCCGCCAGGAACAACAGTCCTCGCATCGAACGGTCCGGGTTCAGCGACGTGGCAAAGTGCTCCGCCAGTTGCGCCCGATAGCGTCCCAGGCGCAGGCTCAGCAGGCCCGAAAGCAGATCGCTGTTCTTATTCTCCGTGGCTACTGCGGAGAGCGTTGAAAGGATGCCATCCAGGTATTGGAGCACGCTTAGCGTGTGTTCCCAGACGTCGTCCACATGCGGCGCAGACTGCTTCACGCCCTTCATCGCAGCCAGCTCCGGCAGAAAATACGGGAACACACCCAGTGCTTCCAGTACCCTCACAGAGGCGTCGGCCCGCGGTCCTTCCAGGATCTTGAAAAGCTCGTCGCGTCGGCGCTCCGGTGATATGAGTGGGAGCAAGCTCGCCGCCGCCTTCATGGCCTCCTGCGTTTCCGCCTCGATCCTGAACTGCAACGTCGCAGCCAGCCTTACCCCGCGCAGCACGCGGATCGCATCGTCGCTCATCGAGCTGGTGGAGCAGGCGCGCAGCACCTTGGCCCGCAGGTCTGCCGCCCCTTTGAGCGGGTCCAGCATGCTCCCCGTTCGCAGATCGTATGCGATGGCGTTGATGGTGAAGTCGCGCGCACGCAGATCGGCTTCAATTGCCTTCGCTGCCGGCGCGCCCTTCAGCCAGCGAAACGACGTGAAATCCAAGAAATCACGCGAAGTCTTTCACGCCTGCGCTCCGCACGATGACGCGCGCCGCGTCAAATGAACTCGTCTAATATGTAGAAATCCGCATGGAGGGAATTTGCGACGCTTCTCGCCGCCGCGATCGCTTCCTCTGGCACCACGAAATCCAGGTCATGCGAAAGCTTGCCCAGAAGCGCGTCACGCACGGCTCCCCCGACCAGGTATATCTCCTGGCCAGGCAAGGCCGCTTGGACGCGTTCAACGAGAGGGGAGAGTGAAAGTGGGGATGCCGATGGCATGCGCGTGTTCCAGTTGGTTCTTTGTCGCAGCAATTCTGGTCAGCAGTGCGGCGTTTGCGGCCTGCCATGCACCCTGCACGCGCATGGCTCAGCTTGGCCGGTATTTCTCCAGGTCTACAACTCCTATGAACGGCAGGTTCCGATAATATTCATCGAGGTCCAGCCCGTAGCCAAAGACGAATTTGTTCGGTATGCTGAAACCTCGATAGTGGACCGGGACGACGGCCTCGCGCCGCTCCGCTTTGTCAAGCAGCGTGCAGACCCTTAGGCTGGCGGGCTGTCTTGTCACCAGCATTCCCATCACCGACGCGATCGTGTGGCCGCTGTCGACGATGTCCTCCACCAGCAATACCTCTTTGTCTTTGATATTCGTTTGCAGATCATAGATAACACGCACGTTGCCGGTGGATTCGCGTGTGCCCACGCCGTAGGAGGAGACTGCCATGAAGTCCATCATGTGCGGCACCGTGATATGGCGGCTCAGGTCAACCAGGAATGGCACCCCTCCCCGCAAGATGCAGATCAATATCAGGTTCTCAATACCCCGATAATCTGCGCTGATCTCCGCTCCCAGCTCGGCCACTCGTCGTTGCAGGCTCTGCTCATCGATCAGGATTTCGCCCAAAACCTCTTCATATTCTTGCATGATGGCTCTCGTTATCCAATCTTTCCGTGTGAGATTCGTCCTGCCCCTGTCCAGCAATGTGATCCGTTTTTTTCTCAGTTCCCTGCGCGCACCAGACGGCTTTCTCTCCTCTTTCGCCCCAACTCACCCCGTCTATCGACAATAAGCTAACGCGGCACCTCATGATGGATTCTGCAGCGCGCCTCATACATTTCCGCGGCCCCCACGATCACCACAGGGTCATCATATCGCGCCGGCTTGCCATTGACCAATCTCTGTGTCCTCGAGGCCTCGTCGCCACATACCATGCAGATGGCATGCAGCTTGTCCACTCGCTCCGCCTTCGACATGAGCAACGGCATGGGGCCGAACGGCTCACCGCGGAAATCCATATCCAGGCCCGCTACCAGCACGCGCTTGCCCAGTTCTGCCAGCTCCTGTGCCACCTTTACCACATCCGCATCCATGAATTGCGCCTCGTCGATCCCGACCACGGTCGTATCGACGTCGAGTTTCGTCAGAATGTCAGCCGCTCTTTGAACCGGGATGGCATCGAAGTCCGCGCCTGCGTGGCTCGTCACCTTCTCCACCGCGTAGCGCACATCAATAGCCGGCTTGAAGACCTGCACTTTCTGTTTCGCGATCTTGGCCCGTATCAGCCGGCGGATCAATTCATCAGTCTTGCCGCTGAACATCGACCCGCAGATGACTTCAATGGAACCATGGGTATGGCGCATGCATTCTCCTCGGCTTTGTGTACCCGCGCAGCATGACGAACGGGCAGACGCTTTCGCATCTGCCCGTTAAGTGTACCTGAGATTATCTCTTTCGTGAATTAGCCCGCAAGTATTTCCTTTGCAGGCCGTTTGCATTTCTACGTGCCTGCCTGTTTACGCTTCCGTGCCAGCTGTCTCTTCCGCAGGTGCGGAGGCCTCCGGCAATTCATAGCCCAGAGCGCGCAGTTTCTTCTTCGCGTCGATCAGGGACTTCTGTCCGAAGCCTTCGATCGACAGAACGTTCGCATCACCTATGGCCAGCCGCGTCAGGAACTGGTTGACCTCGGTGATGCCCGCCTTCGACAGCGCCTCGGTCGCCCGAGTCGTCAGACCCAGCTCAGCGATCGGCCGTTCTGGTGACTTCTTGGCGGCCTCTTTGGCCTGCTTGCCTTCCACGTAGGTCTGCCGTGCAGACAGCTTCTTGTAGAAGCGGTCCACCTGGCCTTCGATGTCGATGATGCGCTGGGCCTCGCCGCTGAAGAACGGATGGCAATTCGAGCAAATGTCGACGCGCAGTTCCTTCTTCGTCGAGCCTGTGGTCCAGGTCTTGCCGCACGTCGCGCACGTTACCTTCGCGTCCGTGTAATAAGTCGGATGGATCTCTGCCTTCATCTTTACCTCTAACCTTCTGCTGCGGCTGGCGCCGCGGCTTCCGCGGGCGCCGGCACTACGTTAACGCGCTTACGGCCGCGTACCAGGTCGAACATTACGATCCCGTCCGCAGTCGCGAAAAGAGTATCGTCCCGGCCCGGCATCCACGTTAAGGCCCGGCTTGATCTTCGTGCCGTGCTGCCGGATCAGGATATTCCCGGACAGGACGAATTGCCCGGCATAGCGCTTCACGCCGAGTCTCTGTGAATTTGAATCGCGCCCGTTGCGGCTGGAACCGCCGCCCTTTTTATGTGCCATTTTTACCTCTCGTTGCTTGCTCGGTTACTTCGCCGCCGTCTTGCTGGATGATTTGGCCGCAGACTTCTTCGCCGGTGCTTTCTTCTTGGCGGGTTCCTTGGCAGGAGCCTTGGCCGGCTTCTTCACCTTGGCCTCCGGCTCCTCGCGGGGCGCGGCAGGTGCCTCACTGGCCTCTGCAGTGCGCTCCTCACCCGGCTTGCCTATGAAGTTGATCGCGAGTTGGGTGTACTGCTGCCTGTGCCCGCCGCGCACGCGGATGCGTTTCTTCGGGCTGTACTTGAAACGGACGGCTTTGGGACCGCGAATATGGTTCACCACAGTGGCCTTGACTTCGATGCCACCCACGGTCGGTGTCCCGATCATGAACTCTTCCCCGTCGGCCATCAACAGCGCACGCAGATCGAGCTTCGTGCCTGCCTTGTCAGACAGGCGATCTACTTCGATCGTCTGACCTTCGACGGCTTTATACTGCTTGCCGCCGCTTTCTATGATTGCATAGCGCATTTTTCTCTCCAGTCATTCACTTCGCCGCGGTATCTGCGGGAGCCTTGCAACCGTCGCCGGTCCGCGGGGAAGCTGGGGGATTACAAGCAATCGCCCTGGCCGATCGCAAAGCTGCCAGGGCAGAAGCGGACGATATTATACATGCCGTCCAGCAATGTGTCAACCGAATCTACTCGCTTTGACGCAACTTTAGCGCTCGATCCCGCTCTCAGGGAGGGCTTTTTCACTGCACGAGACAGGTCAGGAGGTCTAATTCACCGAACCCTACCCAAATTAGAACATTTGTTTTATAATTCCCTTTGCACCTCTTCGGCAGCGCAGTTTGTGCTCAAGGCGCTGGGATCGCCAACGGGTTGATCCTGTTCAACATCCGGGCATACAAATCAGCCGTCCGGCCTCGTTTCCTTAATGACAGGAGCCGCGGCATTCCGGTTGACAAAGCCATAGCCATCATTTATCCTGATAAATCTTGCCGTACTTCAGATGATGATGGCAGGCCGCGGACACAATTCTGATCAAGGAGAGGTGAGATATGGGTAGATTGGTAAAGGTCGGGCCAATAGAAGGTTACCTGGGAAGGCCGTCAGGCGAAGGGCCGTGGCCCACCGTGATCGTGATCCAGGAATGGTGGGGCCTCGACAATCAAACTGAATCGATCGTAGACCGCTTCGCCGGTCTCCACTACCTTGCATTCGCGCCGGATCTTTACCACGGCGAACTGGCATTGCTCGGCGATGAAGAGAAAGCCAACGCACTGAAGGACAAGTACGTGCCGACCGCGCCCGACGACTTATATCAGACCTTCGACGCGCTGAAGGGCCATCAAGACTCCACCGGCAAGATCGGTACCATCGGCTTCTGCTTCGGCGGCCGTATGTCACTGATCCTCGGCGCCCATCGCCCCGTTGACGCCATTTGCACCTTCTATGGAGGCGGCATGCAGCACATCTTCGATCAGCTCGGCGGGATCAAGGCGCCGGTCCTCGGCCTCTACGGCGATCAGGATAGATCCGTCCCGAAAGGCACCGTCGAAGAGTTCGATAAGATCCTGGACAAGGTCGGCGTGCAGCATGAGGTCATAACCTACCCGAACTCGGGCCATGCCTTCTTCCGCGATCACGACCCAAGTACCTACAAGCCTGAAGCCGCCGCAGATGCCTGGGAACGTGTTACAAAATTCTTCTCCAAATATCTAAACTGATCCCGACCAAAAATCCCATCTGTGGGCCCGCACAGCTCACAGCACTCCGAAACGCTTGACTCACTTTGAAAATGGCTCCTTATAATCTTACACGAAACCAGTTGGCGGTCGTTGAGCGGCCGCTCAATTCACACCTTTTCCTTCATGGGCCTGCCGGCACCGGCAAATCCAGCGTGGGCGTTGAACGTCTGAAGTTCATGCTCTCCAGCGGGATATCCGGCGATTCGATCCTGGTACTCACCTCACAGCGCGTCCTGCAGGATCCGTTCCTCGCTGTAGTCAATTCGCCGGAGTCCCCGCCCGGCGGCGATGCCACCCCGATGACGATGAGCGGGCTTGCCTGGAGAGTCTGTAATCTCTTCTGGCCTCTGGCATCGCGCCTCGCGGGCTTCAGCTATTCCGATCGACCGCCCGTCTTCCTCACCCATGAGACGGCCCAGTACTACATGGCGTACGTGCTTCGGCCTCTGCTCGCCGAGGGTTATTTCGAGTCGATCACGCTGGACCGCAATCGCCTGTACTCCCAGATATTGGACAGCCTCAACAAGTCTGCTACGGTCGGATTTCCATACACGGAGATCGGAGCGCGCCTCGACGCCGCCTGGGCCGGAGACCCCGCCCAACGCCGCGTGTACGCGGATGTCCAGGAATGCGCCACGCGCTTCCGGCAGTACTGCCTGCAGCATAACCTGCTCGATTTCTCGCTACTGCTCGAGGTGTTTACAACGCATCTCTGGCCGGATCCTACCGTCCGGGACTATCTCACGCGCACCTATCGGCACCTGATCTATGACAACGTGGAGGAGGATGTCCCTCGCAGCCACGATGTGATCCGCGAGTGGCTGCCCGACTTCGACTCTGCCCTGTTGATATTTGACGAGGGCGGCGGCTACCGCACGTTCCTTGGCGCTGATGCCCAAACGGGTGCTGCCCTGAGCGAGCTTTGCAACGAACAGATCTCCCTGGATGAGTCGTTTGTCATGTCGCCGGAGATTGCACAGCTCGCGGATTCTCTTGCGCGCCCCGACGCGCCGGTTTCCTCCACGCCGCTGCCGCTCGACATCATCCTCGCCCAGTTTGTCCCTGGGATGGTGGATGATGTGATCGCGCAGGTATCTTCCCTGATCGCCGACCAGGGCATCCCTCCAGCAGAGATTGTCATCCTCGCCCCGTTCCTCTCCGATGCCTTGCGTTTTGCGATTACCAGCCGCCTTGAAGCCGCCTCCATCCCCTGGCGCACGCTGAGGCCTTCTCGTTCCCTGCGGGACGAGACCGCATCGCATGTCCTGCTGACATTGGCAGCCCTGGCCCATCCGCATTGGAATATCAGGCCATCGAAGTTCGACGTTGCCTATGCCTTCATGTTTTGCTTCGAGATGGATCTGGTCCGCGCCCAGATGCTGACTGAGATCGTCTATCGCAACCGCGACATGAGCCTGTCAGCCTTCGACCGCATCAACTCGGATATGCGTGACCGCCTCACCTTTGCATTCGGAGATCGCTATTCCGCCCTGCGGGATTGGATCCTTGCCTATCGCGAAGGCATGCCGCTGCCCCTGGACCACTGCCTGCGAAAGTTATTTGGCGAAGTGCTCTCCCAGCCCGGCTTCGGCTTCCATCGTAATATTGACGCGGCCCGCGTCGCATCCAGCTTGATCGATTCGATGCGCAGCTTCCGCGAGGCGGTCGAGCCTTCCTTTGTCAACCTCGACCATCCAGATTTCGATTTTGGCCGTGAGTACATCAACATGTTGGAAGAGGGCGTCTTGCCGGCCCAGTATTTGGAGCTATGGAAGAGTGAGGCCGAGAACGCTGTCCTGGTAGCGCCTGCCTATTCCTTCCTCGTTATGAACCGCCCCGCGAGCGTCGAATTCTGGCTCGATGCCGGCTCAAGCGCCTGGTATGAGGGGCTCGTCCAGCCACTGACGCATCCGTACGTCCTCAGCCGCGAATGGCCCATCGGCCGCCAATGGACCTTTGCGGATGCCGAGCAGGCCGATCAGGAAAGCATGAGGCGGGTCGTCTCCGGCTTGCTGCATCGCTGCCGGCAAAGATTGATCGTTGCCATCAGCAATGTGGGTGAAAGCGGCTTCGAGCAACGCGGCCCCATGCTCCACGCCTTCCAGCGTGTCCTCCAAAAAGCCACCGCCGGAGAACAAGGCTAATCGCGGGCTCGCGGCATAGCAGCTCTGATTCGCACCGCAGAATAGAGTTTGGCCAAACGACCGCTCTCATCATTCCCGCAATCGCCGATTCTCTTTCCTCTGCTATCTAATCTCTAGTATCTAGCCTCTGGACCTATCCATGTTCACTCCTCGTCCCTCGCAATCCAAGATCCTCGAGTACACCAGCGGCCGACTCGGCATCTCCGCCGTGCCCGGCTCCGGTAAGACTCACACCCTCTCCGCGCTTGCTGCTCATATCATCTCCAGCGGCATGCTCGACATCGATCAGGAAGTCCTGATCGTGACCCTCGTCAATTCCGCCGTCGATAATTTCACCTCCCGGGTCGGCGACTTTGTCCAGGGTGGCGGCCTCATACCCCAGCTTGGCTATCGTGTCCGCACGCTGCATGGCCTGGCTCATGATATCGTCCGCGAAGATCCGCCGCTTGTAGGTTTGGACTCACAATTCTCCATCATGGACGAGAGCGCCTCCCTCGCTATGATTTGCAGTGCTGCCGACTCCTGGGTGCGCGCCCACCCCGAGTTCCTGGATGAGTATATTTCCCCGACCATCGATGACCATCAGAGCCGCAGGATCCGCAATCGAGATTGGCCTGATTACGTGGAATCCATCGCGGCCGGCTTCATTCGCTCGGCAAAGGACCGGCACCTCTCACCGGACGATCTGCGTGCCGCCCTCGAGCAATCCCCCATTCCCCTGCCGCTTGGCAGCCATGGGCCTCGAGATCTACGCCGATTACCAGCGCGCCCTGGCCTATCGCGGCGCCGTCGACTTCGATGACCTCATCCGCCTTGCATTTCAGCTGCTCGAAACCTCCCCCGAGCTTTTGGATCGTCTCCGTCATCGCTGGCCCTACATCCTGGAAGATGAAGCGCAGGACTCCAGCCAGATCCAGCAGCAGATCCTTTCCCGCCTGGTTGGCGAGCACGGCAATTGGGTGCGAGTCGGCGATCCCAACCAGGCCATCTTCGAGACCTTCACGACCGCCAATCCCGCCCTTCTGCGCGAATTCATCGCGCGCAATCCCAGCGTCGACATGCCGGAGTTCGGGCCGTTGCCAGCCATCCATCATGGAACTCGCCAATTATTTGATCGATTGGGTGCGTACGTCGCATCCTCTCCCGGAAGCGCGCGACGCGCTGGGGCCGCCCTACATGGTGCCCACCCCGCCAGGTGACGTGCAGCCCAATCCTCCCGACGACCCCGGAGGCATCCAATTTATCTCGAGCAAGCTTGAGCCCGATCAGGAAGTTAGGGACGTTGTGGATTCCATTGAGTTCCTGGCTGCCGGCCCATCCGGATTCCACCATCGCCGTCCTCACCTGCACCAATGACCATGCGGCCCAGGTCGCCGAGGCGCTCAGAGTTCATCGCATCGAATATCGCGAGTTGCTCCGCAGCACTTCCCCCACACGGGCCGCGGCCGGCGCCCTCAGCTACGTTCTGGATTATCTTGCCGCCCCTGATTCCTCTGTCAAGCTCGCTCAGGCTTACAAGGTCTGGCGACGCGCGTGGCGTGAAGACATTGCGCCGACGGCCCCTGTATGATTACGTGGGAGGTCAGCTGCGCCGCATCCGGAACGTGGAGGAGTACATCGCGCCGTTCGTCCCCGCCGGCTCGGTCGCCACGATGGAGCAGGCTGCCGTCGACGAAGAAGAATCCGCTGATGTTCTGGCGGAGTTGAGCGCCTTTCGCGATGTGATCCAGCGCTGGCATGCCGCCACGGTCCTGCCCATCGATCAGTTGGTCTTGACGCTCTCGCAGGAGATCTTCACCGCCCCCTCCGATCTCGCTCTCGCCCATAAATTGGCTCTCGTGCTGCGGCAGCTCGCCGATGAGAACCCGCACTGGCGCCTGCCCGAGCTGATTCCGAGCCTCAACGAAATTGCGCGCAACGAACGGCGCTTCATCGGCTTTTCATCCGAGGACGCCGGCTTCAACCCTGATGACTATCGCGGCATCGTCATTGTTTCGACCATGCACAAAGCGAAGGGCCTCGAATGGGATCGCGTCTACTTGCTCTCCGTCAATAACTACGACTACCCCTCGAACCAGGCGAATGACAGGTTCATCTCCGAGAAATGGTTTGTACGCGATGCCTTGAACCTGGAGGCCGAGGCGCTGGCCCAACTGGCTGTGGCCGCCGGTGCGCAGGATCCATCCTCGTTTGCCGAAGGAGCCGCCACGCTTCGGGCGCGCCTGGATTACGTCCGCGAACGCCTGCGGCTGCTATTCGTCGGTGTCACTCGGGCACGCCGCGAACTGGTCGTCAGTTGGAACACGGGGCGCCGCGGCGACGCCGTCCCTTCGCTGGCCTTTGCCGCCCTGCGGGACTGGTGGGAAGGCATGCACGCTCAGCCTCCCCGCTGACGCCTACTCCGCTCCGCGCTTTTGCTGCGCCAGCCGCCACCTCGAACCGACCATGTCGGCAACGCTGGTTGCCGGCACCCATCCCCCCAGCCATCGTATCAGGCGATTCAGAAAGCCCGGGATGACGATTGCCCGTCCGCGCAATGCCGCATCCAGGGTCTGATGAGCCACCTTCCCAATATCCTCTGTTGTAAGCTGCCCCATGATCCCCTGCGACTCGATCGCCGCAATGCACCCTTCGGTTGTCGGCAATCCTGCCGGGCACAGCACCGTGACGGTTACGTTCTGCTCGCGCAGTTCGTTGCGCAATGCGAGCGAGAAATCCAGTATGAATCGCTTCGACGCCGCGTAAGTCGCCTTGACAGGCATCGAGAAGAACGCGGCCAGGCTCGAAACGTTGATGATCCTGAAAGTGTTGGCCTGGTCCCGCAGTTCCAGCAATCCGTGCGTAACGATCAGCGTGGCCTCGATATTCAGCCGAAGGATGGCGGTGATCTCCTCCAGCCTGCGCTCCAGGAACAACCCTTCGTTGTCCGTCCCCGCCACATTGATGAGTCCTCGAAATCTCAGTCCCTGCTCTCGCAGGCTGCTGAACATCGCCATCAGCGACTGTGGGTCGGTAAGATCCGCCTCTCGATAAAAGACTCGTACTCCGTAGGATCGTTCTAACCCGGCTGCCAGGACGGCCAACCGCCCGCCGCTCAGGTCCGTTAGAAAAAGGTCCCATCCTCGGCTGGCGCACTCGACCGCCATTGCCTTTCCCAGTCCGCCGGTCGCGCCGGTGATGAACATTAAGCTCTCCATGTTTTCATCCTTTCGGTTCAATTGGATGGATGGAAATATACTAGCGTCCGCCGAAAAAGTCAATCACTTGTTTGAAACCTATGTATAAAACAGTTGACAGATTCGCCGATGCGGGCTATGATGCTTTCCGGAGAGGAAACACAGCATGAACAATTCACCCGTCCCACAGACCTTCGTCGTTACCGGCGCCACATCCGGCATCGGCCTTGCCGTCTCCACCCTGCTCGCTCAGGAGGGTCATTACGTCATTGGCGTAGGCCGCTCTGCCGAGCGCTGCCGTGAATCAGAAGCGCGCCTGCAACAGCAGCATCCAGGTCGTGGCTTGCATCAAGTTCCTTGTCGCCGATCTGTCGCTGCAGTCAGAGGTCATCCGTCTTGCTAAGGATATCCGGGCGACCTTAGCGGGCTGGAGCAGATCGTCCCTGGACGTCCTGATCAACAATGCAGCCACCGTCCCCTTCTGGCAGACCCTCACGCCCGAGGGCTTCGACATGCAATGGGCCGTGAACCATCTCGCGCCCTTCCTGCTCACCTGCCAATTGCTTCCCCTGCTTAAGCTTGCCCCTGCCGGGCGCGTTGTGACGGTAAGCTCCGCGTCCCACTACCACACGAAACTGAACTGGGATGACATTCAGCTTCGCCGCCACTACAATCCCCTGCGCGCCTATAACCAGACCAAGCTCGCCAACGTTCTCTTCACGCTCGAGCTAAACCGCCGCCTGCGCGCGGACTCCCATGTCCGTGCCTTCGCCGCAGACCCGGGCCTGGTCAACACCGCTCTTGGACTCAAGAGCAATTCATTCATCGCACGCCGAGTATGGGATATTCGCCGCCGAGGCGGCATCACGCCCGAAGAATCCGCCAAGGGCATCGTATATCTTGCCAGCGAGCCTTCCATCCAGGATGCCACGGATATCTACTGGAAACATGGCAAGCCTCAACGGCCCAGCACCTACGCCCTTAATTCCGAAGCCGCAGCCCAGCTCTGGAAGCTCTCTTCACAGATGTGCGGCTTGGAAAGCTGAGGGAGGGAACAATGCCTGAAAAATCTGCAACACGCCGGCTAATTCTGGAAGCTGCCATAACATGCATCGATAAGTTCGGCATCGATAAAGTGACCACCCGCAAGATCGCCGTAGAGGCCGGCACCAATATCGCCTCCATCAATTACTACTTTCGCTCGAAAGACGAATTGATGAGCGAGGCGCTTTCCATGACCATCAAACATATGTTGGAAGACGTGTTCCTCGCTGTCGATGATCTCCAGCAGCCCTTTGAGACGGCCCTGAACAATGTTGTCTTCTACCTGCTGGACGGCAGCCTCCGCTTCCCGGGCGTTTCCAGAGCGCATCTTTATCAGGCGGTCCTCCAGCGGAATCCCGATTCCATCAGCACTCAGGCCATGGTGAGGGTCTTCGAACGGCTGGCGCAGCGCGCCGTTCGGGAATATCCGGCGAAGAACCCTCACGAGCTACGCCTGCTCTTGTCCAACATCCTTTCTTCCGTCTTGTTCTCTCTTTTGGCGCCTGATTTCTTTCCGTTGTCGCGCGAACACCGGCTTACAAGTTCGAAGAACGCCCGCCGCCTCGCCAACTCTTATACCCGAACGTTCCAGGCCGCCCTCTGATTCTTGCGGCTCGGCGCAACGCCGGCGCCCCAAAGCCGACTGGCCCTCTCGTGCTACAATCCGGATATGGCTGCTGACACGGTCTATGGCGGTATTGAAGCGGGTGGAACGAAGTTCATTTGTGCCGTCGGCTCAGGCCCCGGCCAACTTCTGAGCGAGACGCGCATCGAAACAACGGACCCTGACGAAACCTTGCAGCAGGTCATCCACTTTTTTAGGCCCGCCGTCATCGAAGGCAGCCTCACTCGCATCGGCATTGGCTGCTTTGGGCCGCTGGACCTCGATCATCGATCGAGCACCTATGGCTTCATCACATCCACTACCAAGCCCGGCTGGCGCAACACGGATGTCATCGGAAGGCTTCAGCGCGAGCTTGATGTGACGTTCGCGTTCGACACAGACGTAAACGCCGCCGCCCTGGGTGAATTCACCTGGGGAGCCGGGCAGGGTTTTGACCCCCTTCTTTACATTACCATCGGAACCGGTGTCGGCGGGGGCTGCATCATCGGCGGGAGACCCCACAAAGGCCTTGTCCACACTGAGATGGGCCACGTCCGCATTCCGCACGATCTCGAACAGGATCCTTTCCCCGGCTCCTGCCCATTCCACGGCGATTGCCTCGAGGGCCTGGCGAGCGGTCCGGCAATTGCAAAGCGCTTCGGCATTCCCGGCGATGAGATCCTGGATGATCACCCCTTCTGGGAGATCGAAGCCCGCTACATCGCCCTCGCCTTGCAGAACTTTATCGTCACGCTCTCACCCCGGAAGATCGTCCTTGGCGGCGGGATCATGCAGCGCGCCTTTTTGTATCCACATGATCCAAAAGCAGGTGCAGCAGCTCCTCAACGGATACGTGCAGCATCCGGACGTGCTGGACCATATGGACGAATACATTCTGGCGCCCGAATTGGGTAGCCAGTCTGGCGTCTTTGGAGCGATCGCCCTGGCAAAGCAACTGCCCCAGGGCTAACCGGAACTGCCTCCTCCTTACACCTTGTCGTCAATTCACAACCACCTGCGAATCAGGCATACAATGAGTTCATGCCTTCGTTCCGCGTCCGCGAGAGTTCGGGGTTACCCTTCGGGTTTGTGTTTTCGCAATCATGCCTGCAAGCTTACGCGGACTGCCCGCGCAGCTTCCAACTGCGTTACATGGATCGCGTCGTCTGGCCCGCTGCGCAGGCCGAGCCAGCCCTGAGCATTGAGCACCGGCAGCGCGAAGGCCAGCGTTTTCATACCCTCATCCATCAGCATCGCCTGGGTCTGCCCTTGGAGTTCCTGGCGCCGCTCGCGAACACCGCTGATGTGGCTCGTTGGTGGAAAAACTATCTTGCGTCCGATCTTCTTTTCAGTGGCTACGCGCAGCACAGCGAATTCATGCTTTCGTCCCCCATTGGCGGTCACCGCCTTCTCGCCAAGTATGACTTGCTCGCCCTCAAAGACGGGTCTGCCGTTATTTACGATTGGAAGACATCCGCCCGCCGCCCCTCCGATGAGGCACTGGCCCTCCGTTGGCAGACGCTCGTTTATCGGGCGCTGCTTGTCCGTGCCGGGGCGCAACTGAACGGCAACCAGCGGATCTTGCCGCAGAACATCAGCATGGTCTACTGGTTCGCGGACTTTCCTTCCCAGCCCGCCGCCTTTAGCTATGATGAGCCCGCCTACCAGCGGGATTGGTCAGCCTTGGAAGGCCTTGTCAACACGATCACTTCTGCGACCGAATTTCCCCCTCCGCAGGATCTGGGCCGCTGCCATTCTTGCAGTTATGCTTCCTACTGCGGCCTCAGCGAAGCTCTAACCTCGGAAGCAATTCAAAACGCCTCGCACGAAGAAGACGCTTTCGATTCCGCTTACTTCCCGATATAGAACCCGAGGTGGTTTGCCACCGGCCGCTCCCTGCCCGGAATGTGATTATCGATCGGCGAATTCAGGACGCGCGCTTTGCCATCGCTTCCCTCGACCACCATCGTCGACGATCCTCCCCCATCCAGGTTCATCGCATAATCCGCGCCGAGCGATTGCATCGTATCAGCCAGTTCTTTGAGTGTCATCCCCTCGCTATAGAACGTCTGCCGACCATCCACCACGACCAAATACATGGTCCGGCCATTCTTTGAATAGCCAACCGCAGTCCGCGGCTCATTGACCGTATTGTCCAGGTCCGGTATCGCGTGCCCGCCCATGAGCAGCAGGGTCTCTCCGGATATGGCGTTATAGGGTTTGGCAGGCGCGTCGAAGCTCGGCAACCCGCGGGATGAAATATACAGCGTAGGTACTGCTGCCTGCGAAGTCCAATAGACCTTGCCTCGCGGACGCGGTTGTGCCGCGTGGCTGCACCGGATCCCCCACATGCGGATAATAGTCCGTCAGGTTGTTGGACCACCACGGCGAGAATCCGTCGCCATTGACTGCAACCTGCACTCCAAATTCCTGTAGAAATTGAGATGTGGTGCGAGCCTTCAAGGGGTGCTGGGATCCCTTCTCATCAGCCGGCGTAACCAGCAGCGCGCACACCGTTTCCTCTCATATCGATCGTGATCGCATGGATGACCATCGGCCGCGGCGACCGGCGAACCATTCGCGTATAGGTCACACCATCGAATAGCTTCTCCCTGGTCGCCACGGAGCGGGCCCGGTTGTAGAGAGCAAACACTCCCAGTCCAACGCCGGCGAGTATGAGCGCCGCTATCACGACCCGCAAGAGCTTCCGTTTGTTCATGGGATAAGTCTACCAAACTGCGCGAACCGCTAGGATGAATCAAAGGAGCAGGCACTCTTGCCTGCTCCTCGTTTCTCGATATGCGAAAGTGACCTGAGCTACAGGACAGCCGCTTCCTCGGCCTGCCGCATGGTATGGAAAGATGCGATTGCCACTTCCAGCATGGACGCATCCGGCTCACGCGTCGTCAGCGATTGCAGCGCCAGGTTGGGCTTGATCATCCAACGCACGATCGGGTTGCCCAGGTGGTTCGCCGTCCAGCGGATGTATTCGAGCGCGACGCCCGCCAACACCGGGATCAGCAAGATTCTGCTCGCCAGCCGCCACAGGAAAGGCAGCGGCCCCAGCGCGGTGAAGACCAGGATGGAAAGCAGCACAAGCGTAAGCAGGAACGCGGTCCCGCAGCGCGGGTGTTGCAGAGAATAACGGGCAACAGACTCCGGCGTCAGCTCCGCGCCGGCTTCATAAGCATTGATGGTCTTGTGTTCCGCGCCATGATAACCGAAGAGCCGCTTGACATCCGGCATGAGCCCTATGGCCTTGATATATCCAACCAGCAAGGCCAGCCGGATCAGTCCCTCCGCCAGGTTGCTCCACCACACGCTCCAGCCCAGATATCGCTCACTGAGTGAGCCCAGTCCTGCAGGCAGCAGGAAGAACAGGCCCACGCCGAACAGCAAGGCAATTCCCAGAGTCAGGTACAGCGCCGGCCCTTCCAGCTTCTCTTCCTCGCCGGTCTGTATATTAGCGGCGATCGTCAGCGCGCGCATCCCAAGTCCAAGCGCATCCCACAGGAGGATCACGCCCCGGACGAACGGGATCTTCGCCAGTTTGGACCGGTAGATCTCGCCCAGCTTTTCCTGGTGGATGACGATCTTCCCATCGGGAGCGCGCATGGCGATCGCAAAGGCCTTTTGCCCCCTCATCATCACGCCTTCGATGACAGCCTGCCCGCCGTAAGCGATAATGCGGTCTTCCATCAGGCGAGGTTGTAGAAGAAGTGGATCAGGGTGTCGATGCCCTTTTCCCACGTCGGCAGGTGAAGTTTTTCGTTGGGCGAATGCGCGTCGCAATCCGGCAGCCCAAAGCCTGTAAGCACCGAATCGACGTCCAGTCGCTTCTGCAACTGCTCCACGACGCCGATCGAGCCGCCCTCACGCAGTAGATAGGGGCTCTTGTTCCAGATGGCTTCCATAGCTTTGCTCATTGCCTTAACGCCGACGCTGTCGCTGCTGACGAGGGCAGCTCCCGCGCCGTGCAGGTATTTCAGCTTCCATGTGACGTCTTTCGGCGCATTCGCTTTGAGATACCTGGTCAGCTGCTTCTCCGTTGTTTTAGGCGTCTGGTCCGGCACCAGCCGGCAGGATATCTTCGCCATCGCCCATGCCGGCAGCACGGTCTTGGAGCCCGGCCCCGTGAAACCCGAAAGCAGTCCGTTGATCTCCAGCGTGGGCCGCGCGCCCAGTCTCTCTTGCGGCGTGAAGTCCGGCTCTCCCCACAACGCGGGCGCCGTCGTCTGCTCCAGGTAGGTCTTCTTCTTCAGCGGCAGGCGTGCAAAGTCCTTGCGCTCTTTCTTGCTGAGCTTGCGTACGTCATCGTAGAAGCCCGGCAGCGTGACCCTGCCCTTCTTATCATGCATGCCGGCAATAAGCTCCGCCAGCGCCTGCGCCGGGTTATGGACGATCCCGCCGAACAGCCCGGAGTGCAGGTCCTTTGCAGGGCCCTGCACGCGCAGCTCAAAGTAAGCCAGCCCGCGCAGCCCGGTAGTGATGGACGGCATGTCCGGCGCGAGGATGCCCGCGTCGGTGTTCAGGCAGAAATCGGCTGCCAGCAGCTTCGTGTGATCCTTGATGAAATCATCAAGGTGCTCAGAGCCGATCTCTTCCTCTCCCTCTATCAGCCACTTGATGTTCACCGGCAGGCCGCCATACTTCATGACCGACTCGACCGCGTCCATCGATGCCACGACCTGCCCCTTCATGTCAGCCGAGCCTCGTGCATAGAGGTTGTCCCCCCGAACCGAGGCTTCGAATGGAGGTGTTTCCCATAGCTCCAGCGGATCCGGCGGCTGCACGTCGTAGTGACCGTACACCATCACGGTCGGCACGGACTTGCCAACTGCATGCAGCCAGTCTCCATATACCACCGGGTGCCCCTTCGTCGGCATGATCTGGACGTTCTCCATGCCGATGGCCCGCAGGTGCGCTGCCATCCACTCCGCCGCGCGCTGCATATCGGCTTTGTGCTCCGGATCTGTGGAGATCGAAGGGATCGCCAGGACCTCCTTCAACTCGTTCAGGAAACGTTCCCGGTTCTTGTGCGCGTACTCAAGGGCTTCCTTAAGCATGTTGTCTCCTCGCGTCTAGGGGGCTGCAGTGGGTACCGGCGTTTGATCCAACGCACGGCGGGTTACAAGGTACCAATTGTTGATGAAGGCCAGGCGGTCGCTCGTGTCATATAACGGCGCTACCTGCACGCCGCGCACCTGCGCATCGACTCCGTAATTGTAGACCGGATAATACAGCGGCAGGGACGGTAGTTCCTTCTGGAAGACCACTTGAAAATTGCGGTAGAGCCGGGTGCGGGCGGTGAAGTCCGTCTCTGTGCGCGCCTGCTCCAGGTATTCACTTGCCGCCGCGTTATCCCATTGCGAATAATTCTGCCCGCCGGCGGCCTCAGACTGGTGCCAGAATGGGTACGGATCAGGGTCCGGCGTGCGCGCAATGTTCAAGTCCACCAGCGCTGCCTCATAGGTCCGCGGCGCCAGGTAGTTGGGGATTATCTGATCGTATGGCGCCGCCTTTAGGTTTACTTGCACGCCGATCTGCGCCCATTCCTGCTGGATCGCCTGCGCGATCTGCGTATGCAGCGCATCGTCGGGATGGACCAACGTGAAATTGAGGGCCAGGGTGTCCTTGGCGCGCACAGTACCGCCCGAAGCCGGGATAACGTAGCCCGCTTCCTTGAGCAGGCTGACGGCGGCCTCCGGATCGTAGTTGATATGCTCGATGGCATCATAGTGCGCCCAGGAGCCCGGCAGCACGGGTCCATCCGCGATCACCGCCTCGCCCTTCAGAAATTTGCCTACGATGAAATCGCGATTGAGCCCCAGCATCAGCGCCCGCCGCACTTTCACGTCCTGCAGGTACTTCACCTCGTTGTTGTTAAGGTTCAGCAGCACGATGCTCATCTGCGGGAGCTGGCTCGTATATACCGAAAGGTTGGGGTCCGTCAGTGCCGCCGTGAGCATGTCCGGCGTCAGCTCGCCGACGCCCAGCACCTCTCCCTCCTCGAACGCTGCAAAGGCAGTCTTGGCATCGGGATAGTAACGGAATACCACCTGCTGGATGTAGGGCTTCTGGTCGTAGTATTTGTCGTTGACGGTCAGCACAACGCCGGTGATGCGCCCCGCGTCCGTTAGAAGGTGATCGAACTTATAGGAGCCGGTGCCCACCGGGTTGATGTTGAAGTTGCGCGCTTGCCAGTTGTTCCGGCGGCGTGGAACCCAGCAGATGTTTCGGCAGTATGCCGAAGGTTGTGTAGTCCAGGAACGGTGCGAACGGCTCCGGCAGCGTAAATTTAAGATCCTTGTCGCTCAGCCGCTTGACCTCGATCTGCTTCCACAGGTCCTTGATATCCTGGGGAAATAGCGAGCTCGATTTGATCAGGTTGATCGTGAAGATCACGTCGTCGCTGGTGACCGGCGTGCCGTCGTGCCATACGGCATTGGGCCGTATGGCGAAGTTATAAACCGTGCCATCCGGCGTCGTGCCCCAGGATGCCGCCAGGTCGGCTTGAGGCAGCCCGTGCAAATCGAACTTGACCAGGCCGCTAAAGATCAGCCGGTCCACATCACGGTCGGCCGGATTGTTCCAATCCAGCAGCGGGTTGAGCCTGCCCAGCGCGCCGGCCAGTCCCTCGGTGTACACGCCTCCCGCCGCCGCTTGCGTTACGTTCGTGGACACCACCGGCTGCTGGCTAAGCAGCAGCACAGCCACGATGACCACCGTAGCAAGCACAACAAGGATCTGCCAGCGTAGACGTTTCATGATCTTTTTGGGTTAAGTGCGTTAATTCAAGAGCGTAGATGGAATCATAAAGCCGCTGGTCAGTCCCCCCTTGGCAGGCAAAGCGCCGGCCTTTCTGGCGGCTCTAGCCCGTGCGCCCGAGAATAACGACTGTAAATGCAATGATGAAGAATAAGGCGCTCAAAACGATCGTGACCCAGAAAAGCACGCGCTCAATGCCGCGGCGGGCTGTAAATACAGTGCTTGCGTCGGAACCGGTCAATCCGCCGAGCCCCGCGCCTTTGCTCTGCAGGATAACGCTGAGGATCAATCCCACAGCGACTATAATCAGCGCAATATCGAGAAACCTTACCATAGTTGAGCCTCCTGAAAATTTGGCGGGCAAATTATACCTGTGATAGAGAGTACTCGTCAACCGAACCATTTTCACAATCACCGAGGCCGTTTCGCTCTTTCCCGCAGCCTCGATACCCGATCCTGCTATTACAAGCCCCGGACTCCATGCACGAAATCGTCATTAATCTGCACATGCATACGCGCTATTCTGACGGCAGCGGCAGCCACCAGGATATCGCCGCGGCCGCCCTCCGCTGTGGCCTGGACGCCGTCGTCGTCACTGATCACAACGTGCTCGTGCACGGCATCGAAGGCTACGTGCAGGACGGCGATCGCAAAGTGCTGCTCCTCATCGGGGAGGAGGTACACGACCAGGACCGTGAGCCTCAGAAGAACCATCTGCTGGTCTTCGGCGCGGAGAAGGAAACAGCCACCATCGCGGATGATCCTGCCGCGCTGATCAAGGCCGTGAGAGATTCCGGCGGCCTCTCCTTCATCGCCCACCCCACCGACCCCGCCGCACCGGTCTTCCGCGAGACTGACATCGATTGGGTCGACTGGTCCGTCAGCGACTTTACCGGTATCGAGCTCTGGAACGGTCTCAGCGAGTTGAAGACGCTTATGCCCACCAGGCTTCACGGCGCGTTCTATGCCTTCTTCCCATCCCTGGTTGCGCATGCACCCATGTCCGGCACGCTGAAGAAATGGGATGAGCTGCTGCAGACCGGCCGCGTAGTCGCCATTGGCGGCTCGGATGCGCACGCCCTGCACTTGCACATGGGGCCGCTAAAACGCGTCATCTATCCCTATGATTTCCATTTCCGCGCCATCAACACGCACACGTTCATCCCCGAGGCTCTGAGCGGTGAGGCTGCCGCCGACCGGCGCACGATCTACGCCGCGCTGTCCGCGGGGCACTGTTTCGTCGGTTACGATCTGTCGATGTCGACGCCGCGGCTTCCGCTTTACCGGGCATGGACGCGAATCCTCGGTCATCATGGGGGATGAGATCCCTGCTCGCGGCGGCGTTACGCTGCAGGCCCGCCTGCCTTCTTTGGCGGAGATTCGTTTGCTGTGCGATGGCAAGGTCATCCGTAAGGCCAGAAGGGCCCAGGCGCTCGCATACCTTGCCACGGAGCCGGGCGTCTACCGCATTGAGGCATATCGAAATTACATGGGCCAACGGCGGGGCTGGATCTTCAGCAACCCCATCTACGTGCGCTAGTCCGCCGCTACCGCGATTCCGTGGTAAACTTGCACCCGCTCGTTAAGGTACGTCTCAATACGTGCCTTTCCGCTCCCGGCTGGCTTACGGCCCGCCAACGGAGCAAACCCATGGAAAGGAGGCATCCCCATGCGCAAATATGAATTGGTTTGTTTGATCCAGCCTGACCTGGACGAGCTCGCTTTTAACGGCGTCCTCGACCGCGTGAAAGGCTGGGTGACCGAGTCCGGCGGCACAGTCGATAACGTGGATGTTTGGGGTAAGCGCAGGCTCGCTTACGCAATCCGCAAACAACGCGAGAGCCAGTACGTGCTCTTCAACCTGTCGCTCGAGACCAAATCCGCCGCCGGGTTGGAACAGAACCTGCGCTACACCGAGCCCGTCATGCGGCACATGTTGACTCTCGTAACCGAGTAGGTCGCGAACCTTCCCGCCGCCGTGAGGCATTAGGGCGCCAATTGCTGCAGCCCGCTTCCTTGCCTGAAAGACCGCAAGGTTTTTCATGTGCTTTCTGAAGAGCACCCTTCGTGAAGTCCCGCGTCGAGACGATGCCTTCTGTTTCGCCCTGAGAAGGACCAAATCCGGTTTAGATATGAACTTCTGAAGCGATAATAAGGAGAACGATATGAGCCGAGGGTTGAACAAAGTCATGATCATTGGCCATCTTGGAAAAGACCCCGAGATGCGCTATACGCCTTCCGGCCGGCCGGTTACTACTTTTACGGTGGCTGTCAGCCGCTCGTGGAATAGCGCCGACGGCGAAAAGCACGCGGAGACCGAATGGTTCAATGTCGTTGCCTGGGGTAACCTGGCGGAGATTTGCAAGCAGTACCTCACCAAGGGCCAGCAGGTCTACATTGAGGGCCGCCTCCAGACCCGACGCTGGGACGATAAAGAAGGTCAGAAGCATACCAGCGTCGAGATCGTCGCCAATGAGATGATGATGCTCGGCGACCGGCGCGATGCCAATCACGGCACCGATGAGCAGGTTGTGCCTGCCGAAGGCGAACCCGCTACCCCCGAAGATGAGTTCCCGTTCTAAGGGTCCGAGTCGAACAATTTCCGGCTCTCTGGCCGGATGCTCGCATCCTTTTCGAAATATCATGGAGTAAAGAATGGCTGACGAAAGATCAAATGACTCGGGTGGCGAAGGTGGCGGCTCAGGCTCTGGAGAGCGCCGTTACTTCGCCCGTCCGAAAACCTGCCAATTTTGCGCAGATAAGACAGTGACCATTGACT
>CAWDUZ010000031.1:0-11263 GCA_963805515.1 uncultured Chloroflexia bacterium | reverse complement strand
GGGTGAGGTCCGCGAATGGCATGTCGCGCCTGACTACGCGGGCGCTGACCAAATCATCCGCCTCTGGTGCTTGGAAGATGTGGAGCAGGACGCAAAGGCGGACTTGTACCCCGCTCTGAGCTTGTTTGTGGGGTCAGACGATGAGTGGGTTATCTGGAGCAGGAGCGGTTATTACAACGCGAGCCAGCGCGGCGACCATCGCTTTGGCTATCATGTGAACCGCGGGCCGGATAAAGAAGCCGTCTATTTCTCCAGTGACCGCTTTATCAAGGCCTTTTTTTCGCCCGGATATCATCCAGGCCATCCTTGAATACGGAAGCGAAGAGAGAGCCTTTGCAGAGTTGGCGAAACGGGAGCATGACGCTGCGCCTATCGATGTTGAGCAGATATTGCCGCCTATTGTCGAGCTGGCGGAGAACGGTATCCTCACCACCCCGGAGAAGGTCACGCTTACTTTCACGGTCGACGTATTGAATCCCGCAGCCCCCGCTACCCGGGTGTGGGTTGTGCGAAATGAGCAGTTTGCGTGGGAGAGTGAGAAGCCCAGGAAAAAATATCGGGTCACGCTTCCACTCCTGCCCGGACGAAACAGGTTCAAAATCCTGGCAGAGAATGAGGCCGCAAAGTCAACGCCGCTCATTTACACCATTATGGGCCCGAGCCCACGCAAGCGGAGCCAAAAGGCTGCCAGCCAGAATGTCGCTGTCAAAATCAGGGGCCTCCTTCTCTCGAAGTGGACTGTCGGCAGCCCGCGGAAGCAAGTCCAAGACACCCCGCTCTGGCCCGAATACGATCCTGGGAGACGGACAGGATGCGCTGCCCGGGAATGGCATTCTGTATATGCTCACGGTGGGGGTCTCCGATCTGGAAAAGCCGCGTCCAGACAAGGGCTTCAATAGTCTGCATTTTGCGCATGAGGATGCCATTGCTGTCTACAATGCATTCGCCAAGTCGAGGCTATCCGGCAGCCTGGACAAGGAAGTCCCTCTGCGAAACAAGGCATTTCAATCGATCGAGGCGACGATCCTGCTGAACCAACAGGCGACGAAGGCCGCTATCCTGAAAGCGGCCGACCGGATCTGCTCGCGTATCAAGCGCGCGAAACAGCGCGGCAGCCAGCGTGATGTATTTCTTGTGTTCCTCTCGGGGCATGGTGTGCGCCGGACCGACCCCAGGACCCATGAGCAGGAGCTGTATTTCTGGAACTACGATCTGAACTTTGAGAACACCCGCGGCACGGGCTTGTCATTAATCGAACTCGGGCGCAAAATCACTTCGGTGCCCGCAGACGTGATCCTCACTACCGATGCCTGTCATTCCGGCCTGGCGGGCAGCGACGTGGTCAAGGGCCTCGATCCGAATGAACTGGCGAAGCGGATCTACGCCATTAACGAGCGCGGCATGTATATCTTGAATGCCGCTCGCAGTGACGAGCTGGCGATTAAATCCAGCCGCAAGGACATCCAGCATGGCGTCTTCACCAAGTCGATCCTGGAGACGCTGCATGTCGGCAAAGATGTAAACATGCTCAACCTCATTGCCTCTGTCCAGCAGCGCGTGCAATACTACACCAATCGTGAGCAGACCCCCATCTGTCGCACGTATGGTGACCTGCTTCCCCTTGTGGTCTATCAAAAATAAAGGCGGGCTTGCCCGCGCATTCTCTATTCTGTTTTGCAGGAGTGCCCAAAACCATTGCAGCCGCGTGGAATTATGGTATCCTCGCTGCCCAATGACGATCCGCGTTCGATCTTCCGGAGGAGAAAACTCATGGCAGTAAAGAAGAAGACCGCAGCGAAACGCCCGGCAAAGAAGAAAGCCCCCGCCAAGACCATCAAGAAGACCAGTGTGAAAAAGACCCGCCGCACCCCGGCCGGCGCCGGCGCTCCTTTGATGCCCAGGAAGCAGGGCACCAAGGGCGGCTCAGACGCGACCAAGGGCGGTTCCGATGCCACCAAGGGCGGCTCGGATGCAACGAAAGGCGGCAGCGACGCCACCAAGTAACTCCAGGCGCATACCCTCCCTATATTAAATCGTAGGGAAAGCCCGGTCCACGGCTCTCCAGCGCTGTGCAAACCTCTCGCGCCGGCTTCAGATTGCACTGTTCACAACAACATCCAGGCTTTAGCTGCCTGGATGTTTATTTAATTAGCTGAGCGCCGTCGCCGTCGCGACTAGTTCGAGAGGCCGCGGGCCGCCTTCTCTGACCAGTAGGCAACTTGCCGCTCCACAATGGCACGCCCCTCGGTTGTCATATCGAGGTGGAACGTAGGTCTTGGGTTTTCCGTCCTGACGAAGAAATACATGCAACCCTCGCTTTCGTGAAGTAGGTGCAAAGGTTCCGTCGTTCCCCTTGTGCATCGCTTATGGATTATACGGCCTCTGAATATCCTTAACCATCTTGATCCTCGATATATCGATCCCATCGGTATCTCCCGGGCTGACCAGCGGTACGATGCAGTTATCGAACTGTGGGAACCCGTTTACGGCATAAGTCCCGTCTGCCAGTCTCACGTTGCTTCCGGTCGTGGCAAAGAAGTGCCTGGTAATGTCGATATCCTCGGGCTTGGCTGGCACAGCCGGCGGATCTTTCCGGCTATTCAAGGTATAGATCTCCATATGCTGTCCGTCCGGAATGCCGGTCACCATTTCGTGAGTAGCGCCTCCACAGGTGAGGCTGTGCAGGGCGAACTTCGTGGAGGCAGGGCCGGTGCCATTCGTAAAGGCCCGGTTCTCGGCAACCAGGCTCTCCCAGGATTGTTCGAAGGCCGCCTCGCTCATCTGCGGATTGCACAGCCGCAGGATGCCTCTCCAGTAATCCTCCCAGGCGGGCGTTATCAGATTCTGCGCGCCCGAATAGAGCGGGCATGTCTCCGGCACCGGATTGTTAAGGTTTCTCGGCTTGTGGTTATATCTTGCCAGTTGATGATCCCACATTACGAAGCAAAGCTTTCGCGCCGCGTAGGGCACCGTGGCTGTGGGCGTGGGACTTGGACCCGGCGTACGCGATGCTTTGGGCAGTCGTGTCTTGAGAGGGCCGGGTGTGCCCGCGGCATGGTTCGCGGCCGTTGGAACCGGCGTAGAGGCGGGAGCAAGCAATTGGCGGGCACATCCGTTCAACAGCATTGCGCCGATGCCGCCTCCCGCCAGTTTCAGGAAATCTCGTCGGGATAACATGGGTTAATTTTTCCAATCATTGCCTCCGAAGAGGCAATGTCCTGTGGCATTCCAACTCCAGTATTCAACGTTTGCGCATGATGTTGATCACGTCCGGCACGATCCGGCCCACATCCATGCCATTGGTCAAAAGTACAAAACCCGAACTTCCATCGCGCAGGAACGAAATGTAACTTGTAAAGCCAGCCGTTTCCCCGCCCTTCGAGAGGCTCTCGTTGCTGGTTCCCACTTGATCGATTTCCCAACCCAGCCCGATGCCAGTGCCGCGATCATTTCCTTCGGCTTGCACGGTCTGCGCCAGGGCAATGGACCTGGCGAGCGGCGTCGAATTGAGGTCCATGTTGGCAATGAGGAAGCGGGTCATATCTTGCAGCGTGGATCGCAAATAGCCCGCGCCGCTCATCGCGCCGGAGTGTGGAAAATACCCGGCGGGAGAGCCGCTTGACGTGTAACCTTGTGCCAGTCTGCCCGTTTGCTCGTCGGTCAGCGTTTCCCGCGTGTCCATTAGGCCCAGAGGTAAGCTGATCAATTCATACTCGAGCGTGCCATAGTCCGTTACCGACAGCCGCGCCAGGATGTCACCCAGCAGGGCATAGCCTGCGTTCGAGTAAGCATACTGCGATCCGGGCCTGCGGCGGAGCTTATATGTATCGAGCCAGCTGTAGAGTTGGGGCAGGCTTTCGGCGGCGGTGTCACGCGGCAAGCCTGAGCGATGCGTCGCGAGGTCCTCCAGTCTGATCGGCTTATTCTTGTACGTCGGTGCGTGTATGTCTTCGGGAAGATAATTTTGGATGGGGTCATCAAGTTGCACCTTCCCGGCTTCGACCGCCTGCGCCAGCAAAATGCCGGTGAACAGCTTGGTGATGGAACCGATCTCATAGACGGTGTCCGGATTTAACGCTTGCCCGTTATCCTTTGCCGTCGTGCCATAATTTAACAGTGTCCCTTCCAGCAGACCCGTCTGCGGGTTGCGCATCACGACCGCAACCCCGAGCCCGGAGTTTTTGCCGCCAGCCAGGAAGTCCGTTGCGAGTTGGTCGATTTGCCGCCGTGACCACGGCGTTGCTTAATTCCGGAAGGTTCGGCCCAGGGACCGGCGTGGACGTTGCAGTTGCTGTTTCTGATGGGCTGGGCGTGGCATAAGAGACGGGCAGCGCCACGGGCGTTGCAGTCTGCAGGCAGCGTGGATGGCATGATGTGAGCCGTCGAATGTTTCACCGGGCTGCAGCCGTTGAGCCCGAAAAAGATCGCCAGCAGAAACGCACTCATCACCTTGTGCATTACACCAAGCTTTTAGAGAACCCTCGAAAAATGATCCATGGTTATCAAACCGACTGCGCCTGGTTCCTCCGGGTAATCCCGGGCGGCATTATAGCACTGCCCCGTTGCTCGCTTCAGCTCTGCTATTCCATGTATGAGATTCGCATTAAGTCCCTTCGGCTGCGCCCAAAAGCCGAATAGCTTCGCGCTTGCTGAATTATCAGGTTACGAGGGCCCGCCTATTTGCATTCCATGCGTGTAGCGTGGTATTATGTCAAGAATATCGTTCCGCGAGTTAACCTTATGTTTTGTGAAAGCTACGAATAGCAGGAAGTAAGCAGCCTCCATGGCAATCAAAAAGAACGGCAGATCTCCGTCTGCTCCCAAGCCAACGAAGCGCAAGCGCACTGAAGAAGCTCCCGCCCAGCCTGACAAGGGCGTTACCATCGTCGGCATTGCCGGCTCCGCGGGCGCCCTTAGCGCTCTGCAATCCTTCTTCGGCGCTCTTCCGGGTCAGACCGGTCTTGCGTTCGTCGTCGTTACCCACCTCCACCCCGAGCACGAAAGCCACATGGCCGCCCTCTTGCAGAGCCACACCAAGATGACCGTGTCCCAGGTCAATCGCAAGACGGCCGGTCAAGCCCGACCACGTTTACGTCATTCCCCCTCGGCGCAACATCCAGATCACCAACTCGCATGTGGACGTGGCGCAGTTCGACAAGCCCCGCGGTCAGCGCACCCCCATTGACTTCTTCTTCCGCAGCCTGGCGCGCGCCATCGCGACGCCATTGCCATTATCCTGTCTGGCGGCGGCACCGATGGGGCGGTCGGCGTCAAGGCCGTTAAGGAAGAGGGCGGCCTGCTGATGGTTCAGGACCCGCAGGAGGCGCAGTACGAGAGCATGCCCAGCGCGGCCATCGCCACCGGGCTGGC
Organism: uncultured Chloroflexia bacterium; assembly: GCA_963805515.1. Taxonomy (GTDB): domain Bacteria; phylum Chloroflexota; class Anaerolineae; order Anaerolineales; family Villigracilaceae; genus Fen-1038. The sequence goes on along the minus strand of CAWDUZ010000031.1, from coordinate 5,893 downwards.
AGACACAATTCTGCCCGTCGATGAGCTTGCATCCAAGCTGATGCAGTATGTCAAACATGCGCCAAGCTCCCGAAGGACGCCGATGGCCTTGGGGAGGGAGACTGGGATACCATTAGTCGCATCCTTGCCCAGGTCCAGCGCCACACAGGCCACGACTTCAGCCAATATAAGCGTTCCACGGTCTTGCGGCGCATCCGGCGCCGGATGCAGATCCATAGCCACGTCACGCTGGACGCTTATCTGGAGTATCTGCGCGGGCCCCGCGAAAAGTCCGTTGCCCTGCTCAATGACCTGCTGATCGGCGTCACGAACTTCTTCCGCGACCCGGCTGCCTGGGATGCCCTTGCCCACGGGCCGATCCCCATTATCTTCAAGCGCAAGGATCCTGCGGAGCAGGTCCGCGTCTGGAGCATCGGTTGCGCCACGGGCGAGGAAGCCTACTCGCTCGCGATCCTGCTTATCGAATATGCTAACAGCCGGGAGAACATTACGAAATTCAGATCTTCGCCTCCGACCTCGACGAGGTCGCACTGGCCCGAGCGCGTGAGGGTATCTATCCTGCGGCCATCGAAGGCGATGTCAGCCCGGAGCGCCTCGAACGATTCTTCGATCCGCCAGGACAATCATTACCAGGTGCGACGTGAACTCCGCGACATGGTGCTCTTCACCAATCATAGCATTTTGCGTGACCCGCCCTTTTCGCGCCAGGACCTTGTCTGCTGTCGAAATCTTCTGATCTACATGCAGCATGAGATCCAGCAGTATGTAATCGATGTCTTCCATTACGCTGCTCAACCCGGCGGGTTATTTATTCCTGGGCGGCTCCGAATCACGGTCGGCGGCGGACGCATTATTCCAGCCGATCGACAAAACGCATCGCATTTATCAGGCCCTGCCCGGGAAGTCTCGAGCACATTCCGTCCCTCCCGCTTGCGGTTCAACCCATGGAACCTTCTCCGAGGGGAGGCCCACGTCCCTCGTTAATAAAGCGGTCGCCCAAGGATGCCCTGCTCCTGGAAGATCAGCACCAGAACTCCCTCGAGGCCTATGGGCCCCCCAGCGTTCTGGTCAACGGCGGCTATACCGTCCTGCACTCTCCGAATTCGGCGGGGCGCTATTTGCTGCCGCCCAGGGGGCCCATCACCAGCGACCTGCTCAAGCTGGCCCGCCCCGAGCTGCAGCTCGAGCTTCGTACGGCCCTGTTCCAGGCATTCGATAAGGGCAAGTCGGTGGTGACGCCCCCCGTCGATATGACGCTGGATGGCAAGCCGTGCCGCGTGACGCTATCCGTGCGCCCGCGCAAACCGCTAACAGAGAATGGCAAGCCCCGCGAACGGCAGGCACTGGTGGTGTTCCTCGAGGATGAGATCGATATACTGCCGCACGAGACCGCCCCGAAGGCGGACCGCGACCTCGCGCGCGGCCACGCCCGCATCTCTCAGCTGGAGACCGAGGCGGAGCGCCTGCGCGAGCAGTTGCAGGTCACCACCGAGGAATACGATAGCTCGAACGAGGAGATGAAGGCTGCCAACGAAGAACTCCAGTCCATCAATGAGGAGTATCACCTCACGACGGAGGAACTTGGAGACCAGCAAGGAGGAGCTGGAGGCCGTCAACGAGGAGCTTCAGACCGTCAACAACGAGCTGAAGAGCCAGCTCGATGAGGTCTCGCGCGCCCATCGTGACCTCGAGAACGTGCTGGGCTCCACCGAGATCCCCACGCTGTATCTTGACCGGTCGCTGCGCATTCAGCGCTATACGCCCACTCTCACTACTTTCTTCGATATCCTGAGTTCGGATGTCGGTCGCCCGATCGCTCATCTGAACCATAAGCTCGGCTATTCCCAGTTGATCGGAGATGCCCAGAGCGTCATGGACAGCGGCACCGTCGCTGGATCGCGAGGTGTCGGGTGAGAACGGCGCCTGGTTTCTCATACGCATCCGGCCCTATCGCACTGTGGAGAATAACCGCATTGAGGGCGTCGTCGTCACCTTCGTCGATATCACGGCGGTCAGGAAGGCTGAAGACGCCCTCCGGCAGCTCAATGAGACGTTGGAGGCGCACGTGGAAGAACGCACCCGCGCGCTGGAGGAGACGAACCGCCGGCTCGAGCAGACCGGCAACATGTTCTGCATGCTCTTCCACGCGAATCCCATCCCTACTTCGCTCACCCGCCTGGAGGACGGCTACTTCTATGATGTAAACGAGGCCTATCTTGACTTCTTTGGCCATGACGCGTGAAGCGGTCATCGGGCATCACCGCGTCCGGAGCTAAATCTGCCGCTCCCATGCCGCAGCGCGCCATGCTCGCACCCCTGCGCCCAAAGCGGGAATTCTTCGCCATCGTCGAGTTGGAGGTCGTTCATCCTTCCGGCGGCAACCGCACGGCCCTGGCCTCCCTGCAGCACTTCACCGTGGAAGGTACGGAAGCGATGCTATCCACCTTTATCGATATCACCGATCGGGTCCGGGCCGAACGGCAGATCCGCACCCTGGCCTCCAACCTCACCGCCGCCGAGCAGAAGGAGCGTCACCGCATCTCGCAGATGCTGCACGACGACCTGCAGCAGCGGCTTTTCGCGGTCAAGATGCAGTTGTGCTTCCTGCAGCATGCATACCGGAAGAACGATCTGGGGACTTCCGTAAAGGATTCTGCAAACCTGGAGAACTGGCTGAACGATTCCATCGAGACCACCCGCCGGCTCAGCATGGACCTCAGCCCCGTCATCCTCCGGGGTTCCAACCTGACCGATGCCATCTCCTGGCTGGACGCACAGGTCCTTGAGCGCTATGGCCTGGATGTCGCTCTCCGCGTACAGCGGTGAGGTTCCCCGCCTGGACGACGACATTGCGCATCCTGCTTTTCCATACCGTGCGCGAGTTGCTGTTCAATGTCGTTAAGCATCGCGGAGACCACGCAGGCAGTCGTCACCCTGGAGCAGATCAACGGCCGCCTGCGCGTCGTCATTGGCGATCACGGCAAAGGCTTCGACGGCGACGGGATCATGTCTGACCCCAAGGCCGCCCACGGTCTGCTCGATATTCGCAACCGGCTGAATTTATTGGGCTGCAATATGCAGGTCGTATCCAAACCCGGCGATGGAACAGAAGTGACGATCGAAGCTCCAATTTAGAAAAGGCCACTTTACCGCATGGCAACCATTTTGGTAGTCGAGGATCATCCCCTTTTCGTCCAATCGCTGGTGCGCCTGCTGCGCGAGCGCGGCAAGTACGACGTGACCGCCGTCGGCTCAGCGGAACGCGCCCTGGAATAGCTGTCCGAATTTGACTTCGATCTGGCTCTCATCGATGTGTCTCTGCCAGGGATGAACGGCATCAAGCTGCTCGGCGCCATCCATGCGCCAGACCCGACCTTCCGTGCATGATGGTGTCGGGGCATGTTGCCAGCCACTACGTGCAGCAATCGATGGCGGCCGGCGCCCGCGGCTATGTGCTCAAGGAGGATATCTCCGGCATCCTGGAGGGTGTGCACGCCGTACTGAACGGCGAGACGTTCGTCAGCGAAGTCCTCCGCTCTCCGTGATTTCTGTTTTCCGTGCGCAAAACGGCTGATCGTATAAGCGCCGTGAGCCGCGTTCCCTGTGCCCTCGCGCTCTCCGAGAACGTGCAGCGGTCTGCCGCATTAGCCCATCTCCACCATCCCCGCGGCCCCCGAGGAAGTGAAGTGCCTACCTGTGTAGTCCACGTCCACTATTATGGCGGCCCCCGAAAAAGCGCAGGCGGCCTCCATATCAGCACGTGCTCACCATCATCACGGCCCTCCGAAAAAGTGCAGCTGTCTGCCGCATTAGCCCACGTCTACTATTATCGCGGCCACCGAAAAAGTGAAGCGGCCGGGTGCGCTTCCCGCCCGCTTCACTTTTTCGGATATTTATTGGTCCTTCCGCTCTTTTGAGCGGAAGGACCATGCTCTATATCAGCGCCGCAAACTCTTCCTTCGAAAGTGTCTCCTGCTCCAGCAGCGCCCGCGTCACACGCTCCATCGCCTCGCGCTGCTCGGTCACGATGCGCTTCGCCTCGTGGTAGCACTCGTTCAGGATCTGCTCGATCGCCTCATCCAGCGCCTCGAACGTCTTCTGCCCGCGCTGCGGCCCGGCCAGCGCCTCCACTCCTTCCGCGCGGCTCGAATACCCGCAGGCCGGTAGCGCTCATCCCGAGGCGCATGACCATCTCTTCGGCCAGTTGGTCGCGACCTGCAGGTCGTTCGATGCGCCGCTCGTGATGTCGTCGCAGAACATCTCCTCCGCGACGCGCCCGCCCATCAGGCCGGTGATGCGCGCCAGGATCTGGTTCCGCGACATCAGCATGCTGTCCTGCTCGGGCAGCGCCATCGTGAAGCCGCCCATCCGTCCCCTTGGGATGATCGTTACCTTATAGACCGGATCGCAATGGTCGAGGGCGAGTGCATCACCACTGCGTGGCCGGCCTCATGATAGGCGATCGTGCGCCGCTCTTCTTCGCCCATCACGCGGCTCTTCTGCTGGATGCCGCCGGTGAGCGCCTTTTCCACGGCCTCCTGGAAATCCTGTACCGTGATCGTCTCGTGATGCCCGGCGTACCGCCTGGATGGCGGCCTCGTTGACGATGTTCGCCAGGTCCGCGCCGACCAGCCCGGGCGTGGACTTCGCAACGTCCATCAGGTTCACGTCCGGCCGCCAATGGCCGGTCCTTGATGTGAACTTTGAGGATCTCGAGGCGCGCCTTCACATCCGGCCGCGGCACGTTGACGTGCCGGTCAAAGCGGCCCGAGCGTGTAACGCCGGGTCCAGAACGTCCATCCGGTTGGTTGCCGCCAGCACGACGACGCCCTTCGCTCGTGGAAAACCCGTCCATCTCGACCAGCAACTGGTTGAGCGTCTGGTCCTGCTCCATCTCGCCGCCGCTGCTGGCGCTGCCGTGCCGCTTGCGTCCGGCTGCATCGATCTCGTCGATGAATACGATGCAGGGCGCCTTGGCGCGCGCCTTCTTGAAAAGAGAGCGCACCCGGCTGGCGCCCACGCCCACAAATAGTTCCACGAACTCCGAGCCGGAAGTGCTGAAGAACGGCACGCCCGCCTCGCCGGCGATGGCGCGCGCCAGCAGCGTCTTGCCCGTGCCCGGGTCGCCGACCAGCAGCACGCCGCGCGGCATGCGCGCGCCCAGGCGCTGGTATTGGCCGCCGTCCTTGAGGAACGTCACGATGTCGACCAGTTCGCCGCGGCTCTCATCGATGCCCGCCACGTCGTCGAACTTGGTCTCCGGCACTTCGCCTTCGGTATACTGCTTGCGCGCGGTCAGGGCGCCGCCCGCCGTGAGCCGGCTGATGCCGAAGCCCATCAATCCCAGCATGGCAATGCTCAGGAAGATATTGGTGGTCTTCTCCGCCGCCGGGATCCGCGCCTCGACGATTTCGTAGTTGATCTTTGCAATCTGGGCGCCGGTGACGCCCAGATAGTGCATCTGCTCAAGGAAGGGGGCCGTCTTTATCGCGCCGTGCAGTCGGCTGTGTGCCGTCCTTATAGTAGATGGTAAGGCTCCCGCTATCTTGAGAATCTTCAATTCTCATGACACGCCCGGCGGAGATCGCTGCTGCTACGTTGCTCAATGCGATGGGATGGTCCTGGGGCTGGGAGAGCACGATCCCTGCCCCGATGACAACCAGCAACAGGACGATACCGATCAGGCTTAGCTTGCCATACTTATGGTTCTTAAAGAAGTCGAATATTCGAATTGAAGATTCTTTCATGGGGCCTCATTACTTGGTGACAGTCTGCCAATCTTACCTCCTTTGCTTCATTGATTTGTGGCAATTGCATTATCAATGGCATTAGAAAAACTTAAAATTCATCACATATGGGCACGTTTTATGTATAGAATCGCCTAGATTTTTGC
>CAWDUZ010000030.1:0-7118 GCA_963805515.1 uncultured Chloroflexia bacterium | reverse complement strand
GGTTCTCCTGTAACGCGAACCGCGCCGCCTGAAGCCCGTGGAGCGGCAATTGACATCCTTATCTAGATCGCATTATAGCGGGAAATCCCGGCACCCCTGATGCTCTCGCCTTATGAGCAGTGGCTAATTGGGGAGTTCGCTTTGCAAAACGGGAGATTGCTCCCGCTCCGCTAGAGGGCACGGCGGGGTTGTGAGAGATAGTGAGGACTGAAGGATCGCCGTGCCCCTTGTATGATGGGCAGAGGATTTGGTAAGGTGGAGAGAAGACGCTGAACAGGTGCCGCCCAGGTGAATCTGTCGTGCCCCTGGAGCCATGAGAGCTCGGAGCGTAGATGAGATCCCTGGGCGGGAAAGCGACACACAGGTCGCACAGCATCTGAAGCCTCTCCCACGACCCGGAAGATGAGCTTGCATGCACAAGGTGGACCCACTCGCCGCCCGGCCTGCCCAGCGTCTGCATCCAGTATACCCAAGGAGTTTGGTCATGAACGCCATGGTCATTGGAATCGATATTGCCAAAGACAGCCTGGACGTATGCTTGCTGAGAGGCCGAGCCCGCACGGCAATTCGCCAATACGCCCGCAGGGCACTGCGCCCTGCAGGCCTGGCTGAAGAAAGCCGGGCCTATTCGTCCGCCCGTGTGTTTGGAAGCCACCGGGCAGTATGGCGAGCGGGTCGCCGAATGCCTGCATCAACAAGGATATCCGGTGAGTGTAGTGAACCCGGCTCGCATCAAAGCCTTCGGACAAAGCCAACTGCGCCGCAACAAGACCGATAAAGCGGATGCGCTCTTGATCGCCCAATTCTGCGCCAGCCAAAGCCCGCTGCGTTGGACGCCTTCCCGCCCCTTTCCGGGATCTGCAGGCCTTGGTGAGACATCTGGAAGACCTGCAGGTTGTGCGCCAGCAGGAAGCCTACCGGCTGCAGTGGGGGTGCGCACGGCGCTGGTGGTAGCCGATCTGGCGGAGCATGTGCAGTATTTGGACCGGCAGATCGAGAAGGTCAAGCAGGCCATTCAGGAGCACATCCACTCCCAGCCCGATCTCCAACGCCAACAGCGCTTGCTGGCAAGCATTCCGGGGATCGGCTTGCTACGGCGGCCAAGTTGCTGGGAGAAATCCGGGCAGTTACCGAGTTCGAAAGCGCGCGCCAGCTGGCTGCGTATGCGGGTCTGACGCCGCGAACTTCGTGTCGGGCTCCTCCATCCACAAGAAAGCGCGGCTGTCGAAGACCGGCAATGCCCACTTGCGCAAGATCCTCTACCTGCCGGCCGTCTCTGCCCGGCGCTGGAACCCGATCATCCGCGAGTTTTGTCAGCGCTTGAGCCTCTCGGCCTGACCTCTCTCCAACAGATCGGGGCGGCCATGCGCAAGCTGCTGCACCTGGCTTTCGGCATTCTCAAATCGGGCAAGCCCTTCGATCCCAACTACCTCCAACCGGCTTCGCTTACCTCTTGACTTTCAAGACAGCATCTACGTGGCGCTACGCAGTCGGAGAAGAACGCGGTCGCTCTGCCCCGCTGAAGCGAGGTCCCCAAAAGCGGGGATGATATCTACGTCCCGCCTCCGGCGGGTCCTCCGCTACGCTACGACTTCGGGACGACTCTCTCAGACACTCCCCGCCTTACGATCCTGCGGCTCTGGCGATCTCCTCGGTGTGATGTATATAGTCGCCCATGATCGATTCGATGCAGCGCTCCACGGTCGCCGGCCCGCCCCGGTAATGCCGTGGGCCAAAGTCCTGGGCCCAATCCTGCTCGTGGAGCCCCCGAACGTATTCCACGAGTTCATCCCGGCTGCTGCGAAGTTCCGCCAGGAGCGCGCCGCGGTCCGTGGAGTTGTAATGCGTGATGAACTCCGCGTTGATATTGCGGTAGTCGTTCGGAGCGTCCTGGTGATAGAACGGCGTCAGCCCGTTTCGGATCTGCCCGCAGCCGACGCGGATATTTCGATTCCAGCCGATCAGGTGTGCCACGATATCGCGCGGCGTCCAATCGCCCAGCGAGCGCAGGAAAGTCTCTGCAGAGAGCGAATCCACGACGTGCACGAATTTGCCATAGGCCTTGTCGAACTGTTCCAGCTGCTCCTCGCGCTTCATCCGTTTCAATCCCTTTCTCAGAAGTTATCCAGCTTTGTCGAGCGCTGCCGGTTCCCGAGAATAGTACAGCATTGCGATATCTATCCAAAGTATCCTTTGCATTCATTTCGTGGTGAGCAATGTCCTCAGACGTTTTACCATGATGCCAGCACGCCGGTAGGCTTTCGCCCGGCGATGGAGCTTGCCCCCAAAGACTGTTTCTTAAATGGTAATTACTCGCATAGACCCTACCCCGACCTCCCTGCGCTCCGCTCCGGGATCCCCAAGTGCGGGGACGATGTGCTTCGCGATCCCCTAAAGGGGAGGAGAGGTCCGAATTTCGAGATATGGGTGGAAAACACCACCCATATCTCGAAATTCGGAAGCCAGCACAACGTGTGAGCACGCGGCAGAGGACTGAAGAAACGCTCTCTAAGTACTTTGTAGTCTGAGGGTCGCGACTGGATCTTTTTTTGGGAGTCCACGATCTACAATCTCTCTGCCACTTCCCCGAAAAGTTTTATATAGGTCATTTGCCAATCGCGGGGTTTGCCCCTGCCGAAGCGCAGGATGATGCAATCCTTGTCCGGGGCGACGTAAATGAATTGGCCGAGATTGCCGACCGCCATAAATCGTCGCTTCCCCGCCCGTGGGATCCACCAAAGATACTTGTAGTTCGTCCATCTGCCATCCGGCCACGGCGTTGTGGATTCGGCCACCCATTCTTCGGGCACCAACTGCCGGCCGTTCCAGTCGCCGCAGCGCAGGTAGAGTCGGCCGAATTTGGCGAAATCGATGGCGCGCACGTTCAGGCCGCTTTCCATTTTCTCCATGCCGCATCGCTGGCTGTCCAGGCTCCAACTGGCGGGCCATTCCATGCCCAGCGGCTTCCAGATCTTCTCCTGCAAATAGTTGGATACGCTGCCGCCGGTGACGCGTTCAAGCAGCATGCCCAGCAGCACGAGGTTGTAGTTGTTGTAACAGAAACGTACGCCGGGCGCTTCCACTGCCCTGGCCTTCGCTGCCAGGCGCCGCAGGTCCGGCGAGTAGTAGACGCGCGGCTGATCGTTCCATGGCAGGAACCCCGCCTGGCTGTACCTCAGTCCTGAACTCATGCTCAGCAAATGCCGGACCGTGATGGACGGCCAGTACCGCGCGCTTAGCTCCGGCAGGTATTTGGTGAGCGGATCGTCAATGCCATCGATCAGCTTTTCGTGCAGCGCGATGCCGATCAGCGCCGAGACAAATGACTTGGCTGTCGAGAAGGATGTGCAGATCGACTTGCGCCGATAGCCGTTGTAGTACTGCTCGAACAATAGCCGGTCATGCTGGATCACCAGGAACGCCACGGTCCCGTTGCTTGCAAGGAAGTCGTCTATCGTCGCCGTCCGAGCGCCGGCCGGGTTGCCGCCACCGCCTGGTCCAGCAGCGGGCGCAATCCTGGCTGTTTTCAGCCGGACCAAAATGGAACACGGGCGCCGCATTCTCGATGGGACGACTTGGAAAAATAAGATGGTCCGAGATATCGACGGCATTGAAGCGGAAATAGCGTGCAAGATACGATGATTCAAATAGATCTTTTTGTGCCATGTTTCTGTTCCTGATCGTTCCAGTCCGGCTGACTTGATGACGCCTTCTCTTGTACTCGTGCTTATGAAAAATGCATTCCCAAAGTTGCGCCATCTGAGTAGTACAATCCCTCAGATAGTAAGTCTCGCTGCCTCGTAATTCAAGTACCCTTGTCATCCACTTGTCGTGAGCAATGTCCTCTGATGTCTTTATTATCGCTAGAGCCTTGATCCAGCGCCTCGGCAGCCATCCGCCGGGCGGTGGAGCTTGCCGGCTTGACGGTCGACCGCGTCCAGGATGCGGTCTTCGGCTTTGACGGTTCCACTACCTTTCCCGACCTGGCTGCCATCACCCGTGCCGCCGATCTGACTTGCCCATCGGTCGGCGTCTCTTCCAGCCTGCGTGCGCTGTTCTTCGCCGCCGATTTGATCCTGTGTGACGATGCAGAGCTTGTTATCGTGGTCGGACTCACGCAGATTCTCCGCTGCCTTTCTGCTCGCCTCCCCTGAAATGGTCGGCCGGCTCAACCTGCTGCCGCGCGCCCGGGTCGCCGCGCGCTCCCTTGCCGGCCCTGACCCCGCTCTCCGCATCGCCGGCCTCGCCTCCGCCGACGTGGAGATCTCCAAAGCTGGCAAGTACGGTGCGTCCCTTGCCCATGAACTTCTGGATGAACTCGAAGCACGCTCCGCACGCTGGGGTCTGATCTCTGCTGCTGATTCGGTCCTGCTCATTGAGCGAATCGAAGCGGGTACGCCTCAACTCACACCTGAGTATTTCCGGGATCGCTTACGTTTAAAGTTGTAGATATGAACACCATCTACCTCGCCCTCGGCACCAACCTCGACGACCGCCTCGCGAACCTGCGCCTCGCGCTCCAGGCCCTCGCGCCGGAGATCAAGCTGGTCGCGCAATCCCTCATCTACGAGACGCCTGCCTGGGGCTTTGAGGCACAACCGCCCTTCCTCAACATGGTCATCAAGGCCGAGACCGAACTGGAGCCTGATGCTCTGCTGGCCCACCTCAAGCACCTTGAAAGCGGGCTGGGCCGCGTGCCCAGCTTCCACTGGGGGCCGTCTGATCGACATCGACATCCTTTTCTACAACGACCTCTTCCTCTGGACGCCCGGGCTTGTCATTCCACACCCGCACCTGCATGAGCGGGCCTTTGTGCTTGTCCCCCTCGCCGACCTTGCCCCCGATTTCGTCCATCCGGTGCTCGTCAAGACTGTCGCCGAGCTGCTCCAGAACGTCGAAACCACCGGTACCACCCCGTTCATCAACTGGTCGTGATGGTTCGGGACCCATTTCCAACCCACCTGATATAATCGTGGAGGAGGCCCTGTGTCCGACATAAAACCCCTGAACTGGACTCCCAAACCGGGCGTTGGCATGACCGTCACCCGCCGCCCTGACGGCGGTATCCAGTCTTCACCTTCACCGACATGTCGCAGGCCACCCTGAGGGAGTGGCACGATTTCGCCCTCGAGCACCTGCTGGGCGTGGAGCGTCGCACCCGTAACCTTTACGACCTGCGGGCGGTGCAGCACATCGACGAGAAGGCCGTGCGCACCGCGGTCGAAGTCAATAGCGACCCTTCGGCGTGCAACATACGGCTGGCCGTTGTGGTTGCCACCACCGAGGCCGCAGACGCTATCCGCCGGATCGCCGCCCTTGCCTTGCCCGAGACCGCCGCTGCCATGAAGATCTTCACCGACCTGGACGAAGCCGAAGCCTGGCTCTCCCGCCCCTTGGACCAGATCCCCTGAGCGTGAGCGGACATCGATCAGTCGTTGTCCGTGTATCATTTGTCCGTTGCACATGATCCATTAGCCATTCTCCATTATCCAATTGTCAAACTAAAATCGCAAATCGTGATCCCCTCCCTCCAGATCGGCTCCACGTGTTCCAATGGGGCGCCCAGACTTACGTCATGGGCATCCTCAACCTCACGCCTGATAGCTTCTCGGGCGATGGCCTGCTTGCCTCTTCTTCCCCGGAGGGAGCCGATCCGCTGGCCTCTCCTCGACCAGGCCCGGCGGTTCGTTGAAGCGGGCGCCATCCTGCTCGACGTTGGCGGCGAGTCCACCCGCCCCGGCTCGCAGCCGCTGGGCATCGACGAAGAACGCCAGCGGGTGATCCCAATCATCAAGGCCCTTGCCAAAGAATTCCCTGGCAGCCTGATCTCCGTCGACACCTACAAAGCTGCCGTCGCTGAGGAAGCTCTCGATGCCGGCGTGCATATCGTCAATGACGTCTGGGGGCTGCCGCCGACCCGGAACTGCGGAACGTCGTGGCGGGCCGCGGCTGCCCCGTGATCCTCATGCACAACCGCAGTAACCCGTCCAGCGTGGAAGTGCGCGCGCAGTCGGCAATGCCTACATCGGCGCGGAGTATGGCGATCTGCTCGCCGATGTGAAGCGTGAGCTGATGGAGAGCGTTGCCATCGCGCGCGCGCCGGCATCCCCGACGACCACGTTATCCTGGACCCCGGCATCGGCTTCGGCAAGAAGGTGCAGCACAACCTGGAGCTGATCAACCGGCTGGACGAGATCCGTGCGCTGGGCTTCCCCGTGCTGCTCGGCCCCTCGCGTAAGTCCTTCATCGGCTACGCCCTCGACCTGCCCCCCGACCGGCGTCGAGGGCACCGCGGCTGCGGTAGCGGTCGGCATGGTCCGCGGCTCCGACATCGTCCGTGTCCACGACGTCACGCCCCTGATGCGCCTCGTCAAGATGACCGACGCCCTGGTCCGTAGCAGAAGTGCTGCCTAATAAAAAACAGCACAACCCGTCTTTGTACACGGACGGTCTGCCGTCTCGCATCGGCGTGCCGCCGTTGCGGCGGCATGAACGATGAACTGCGACCGCACGGATTGCACGGATTAACGCGGATTTTTCTTTGGCTCTTTTTTGGGAGAAAGCATGGGTCAGGTTGGCGAAAGTCTCGTGGAAAGAAAGCCTTTTGAAGGAAAGCATGCCCGGCTGGTGGAAGACATTATGAGAGTCTTTTACCAGGTATATCGCGAGCTCGGCTTCGGTTTTAGTCGAGAAGGTCTATCAAACAGCCTATCCAATTGCCCTCCGTGAAGAAGGCATGAAGATCGATCAGCAGGTCCCGAGTTTCGCGTGGCCTCATAAGTCGAATAATTCACACATTTTTAGCCGACCTAATTCTCAATGATGTGCTCTTGTTTGAGCTAAAATCAGCCACCTGCAGTTGCCTGGACGAACATGAGGCCCAGTTGCTCAACTCCCCTTCAAAGCCACGCAGCTGAAATAGGCCACTCTCTGAACCAGAGCAAATCAGCCATTTGCAAACCCAAAACCTTTTTCAACAAGCCAAAAGACTTGCCTTCACTGAATAAAGGGGTTGTCGCCAAAAACCAAACATGCCCCATGAAATCAACTGATATTTGTGTTCTAATAGAACAAACATCCGTGTCTTTCCGTGTAATCCGTGTACCATCACCACCAAC
>CAWDUZ010000029.1:0-13911 GCA_963805515.1 uncultured Chloroflexia bacterium | reverse complement strand
AATTCGCTTGGTCAATGCTTCCGGCGTGATCATTTATTTCTCCCTCGCGTTGAACGCGGAAGGACAATTTTAGCTCATTATGGGCTCTACGGTTGTTGAATTGTGATGTTCGGTAGCCGCGACATTGCTTGCAAATTGAATTTCGTTCCTTGGATTTATTGGTACCGCCTATCCAGTAATAACTTACAACAATATTGACGTGATCAAAACATGACCGGCGCTAATTTTAAATATCCTTGCTGCTGAAGCCGGGGCTCGAATCCCCTCCGTGCCGACAACACAAGGCCACTATTCTCATAGTGGCCTTGTCTCTTTTGCCCGGTCGAACTGCTCCGATGTTTTGAATGCTGTTCCACTCTAACCTCAGGCCGATGTGTGTCGCCACCGCGTGTTTTTGACGCCTGCCACATTGCCATTGCTCGGCACGTTGAACACTACTGCCTTCCCATCCGCACCCTTCGGCACACCCTGTCCACGATCCGCCGCCGTCCATATTGATCATGAGGTTCATCGGCCCCTCTGGAGCGAGCAGGACGGTCGCCTCATCTATCAGGATTCCAGCACCCGCCAGCTCGTTCCCATCCACCAGCAGGAAGTATCCGGTCTGCCCATCCTGGCTGACCGCCACGATCGTGCGCGAGGCAATCAGGCGCTGCGCGGGCGAGCGATGGCCCTGCCATCCTGCATCAACAGGTTCGGAAACGAAATGGCGTTCCACAAGCCCACCGTCCGTGTGGGATCGCTGATTGAAACCTGGTTGTCCTTGCTGATGTAGAGCGTTTGTTCCCCTCCGATCCATTGATCCTTGGGATACTTCGCGCCTCTTGAAGCCGCAAAACCAGTGGACCTGAGCCAGCGGCTTTCTTGCCCTGCCGGACGTATACAAACCCATCCCCGTTTATGGCAAGGTCCACACGGTTGAGATCCGCGACCGTCCGTACCGTCATGGCTGAGATCCCCCGTTTGTTCGGCGGCGTGATCACAAACTCCACGGTGCGCATGCTGAATTTGACAATGTAGTAAATGACCCTGCGTGTGCCGATCATCAGCGTGGTACTTGATGAGGCTGCCGCCGTTTGGTAGCGCCTGCGTATTCAGTACCTCCGGCGTTCCAGGCGGTGGAGGAGGCGGCGGCGGTGGAGGCCCCGGCGATAGGTGGAGAGGGCGGTACGGCGGGAATCCAGGCCGCACCACGTATATAGTTCAGCCAGCGTCCCAGACCAGTAATTAAGATCAACGGCCTTCTCACCCTCCAGAGGCACACCATACCGGGCACCTTCCCCGTGGTCCGTGAACTGCCAGAAGGTCCACGTTGGCCAGGGCGGCATCAACAGCGCAGTAGCGCCATAACGCGCCTGCCACGACGGATACTCGGCCCATTTCTTATCGAGTGATCCGTACTGAGACCAGTATCCTGATGCGGTGTAGATCATGGGTTTCTTGCCATATCCCTCCTCAAAGGGAATGACATGCCCCCATAGGTCATCGATCGTAACGTTGAACTTCTGCCCCTGTGGACTCCACTCGTAATCCACGGTCGGCCTGATCTGCACCGGGGTGACCTCAGGAAGGCCAGGAACTCGCCCGTTCTGCCCACCCGGACTGACCTGGCTGGCCTTGTAAAGCCACTGATAGCCGCCTACCAGCCCGCCCTGCTCTCATTGTGCCTTTATAGTTTTCCTCGGCAAAACGCGAGACCAGTTTGCCATCCAGGATCTTAATGATCGTGAAGCGGATCCCCGCCGCCTTGGCGGTCTGCCAATCCACGACGCCCGTCCAGTGACTGGTATCGATCCCAAATACCAGCGTCGGGTCAGGCTGGTCATAGATATTTGCTCCGGCCCGAGCCCCAAGCACCGTGAAAACCCGTGACGGCAGCGGATACAGATCTCTGGCTCTTATGATATCTTTGAAGCTCAAAATTGCCTCCACTCAAGACTGCGATGAAACACTTTGGTACTGTGAAATGTGCCGCTGGGAGCGACCCGCAAAATATCGCCGTTTCATGAAGCACCTAGCCACGTCCCACCTGGCTTATGAGACAACATTAAAGTCCAGCATAGTGAATTCCCCGGAATTCGTCAATGCAGGAAATGCGCATTCACATTTGCCCACTAGTGCACGGGCCTGAAACCGGGATGTGGCGAATGGTTGGCGTTCCATGTCTGAGGAGGAGAAGGGAGCGGGCGTTCACCGCTCCGGTTCGTAATCGACGTGGCATCAACTTGACTTCTTACGTGACACCCGGCACGAATTGGTCGATAGTCATAGTGATCCCAACTTGGCCGGATTGGAGCAATTCTCGAAAGTTCGTCCGCACACGAAGTATAATTTGCGACACATGGCTACCCGTTCGAACGAAGCCTGGCTTTCTGAACTGCGCACGGAGGGTCCCGAGCGCGGGCTCGCTCTCGCGGACCTCCGGGAGGTCGTACGGCATGGATTGCCCTATGCCCTCTCGCGCTGGCTTTCCCCCGATGATCCCCTCTGCACCCTACTCGTCGAGGAGGTGACGCGGGAGGCGTTTCTGCGCGTCCTCGGCCAGCTTGAAGACCTTCGAAGGGCGCAGCATGTTCACTACCTGGTTCCAGAAGATCGCGGTGCAGATCGCCCTCACCGAGCTGCGCCGCAAGCGCTGGCAAGAGTCGTCCCTGAGACCAGATCGTGGACAATGAAAAATCGCCGCCCTCCCGCCTGATGGCCGACCGTTCGCCCAGCCCGGAAGTCAATGGCCGAGCGCGCAGACATGGTCACGGCTGTGCGGCGTATCCTTGAGCAGGAGCTCAAGCCCAAGCGACACAAAGACATCGTTCTCCTGGGCATCCAGGATATCCCGCTGGAGGAAGCCGCCCGGCGCATGAAGACCAACCGAAATGCCCTATACAAGCTGTTGCATGATGCACACCTTCGCCATCAAGCGCCGCCTGCTTGCAGAAGGCCTCTCTTCGCCGGAGATCTTGGCCACCTTCGAGCAAAAACTGCCTTTCTAAGATAATAGTAAGATTGCTTCCCAGCCAAACGTCAAAGGTTGCGCATGAACATGAAAGATCTATTTCAACATATCGGCGGGCATTTCAGCGGGACCATCAGGAACTTCCAGATGAAGTCATTGCGGGATTCTTTCGCGTGCTGGAAGATGTGCGGTTGGAGGAAATGCCTTGTGAGCAGGTCTTTACCCCTCGATGAGTATGTGGAGAAGCAAGTGCAGGGAGAAAACGCCGCGCGTCTGATGCCGCTGCTCAGAGAGCACTTCGATCTGTGTCCTGACTGCTGCGAAGAATACGAAGCGCTGCTCAATGTTCTGGAAAAATCTGCCGCCGAAACACGCCCCGACGAACCCGATCATCCCAACAGCGGAACCTGACAGGTCCGCTGTTTTTTTGTCGCACTACGATCGCCGCAGAGTCCGGTACTTCTGCTGCGTGACCCTGCAATCTCAATGTTCCGTGTCGAATATCTTCTCCCCACGCGGGATCGGCACCTTCAAGCGATTCTCGAACGGCGTCAGCGGGCATGACCAGTGCTCGTTGTATGCGCAGTAGGGGTTGTACGCCAGGTTCAGGTCGATCAGAAAGCGGCCATCCGGCATGGGTTCCGGTTCTAAATAACGCCCCGCCGGGTAGGTCTCCTTGCCCGCCAGTGAATCGACGAACGGCAGGAAATATCCATGTTCCCCTTCGTAGATGGTTAGCTCCGCCCCTTGCCCGTCCACTTGGAATTGGAAACGGCTATGGCGATAATACTCCTGGATATCGCCCGTCGATGTCTGCATCTCGATCCGTTCCTTCGCAGGCAGTTCCTGCACCTTGACCTTCAGCCGCAACTCGGGATTTTCCGGAAAATAGTGTAGCCCGTGGAAGTTCCGCTTCTGCTCCGCAGTTACGGGCTCTGCGGATCATTCCCAAAGAAATCATCTTTTTCAGCACGAAAGTTATCCAGATCGCTCATTGTGTTCTCCTGTGAAGTCACACAACTGACAGCGGGAAGAACCCGAACCTTACAGGCCCCTTGCTTTTTGGGTGGTCTTGTGCTATTTTCTACACGAAGGTTTCCTGCATGCCCACAACCCAGAAAAGCGTCATGATCATCGAGGACGAGCCCGATGCTGCCGATCTCTCGCGGAGATGATGCGGCTCAACGGTCATCGCGTTCTTAAGGCCTACTCCAGCACGCCGGCGATGGCGCTCATTGCCCAGGAAATGCCGGACGTGATCATCCTGGACATCATGATGCCCGATATTTCAGGCTTGGACGTGCTCCGCTATATGCGTAATGATCCTGCTCTGGCTTCGATCCCGGTGGTGGTGGTCTCCGCCAAGGCTACGCCTCAGGACATCCGCAACGGCCTCGAAGCCGGCGCCTCCATTTACCTGACCAAACCTGTCAGCTATGTCGACCTGGTAAACGCAGTGGACACCCTGACCCGGATCACGTAAGCAGATATGGGTCTCTTGCGTGCCTTTCTGGCGGCCGAAATCCCCGTTTCCCTTCAGGATCACATCCATACGGCAACTGCCGGCCTGCATGCGGCGCTGGGTGATGCCCTGGTGCGCTGGGTTCCTCCCCATAACGTGCACCTGACCCTCAAGTTCCTGGGCGACGTTTCTCCGTCCAACCTTGACCTGATCGAGCAGATGCTTCTGAAGAAGGCCTCTCAGTTTGCCGCCTTTGATATGCAGGTGGAGGGGCTGGGCGCATACCCTAATCTCCGGCGGGCGCGCGTCCTATGGGTCGGCCTGAAGGCCCCTGCTGAACTCCTGTCCCTTCAACACGCCATCGAGTCTGCTGCCGCCCGTCTGGGTTACGAATCGGAGGAACGCGGTTTCTCGCCGCATCTGACCATCGGCCGCGTCCGTCAAAACGCCTCCTCCGCTGACCTTCAGAAGATACGCACAACGCTTGAGGGCTGCCGCTTGGGCGAGTTGGGAAGCTGTGCGAGTGGAGGCGCTCCACCTATTCAAGAGCGAGTTGCGGCCCGAAGGTTCCCTCTATACAAGGCTGTTTTCGGCGCCTCTTCACGAAGGCTAGAAAGCGTATCAGTCTACGCTGTCTCGAACGCAATGTCGTTCCTACTTATGCTCATGAGGTGATTTCTGGACGCACTCGAACTGGCTCATACCATTGTTGATTCGCTGGAAGATAAAAAAGGCGAAGACATTCTCCTGCTCGACATAAAAGACGTGGCTTCCTTTACCGATTATTTCGTGCTCTGTAGCGGCACGAGTGACCGTATGCTGGACGCGCTGGCTGAGGGCACGCTCGATGCCGTCCGCACAAAGCACCGCAAGAAAGGCCGCAAGCAAGGCGAGGCTCGCGAGGGCTGGGTGGTCGTGGATTATGGGGATGTAGTCGTCCATTTGTTCTCCCCCGATCAGCGCGACCACTACGACTTGGAAGAGCTTTGGCAGGACGGCAAGGTCTTGCTAAGAGTCCAATGATTCACAGACGGGCCGCCTCACCGCCTCTATTGTCACGCCGGTCTTCCCTGATCCTGCATCCTCCGCTCAATTTCACCGGCCATTCTCATCCCCTGGCATGAGAGCATCACAGCAGCGCGAACTTCAGGAAGTGGCGGCGTTGTTCCTAAAGCTGGGCTTCACTGCCTTCGGCGGACCTGCCGCGAACATCGGCCTGATGCACGCCGAGATCGTTGAGCGCCGCGAGTGGCTCACCGATCAGGAATTCCTCGATCTGCTCGGCGCTACCAACTTGATCCCGGGACCCAATTCCACCGAAATGGCGATCCATGTTGGCTTCCTGCACGCCGGCTGGCTTGAACTCATTGTCGCGGGTCTCTGTTTCATTGCTCCTGCCATGCTCATGGTCCTGGCGCTCGCCTGGGCCTATGTAAAATTCGGCTCGATGCCGCAAGCCCAGCAGCTTCTCTACGGTATCAAGCCGGTGGTGATTGCCATCATCGCACAGGCCATCTGGACCCTCGGGCGCAGGGCAGCCCACACTTTTTTCCTCGCGGCTGCCGGCGCAGTCATCCTCGGCCTCTATTTCTTCTTGCATATCAACGAGATTGCCCTGCTCTTCGGCGGCGGGTTGGTCATCATGCTCCTGGTTAACATCCGCCGTTTAAGAGAGCAGCCCCCGCCCCGCGTCTCTTTTGCCCCATTGGCAGCCTGGTCATCAGCATCCATCTCTGCTCTTGCGGGCACGGCCTTCAGCCTGCCTGTCTTGTTCCTCACCTTCCTGAAGATCGGCGCGATCCTCTATGGAGGCGGCTACGTTTTGTTCGCCTTCCTGCACGCCGATTTCGTACAGCGCCTGGGTTGGCTCACCGACCGGCAGTTAGTCGATGCGATTGCCATCGGGCAGGTCACGCCAGGTCCTCTGTTCACCTCCGCAACGTTCATCGGCTACCTGCTCGGCGGAATCCCCGGCGGATTGCTTGCCACCGTCGGGATATTCTTGCCTTCCTTCGTGTTCGTCGCCATATCCAATCCGCTGATCCCCCGCATGCGCAAGTCGATATGGGTCGGCAGCTTCTTGGACGGCGTCAACGTTGCGGCTCTTAGCCTGATGACCGCCGTGACGATCGAGCTCGGCCGCGCTTCCCTGATAGATTGGCCAACCATCCTGATAGCAGCCGTGGCCCTCGGTTTATTGCTGCGCTTCAAGCTCAATTCCACCTGGCTCATGGCCGGCGGAGCCATCGCAGGCTTCGTAATATCAGCCCTTCGATAACGAACATCCCGCAGAGCTCTCTGCGGGATGTTGCTTTCTGCTTTATATTCTGTGATCTTACTTCTCAAATATCCACTGATCGACTGCGCGCTTCCAGTCGACAAGCTCGTCCTTCTTGAACCATAACGCAACTTCCTTCTCTGCGTTCGCCGGCTCGTCGGAGGCATGCGTGAGGTTGCGCCCCACTTCGAGGGCGAAGTCATGGCGGAGCGTGCCCGGCGCGGCCTCGGTCGGGCGTGTGGCTCCCATCGTTTGTCTCACAGCCGCCACCGCGTTGGGGCCTTCCCAGACCATTGCCATCACCGGCGCAGACGTAATATAGCTGATCAGCCCTTCATAGAACGGCTTTCCTTTATGGATGGCGTAATGCGTCTCCGCCAGGTCCTTGCTGACCTGCATGAACTTACCGGCAACCAGCCGCAGTCCGCGATGTTCGAGCCGCGACATGACTTCGCCGATCAGTCCACGCTGTACGCCATCGGGCTTTACGAGCACAAGAGTGCGTTCCACATTTCCTCCGTGAAATTTATGATGTCAGTGCGATTAAAAGAACAGGGGCGACCGGTTGGGTCGCCCCTGGGTGATCACCGCAGTAGTTCTTCGGCTTTGGTATACGCGTCCAAGGCTTCCTGCAATCGGTTGGCCCTCATGTAGGCATCACCCAAGGACTGCCACAGCGGCACCTCCACCGGATAGCGATACAGCGCGTCGCGCAGGTCTCGGATGATCTCTTCCAGCGATTTGCCTTTGCGTATCAGCTTGGTGTAGATGTCCAGCGTGGCCGCGATATTGCCGCGTCCAAGTTGAGATTGAGCATCGCCGAGCGATAGCGTCGCCGCCTTTGCCGCAACGCTGATCGGCTTCGGCCGCACTGCTACTGGAGTAGCCACTGGCGCTCGCACTTCTGGCTTGCGCCTCGGAAGCGGTTCCGTGATCGGCTCTTCCACTGCAGGGGTCGGCTCGGCAACCGGCGGCGTTACTACCGGAGGCTCCTCGATCGGCGTCTCGGGAACCGGTTCAGCCACCGGTGGCTCATCTCGGACAGGCTCAGGCTGCGCCGGCTTCCAGTCAGCGGGACTTGCCGCCTGCGTAGCTTGGGGCTCGGGCTCCGCTTCAGCTTGCAGCCAGGCCGGCAGATCGTCCGTTGGCAGAGGGTTGGTGGCTCCGGGCGTTGATATGCGCGGCTCTTCCTCATCCAACCCGGCAAGCCAGGCTGGCAGATCGCTCGTCTCGCTTGCTGTCTCCGGGACCTCGGCAGGTGAACTGCTTGGCCACTCCGGCATTCCCTGCAATTGCTTGGTCGGTGCTTCCGACGCTGGCATGCTGGTTTCGGCTGGCTGCTCCAGATGCGAGGATTCGGGTTCCTCGGATTCATTTGAAATTCCGCGCAGCCAATCGGGAGCATCGTCCAGTTCATGCCGCTGCGTGGACTTCGGTGTGAACTCGTTGAACCAATTGGTCGTCTCGGGCTCGTCCATGATGGACGGCTCTTCCTTCTTCGGTTCAGCCTCAACGCTTTGGAAGGCGGTTTCTTCTGCTACGCTGCTCTGGAACTCCTGCGACTCCGGTTGAGCAGTTTCCGGTTCCTCTGCCTTCGGAGTGATCGTTTCGCTTTCTTTGGCTTCAAGACTGCGCAGCCAGATGCCGGTCTCATCCCTGGACGGCGCGGTGGGCGGTTCGGTCACAGCGGGGGTTGGTGCGGGAGTTGGCGCCGCTTCCTGCGCTTGCTCGCCGATCTCCTTCGCCTTGTCGACCCAGTCCGGAGCCACTTCGGTGCGCGCGTTGGGATCGGTTACCAGTTCTTCGGGCTTTGCGCCGTGCTTCGCTGCCAGCCCTTCAAGCCAGGCCATCGCATCATCCTGCTCCTGCGCAGTCGTACCCAGCGAACCCAGTGTCGCTGCCGGCTCCACGTTGATAGCTTGAGGTGCCGCGGGCTGTGGGGCTGGCGGCTGCGGAGTTGGCGGCTCGGGATTCTCAACCTTGGCGATCGGCGTTTCCAGATCGTTGCTGAAATCCTTGAGCCACGCAGGGGACTCATCAGCCAGGGGTTCTGGCGATACGGGTATATCTGTTTCGCTGGAAGGCGTTGCAGGTGAAGTCGGCTCGTCCAGTTCGTGACCGGCGAGTGCCTTGAGCCAGTCCGGCGTATCCTCGGCAGCCTCTGCTTCCAGAGGCGTTGTATCAGCAGGCGCCTCGGCCTCCAGCTTGCGGAGCCAATCAGGCGACTCGGCTGCAAGAGGAGTCTCCGGCGCAGCCGGGGCAGGCAAGTTACTCTCCGGTGCTGAAGCCGCCGGCTGTGCCGGTTCTTCAGCATCGAGGCTGCGCAGCCAATCGGTTGTGTCCACCGCGGCTGTAGAAGGCGTTTCTGTCTGCGGCGCGGAGCTTTCCGGGAACGCAGGGCCGGCCTGCAAAGTATCGTCCGCGCCCAGGTCTCGCAGCCAGTCTGGTACATCCTCAGGCAGCGCGGAAGGCGTTTCTTTAACGGGCATGACGCTTTCCGGTTCTGCAGCAGCCGGCTTCGTGCTTTCTTCGGAGCTGAGGCCGCGCAGCCAATCGGGTGCGTCCATCGGGAGTGCGGAGGATGCTTCCATGCCCGTCGGCGCAGTGGGAGCCTGCGGTGTTGGCTCTTCGGAGCCAAGCTCTCGCAGCCAATCGGGCGTGTCTGCTGCGAAGGTCGAACCGGTTGCCGGGCCTGTTGGCGGCGAAGCCGGGGATATCGGCGGTGAGATTGGTTCATTCTCATTCGTCGGAGCAAGCGCCCTCACCCACTCCGGCAGGTCCCCTTCCACCGCCGCCTCGCCGGGCGTCTCGGCTTCATGCTCTGGGCTGAACGCAGCCGCCGTTTCCGCGCTTTCAGCGCTCGCCGTGTCCCATCCTGCGTGTCGGAGAAATTCCGGTAGTTCTTCTTTATTTTGCGCGGGCGCGACTGAGGAAGGCGCAGCGGCGTCGTCGGCTGTTCCACTTAACCATGACGGCAGGTCGCCTCCGGCCTCTGTGCTTCGATAAGCCTCCCGCTCGTTCTGCCCTCGGTCTTGCAGTTCCTGTGTCGACGCCGCGCCGGGTTCAGCGCGATCAGAGTCCAAACCGATTCCCAGCGTTCCTGTGAACTCACCGGTCGGGCCCGTATATTCGAGGCGCTCCAGGGACACTGCGCTATCTGGCACCTTCTCCGTGTGGGAAAGGGAATCCTGCGCGAATGCAGCATACGGGTCCAGCTCAATGACGCGGTCGCGATACTCCTGCGCCGAGTCCGCGCGCTGCGTTCCCGGCAGGATTTCAACCATCAGCCGGTTGGCATCCAGACAGTATGGAAATGCCGCCAGTAGCTCCGTGCAGATATCGGTCGCTTCTGCTTTTTGGCCGTTCCGGAAATACGCCCGGGCCAGCAGCGTCTGCATGTCTGTGCGCTTGGGATCGCTCGCCAGCACCGCCCGGATTTCCGAGATGGCCTGGTTGTAGAGTTCGCCTTGCACGTACATATGCGCCAGTGCGCCGCGCGTCAGGCGGATCTTGGGCGGTTCCACACCGTCCCGCCGGCCGAAGAGCCGTTGCAGTTCACCCTGGATGGCGGCATTGGAGGGCTGCACCTCAAAGGCGCGCTCCATGTGCCAGATGGCATCATCCAGCTTGCCCTTGTCATCCGCTATGATGCTCATCCCCACATGCGACACAAAATCATCCGGCGCAGCCACGAGCACGCGCTGAAAGATGTCCACGGCCTGGTCGTAGCGCTTGGCTTCCAAATAAGCCTTGCCGAGCAGCCGGTATGTTTCGAGATATTTGGGGTAGGTCTTGAGGATCTGGCGGCAATGCGCAATGGCCTCGTCGAGCTGTTGTGCGCGCTCGACCAGGCCTTCAATCTCGCGGTTGTACATGCGTAGGGAGATTTTAGCCATAATATCGTCCTGCCTAAGTATGCCGCAATCTTAATAAATCCGCAAGCCTCAGGCCATATCAACGGCATGGCAAGTTGAGGTCGGCCCCTCGCGCGTGGGACTCTGGGGGTTGCTCAACGTGCTTGCTTTTGGATGCTTCGTGGGATTTGTCCGCGTCTGTCTTTAGATGCCTGGATCGGCCCCTTCACTCATAAAAAAGTGGCAGGGCCGGCGCCGGCTTGTCGCTGAAGGTATGGGCCCCCAGCACGGCTTCCCGTGCAGCATCTGCTTTCTTTGGATCGTTCGCATGCACCGCGAATAGCGGCTCCCCTTCCTCCACCCGGTCGCCTACCTTATGAAGGATCACGAAACCGACAGCATGGTCCACAGCATCAGACTTCTTCGCGCGTCCTGCCCCCAAGATTACAGACGCCTCGCCGATCGTGCGCGCGTCCACCTCAGACAGCCACCCGCTCCGTGGCGACTTCACCATCTCCACAAGCTTCGCCTGTGGCAGCTTTTCCGGCTCGTCCACAAAGGACACCTCGCCGCCCTGTGCCTGCACCAGCACGCGGAATTTCTCAAAGGCGCTGCCATCCGCTATTGCTTTCTCCGCCATGCGGCGGCCCGTTTGGAGGTCACTCGCACGCTGCCCCACCAACAGCATTTGCGCGCTGACGTGCAGGCAGTGCTCCCGGAAGTCGCCCGGCCCGCCGCCCTTGAGCGCCTCGATCGCTTCCTTTACCTCCAGTGCATTGCCGACCGCTTGCCCCAGCGGTTGGTTCATATCGGATAGCAGGCATACGGTCTTCCGCCCCGCCAGTTCGCCGATCTGCGTCATTAAGCCGGCAAGTTCACGCGCCATATCCAGCGTTTCCATGAACGCCCCCTTGCCCACTTTCACGTCGAGCACGATGGCTTGCGCGCCTGCCGCGATCTTCTTGCTCATGATCGAGGATGCAATGAGCGGGATCGACGGCACCGTGCCGGTCACGTCGCGCAGGCTGTACAGCTTACCATCGGCGGGAGCCAGGTCCAGTGATTGCCCCGTCAGCACGATGCCTTTTTCCTTCAACTGCTTTTTGAACTCGTCGGTATTCAGGTCCACCCGATAGCCCGGTATCGATTCCATCTTATCCAGCGTGCCGCCGCTGAACCCCAGCCCCCGTCCTGACATCTTGCCAACCGGCAGGCCGCACGCCGCCACAGTAGGCAGCACGGTCAGCGAAGTCTTATCTCCCACCCCGCCCGATGAATGCTTGTCCACCGCGATATCAACGACCCCGCTCAGGTCCAGGATGCGACCTGAGAGCACCATCGAAAGCGTCAGGTCGGTGGTCTCCTGGGCAGTCATGCCGTTCAATAACACGGCCATGGCCCAGGCCGACACCTGGTAATCCGGGATGTCGCCTGTGACAAACCCCTGCACGAAGAAGTTGAGTTCTTCCTGTGTAAGTTCTCCCCCATCGCGTTTCTTGATGATGACGTCAACGGCGCGCATGAAATCTCCTGAAGTGATAATTCTAGCGCATTTACAACGGTTCAACGTCATTGGGTACAGGAACGTTCGGGACACACCGCCTTCATCCCCGCTTTGGAGTCACAGTATCAGCCCCTAACCCTCACGGGATCGGATGCCGCCTTCCGAATTCGCTTGCCGCCTGAAATTCGAACGCCAGCCTCAGCACAGCCGCCTCACCTCCGGGCATGCCGGCGATCTGCAAGCCCAACGGCAGCCCTTTGGGATCAAAACCACACGGAACGCTGATGGCAGGCAAGCCATAGTAATTGGCGAACATGGTGTTTTCTGCCGAAAGTTCTTGCGCATCACCGCTGGCATCTTTAACGGTCGGCACCCCGCTCGTCGTGGTCGGCAGCAGCAAGATATCGACGTCTTTGAACGCCTGCCCGGCAATGGCCTTTCGGTCGGCCTCTATGTTGGCTATGCCATGCTGAATATCGGCAAGCGGCACCGCGGCGCTGCTCATACTATGACCCAGCCCTCGGATCGTTTCAACCGCCTTCGAAAACGCCGCCGAAACATCTTCGTCCGCTTTGAAATTATTGCCAACGCCTACCCGCAGCTTCCCGCCTTCCGTGAGTCCCGCGTAGTATCCTGCCGTCCCTGCCTGCTCGCTCCGCTCCGCCAACACGTCGAGCACCAGGGCCGTATCTTCTACGCCACGCGTGGTGATCCCCGGATGGTTGAGCCATTGGATCGTCTCATCGGGGGGCGCTTCACCCTCCAGGATGCCCTGAGGGCTGATAAGTCCGTAACTGCCTTTGAAGCCCACTACGCCACAGCATGCCGCCGGCAAACGGCATGAGCCGATTGCGTCCGTATCCAATGTGGCATAACACATGCCGCTGGCAACTGCCACAGCCGAGCCCGCCGACGAGCCGCCGGGGATATATTCATCGTTCCATGGGTTGTGCACCGCTCCAAAGAAGCTCTCAAGCCCCGTTGTACCCATTCCCAGCGCATGCATGTTCATCTTGCCAATGATGATGGCACCGGCCTCCTTCAGTTTCCTCACGCCGGCTGCATCCCTTTTTGGTACTCGGTTTTGATAATGTTCGGACCCCGCGGTCGTTCGTGTACCCGCCGTATCGTAAAAATCCTTGATGCCCACCGGCACGCCATGCAGGGGACCGCGCCACTTGCCGGCTCCGATCTCATCCTCTGCGGCTCGTGCCTGCTCAAGCGCCTGCTCTTCCAATACCGTGATGAACGCATTCGGTTCCGCGTTGAGTTCTTTGATCCGCTCGAGGCACGCGCTGACGACCGCCACCGGCGAGATTTTTTGCTCCCGGATGAGCTTGCTCAGATCGTTGATGCTCGAGTAGTAATAGGTTTCCATGTTTGGGTCAGTCTGCCGCTCATTCAGACGTTCGCTCACGATTTCACTAACTTCTGCCCATCCTTCGTGTCCTGCACCGTCCAACCCAGCGCCAGGATCTGCTCGCGCAGCCGGTCCAACTCGGCCCACTGCTTGCCCGCCCGCGCCTGCTGCCTTTGGTCCACGAGCGCCAGCACTTCTGCCGACGGTTGCTCATCCTGCAGGTCCGGCGCGTTGTTGACCAGGTCCCACGCCTTGGCAGAGATGCCCTCCTCGAACGGATCGGGCATACCCGGCGTGCCTAGCTGGCTCAGGGCGAATTTCGCGCCCGCCGGATAGATCTTTGCCTCGCAATCGTGGACGAGCGACACAGAGCTTACACCGCTCACCTCGCACTGCCCGGTTTCAAAATCGATGATGAGGCCGGTATGCTCATCCAGCCCCACGGTCATGTTCTCCGGGGGCAGGCTGTTGCACCAGATATCGAAGCGCTCGCGTCCCAC
>CAWDUZ010000028.1:0-19207 GCA_963805515.1 uncultured Chloroflexia bacterium | reverse complement strand
AATAAACAAGGCGGTCGGGACAATATCCCGACCGCCTTGTTTATTTCATATTCTCTTTGTTCCAGGCCTCACTCGTTGAGGCTTGGAACAAACGGGTCAGACACTCACCGCCGCGGGCTTCTTCTGAAGCGCCTCGCGTCCAACCAGCCACAACACGCCCAGGCCAGCCAGAACGATGCCGAGGTTCAGGAGCCCGCCAAAGAAGCCGGGGATCAGCGGGAATGTGAGCAGCGCGATGATTGCCACGGTAATCACAACCCCGATCACCATCGGCCAATACCGGTGCTCAGCCAGGGACGGATTTCCGCGCTTCAGGATCCATTTGCCCAGGGCCGCACCGAAAACCACCTTCGCCACGAAAGAGGTTGCCAACACAAACCCCACGATCAACCCGAAGAGCGCCAACAGGCCCAGCACGGCAATCGAGCCGCTCAGTCCGCCCAAGGTCAGTAGCCCGAATGCCACCGCTCCGAGGATCGTCACAAAAACCAACAGAAGCAGCACAAAGAAGAATCCTGCGTACGCCACCACGCCCCACCCGAGGCTCGGCCAGGGCTTGTTCTGCAGCACATTGCTTACTGAACTAGTGAAGAATGGGAATAGCCAGAGCAGAAGCAAGCCGATAAGGATGAGGGTGACCATCGACCGGCCCGCGCGGAGAGCCCAATCCCCGACCTTCTGCCCTATGGTCTTTTCAACAGGGGTTTCATTCTTTTGCTCCGGTTGCGCCACGCGGGTCACCTTGCCTGCTACGACACTGGCCGGGATCAGCAGGTCATTGTTTTGCGTATACTCCAGGTTCCCCGCGATCTTCGCGGATGGATCGAGGCTGAGCCCCTGCTTGACTATTGGCATCGTAACGCTGGACTGGGGCATGAACATAGACGGCGGGGGACCGGATCGATTTTGGCCGGCTTCTCCGACGCTGGCTTTGACATTGCCGCCGACATTGCCATCGATCTCCAATGCGCCGGTGTAAGCCTGCACATTGCGTCCGATATTCGCTGCTAATAGCGTTTGACCGCTCGCAACAACGAGGTCACGTTTGACCGTGCTGCCCTTGCGCAGTTCCAGGCTGTACCCTGCTGCGACGATATCACCGCCAACGCTGGCCTTTTCCCCAACGAACAGCACCGAACCTGCCATCCGGATATTACCGCCGACGGTTCCATTGACAACGACGGTCTGCGCCGCGGTGATCAGGTCGCCTTTGATGGTGCCATTGATCGTCACCATTTGGCCGAAAGCCACAGTATCGCCATTGACCGTTCCATCCAGAACAAATTCGTTGGCGCCGACATACAGGTCGTCGTTGACGACCTCGCCAGCCTTAACAATGACTTTATCGCCGCCGCGGCCATCATAGGCATAAGCCGGGGTGGCTGCGCTGAGGCTGAGCAGAGTGAACAAAATCACCGCACTTAGCAGTTTATAGATCCTTGAGTTCATTTTGACCTTCCTTGAGAGGTTTTCTCTTCATGCAATCGTCTACGCAGGAAGGGCGATGCGGTTGCAAAGCCTGGTTAGGAGACCAATTCCCCCGATCTGGCTAAATACGCCGCCAAGTTCGTGGCGCGGCTTAGGTAGGGACCGTCAAAACGGGTTACTTTGCAATGGGAGTAGTGCGCAGTCAAAATTGCCGGCCCCGCTCGGCGCAAGAAGGCGCGATACGCGCCTTGGACAGGCTTCTTCCGGATTTTTTTTCTCAGTTCTGTGGCCGGGAGTCTTTGCTTCGAGTTCGCTACAAGGTCCGCACTGCTGTCGTCGCCCGAACTCTGGCTGGCTGTATCGCTCGACGCTGACCTTCGTTGTGTTTCGGGCGAACCGCGAGCCATCAGATTGGGCCGGTGTTTATTCTGCCTTTCCTGTCCGAAGTGGTCGACGGCAGCCGTCAGGTGCGCGCCGAACAATGTGATCAAAGCAATAATATAGATGAGGAAAAGAAACGCCACGATAGCTCCCAGCGATCCATAAACCAACTGGTAGCGAGCGAATCCACTGCCCAGATACCAGGCGAAGCCGGTGGAGGCTGCCTTCCAGCCAATGGACGCAGCCAATGCGCCCCAGAAGCTGGCAACCCAGGGCACGTGAACGGTGGGTACCCAGCGATACATTGCCATGAATAGCAGGAATACTGCTATCCAGGATGCCAGGTTGGATAAGACAGCCCAGACGTTCCAACCGTTGAATGATAGGGTGCCTGCGTTTGCGCCCAGCCAATTGGAGACGCTTTCCAGGACGATGGACACGATCAGCAGCCCGGTCAGGCCGGCGATCATATCCAGGCCGATCAGGCGTGTTTGCAGGAAGTTGCGGGCACGGGCCTCAGGCCAGGCCATATTGATATCGTACGCCAGGTTGTTGAAAACATTTGAGGCGGACCATAGCAGACTTACGAGTACGAAGACCCCAACGGCGGCGCGCTGTTTCAGCACCTGCTGTAGGTTCGTGGCAATGAACTGCTGTGAGATCGGAAGGACGTTTTGCACTGCCTGCGTGACGCGCAAGTAAACGCTCTGGCGGTCGAGAAAATAGCTGCCACCGAGAATAAATAGGAGCATCAGGGGGAAGATGGAGAAGAACGTGTAATAAGCGAGGCTGGCTGCAGATTGGGTCGCCCGGCTCCTGGTGAAGGTGACCGCCGTAGTATCCAGCAGTTGAAGCCGCCGTTTGGTTGTCTGAAAGAAACCTTTGATCGGATTTGCTGTATCCATCTCATCCATTCTCTATCTCACCGTGCTCCAGTCTCATGAATGCACACCATGTTGTGCGTCAGCCTGATCGTTGTGCGGTGCACCTGAATTAACGGATTGCCGCCTATGCCGTTCTGCCTTGCGAGCTTTGCCATGTCGGACGGCCGGCGCCTCCCCTGGAGAATGTTTCTTCCCGGTCTGCGCTGCTGCCGCGTTTGGCCGCAAATCCAGCTTATCTGCGGGTAATGTCCTGCTCAAAATGCTATTTGTCATACCATTAAGATGCAAATTGTGACTTCGTTGCAGCGTCGGGATTTGCTACAAATGAGTAGTATCGACGCAGGGCGATTATCGTCATAGTTACCCGCGTCGGTACAGCTCTCGGCCAAGTGGGGATAGCAATTTGGAAGCCTTATCGCTAGAACTGGTTTTCCGGTGCAGTCCATGCGTCTAAAACTTATCCTTAACTGACCCAAGTCGTCGATATTTGTTTCGGGAGGTCCTTGTTGAAGACGTTGCCCAAATACGCGACTGTCACCTCTTTTCCCCATCCAGTAAGAATCATCGAAAACACGTGGATAACCCTGGCCGATGGCACGCGGCTGGCTGCGCGCATCTGGATGCCTGAAGACGCCGGGCAGAACCCTGTCCCGGCGATCCTGGAATATCTGCCATACCGCAAGACGGATGGCACGGCAATCCGGGACCGCGTGATGCACGAATACCTTGCAGGCCATGGCTACGCATGCATTCGCGTTGATATGCGCGGGAGCGGGGATTCTGATGGGCTTTTGATGGATGAGTATTTGCCCCAGGAACAGCAGGACGCTTTGGAAGTAATAGCCTGGATCGCGAGATCAGGCCTGGTGCACTGGAAAAGTGGGGATGATGGGGATCTCGTGGGGCGGATTCAACAGCTTACAGATCGCTGCGCACCGTCCGCCGGCATTAAAGGCCATCATAACGGTTTGCTCAACGGACGATCGGTACACGGATGATTGTCACTATATGGGCGGCTGTGTACTCGGCTCCGACATGCTGAATTGGGCGTCCGTTATGTTCGCGTACAACGCGCTGCCCCCGGACCCGGCGGTAGTGGGCGACCGCTGGCGGGAGATGTGGTTCAAGCGGCTGAACGGCGCCCCGCCTTTCATTGAAAGTTGGCTGAGTCACCAGCGGCGGGATGGCTTCTGGAAACAGGGGTCGGTCGATGAAGATTACGCGGCAATCAGCCTGCCCGGTGTATGCGGTGGGGGGCTGGGTTGACCCGTATACAAACTCTGTCCCGCGATTGCTGGAAGGGCTGTCTGTTCCGCGCAAAGGGTTGATTGGACCGTGGGTGCATTCCTATCCGCATACGGCGAGCCCTCAGCCGGCAATAGGGTTTCTGCAGGAGTGTCTGCGGTGGTGGGACTGCTGGCTGAAAGATATCGACACGGGCATCATGGACGAGCCGATGCTGCGCGTGTGGATGCCGGATGGCGTTCCACCTCAGCCTTTGGAACTCGACTGGCCGGGCCGCTGGGTGGCAGAAACAGCCTGGCCCCCAGATCAGGCGACTCAGCGAACCTACTTTTGCGCCGAAGATCGTCTGAGCGATTCTCCGACAGACTCGTCCGGTTACCTTCGCGGGGGTGCAAACGAACGGTGCCACGGCGGGCGTGTGGTGCCCATACGGTAATAAGTTCGGCATGCCGATCGATCAGCGAGCCGATGATGGGCTTTCCCTATCCTTTACGAGCTCTCCGTTGGCGGAACCCGCCGAAATCCTGGGCTTCCCTGAGGTGACGTCTCAAGATCTCAGTCGACCAGCCGAACGCGCTGCTCGCTGTGCGTCTGTGCGACGTGGCGCCGACCGGCGACTCCCGGCTGGTCAGTTGGGGATTGCTTAACCTGACCCATCGCGACGATCACCTGATCCCCGAGCCGCTGATCCCGGGCAAGGAATACGATGTGACCGTGCGTTTGAACGTGACGGCGCATAGATTGAATGCGGGTCACCGCTGGAGGTTGGCAATTTCTCCAACCTACTGGCCGCATGCCTGGCCTTCACCTGTCGCCGTCAAACTGACGCTGTATACCGGCGCAGCAAGCCGACTGATTCTGCCTCTCCGGACTCCGCGAACGCATTGGATGAGTCTCTGAGGCCTTTCGGCGTACCGGAAGGCGCCCCGATGCTTCCGCATGACGAGCTGCGGACTGCCAGACGCGTCTCGCTCGCTTACTTATGACGTTACCAGCGGCCGGCTTCAAATGGTTGACCGGATCGACGATGGACGCAACCGACTCCTCGACGGCCTGATCTATGACAGCCTGATCATCAACACGTT
This sequence comes from uncultured Chloroflexia bacterium, assembly GCA_963805515.1. Taxonomy (GTDB): domain Bacteria; phylum Chloroflexota; class Anaerolineae; order Anaerolineales; family Villigracilaceae; genus Fen-1038. The sequence goes on along the minus strand of CAWDUZ010000028.1, from coordinate 14,184 downwards.
CACGATCCAGGACAAAGAACCGAACTCTGCAAACGTGGCGCTGCGACCGTCAGATCGAGATCAGTCGCGGCGACTGGGCGACCCGCATAGAAACGTCCAGCATCATGAGCAGCGACAAGGACTATTTCCATTTGACCAATATACTGGATGCTTATGAAGGCCCCGTGCGCGTTTTCACGAAGAGCTGGACGCAGAAAGATACGGCGTGAGTTGGTTTGATGGGCAGTTCATTCGTGTCACACATCCAGTGAAAAAGGAGGCGGCTTACGTTCGGAAACTCGATTTTGGATCGGCGTTCCAATCATAAGCAAAGTGGAAAGGCGAAGAGAAAGGACAGAAGCATGAAGAAAAGAACATGTGGTTCCTATTGAGTTTGTTGCTCGTCGCCAGCATGTTGATCGCAGGCTGCGCCCCGCAAGCCGCGACAGCACCCTCATCCGAAGTACCGCACCCAGGCACCGCCGTCCCACCCAGGCGCCGCCTCCGACGGAAGCAGCACCCAAGGTCCTGAAGGTGCGCATGATCCGGGACATCACCAACCTCGACACCGCCAATGTCACGGGCGCCGTGGAAGATAGATCGACCGGGCCGTCATGGAAGGTCTGTTCCGCTATGACGCTGATGGCAAACTCCAACCCCAGCTCGCCGAGACCTACTCCGTTTCGCCGGACGGCCTGACCATTGATTTCACGCTGCACAAGGGAGTCATGTGGCAGCGCGGTTATGGGGAGCTCACGACAGATGATGTGAAGTTCTCCTATGAGCGCTTCCTGGTGACGGATCCCAAGCCCGCATACGCCGACGACTGGGCCTCCCTGGATCATGTCGAGATCGTTGATAAATACACCGGGAAGCTCGTTTTCAAGCAGCCCCAGGCGACGCTCTGGACCACGGTCCTGCCCATGACCTCGGGCTTGATCGTCAGCAAGAAATTCTATACAGAAGCCGGCCCAGACAAGATCAAAACCGATCTTGTCGGCACAGGCCCGTATCTCTTCTCGGAGTGGACGCCCAAACAGCAGGTGGTCCTAACGCGCAACCCAGACTATTGGGGGACGCCGACATACTATGACGAGATCGACCTGGTACCCGTGGATGACGATAAAGCGGCCGAAGTCGCCCTGCAAGCTGGTGAACTGGATTTCAGCCACATCTCGCTGTCTTCCACGGATAAATTCCAGGGCGATACGAATTTACAGTGGACGTGATCCCCTCCACCGCCTATAGCTGGGTTGGCATGAATATCGAGAACCCCAAGCTGAAAGACATCAATGTCCGGCAGGCGGTTCGCTATGGTATCGATGTTCCCAGCATCCTGGCGGCGGCCTATAACAACAAGGCTCCCCAGGCAAATGCTCTGATCCCGCCGGGGACACTCGGGTATTGGAAGGACGCACCCTGTATACACGCGCGACGTTGCCAAGGCGAAAGACTTCCTGTCCAAGGCGGGTCTCACGTCACTCGACCTGACCTTCACATACCAGAATACCGACGAGTACAGCACCTGGGCCCAGATTATCCAACAGAACCTGAAGGACGTTGGAATCAATCTCACCCTGAACCCGCTCGATTCCAGCAGTTTCTGGGATTATGGTGCAGACGGCAAGGATAAAGGCTTGGAGCTCTTTGCGGTCGATTATTCCTCCGTGGCGCCGGAACCTGCATGGTCCAGCATGTGGTTCACCTGTGACCAGGTGGATCTCTGGAACTGGATGAGATGGTGCAACAAGGATTTTGACGCGTTGCATCAAAAAGGAATTGCGACCATCGACTCCAGCTTGCGCGGACCGATCTACATTCAGATGCAGCAGCTCTGGGACGCGGCCGTTACCTCGGTCTTCGTTACCAATGTGCCGCAGGTTTACGTCTCCAAGCCCGGTGTCAAGGCAGTCATCTACCCGGGCGGACTATCGCCCATGCTCCGCGAGTTTAGCGGTCAATAAGAACTGTTCATCCGGGAAGCGGGCTCCGAGCATGTGCATACATCAGGAGCCCGCTTCCCGCCCAAGGATGATCTCAGTCCATGCAGATCTACATTATCAAACGCATCCTGATGACATTGCTGGTACTGTTACTGGTGGTCATCTTCCTGTCCCTGCTCGTGCACATCGTGCCGGGAGACCCCGTCAGGACCATCCTCGGTCCGCGCGCCAGCCCAGGACTGATCCAGCAGATGCGCACCGCGATGGATCTGGATAAGCCGATCTATATGCAGATCTGGCACTTCCTCTTGAATATTCTGCACGGCAGCCTGGGGACCGATGCGGTTACCGGTGCGCCGATCATCCAAGCTGATCGGCAGCCAGTTGCCCAATACCATGGTGCTCGCCATCACCAGCCTGTTGCTTGGCTGTGCTCATCGGAGTGCCAATGGGGGTGTTCTCCGCCACCCATCCGAACTCATTGGCGGATCGAGCTTTGGCAATCGTGTCCATCTCTTTGACGACGATCCCTTCTTATGTAGCAGGACTTGTTCCTGCTTCTGATATTTGCGGTCAAGCTGCATGCATTGCCCGCGATGGGCCTGGGCCGCAGCGGGGATCTCCCGGATTATCTGAGTCATTTGATCCTGCCTTCCATTGCCCTCGCGATCACCTGGATCGGCTATTTGGGTCGTTTGGTGCGCACCAGTCTGTTGGAAGTCATGAACGAGACGTACGTGCGCGCTTCCCGCGGGCCGCCGGCATTTCCGAGCGGCTGGTCAGATATCGGTACGCTTTGAAAAATGCATTAATCCCGACTGTAGCCGTTCTGGGCGTGGGCCTTGGAAGCCTGATGGGCGGAGCGGTCTTTGTGGAGATCATTTTTACAAGGCCCGGCATGGGCTTGCTGATCTATAACGCAATACAGGTCCGCAATTATCCGCTCGTGCGCGCTGGCGTTTTGGTTGTCGCCGGTCTGTTCGTCCTGGCAAACCTCATTGCCGACCTGCTCTATACCTACCTGGACCCGCGTATCCAACTGAACAAAAGGCAGGGCTGAGCATGCAGTACTTCGAGAAACCAACCGGCCGCATCCAGAGAGAGTTGGATCGCATCCCCATACTCGGTGACATCCTCAGGCAGCCGCTGGGTGCCATTGGATTCCTGATTGTCCTGACGTTCATAATTTGCGTTGTTTTGCGCACCGTTGATCGCCCCGTTACGACTATGCCAGGCAGGATATCCCGAGCAGGATGCAGGGCCCATCCGCAAACTACTTGCTGGGAACCGATCACCTCGGCAGGGATATTTTCTCCCGGTTGGTGTATGGCTCGCGGATCGCCTTTGGTACAGCCCTGCCTTCGGTGGCGATCGCCGTCACTGTCGGGACCCTGCTCGGCCTGCTCGCAGGTTTCATCGGCGGATGGGTCGACAACCTCATCGTGGTCGTCATGGATACCCTGCAAGCATTCCCCTCGATCATGCTCTCCCTGGCGATCCTGGCGCTATTGGGTCCCTCGCTGGTCAACGTCATCATCGTGATCGGGCTGACATGGATGCCCAACTATGCCCGCGTGATCCGTGCACAGACGCTTTCCATTCGCGAGAAGCCTTTCGTGGAAGCAGAGCGTTCGCTGGGCGCAACCGATCGAAGGCTCCTGCTTTCCCATATCCTGCCCAACGCCATCGCGCCGGCCTCTTGCTGGCAGCGATGGATCTTCCGTGGGTCATCACCTTTGAAGCGGGCCTATCGTTCATGGGGATGGGAGTGCGCCCGCCCAGCTCCTTCGTGGGGAGCGATCCTCTCCGAAGGCTTTGCCCACATTTTCGAATCCCAGTGGCCGATTATATTCTCAGGCCTGACCCTGGCGCTCACTACGCTCGGTTTCACTTTGTTCGGCGAGGCCTTGCGCGACGTGCTCGACCCCCGGCCTGTCGGGGACAAGAGGGCTGTGATGGACACAACATTTAGAGCCGTCAATCTGGAGATCAAGTACCATACCCGCCAGGCGACTCTCACGGCGCCCGGCATGTGAACTTCGAAGTGAAGCGCAGCCAGATCGTCGGGCTGGTGGGTGAGTCGGGCTGCGGCAAGAGCACGATCGGCCGCGGCGATTATGCGCCTGCTGCCCCCCAATGGAGAGATCTCCGGCGGGCAAATGCTCTTCCAGGGCAGCGACCTGCTTCAATGAATGAAGACGAGATGCGCCGCCTGCGCGGGCGCGATATTTCCATGATCTTTCAAGACCCCATGACGAGCTTGAATCCCGGTCTTTAGCATTGAAGATCAAATGGTGGATGCCATCCGCGCGCATCCTCCAAAGGACAGCCCATCAACCGCCGCGCCGCGCGTGAGCGTGCCATCCACATGCTCAACAGGGTGGGATTCCGGACGCGGCGAAAAGCATTCGGAACTTTCCCGCACCAGTTTTCGGGCGGCATGAGCCAGCGGATCATGATCGCCTTGGCTCTGCAATCCAATCCGGCCCTTCTGATCGCGGACGAGCCGACCTCGGCTCTGGACGTCACTCTCGAAGCGCAGATCACGGGGCTTATCCGGGAACTGCGGGACGAGATGCAGACATCCATCCTTTATATTACCCATGACCTGGGCATCGTTGCACAGCTTTGCGACCAGGTGGTGGTGCTTTATGCCGGAAATATGGTCGAGACAGGCGATATTTTCCGGGTCTTCCGCGAGCCGCTGCATCCATACACGCGCGCCCTGCTGCATTCGCATCCGGCACACCAGGCCCGCGTGGCTCGGCTGATCACGATCCGCGGCCGGGTGCCGAGCCTCAAGGACCTGCCACTTGGGTGTAAGTTCGCTCCTCGCTGCGACCTTGCGCAGGCCGCCTGCTTTACAGAGGAGCCTGCATGTTGCAGATGGATTCTCAAAGTCCGTGGCGTGCCATGCCTATCGACCCGGATGGACGGGCAAGGCACCCTCCTCCGCTATACACCGGTTTCACTGCGTCCAGGACGAACAGCCCAGCGGCAGATACCGCCGGAAACGGCAAGCTCTGCCGGAGACGCCGAGCCGGTAGTCCGCGTCACGCAGACGTAAAAATGCACTACAAGGACACGATCGGCTGGCTTGGAAGGATCCTCGGCGAAAAAGAAGGGCTGGTGCGAGCCGTTGACGGAGTCGATGTTGCAGTCTATCGGGGCGAGAGCCTGGCCTTGGTGGGGGAGAGCGGATCGGGGAAGACCACGCTCGGCAGGACCATCTTGCGGCTTGAGAGCCGACCGAGGGGCAGATCAATGTTGCGGGGCAGGATATTACACGCATGCCTCAGTCGGCGGTCCGGCCGCTGCGCGCCCGCATGCAGATGATCTTCCAGGATCCCATTTCGTGCCTGAGTCCGCGGAAGACGGTCGCTCAATTGTTGCTGGAACCTTTCACCATGCATGGTATCGCTGTGGATCGAGAAGCACAAAGTCGAGCAATTATTGGAAATGGTGGGATTATCCTCCGAGCAGGCGGACAAGTATCCTCACCAGCTTTCCGGCGGACAGGCGCGCCGGGTGGGCATTGCACGCGCGCTGGCACTGGAGCCATCCCTGCTGGTCGCAGACGAGCCTACAGCCGGATCTGGACGTGTCAGTCGCAGCCGGGTATCCTTAAACTTGATGAAAGACCTGCGCGAGCAATTGGGTCTGACCTACATCCTCATCACCCACAATCTAAATATCATCAGTTTCATTGCGGACCGCGTGGCAGTGATGTACCTGGGCAAACTGGTGGAGGTCGGGCAGTACAGCCACCCTGTTCACGCAGCCGCAGCATCCCTACACGGAAGCGCTCATGTCGGCGGTCGCGATACCCGACCCCAGCTTGCGACAAAAGCGCACCCGTATTGTTTTGGAAGGAGAAATCCCCAGCCCGCGAAACCCGCCACCGGGATGCCCATTCCATCCGCGCTGCCGATATCGGGAATCCGTGTGCGCTACGCAGGCGCCGCCATTACGGCGAGTATCAGATCAGGGTCATCTGGTCGCATGCCACTTTCCGGGTCGGGCGGGATCCCTGGCTGCGGTGAATGCCGCTCCTTGAGGAATGATTTGGCAGCAAATCACATCTTGAACGATCACCCTAACGAAACCGCCGTAGCCGTTGCACGGCATCGCCGCTAGGTGGCAATGCTGTACGTGGAGATGCGCTGGAGAAGGTCACAGGGCAGGCACAATACGTGGAGGATGCGCTTCCACCGGGAACCTTACATCTCAAAGTGCTGCGAAGTCCCTTGTCACCATGGGCGGCTGCGGGGCCTCGATACGGCACGCGTGCAGCCCAAATGCCCGGCGTTCAACGAGTGCTGACCTTTGTGGATATTCCTAATGTAAATGGATTCCCCGATTACAGCAGCGAGGAGCCGGTTCTCCCGATTATTGGTGATACGCTGCGCATGCGAGGAGCGCCCATTGCATTGGTAGTCGCGGAAGTCTGCCGAGGAGGCGCAAGCGGCGCTCGACGCATTTGACCTGGAGATCGAGCCCATTCCATACACATTCAACATGGATGAGGCCCTGCAGCCGGGCGCGGTGCATATTGCAGGTCAGGCGAATGAGCTCTCCAGGTTTTCGGTGAAGAGCGGCGACGTGGACACCGCGCTCGCCGGCTCGGCCCATTTGCTGGAGGCGGTTTTTACGACGGCCTTCATGGAGCATGCAGCGCTCGAGCGCGAATCTCTGCTTGGAAAGATCGATGAGGCCGGGCGCATCACCGTGGTCGGCGGCACGCATCAGCCACACAATCAGCAGCGCTTCATTGCCGAAATGCTGGGCTTGCCCGCAAGAGCGGTGAGAATGATTGTTCCCACCATGGGAGGCACCTTTGGCGGCAAGCAGGATCCCTGGCCTTTCCTGGCTGTAGCACTCGCAACTTACTACGTGCGCCGGCCGGTGTGCCTGGCTATTCGCGGCGGGAGTCTTTCGACGTATCTCCAAAGCGGCATCCATACCGTTTGCAGTACAAGATTGGCGTTACCGGTGCCGGCGAATTGACCGGCTTGCACGTGCGCATCGACTGCAATACCGGCGGTTACGACGGCGCCGGACAGGTTCATTCCGAACTATGCACTGACCGCGGCCGGGGGCGCGTATCGTTGGTCGGCGGTCGATGGCACGGCCCGCAGCGTATACACAAATGGTCCGAAGTCCGGCCAGTTCCGGGGATTTGGTACAGCCCAATCCACCTTCGCGCTTGAATGCGCGCTGGACGAGCTGATACAACGAACCGGCGATGATCCGATTGAGTTCCGTTTGCGCAACTGTATCCGCCAGGACGAGAACTCATTCCTGGGCTACCCGGTGGCAGACACGCTGGGCTACCGGCAGGTACTTGAGGCCCTTCGGCCGGATTTCGATACCTTTATGCGGGAGGCTGAGCTTTATAACACAACGCATGCCGGAGACGCTTTGCGGCGCGGCGTTGGTCTGGCTGGCATGTGGTATCGCTTCGGCAAGGCAGGCAGTCTCAAGATCGAGGCCCATGCCGAATTAGCGCCTGATGGGCATTTCATAGTCTATTGCTCTGCACCGGAGTATGGTCAGGGGATCGAGACGGTCATGAGCCAGATCGCCGCGGACGCGTTCGGTGTGGGCCGCGGACAGATCGAGATCATCAATGCCGATACGGCGCGCGTTCCCAACAGTGATATCCAGGGAGCTTCCCGTGCCACGTTCTTTGTGGGGGGCGCCGTCGTGGAGGCGGCGAGGGCGCTGACCGAATCGGTTCTGGGCGTGGCGGCCGAACTGCTGGATATGCCCGTCAGCAGCCTGCTGGTTAGGGATCACTGCGTGGCTCGCTCGAGGAGGTCGCGATGCATCTGTGTCGCTGGCGGAGGTGGCCGCGGAGTTTAATCGCATTGGCAAGTCCCGCCGGGTGACTGGCTTCTTTGACATCTCCTCAGCCTTCCCGGAGCAGTCGCGGCCCGAATACGTGCCGCTTTTCATCACCGGCGCGCACCTGGCCGATGTGCAGGTGGATATGGAAACCGGCATTGTGCAGGTGCTGCGCGTGGTCGCGGCTCACGATGTAGGCCGAGCCATTAATCCGACGGGCGCCACCGGGCAGATCGAAGGCGCCATCGTCATGGGCATGGGGGCGGCACTCACTGAGGAATATATACCCGGACAAACTTCCGATCTAAGCCAATATCAACTACCAATCGCCGCATCCATGCCAGACATCAAGGTGATCCTGGTCGAGGTGCCAAGCCGTTTCGGTCCTTATGGTGTAAAGGGGTTGGGCGAGGCGCCGCTGTTGCCATCCACCCCGGCGATCATCAATGCCGTATCCCGGGCCATCGGCAAGCGGCTGCGTTCGATACCCGCGACACCGGAACGGATCCTGACCGCCATTCACGCAACTCAAAGTTAACCCAGCCTCGCCCGTTCATTTGGGGCTTCCCGCAATTCGAAAATCCTGGACTATGGAGATCCATCATGACGATGCAACACAACCCTGCTTCTGCCGGCTCACTTCAATTCCGCAAATTGTCTGACGATAAGCTCGAACGGATCCACACGGCCAGCCTGGAGATTTTGGAGCGCACGGGTGTGCGTCTGTTTGAACCGCGTGCGCTGGAGCTGTTGAAGCGCAAAGGAGCTTTGGTGGAAGACGGGAATCGCGTGCGCATACCGCGCGACCTGGTGGAATGGGCGCTGTCCACCGCCCCCAAACAGACAACGTTATTTGATCGGCACGGACAGCCGGCCATGCATCTGCAGGGCCATAATATGTATTACGGCACCGGTTCGGACTGCCCGAACGTGATCGACCTGCGGAGTGGGGAGAGACGGCAAGGGACGCTCCAGGATATTGTCGAGGCGACCACGGTCTGTGATGCGCTGCCCAATATTGATTTCCTGATGTCTTTTTGCATTGCGAACGACCTGGATCCGCAGACTTATGACCGCCATCAAATGCGGGCGATGCTTATGCATAGCACGAAGCCTATTCTGTTTGTGACGCTGGACTTCGCGGGTTGCGTGGATGCGGTCCGAATGGCGGAAGCAGTAGCCGGCGGGCCAGACGCCTTGCGAGCCAGGCCGCTGTGTGCGTGTTACATAAATGTCAGCAACGCCTTACGCCATAATGAGGAAGCTCTGCAGAAGCTGATCTATCTGGCAGAAAAGGGCCTGCCCACCACGTACACGCCGGTAGTCCTGCGCGGCGCAACAGGTCCCGTGACGGCGGCAGGTGCGATCGCGCTCGCGAACGCGGGGGAAATGGCCGGCCTCGTACTCTCGCAGATCATCAGGGAAGGCACGCCCCTGATACTTACGGGCGGGGTGAACGACATGCTGGAGATGCGCAGCGCCATTGACTGCTACTCCGATCCAACCAACAGGGTGATGCTGGTGGAGTTGGCTCATCGCTATGACCTGCCGATTTTCGGGCTCACGGGTTGCAGCGATGCGAAGCTTCCCGACCAGCAAGCCGCCGCCGAGGCCGCCCTCTCCATCCTGTTGGAGAGCCTGGCTGGCGCTCAGATGGCCCATGACGTTGGGTATCTGGATAGCGGCATGACAAATTCCATCGAGCAGGTCGTCATCTGCAACGAGATCATCGGCTATACCAAACATTTTATGCACGACGTGGAAGTCAACGATGAGACCCTGGCTCTGGACCTGATCGATGAGGTCGGCCCGGATGGAGACTTCATCGGGAGCCAGCATACGCGCAAGCACTTCCGTGAAGACTGGTACCCGGAGCTTTTCGAACGGCGCAACTACGACGGGTGGGAAAAAGCCGGAGGGAAGACGCTGCGTCAAAAGGCGCAAGAAAAAGCGCTTGCTATCCTGGCAAAGCACAAGCCGGAACCATTATCTCCGGACGTCGTAGCGCAGCTCGATGAGATCGTGGCGCACGCAGGCACTCCCGTGGCGAACAGCGCCGCCTAAGTAATTTCGGATAGGCTTTCATCAGCCTCCTGGCCTAATCAGCCAGGAGGCTCTTTATTTCCGTTCAGCTTCATGAGCGCACTGCTTCCGCGTTGATCATAGACTTGCCAGGTTGGATGGGTGGGGCAGCAGGAAATTGCCTAGTTTGTGCCAGGCAGAATTGCCGGTACCAGCTATCAGCCGATTGATGACTACTGCTCGTGCCAGCCAGTCCGATGGCGCAATGCCACAACCGGGCCAGACGTAAGTGATATCATGTGGGCACACCCCTGATTAGAAGTTCGAGGCCCGTAATGGAGATGCTGGAGCGCGAATCCCAATTGCAGCAAATGCACGACGCGATCAATGGCGTGCTCGGTGGGCAGGGCGCGGTTGCTTTGGTCGGCGGCGAGGCGGGAATTGGGAAGACCTCATTTGTATCTGCCGTGGCAGAAGCGTTCCGGCCTTTGGGACGCGTATTGTGGGGAGCCTGCGATCCGCTATTCACTCCCCGTCCATTAGGTCCAATCTATGATATTGCCATAGGCGACCTGCCTCGCCTACTTGACCTGTTGAATGCGGGCGCGGACTGGATTACCATTGCCGCGGCCCTCCACAAAGACTTGCTGGATAGCCTCGCGCCGACGCTCCTCGTTTTTGAGGATATTCACTGGGCGGATGAGGCGACTTTGGACCTCGTGAAGTACATTGGTCGGCGCGTGCAGCGGACCAGGAGCCTGCTTGTCCTAACGTATCGAGAGGATGAGCCGACGACGAAGTACCCACTTCATTCGATCCTGGGTGATCTTCCCTCTCAGTACACTACGCGGGTGAGGCTGGAACCGCTTTCGGAAACGGCAGTAGCGGCTCTGGCCCGCAAACTGAACCACTCTCCCAAAGGCATCTATGAGGTCACTGGCGGCAATCCATTTTTCGTCAGTGAGCTGCTGCGTCATGACGCTGGCGTTATGCCTGCCACCGTGCTGGACTCGGTGCTGGCGCGGCTAATCTATCTCCCCGCTCCATCTCGAGACATCCTGGAATTAGCCTCGGTTATCCCGGGCCCTGCGGAACTGTGGCTGCTGGATGCGCTTCTTCATCCAGACTCGGACGCGCTGGATGCGTCTCTCACTGGCGGCTTCCTTGTAACATCCGGCCAGCTGCTGACCTTCCGTCATGAGTTGGTGCGCATGGCAATTGAAGAGTCGTTATCGATGGGCCGCAGAAAAGAGCTGCATCGAAGTATCCTGCAGATCTTGAACGGACAACCTGCAGGGGACATCGACCTGGCGAGGCTCGTCCATCATGCGGCGGGGGCAGCGGATGCGCGATTAGTGATCCAATATGCCCCGGAAGCAGCGCGCCGGGCCAGCCAGCACGGCGCCCATCGGGAGGCAGCTCGTTATTATGAGGCAGCTCTGGGCTACAGCGACTTGATCGCACCCGAAGAACGAGCGCGCTTGCTGGACGACCTATCGTTCGAGAATTACCTGACCGGGCAGATCGACCCCGCCATACAGGCTCGCCAGAATGCAGTCGATTTATGGCGACAGTTGGACCAGCCACAGCGAGTAGGGGATGATCTGCGCTGGCTGTCGCGCCTTTATTGGTTCCAGGGCAACAAAGAAATGGCCGATCGCTTTGCTGAGGAAGCCATTTCGACGCTCGAATCCTTGGCGCGCGGCAAAGAGCTGGCGATGGCCTACAGCAATCTGTCGCAGCTCCATATGCTCGCCGAGGATCCTGAAGGGTCAATCGCCTGGGGCACAAAAGCGCTGACTCTGGCCGAAGCTTTGCAAGAAACAGATATCGTCATTCACGCCCTGACTAATATAGGTTCGTCAGAGTTGTTCGAGGCGGCGGATGGTGGGCGCGCGAGACTTGAGATGGCTCTGCAAATTGCCCTGGAGCGGCAAATGGATGATCATGTCGCTCGGTGCTACGCAATCCTGGTCTCGCACGCGATCCAACGCCGCGATTATGGGCTGGGGACGCGGTACCTGCGAGATGGGCTCGCCTATATCACCGACCGTGACATGGATTCGTATAGCGTCTACCTGTTGGGTTGGCGTGCGCGCTGTTTCTTTGAACAGGGTCACTGGTTGGAGGCGGAGGCCGATGCGGAGGAAGTCCTGCGTCTGCACCCTGGATCGGCAGTGATTGCCTTGCCTGCGATCATTACGCTTGGCCAGCTTAGAGCGCGTCGAGGCGAAGCGGATGCCAGTCACTGGCTCGATCGGGCCCGCGTCCTTGCACTGCGGACTGGCGAATTTCAACGTGTTGGGCCGGTAGCCACAGCGCGCGCCGAGGCCGACTGGTGGAGCGGAAAGCCTGAGCAAGTCTTTGAAGATCTACAACCAGCATTTGAGCTTGTACACCACAGCAGAGATGAATACCAGTTGGGCGCCATGGTCTACTGGGCATGGCGTGCCGGAGCAGCGCTGCCGCAGGATGAGGAAATCCCGCCAGCTTATCAGGCAATGATCACGGGCGATTGGCAAAAGGCCGCCGATGAGTGGGCGAGGATCGGATGTCCCTTTGAGCGCGGGTTGGCGCTGGCCGAAGGAGACTTGGGCGCTCAACGCGCTGCTCTGGCCATTTTCGAGGGCTTGGGTGCTCTTCCGGCGGCCCGTCTATTGCGGGAACAGATGCTCGAGCGCGGTGTGCGGGGCCTGCCCAAGGGGTGCACGGCCTTCCACTCGCGCCAACCCTGAAGGCTTAACGCGGACGGGAAATGGAGATCCTGGCGTTGCTGGGCCAGGGGCTAAGCAATGCTGAAATCGCGGAGCGACTATCCATTTCTCCGAAAACGGTGGATCATCATGTTTCGGCCATCCTATCCAAGTTGCAGGTGCGCAGCCGACTCGAAGCAGCGGCGGTAGCCCGGCAGAAAAATATCCTCTAATCCCATCCTCCAAAATAGGGAACGCGATTCCCTAAAATGGGCAGTCCTCCCGAGGCAATTCAGGTTGCCTTCGGGTATTCTTGCATTGCTTGACCACGCAAGATGCTGGCCCAAAATGTCCAGGAAGGAGTTCCCATGATTAAGATGGAAGTGGATGAGCAAGTGGATCGGTTGAGTTCGCAAAGACTGGGAGAACAGTGGATTGGCGCGATCTTGGAAGGAGCGCTGGATCGATTACAAGAATTCTGTGACCCTTCGGTCACGAGCTTCCTGCTCACGCCCAAGAGGCTTATTACTCTGAGCAATGCCGCCGACCTGCTGGCAAAATATCACCAGTGGTTCGATCAGAGTGCTGATTTCCGATTGGAAGGGAGCCGTGTCCAGACGGTGGGCGATCGGCTCGGGATCTTCTATGCTTTCCTCCTTCAGGAGGATGGGGAATGGTATCGGATCGAACAGCAGTTGTACTGCACGCTGAATAATGGCCGTGTGGAAGTACTGCATCTGCTGTGCAGCGGGTTCCAGCCTGTCAGAATCAAGGATCAATCTGAACCTCAAGTTTAACGAGAAGAACCCTGCTCGAGCTGAATTGTTAGAGCTGTATACGCGATCGTCGGACTCCGGTTCGACCTGCGCACTTTTGACGCCTGCAATCAAGGCGAAACTGCATGCGATGCAAAGCTCGCAGGTGCTGGAGGTGCGCGTGGATGACCCTTCTGCGAAGGGCGATATCGAATCGTGGTGCCGGCTATCTGGAAATACACTTTTGAAGATGATCGACGAAGGCGGCGTGCTGCGCTTCTTCGTCGAGAAAAAATAATTGGATCAGATGATGGAGATTTTGAAATGGCAAAACTGTTGATCAATTGCACGCATGGACGGGAAGATGCTGAGCGGGCAACGCTGTCGTTCATAGTCGGGAACGTGGCGGCCTCCGCGGACCAGGAGGTGGTAGTGTTGCTGACGATCGAAGGAGTATGGAACGCCACTCGCGGCTACGCAGACGACATCAGCAAGGAAGGCTTTCAACCGCTGCGGGATGTAATGCAGTCTTTCATTACTAACGGCGGTCAGATCTGGGCTTGCGGAGCCTGCACTAAGCCGCGCGGCATTTCAGATGCGGATATGGTGGAGGGTGCCCGGATTGTCACGGCTGCCAGCGCGGTAGAGTATCTTGCTTCAGGCGCGGCCTCACTAAGTTTCTAATGGGGCTTCGAGCGTGATGGGTTGCGCTTTCCGAGTCAACCTATCACGCTCCTCCTTTATGTGAGCATCGTCGGGAACAGCGGCCAACCGGACCATTTGCATCTCTTTGCCCCGGCTGTCACTCCAAGCGCCACGGTATCGTTGCAGCTGGCTTTGGAGAACATTAAATGTAGATTTGAACGTAATGGATTTGTCATTCTTTATCATAAAGACAGTTGGTGCCAAAGGCCATCAATCGCTCGCACCGTGAAGACTGGTAGC
>CAWDUZ010000027.1:0-213217 GCA_963805515.1 uncultured Chloroflexia bacterium | reverse complement strand
AGCCTCATAGATCTGTAGGCCGTCCCCAGTAATGGTGATAATTCTGTAATGGAGCGAAACGCCCTCCTACATATAATCACAGCTATTGCCACTTCATTCCCAGCGTTCCACTACAGGAATCATGAAAAGCAGAATATCCACCCCCCATTTTCGAAAAGCTTTCAATTGCGTCGTGCTGTGCTGCGTCCTTTTGTCCGCCTCCATTGCAGGCAATGTGCTTTCGGTGCGCGCTGCGGGAGAGAGTAGTGCCGGGCAGAGCGTCACGTCGCAGTCGCGACATGTCATTCTTGCACCCGCAACGGTTCCAGTACCCGCCGGGATACAGAACGCAGTCGTCGTCGCTCTGGAAAATGCCGCCGGCATTGCCCCGAACACAACCTATTTTGCCATCACCGATCTGCGGCGGGATGGCGATTGGGCGCTGGCTTCGGTGATCGGCCTCGCACAGGTGCATGAAGGTTTGCGCTGGAGTATGGACGATGGCTCCTGGGTCGGCCTTGTGCTGTTGAAGCGCCTCTCGGACGGACGTTGGACCGGCGCCGCGCAGGGTACTCCTCCCTTTTCTTCGCTGATGGATGCATCTCCCGACACGTTCGTCGACAAAAGGGCGAAGCAAAACCTCGATCCGCTGCGGCAGCCGTCGATCCAAATTGCGGGTACTTATACCTTTCCATGGCAGGGCGGGACGGCGATGTTGTATGGTTCCGAGGGAGTGCATGACAACGGCTTCTCCGGCGTAGTAAGCGGCTGGAAGGCCGTGGATATGATGTCTGACGGGAATATCGCTGCCGGTCACGCGCCCAATAGCCTGCTCGCCGCAGAGACAGGCACGATCAGTTATGTTTGCAATGACGGAACGACCGTTGCAGTGAATATCGGGGAACTTCTTCTACACACATCTGTTATACAACCCGAACTTGTATGTAGGAAAAACGTTCAATGCAAAGCGCTGAACTGGGCCAGTTGAAATCCGGAAATTTCGAAGGTCCATGCTGCGGTTATGCCGACTCAACCCAGTGGCTGGTTCCATGTGCACTGGGGGTTTCCAAAGGCCGACCTGCACGTTGAAAACTGGACTCTAAGCATGACCACGAAGAAGTGGTCGGATGGCACAACTACCATCAGCGCTGGCAGTGGATGGATCGTCGCGGGAGGCACCGGCGCCTGCGCCGCACCCGCGCTTACCAGTCCGCTTGCAGCGGCGACCCCCACGTCCCAAACGATCGCCTTCAATTGGACGCCGGTAACCGGCTGCGTCTTCACCGGCTATGCATTCCGCGTGAAGACCGTTCCAACGATGGACACCGGCGGTGTCACCATTGTGGACACATCCACCAGTCTGCCTTCGCTGAGGCAGACCATTCTCCTCCCAGTGGAACAACCAGGATCTGTACTGGGGAATCATGGCAGCCAACGCACCCTTCGGTGCCAGTTGGTCGGTTGGACAATTCAATATCCAGCCTGGGAATGCCGTCCCCACCGATTATGGCTATTGTTCTGATGAAGGCCAGCGCTGTGCCTTCAGCGGGTCGGCGCAGATCTACTACGGGGCCAGCGATCACTTTGTCGGCCCGCTGACATTTACCGATGGGGTCGACTGCAACAGCGATGTATTGGGCGATCCGATTCCCGGCACGCCAAAACAATGTTTCATCAATGGCGGCAGGCCCGAAGGCTCCACCCGCTGCGCCGACGAGGACGGTGTATGCAGTTTCGGCTCAGGCAAGGAAGCCACCGTATATTACGGCGTCAATGGCAAATACAACAGCCGGACGGTCGTTATCACGTCCACTGCATGCGATAGCAGCACGTTCGGCGATCCATTCCCGGACCTGTTGAAGTCTTGCTACTATGTCATTACCGGGAAGATCACAACCGGTATGAAGACGATCATATCCAACGCCGCTGTGGATGGAACGATCCTCGAATCCAGCGAGACCAGCAATCTGGGCGGCTCCATTAGCCCTGTTGCACCGATCCTTATTCTGGGTGACGATGCTTTGAACAAACAATACCGCGCCATCCTGTCATTTGGGACCGCCGCCGTGCCCGATAACGCGGTCATCACCTCCGCCACGCTCAAGATCAGGAAAGCCTCACAGTCGAGCGCAAGCCCATTCGGCACACTCGGCAATATAGCCGTTGATATCAAGAAGGGTGTCTTCAGTGCCAACGGTGCATTGCAAAGGGAAGACTTCCAGGCAGGGGCCACGAGGAATGCGGCGCTCACGATCACAAGCAACCTCGCGAATGGATGGTATTCAGGAGCGCTGAACTCGTCCAGCTTCCCCTTCATCAACATCGTCGGCGTCACGCAATTCCGGCTGCGCTTTGCAACCGATGACAATAACAACGGGGTGGCAGACCTTATCCGCTTATATAGCAGTGACTTCACAACCACGCCCGCTTACCGTCCGAGTACTGGTCGTCAATTACTACGTGCCGTAAAGGCCGTGATTCCCCAAGCGACGATTACGCTCGCTGCGGTATGTATTGTCCAATTAAGGTCTGAAATATCAGCTCGCTGATAAGTCCCATCTCACTCATTACTTCTCTATTGTGCATTTCCCGCGCAGCAATGATGGAATTTTCGCGGGAGATTCTTTCAACTATGCAAGGTCAAGGTTCTGGAGGCCTCAGACTTCTTTCTCTTTTGTAAGCTGGCGCAGGTCGTTTCTTTTATCCAGCATAATGACGGCAGTTCGTGGGGCATGGCTTTCTTCGCCCGGCGACACCATTTCCATGGATGGAAACAACCTGTAGAAGCTGAAGCGCACGCGACACGCGTAGGTCATTGTCGCACTCAAGGAACTGCCCGGAACATCCTTTCCAGATCGTCACATGCGCGGGCAGCTTCGCGATCACGGCGCCTCAACAAGGAGAAACGAATGATGAAGCTCTTCCGATTGGCGACCTCGGTCGTCATTGCTGTGATGCTTGCAAGCAACGGCTCCGCGCGAGCCGCCTCGGCTGTGCCGGCTTTTCCGGGTGCCGAGGGATTTGGCGCCGCCACCGTCGGAGGGCGGGGCGGCAGGGTTTACGAGGTCACGAACACGAACGATTCAGGAGCGGGGAGTCTCAGGAATTGTGTCCAGGCCACCGGCGCTCGCATATGTGTCTTCAAGACCGGGGGACTGATCACGTTGAAAAGTCCATTGAGCATCAACCATCCCTACATCACCATCGCCGGTCAGACCGCGCCGGGCGGAGGCATCACCCTGCGGACCGCTTCCGGCGGGGATGTTTTCTCGACGGAAACCAGTGAGGTTATTATGCGATACCTCACGGTCAGGCCTGGGCCGGGCGGCGAGAACCACGGCAATCAGATAGCCTCCAGCGGCACGCCTCTTCACAACATCCTCATTGACCATTCAACATTTAGCTGGGGTGTGGATTCCGATCTTGAGACCTGGTATCGCGTCTACAACATGACGATCCAGTGGTCGATCATCTCGGAGGCATTGGATTGCAGCACCCATTCGAAGGGCTGTCATAGCAAGGGCCTCATGATCGGCGGTTATGCAGGAAGTGAGAGCAAGAACAGCGTCGGCTCCGAGGATATTACCGTTCATCACAACCTGATGGCGCAGGATGTTGACCGGACGCCGCTTATGCAGCTTTGCGGTACGGCCCAGGTCATCAACAACGTTAGCTACAACCCTAAATACACGTTCTCGCACCAGCAGAACAACTGCATCGTGCCCGATGTAAATTGGATCAACTGGGTCGGCAACTATCATAAGAAGGGACCTGATAGCACCGGAGATACCGACCTGAAGGTGATCCCTGCCGATAATGGCAGATTCTCGGGCGGCGCAAAGGTGTATGTAAGCGGCAATATTGGGCCAAGCCGGCCCACAACCAGCCAGCCGGAAAGCAATTGGGTGGACCCGGAAAGCCGCCAATTCATTGTGAGCACCGCGGCTCCCGCTCCGGCTGTGACCACCACCGATGCACAGACTGCCTATAATGCCGTGCTCGCCGGTGCCGGCAATAGCAAGGGTCTGGCTTGTGATGGTTCATGGGTTAACAGACGGGACTCCATAGATGCCCGCGTAGTAAATGATGTGCAGAACGGAACCGGCCACATCATCGACGATCCCTCCGATGTCGGCGGTTGGATCACGCCTGCCTCCGGCACTCCTTGCGTGGATAGTGACCATGATGGCGCGCCGGATGTCTGGGAGATCAAGTTCGGCCTCAATCCGGCCAACCCGCTGGATGGCAAGGCGGACACGGATGGCGATGGATATACCAACCTGGAAGAGTACCTTAACGGAACGGATCCCGGCACCGGCGTGACTGATACATCCACGACGCTCACTTCCATTGGCGTACAGGATGGCCAGGTCGTGGAATCCACCCAGAGCAGTAACCGCGGCGGTAGTATGAATTCCAGGGCTGTATTATTTGCTCTTGGAGATAATGCGGCCAATAGGCAATGCCGTGTGATCCTGTCGTTCAATACCGCGCTGCCGGCCAATGCGGTTATCAGCTCGGCAACCCTGAAGATCCGTGGTGCGGGTCTGGCAGGAGCCAATCCATTTGGGAGCCTGGGCAACATCCTTGTGGATGTCCGCGCTGGCCCTTTCAGCAGCAGCCCCTCCCTGCAATTGCCGGACTTTCAGGCTCCTGCCAGCAGGGATGCAGCTCTCACCATCGTCAACCACCCGGTCAACGGTTGGTATTCCACCGCTCTGAACCCTGCATATTTCAGTACCATCAACCGCGCCGGCATCACTCAATTCCGGCTGCGCTTCACAAAGGGCGATAATGGCAACTCGGTCGCCGACTATCTGAAGTTCTTCAGCGGCAATTACACGGTCACGCCTGCATTCCGGCCCACGCTGGTCATCAGGTATAGCCTTCCCTAGAGATCGTATCCATGGTTTCGAAAGACAGAAGGGCATCCTTACCGGATGCCCTTTTCTTTTCAACAAGAAAGCCTGCCTCTGCAACAGAGGCGGGCTTTTTTGTTGAGAGAGTAAGCTCGATCACATTGCAAACACCTTTCAAGACCTCGTAACTTTCCGGACGAACGTTTGCTGGATCCATGACATTCATCTCTGCGAGGGGAATTCTTTAAGGTTCGAGCTTTCCAAACTGTTCGCTTTCTGATTTGTAGGCGCACCTTTCACAAACCTTAACGCACGCTGCGCATGCCCCGGCTATATTTGCCAGCGGAAATTATTTCAGACGTCTCAGACCGTTAAGGTAATTTTGGTGACCTCGATCATGCGTCTGACATCACAGATTATTGCGATCACCGCTCTTATCCGACTGAACGACATTCATCCATCTTAATAAGGAAAACATTTAGTGAACAGACTCTGGTTTTATCTTCTCCATCATTTTTCGTACGTGCTCGCTGGGCTTATGCTCTTGATCCTGCCGGGGTTGAGATTGCAGGCCGCAAGCTTTTCAACTGCAGTGCTGCAGAATATGTGCCGGAACGGGCTGCTCAGTGAGACGCAGGTCGCCGCCTATCGGGGTGTCTCTCTTGATACCATGCATTTGTTGATGACGCGGCAAAGCCTGGCGCCTGCCGATGTTTGCGTGATCCCGCAGGACGACCTGGACGAAGCGGTCGACGAAGCCACGAATCCGGAACCCGATGAGGCCGGAGAGGCGCAGGACTTCCGAAACTTGTCCCTGCAGGATGAGAAGGGCAGTATTCCCGCAGACGGGCTGCTCAAGGGTAAGGCGCAGATCGATTCCATGCTGGCGAATCAGCGCCTGAGCTCCGACGGCGCGGGCGTTTCCCGCAGCTCATGGACCTCGCTCGGACCGGGAAACGTAGGCGGCCGCGTGCGCGCCATCGTGGTCCATCCGACAGACGCAAATACGCTCTGGGCTGCCAGCGTATCCGGCGGCATCTGGAAGACAACCGACGCCGGTGCCTCCTGGCACATCCTCGATGACTTCATGACCAGCATGGCGGTATCCACTCTCGTGATCGACCCCGCCAACCCGGCAGTGCTCTATGCAGGGACCGGTGAGGGCTTCTACAATGAAGATGGAATCCAGGGCGCAGGCGTCTTCAAGACCGGCGATGGCGGCGCCACCTGGTCGCAGCTCGCAGCCACCAATACGCCCGATTGGTACTTCGTCAATCGCCTGGCGATCTCGCCTGACGGCAGCACGATGCTCGCAGCTACAAAAAGCGGGATCTGGCGCAGTGTCAACGGCGGCGCCGACCTGGAGCCATCCCAGTTATGGGAACGTCCTCGACGTCAGCTTCAGCCCTTCCGATAGCCGCAAAGCCATCGCTTCGCTTTGCAATGGAAAAGCTTTTTACTCTCAGGACGGCGGGCAAACCTGGACGGCAGCAACATTCACCCCGGCCCTTTCCGGGGCAGGCCGCATCGAGGTTGCCTATGCGGGCGCCGGCAGCTCAAACACGGTCTATGCCTCCATCGATGTGCATTCCGGCGAGGTCTGGAAAAGCACCAACGGCGGAGCCTCTTACTCCCTTGTCAACACCGGCAACTGTTTCCTCGGCGGGCAGGGCTGGTACGCGAACGCCATCTGGGTCGATCCGACCGATGCCAACAAGCTGGTCGTGGGCGGTGTGGATCTTTGGCGCAGCACGGATGGCGGCGCAACTCTGACAGCCATCAGCGAATGGTGGAGCGCTCCTCAGGCCTCTGCTCACGCCGACCAGCACATCATTGTCCAGTCCTCCGGCTTCAACGGCGGCAGCAACAAGACGCTCTACTTCGGCAACGATGGCGGCATCTATCGCGCGGGCAACTATTCCACGGTCGCGCGCTCGACCGGTTGGACCAATTTGAACAACAACCTGGGCATCACGCAGTTCTATGGGGTTGCTGCCAATGCCGCAACGGGCAACGTCATCGGCGGCACCCAGGACAACGGCACGTTGTTCTACTCTCCTGCTGCCGGCGCCCAGGGTTGGACCACCACCTTCGGCGGCGATGGCGGCTTTTCCGCTGCCGATCCGACGAATGCAAATATCTACTATGGGGAATACACCTATCTCAACCTTCACCGCAGTACGGATGCAGGCGCATCAGCGGATTACATTAGCGGACAGGTCTGGAATGGCTCGGACTGGGTTTGGAAGGCGGCTCCGTATCGCATTGATGATGCGATGAACAAGGCCGCAAATTTCGTGGCCCCTTTCGTTCTGGATCCCAATAACGCCAACCATCTGCTGGCGGGCGGGGCCTCTCTCTGGCGCACGAACGATGCCAGGACTCCCAACACGTCCACAAAAGGTCCGGCGTGGACGGCCATCAAGCCGCCGCTCAGCAGCCACACCAGCATCAGCGCGATCGCCGTGGCGACCGGGAATTCAAATATTGTCTGGGTTGGCTATAGCAATGGAGAGGTTTGGAAGACTGCCAACGGTACAGCTCCTCATGCCCGCTTGGACGCGCGTGGGTGCGGGCTCGCCCTCTTTGCCGGGCCGGTTTGCGACCCGCATCACCATCGACAGGAATCAGAGCAGCATCGTTTACGTCACCTTCGGCGGCTTCACTTCGAGTAATGTCTGGCGGACAGCCAATGCCGGCCTCACCTGGACCGATATTTCCGGCACCGGTCTCACCGGCCTGCCGAGCCTTCCGGTCCGCACCCTCGCCATCAACCCCTCCAATTCCCAGTGGCTCTACGCGGGGACCGAGCTTGGCATTTTTACGAGTATCGATGGCGGTCGCAGCTGGTCTGTCGATCAGGATGGCCCGACCAACACGTCTGTGGAAGACATGGTGTGGATGAATTCCACGCTGGTTGCTGCCACCCACGGCCGCGGCATGTTCAAGACCGCTACGGCTGCTGCAAGCCTCACGATCTCCGGCAGTACCGGCGTTGCCGGTACGGTCCTCCGTTACAAGGATGGCTCCCCCAAGACCGTCACCTCCGACGCAAGCGGCCATTATTCATTGAAGGTGTGCTACAACTGGACTGGCACGGTCACTGCCTCGAAGCCCGGCTTCGTGTTCTCGCCTGCCAGCAAGGTTTACGGAAAGTTGCTTGCGAACGTGGCCGCCCAGGATTACACGATCGTTCCGCTGATGAGCGCTTCCAATTATTCGGCTGCCGCGCAGGATGGCTGGCTGCTGGAAAGCACGGAGAGCAGCCTTAAAGGCGGCACTCTGAATGCCGCCACGGCAACCTTCAACGTCGGCGATGATGCCGGCAACAGGCAATACCGCGCCTTCCTCTCCTTCAATACTTCTGCTGTGCCCGATAACGCGGTCATCCAGTCGGCCGTGCTTAAGATCAAGCAAAGCGGTGCGCCCGCTGGGGTCAATCCCTTCAACGTGCTCGGCAACCTCCTGGTGGACGTCCGCAAGCCGTTCTTTGGCGCGGCCGGCACCCTGCAGCTCGGAGATTTCAATGCGGCGCCTTCGGCCGCGAAGGTCGGGACCTTCAACAAGACTCCCTCCAATGGCTGGTATAGCGCCGCGTTGAGCCTCGCGGGCCGGAACAACATCAACAAGGCAGGCCCCACCCAGTTCCGCTTGTACTTCTCACTGGACGACAACAACGATCACCTCGCCGATCTGATGCATTTCTTCAGCGGTAATGCGCCCGCCCTCAGCCGGCCCGTGCTCCTCATCACCTACGCCGCTCCCTGAGCAGCCTAAGTTTGAGGTCAGCCGCTTCGGCACCCCGATAAACGTTGATTTCATCTCACGAAACATGCCTGCCTCGTTCAAGGCAGGCGTCTTCTTTGTAGAAGTGACGATCGTCAGTTGATTCCGCATGTGGAAATAATTAGACTGTAATTCAATAACATGAGCCATGTCCGCCCGGGAAAAACATGACAAAACTGTACAGTCTGTCCGGGCATCTCAGGTCGTACAATAACTCACATCCGGTAGCCCCATAGGCGGAAATCTGCATCGTTTGTTCTCGATCCGGACTGTTCTTTGTACGTTCATGGAGGGAAGTATGAAAGGCAAGCTCTTTGGTCTTCTGATCCTGTTCAGTCTGCTTGCGTCGCTTGGCGGCGCCGGCTCGGCGTTGGCACAGTCACCTTTTCCTCCGGTTCCGCCTGTTTCATATCATGGGCCGCAACGCCCTCCCACTTGGACTCCCGAGAGCGGCCCTCAACGCCCATCCCAGCTCGGCGCCTCAGAAACGGATCTTAGAACACAGTCCGTCCCGCTTGGCCCGTCCGGCTTGAGCTTCCGCTATTTGCAGACGTTCGGCCAAACAACGGTTGGCTATTTAGCCGATCACAGCCATATTAACTATCCGTGGGGGCTTGGCACGAGCGGCAGCAATGTGTGGATGGCCGAGTTATGGGGAAACCGCGCTCTAAGCTATACGGATACCGGGACCTACGTTCAGCAGATCGGCGCCGCCGGATTCGCCTATCTTGATGGCACCTCGATCAAGGAGACCGCCGATGTGGCAGTGGATGCCGGTGGTAATGTCTGGGTGGCGGATGATAACGCTGCTCACATAGCCGAGTTTGACTCATCTGGCACTTTCCTTAAGGATCTGGGGGTGATGTACGAGCAGGGAACGGATAACAACCACTTCGCCAACCCTGTGAGTATTGCCTTTGACGCCAGCGGCAACATATACGTGAGCGACGGGGCGACATGGTGCTGCCTGGATGGCGGCAACCATCGTATCCAGGTTTTCGATAGCGGAGGAAATTACCTGGCTACGATCGGGGAGACCGGCGTCGTGGGGACCGACAACGATCACTTCAACGGCCCCCGGCATATTGCTGTCTATGGCACGCAGCTCTATGTTGCGGATGCCGGCAACCACCGCGTGCAGATCTTCGACATCACGACTCCCTCCGCTCCCACCTACGTCGCCACGCTCGGTACCACTGGCGTTTCCGGAACCGGCGCCGCGCAGTTCAATAATCCCTCTGGCGTGGCGGTTGATGCAGCTTACATCTATGTTGCCGACACCGATAATAACCGCGTACGTGTTTTCAATCATACCCGCGCCTACGTCACCACGCTCGGCGGCACCTGGGGCACAGCCAACAACCAGTTCGAGAACCCCACCGATGTAGCGGTGGACGCAGCAGGTAAGCTGTATGTGGCGGACTTCGTTAACACCCGTGTCCAGCAGTTCACGCATACGGGCGCCGCTTTCACTTATGCACGGACCTACGGCGTTACGGGTGTGCCCTACCTCACCGATAGCTCTCATTACAACCATCCCAGCGGCGTCGCAGTCGCCTCGGATGGAAGCATCTATCTGACCGAGGACATGGGTCAGCGCCTGGTAAAGTTGAATGCCACCGGGGTCACGCTCTGGACTGTCGGAGCGCCGGGCGTCAAGGGAGATTGGAACACCGCCAACAATCGGCTCGACAACCCCGCAGACGTGGCCGTCGATTCATCCAGCCACGTTTATGTCGCGGATCGCTGGCATGGTCGCGTCCAGATCTACAACTCCCTGAGCGGCGCTTACCTCGCGAGCATCGGCGGCCTGGGTTGCCCGGGAGGCGTGCACGTTGGACCCAATGGCTTCTTATATGTAGCAGATAGCTGTGATTCCACGGTAAAGATATACAAGGCGAACTGGACTCTCTGGGCTACTCTGGGTGTATCCGGCGTTGCCGGTTCCAATAATGCTCATTTCGATTGGCCGGAGGATGTGGCGGTGGATGGCCTCGGGTACCATCTATGTGGCCGACGAGAATAACCAGCGCGTGCAGGTCTTCAATTCCAGCCGAGTTCTACGTCCGCACGATCGGCACCACCGGTGCCTGCGGCCAAAACTTCGACCAGTTATGCGGCCCCGGTGCGCTCGCTGTAGACGGTGCCAATCGTGTCTACGTGGCCGAGGGCGGTAATGACCGCGTTCAGGTCTTTGATTCGAGCGGCGGCTATCTGACGACGATCGCCGGAAGCTGGGGGCCTGGGAATGCGCAATTGCGCTTAGCCGCCGGCGTGGCGGTCGATACGACGGGCAATGTCTATGTGGCCGATTCAGAGAATGACCGCATCCAGAAGTTCGCACCCGGCACCCCTGGCTGGAGCCAGATGAATATCAACGGCTTCGGCGACCGGAGCGTCGCGGATACGGAAGTGCTCGCGCCCTTTGGCGGTCAGCTCTATGCGGCCGCTTATAGCGATGTCGCCCAGGTCTGGAGAACCACGGATGGCACCACCTGGTCTTCCATGGTGACCGACGGCTTTGGCGACCCGACCAATGTCACCATCCCTCAATTGGCCGAATTCAACGGCAAGCTCTATGCCGGCACCTGGAATTGCGCCTCCGCAAACTGCGCGACCACCAATGGCGCGCAGATATGGCGTACCGATGGCTCCGCCTGGTCGCCGGTCATGACCGGCGGGTTCGGCAGCACGAACAACTTTGCTGTCAATACACTGACAGTCTTTTCGGGCCAGCTTTATGCCGCCACCAGTTCAAGCGACGGCGTCATCAAGATCTATCGCAGTGCTACCGGCGATTCCGGTAGCTGGAGTCCCGTGATGACGGACGGCTTCGGCGGCAGCGGCGTCATGGCCGATCAGACCACGGCTGTTTATGGCGGCTATCTGTACGTGGGACTGGACCGCAATGGCCTGGCCGAGCTTTGGCGCTGCCAGCTTTGCGATGGATCAGACTGGTCATCGGTCTTTACCAATGGCTTGGGCAACGCCAACAACGATGCCGTTCGCTCCATCGCCGGGTTCAACGGGGTCTTATACGTCGGCCTGCGGAATGCCACCACCGGCGGCGAAGTCTGGAAGTCCACCAACGGCACAACCTTTACACGCGTCGTTGCCGGAGGTCTGGGTAAGGCCGCCAATGCCCGGCCCGATGGACTCTATTCGTCCGGCGGCTTCCTCTACCTGGTCTTCAGCAATACCGTCACCGGCGCTGAAGTCTGGCGGTCTACTGACGGAATCAATTGGACCTCGCTCGCCTCCGCGGGTTGGGGAGATTCCAACAATACGTTTGCGGACTACATGAACAAGGGCGCAGCGGCCTTTGGCAGCAGCGGCGGGCAGCTTTTCATCGGCGCCAGCAACCTCGGCAATGGCGCAGAGATCTGGTCCACGCCTCTCCTGCAACTGCGATCCTACCAGTCCGTCGGCGCTCCAGGACGGATGGATCTTGGAATCCCGCGAGACCAGCGGCCTGGGTGGCAGCCTGAACTCCGTCGCCACAATCTTCAACCTGGGCGATGATGCGGCCAAGAGGCAGTACCGCGCCGTTCTCTCCTTCAATACCGCCGCCGTGCCGGATACGGCTGTTATCAAGTCGGTGCAGCTCAAGATCAAGCAAAGCGGAGCGCCCGTGGGCGTCAACCCATTCAACGTGCTCGGCAATCTGATGGTGGATGTCCGCAGGCCGTATTTCAGCACGTTGGCTGGCCTGCAATTGGGAGATTTCAATGCCGCCGCTTCGGCTGTGCGAGTCGGCATCTTCAGCAAGATCCCTTCGGCCGGCTGGTATACCGTAAATCTGAATGCCGCCGGTCGCGCCAATATCAATAAAGCTGGCACCACTCAGTTCCGCTTGTACTTCTCATTGGACGACAACAACAATCATCTGGCGAATTTGATGCGGTTCTTCAGCGGCAACGCACCGTTCGCGAACCGGCCCGTGCTGGTTATTACCTACGTGCCCTAGGCGCCCGTCTCCCTGCTTCTCCTGCGAAAGGCCATCCACCCGGATGGCCTTTCTGTATTGGGTTCCTCCTCGCTAACAGTTTTGTAGGTTCTATTCCCTTGGGTCTTGATTTCCCATAGAATGGAGTTACGAGGACCTCCTATGAACCCCTATCGCATCGCACTTCTGCTATTGATGGTTTGCGTGCTCGCGGCCCTGCCCTTGCTCAGCAGCGCCGCCGCCTCTCCGGCCGTTACTGCTCTTCATCCTCGATCGGCCGTGGATCAGCTATGCTGTTCGCGCGGTGCGCTGTCCTCTTTGCGCCTCCTCGATCAGGCCGGCCGGCAGGATACTCCCGCCAACTACATGGTCTTCACAACGCCCGGTCATGTCTATAGGGGCTACCGCGCTTATTTCATGCCATCCACCATTCTCCGAACTAGTGTGTCGGCTCTGCGCGTGAAGGTCAACTACAAAGGCCCCGCCGCGGCGGCCCAGCCCTGGGTGTGGTACGCCTGGAATTGGACTACATCCGCCTGGGCACGCATCGGCGCGAACGCCATCGCAGCCGCCAACACTTGGACCACGCTCACCTTTGTCGTTCCCGGCCCACGCGCCTTTATCCGCAATGCGCACTGGCGAGATTCGCATTCTCCTCGCTTCTGGCAATGCCTCTGGCGACGCCCGTCTGGATTATGAAGCGGTCCTCGTTTCCTACACCGCTACGCCCGACGCCAACCCCCACACTGGCCCTCGGTCAGAGTCCCGATATTGTGGGTTGTACGCTATATCCGTCTGACAACGTTTGGAATACGCCCATCAACACCCTGCCCGTCAGTGTGCACTCGAGCGGCCTGGATCAACTCCATCGGCGCCTCCTCCCCCGGCTTCCACATGGATTTTGGCTCCGGCACCTGGGACGGCGGTCCCATCGGCATCCCCTATAACGTGGTCGATGGGTCGCAGGTCAGCAAATATACGTTCCAGTTCTATTACCCTGATGAATCGGACCCCGGCCCTTATCCGCTGCCTGCCAATCCGGCGCGTGAATGGGGCGGCGACCATCACATCCTGGTCGTGGATTCCAATACCTGCAAGCTCTACGAAGTGTATGACGCATCCTACAGCGCGGGCAAATGGCACGCCGGCTCCGGCGCCATCTGGGACCTGGCTTCGGACGCGCTGCGCCCCGCCGGTTGGACCTCGGCGGATGCCGCCGGCTTGCCCATCCTGGCGGGCCTCGTCCGTTATCAGGAGATCGCGCAGGCGCTGGCCCAGCCCAACCCTGCCGATCGGGTCATCCATCACGCTCTGCGTTTCACCGCCAGCTCCACTAACAGCTATATCTGGCCCGCCCGCCATCTCACCTCCGGCGCGCCCGGCGTCATCACGAACACCCCTCCCATGGGCGCGCGCTTCCGCCTGAAGGCCGGCTACAACATCGCCGGCTTCACCCCCGAGATGCAGGTCCTCTTGCGCACCATGAAGACCTATGGCATCATCCTCGCCGATAACGGCAGCCCCTGGATGGTCAGCGGCTCTCCGGATCAGCGTTGGAACAACGATATGCTGCATGATCTCGATGTCCTCACCGGCAACAATTTCGAGGCCGTCGACGAGAGTTGTCTCAAGGTCAACAATAATTCGGGTCAGGCAGACCCCGCCCAATGCCCCTAGGTATGGTATACCAGGAGCCAATACGGCTCCTTTGACGTAGCTCTGCCTCAATCGATCACGCACAAGATTTCTTTTCTCCGTGTCCTAGCGTCATTCCTCCTTCTAGAATACCCTCGACGGAACCTCCTCTTGCCAGTCCCCGTCGCTTCCCGTTGACGCCTCTTGTCTGCAGGCACCCCTATCCCGCTTCGGAAGGTCGTGAAGCATCCCGTCCCGTGCGGAGGCCGGGGGTTAGGTCCGCCGGCACTGCCGAAGAGACTCTGCACGCCCTCCCCAAAAAAAATCCGTGACATCCGTACTTTCCGTCTCATCCGCGTGCTGCTCTTAACCTCACATTGAACTACCACCTCCTCCCACACCAGCAACTTCCCCTCCAATGATTTTTCTCCATGCCTCCACGAATTGCCAAGCCCAAATCGAAATCGTCCGTGGCTTCCTATCCACTCTCAGATCATAGAATCATATGGGAGATGATCCGATGAAGAGACTGATCTGCTTGCTCTTTGTGTCTGGCCTCCTGCTTTCATGCACCGGTCGTTCTTCCGTCCTCGCCTCCTCCTCCCTCCCCGGCCTCTCCGTCTCAGGGACGCAGATCGTCGCCAACGGCGTCCCGGTCCGTTTGCGCGGCGTCAACATGGGCGACCCGTTCTGGGCCCGCAATTCAGATTGGTATCCGATCCTGACGATCGACAATTATGCGACCCTCGGCGCGCAGTGGCACGCGGACATCGTCCGCATCAGCATCTTTCCCACGCAGTGGAAGCACATGGACCACGCGCAACTGCTCGCCGGCCTTGCCCGGGAAGTGAATGCCGCCCTCTCGAACGGCATGTACGTAATTATTTCCTATCATGTGATCGGCTGGCCCGATGGCTGGTACGAGCCGGCAAATCCGGGCAACCCCGCGGATACCTATGACTCCGCCATGTCCGTTGCCACTTCTTTTTGGAACCAGATGTCGCAGACCTATGGCTCCGATACCCGCATCCTCTTCGACCTGTGGAATGAGCCGGCGAACCCCGCCGACCTTACATCCGACCCCTCCGATCCGAACCCCCTCTGGCCGATCCTCAAGCCCTACTACACGACCCTCATCCAGACCGTTCGCAATAATCACGCGCAGAACATCGTGATCGCCACCGGCAATCGCTGGGCCAGTTGGCTGGTCGGCATCAAGGACTCCCCCCTATCCGACCCGAACGTGGTTTACGCCTATCACAAGTATTCAGTGCCGGGGCAGAACACTGCCTCTGTCTGGAACACCGATACCGGCGGCTTGCTCGGCGTCAAGCCCCTCATCGTCTCCGAGTGGGGCTATGAAGATGTGGATGCCGGCGCCAATCCGCAATGGCCCGGTACCGCAGCAGGCTTCGGCGTCCCATTTACCGCGTGGCTGGAAGCCAACAACCTCAGCAGCCTGGTCTGGATGTACCACTATGACTGGACCCCGGCGCTCCTCAAGTCGAATGGCAGCCTCACCCTCTACGGCAATTTTGCAAAGACCTACATCGCAAGCCATAACGCTCCCGGCGTCACCCGTGCGTTCTCTTCCGTTGGTGCACAGGACGGCTGGGTGCTTCGAATCGGGCGAGACCACGAATCGTGGCGGAATCGCCGAACTCCACTGCCACTACCCTCATCCTTGGTGATAATGCGTCGAACAAGCAATACCGCGCGCTCCTGTCGTTCAATACCGGCACTCCTTCCCGACAATGCTGTCATCACCTCCGCGACCCTCAAGCTCCGGACCGCCGGTCATCGCCTGCGCAACCCATGCAGCATGTTCCAGCGGCATCACATCGATATCCGCAAAGGCTTCTTCGGCGCCACCACAGTTTGCAAGTCGACTGACTTTCAGGCTGCCGCCAGCAGGATGCCGTTGGCCCCTTCAATTCCTCGTTACGGTTGGTTCTCCACACCATCAATCTGCCCAATACCGCCTATCGCCTATATCAACAAGTTGGCACCAACGGCGTCTTACTCAATTTCGCTTGCGCTTCAAGCTGGACGACAACAACAACGCCATCGCCAATTTCATCAGCTTCTACAGCGGCAACTACGCCACTCTGCTTACCGTCCGACTCTCACCATCACCTATCGCCTGCCGTAAGCCTCGGATCTCCACCATGTGAACAAAAGCCCCCTCCGAAGGGGAGCTTTGTTTATGGTATTTGGCCTTCGAACGTCGTACACCGATCCATGTGGCGCAAGTCTTATGAGTTTTGATCTTGCCGCGGCTCTGCCCGCGCCGGCATCTCTCCGTCCGGCAGCCAGGAAGGTGCATGGCTTGCGATGATATAATCAAGTCCACAAGCCAATCTCTGTAGGCGCACCGATGATGAGGCTCGTCGTTGCAGCAATTACGCCTTTGTCGGAACTCCGGCTGATAGCTTCTACTCCACAACGCGGGTAGAAGCTTTTTTCTTGCCATTTTCTCAGGTGAGTGCGCACCACAATGATATTTTGGATCGCGGCGATGGAGTCTCGCCCCTAATTTGCAGTCTGCTGATGACTCTACAAGACTTCCATCAGAGAGGATTCGGCATGAGCAAAGTATTGGTATTTGTGGGCGTCGGCGGATTTATCGGTTCTGTCTTGCGCTATGCAGCAAGCGGGTATATCCAGCAGCTTACCCAGAGCAGCTCCTTCTCTTACGGGACGATCGTCGTCAACGTGCTTGGATGCTTCATCATCGGCTTTCTGTCGCAATTGGTGGAGTCAGTAGGTCTCCTCGGCCCTGAAACCCGGGCGCTCTTGATACCCGGCTTCCTGGGCGGCTTCACTACGTTTTCCACGTTCAGCAACGAGACGCTCAACCTGTTCCGTGCCGGCGAGACACCTCTTGGGTTTGCCAACCTCTCGGCACACATCGTGTTGGGCTTGGCTGCTGTCTGGGCCGGCCGCGCTCTCGCGGCGGTTATATGGAGATGAACATGTCCCTGCCATCTGAAGGCTACTTGCTCCGCATCTTCATCGGCGAGAGCGACAAGTTGGACGGCAAGCCCCTGTACGAGTGGCTGGTCAAGAAGGCAAAGGAACGCGGCATGGCTGGCGCAACAGTTCTGCGCGGCATGATGGGCTTCGGGGCACACTCGAAGATAATCCACACATTTAAGATCGAGCGTCTATCCGAGGACTTGCCAATCGTCATCGAGATCGTGGACAGCCAGGACAAGATCGAGGACTTCCTCTCTTTTGCTGAGAGCAGCATCCGGCGCGGTATCCTCGCCACGGTGGAGAAAGTCCAGGTTCGGGTCTATCGTGGCGGAAAAACGGATAAATAGCTGAACTGAGATGCACCAGGGCCCGCTTCATGTTTGCCATTCAGGCGTGCCCGCGATCACGCAAGTGATTTCTTGCTTGGCTGAAGCTGCGCCATCTTCTACGTTCCCGTCTTGCGTAAGTTCGCGTCCCAGCTTAGGAGTGACGAATTGCCACCATCATCTTTATCGTTACCTATGTCCTGATTTCTCTCGGGGAGAAGAATAAGCCTCGAATCCTCATGCGAAACCGAAAAGGCCGCCCTCATCGAGCGGCCTTTTTTGCATCTGCGATGTGCCTCTTAATCTGGACAATCAATATCTTTTTGGATGTATAATCGACCAACTCAAGCCCCGCCGCGGGGTCTCGTCATCGGGACATCCACGTTTCTTCATAGTGTGCAAACAGGAGGTAATATGGAACACAGGTTACTGCATCCCAGGCATTTCACTGCATTCCTCAGCACCCTGGTCCTCCTCACCCTCATCCTCATCCCTGGCCAAAGCAGTCCCGTCCTCGCCCAGGCTTTCGCGGAGACGAGAACCCATAACATCAACAAGGTCACTCCTCACGTCTACAACGGCGATGTCCGCGATCTTCCCCCTGTTCCTTCAAAGCCAAAGATCGAAGTCGAGCTACAAGAGCCGGGCAACATCAAGCAGACCGTCTCCCGCCAGGGCGCCCTCAGCCCCAACCTCATCCTGGCGCCGATGCCTGCGCCCTCGCACAACTTCGCTGGCCTCACCAGCACCGATTTGTGCACCGGCGGACAGTGCGGTGCCGGCATCCCGCCGGATACCAATGGGGATGTCGGCGCCAGCCATTACATTCAGGCCGTCAACTCCGCTTTCGCCATCTACAACAAGGCCGGCACGCTGCTCGCCTCCTTTACAGAGGATTCGCTCTGGGCGCCGTCGGGCGCGGGCGGTGGGGCATGTAATGGAAATTCGCAGGGCGACCCGGTCGTGATCTATGATGCGCTCGCGAACCGCTGGATCCTTACCAACTTTGCCTTCGCCTTCGACATCTCCGGCCTCCCCGTCTCGCCTTTTTACCAGTGCCTGGCCGTTTCCAAGACCTCCGACCCCGTGAGCGGCGGCTGGTACCTATATGCGATCCGCACCGACACCGGTAACCCCGGTCAGCCACCGGTCAACACCATCAACGACTATCCCAAGTTCGGCATCTGGACCGACTGCCTCTACTACTCTGCCAACGGCTTCCTCATGCCAAGTGAGAACTTTAATGGCGGCGAGTTCGGCTCGTTCAGCCGCAGCGATATGTATGCCGGCTTGCCTCTCACCGGCTCCCTCGGTTTTGCTGCCAGCACGAGCGATTTCTTCACGATGATCCCCAGTAATTTCGAGCGCGCCGGGTGCTGCCGGAGTGCCGCCTGCCGGCACCCCCAACTACTTCGTGCAGGAGTCACTCACAGCATTCAACTTCCGCGTGCGCAAGTTCACACCCGGCACGAACTGCAGCGCCGGCACATTGGGCGCTCCCGTCACCGTCAGCCAGACCAGCTACGCGGTCCCCAACCAGGATATCGTCCCCCAGCCCTCGCCCGCCACCGGCTCGAACCTGCTCAACTCATTGGGCGACCGCATGATGCAAAAAGTTCAATATCGCAAGGTCGGTGCCAAGGAGTCCCTGTGGGTTGCCCACACCTTCCGCAGTTCGGCCAGCGGCCCCACCGGGACTCAATGGGCGCAGATCGACGTCACCGGCAAGGTCGTCGCTGCCGCGCCGGTCCAGCAGCAGCTCTTTAATCCCGCGGACGGTGTCTATCGATGGATGGGCAGCATCGCCGCCGATAAGTCCGGCAACGTCGCCCTCGGTTACAGCTCATCCGGTTCTACCAGCCCGCACTTCCCCAGCATTGCCTACGCGGGTCGTCTTGCCACTGATCCGCTAAATACCTTGCCGCAGAGCGAGAGGGTGCTGGCCGCGGGCGTCGGTTCGCAGGTCAACAATTGCGGTGGATTTCCCTGTCATCGTTGGGGCGATTACAGCGCCATGAGCGTTGATCCCGTGGACGGCTGTACGTTCTGGTACACCAACCAGTATTACGTCAGCCAGGCTCACGGCAACGTGGGCAACTGGGATACCCGCATTGGCTCCTTCAAGTTCCCAACCTGCGGAGTGGGGACAAGGGCTTTCGCCTCCCAGGCCGTGCCCGATGGCCGCATCTCGGAAACGGGTGAGAACACCAACGTCGGCGGTGTCGTGAACACTGTCGCCACCACCTTCGTCCTCGGCGATGATGCAACCAAAAAGCAATATCGAAGCATCCTGTCCTTCAACACCGCCTCTCTGCCGGATGCCGCGGTCATCACCAGTGTCACCCTAAAGCTCACCCGGCAGTCCATCACTGGCGGCGGCAATCCCTTCGCCATCTTCCAGGGCCTGCTGATCGATGTCCGCAAAGGCTTCTTCAGCACCTCACCTAACTTGCAGGCCGCGGATTTCCAGGCCGCTCCCAGCGTGACCGGTCTCGGCCCCTTCAGCCCCGTCCCCGTCGGCGCGGTCTACACCGTCACCCTGCCCAGTACCGCCTTTGCTTCCATCAACAAGCTCGCCACCAACGGCGGCGTCACCCAGCTGCGCCTGCGCTTCAAGCTCGATGATAACAACAACGCCATCGCCAACTTCATCAGCTTCTACAGCGGCAACTTTGCCACCCCCGCCAGCCGCCCCACTCTCACCGTCAAGTTCCACTAAACCACAGACTCCAGTTCGATTGTATACAGCAGACTCAGGCGGCCCCACACGGGGCCGCCTGTTTTCTACCCACTCGCCAATTGGACTTTAGAGCTGCCGAAACTTTCATTTACGCAAGTCACTGAAAATGATAACAATGGTCTCTTTATATTCATCGCGCTGTAACAGGATGAATATCCATGGGAGGGAAATGCGATGGGGGATATCATATCAAGGCCTAAAACTGAGAGACGTGCATCATCACTGCGAGGGGTATCAGCAGCATCGAGTTCATCCCGACCTCCGACTTCCTGGCCCCTCCGGGCTGCTTTGCGAAGAACTCGGAGGTCTGTTGTATATGGATGACCTTGCAGTTCTAAAATGTGGAACGCTCTGGGACCTGGTCACGAATAATATTTGCGAAGAGCCAATGGTTGTCATTCTGATCATGAGCAGCAGGCTGGTCCCTAATTCGCCCCTCTCGCGCCAGTCTATATGATCCTTGGCGACCCTTCCGAAGCATGGAGTGCGGAAGGCGGGTTACTGATCTCGAATTATCTACGCTCTGATTATCTACTCTCTGATTATCGATCCAGCATCAAAGGAGAATCTAAATGAAGACAAAACTATATAAGGCTCTGTCCACTCTCGGTATCATTGTGTTCTTGTGCGCAGGGCAGGCGGACCGCGCCCCGGTCGCTCACGCGCAAACCACTACTACGATCATCTACGTAGGCACCCATGCAGCGGGTGCGAACAATGGCTTGTCCTGGGCCGATGCCTACACTGACCTACAGACCGCACTGGCGGCGGCGAATGACGCCCAGATCTGGGTCGCCCAAGGCACATATACTCCCGGCGCTATGCGCACCGATACCTTCACGCTAAGGAAGAATGTCGCCATATACGGCGGCTTTGCGGGCGGCGAGACCGCGCTTGACCAGCGGCTTCCAGGTCTGCACCTCACCACCCTCAGCGGCGACCTGCTTGGCGACGATGTTACCGGCGACTTTAAAAACCACCGCAGCGACAACTCCTATCACGTCGTGACCAGCAACGGGATGAACTCAAGCGCTATGCTGGACGGCTTTACGGTGAAGGGAGGCTATGCCAACGATAACGGCGGCAGCGCCGGCGGTGGGATGCTCAATTACAGCGGCAGCCCGACGCTAACGAAAATTGTATTCAGCGACAACAGTGCTCCCGGCTACGGCCTTGGTGGTGGCGGGATGGCAAATCAAAGCGGCAGCCCGGTGCTCACAAATGTGACTTTCAGCGGCAACATGGCGGACCAAAGCGGCGGCGGACTGTATAACGATTCGAACAGCAATCCGACGCTCCACAAGGTGACATTCAGCGGCAATACCTCTTTCGACGGCGGCGGCGGTATGTACAACGGTAATAATAGCAGCCCGGTGCTGACGAACGTGACCTTCAGCGGAAATATTGATGCCGGAAGCAGCGGTGGCGGTATGTACAACTCTTACAGTAATGGACCGGTGCTGACCAACGTGACATTCAGCGGCAACACTGCTTTGGGCGGCGGCGGTGGGATGGAAAACTTCGAGAGCAGCGCGAGCCTGACGAACGTGACCTTCAGCGGGAATTCTGCTCATCTGTATGGTGGCGGGATGGACAACTACAACAGTAGCCCGATCCTCAGGAATGTCACTTTTAGTGGAAACCATGTTACCTTCTTGGGCGGTGGAATATACAACTATCAAAGCAGTCCGACGCTCCAGAATGTTATCTTGTGGGGAAACAACGCGCCCCAGGGATCGCAGATGTACAACGATAGCCTCGCCGCGCCCACTATCGCGGACAGCGTACTGCAAGCGGGGTGTCCCCCATACAGCGGCCACTGTGTGCACATCCTTACTGCGAACCCGTTGCTCGGCGCTCTGGGCCGGCATGGCGGTTTCACACAGACCATCCCGCTCCGGGTCGGTTCGTCCGCCCTTGACACGGGGAATAACATGAACTGCCCCTCCACCGATCAGCGCGGCATCGCACGACCGAAGGATGGGGACGGCGATGGCACCGCCCTCTGCGACATCGGCGCCTACGAGATGGGCTCCGCCGGTGCTCTGGCCTTCTCAGTCAGCCCGGTCTCCTGGAACTATGGCCTGATCAAGCCCGGCACGACCTCGGCCCTCAGGACCTTTACGATCAAGAACGCCGGCAGCGCCGATCTGGTCCTATCCGGCGCGATTACACTCACAGGCGCTAATGCCAGCCAGTTCCATATCTTATCCGGTGGCACCTGCTCGAATGCTACGCTCCAGCCATCTCATACCTGCACCGTGACCGTCGCTTTCAAGCCCACGATCGCCGGCAGCAGGAGCGCTTCCCTGCGCGTCCCCGACAACGCCTTGGGTCACCCTCATACTATTGCATTGAGCGGCAAGGGCGGGATCGAGCTAGCGGTCAACGGGGGCTTCAACACCTATTCCGGCGCCTCTAAGATCCCGGCCGGCTGGACGGCGGCCCAATTCACTGCCAACGATGGCAAGGATATCGTCAACAAGCTCGAAGGCAGCGCTTCATTGAAGATCACCGGGCGTAATCCGGCCCGGACCAAGACGCTGACGCAAACGCTCACCGTCAGCGGTGCAGCCGGGAATGCCTTCACGCTAGTTTGTGGAGGAGCGCCCATGGCATCCCAGTCACAGGTGCAGGAGTGCAGGCGCAAGTCCTTCTCTACAATGGCAGCGTCCTGAAACAGACCGTGTCGATGGCCATTCCGAATGGCGTCTACAACTTCACCCAGCAGAAGACGATGTTTATAGCTACGAGCGCTTACACAAAGATTGTGATTAAGCTGATCTATCCCAAAGCTAGCGGCTGGGTCTGGTTCGATGGCTTGAGCCTGCTCAGATCGCCGTAGCTATCGGCGAGCGGGACGCCTCTTACAAATGCCGCTCCCAACAACGGACACCCGACGCAATTTCGCCTCCGCCTCAAACCGGACGACGTACCCATACCGTTGCCAACCTCCTCACCTATCACGACTGGCGATTTTGCCACTCTCGCCACCCGCCCCGCCCTCATCCTCCGCTTCCACTAAACCGCAGCACCCGGCTCGATATACGCAGCAAGCTCAGGCGGCCCCATAGCGGGGCCGCCTGTTTTCTACCCATCCCTGCCCGCCTGTCTGTCTACCCATTGTTTTCAAATGCCCCCTCCGTTTTTCCCCTAACCCGTCCCATTGTTCCTCGCCTCGTTCCTCTCCCTCACCCGTATTGTTCCTCTACACGCTCCCCCATATCTGGCTCCCCAGCCCGGCTTTACGCTCACCTCCTCCCACCCATGTGCACGAATCCAGCTTTGTCCCTCATTGTTCCAATATCGGCGCGCGATTCGGCGCTGCTCCCCGCGAGCCTCCGCCTCAGCCCGATGATATAATCCCCTCGATGGTCCAGGCTGAAGAAGGCCGTTTGCTCAACAACCGCTACCAGCTCCTCGAACGTTATGGTTCGGGCGGCATGTCCGTCGTTTTCCGCGGGCGCGATACCCTGCTAGACCGCTACGTCGCGATCAAGGTCGTCCGCGATGAAGAGACGCGCAATGCCAACTTCGACCTTCAGTTCCAACGGGAAGCGCGTGCCGCCGCCAACCTCAGCCACCCCAATATCGTCACCGTCTACGATTACGGCATCGATAACGGGCAGCCCTTCATCGTCATGGAGCTCGTGCCCGGCACCAACCTGAAAGCCCTGCTGCGCAAGCGCGGCCGCTTCACCGTCGAGGAAGGCATCCCTTTGATGGTGCAGGCTTGCGCCGGCCTCGGGTATGCCCACCGTGCCGGCCTGGTCCACTGCGACGTTAAGCCGCATAACATGCTGGTGACCCCTGATAACCGCCTCAAGGTTACCGACTTCGGCATTGCCCGTGCCATGGCCACCCTCAATCCCGGTGAGCGCATGGACGTTGTCTGGGGATCGCCGCAGTATTATTCGCCGGAACAGGCCGCGGGCCACGTCCCCAGCCCCGCTTCGGATGTGTATTCCCTGGGTGTGGTGATCTACGAGCTGCTTACCGGCACGCTGCCCTTCACCGGCTCCACCGCCGAAGAGCTGGCCCACATGCACCTCGAGGCGCAGCCCATACCGCCCAGCGAGTACGTTCCCGATATCCCGAGTGCCCTCGAGGATATTATTTTGAAGGTGCTTTCCAAGGAGCCTTCCGCGCGTTACCGCACCGCTGATCAGCTCGGGCGCGTGCTGATGAACTTCGGCACGCAACGCAACCTGGCGACCATTGCGCAGCCCGCGCCTCCCCGCCCCGCACCCTCCCCTGAGCCAACGCCCGACTTCGTCTGGGATGATGTGAAGCTGCCAGAGCCCCCCGCGCCGAAGAGCCGGTCAACATCGACTGGGCGTCTGTGGCGCTTGGTTTGTTGGCCCTGATCGCCGTCGGGGGCCTGATCCCATTCTGGATGTGGGTCTACTTCGTTTACAATCCGCCCGTCAAATAGTTATTCGCGACGAGCGCCCTGCCATCAACCCTGAAGAAAAATGACAAACACCAACTTCATCATCGCTCCCTCCATCGTCTCCGCCGATTACCTGCGCCTACGTGAAGACATCACCGAGTTGGAAACCGCCGGCGTCGACTGGATCCATGTCGACGTGATGGACGGCCACTTCGTCCCGAACATCACCATGGGCCCGTTCCTGGTGGAAGCTTACAAACGTGCCAGCAAGCTGCCTCTCGATGTGCACCTGATGATCGAGCAACCTGAGCGTTACCTGGAAGCGTTTGCCAAGGCAGGCGCTTCGCATCTCACCGTGCACGTAGAGACCTGCCCACACCTCTATCGGACGCTTCAGCAGATCAAGTCGCTTGGCTGCGTTGCCGGCGTAACGTTGAATCCCGGCACACCGGTCTCTGCGCTGGAGGCTGTCCTGCACCTGGCGGATCTGGTACTGATTATGAGCGTCAATCCGGGCTTTTCCAACCAGGCTTTCCTTCCCGACGCAACAGCCCGCGTTGCGAGGGTTCGGAAGATGCTGGACGAGAGCAAATCTCCTGCCTACCTGCAGGTCGATGGCGGCGTAAATGCCGACAACATCGGCAGGCTGAAGGATGCCGGCGCCAACGCCTTCGTCTCCGCGAACGCCATATTCAGGCATCCAGAGGGCATCGCCGCGGGAGTTTCGGCTTTGCGCTCGTCGATCAACCAGCCGCTCAGTGACCGGTTGCACCGGATATGATCCAGGCGTGTCGAAAACAAAAATCACGGCGCATGCGCCGTGATTTTCTATATCGATCGATGAGGGACTTTTTAGGTGGTTGACTTGCCCATTGCCTTGATGCACTTGGCGCACATCACCTGCTTGAGCAGGCGGCCATTCTTAAGGAACGTCACCTTCTGCAGATTTGGCTTGAAGGTTCGATTCGTAGCACGTTGAGAGAACGAGCGATTATGCCCAAAAGTGGTTGACTTGCCGCAATTTGCACACTTAGCCATCTTACAAGATCCTTTCAGATGATTCCGGATGTTCGCCTATGGCCCCTTTGGCAGGGCAGGGCATTGTACCATAGAAGCTGGCCATGCTCAAGAAGGGCCGGGATTGAGCCCTTGATAATGAAGCGCAAGGCCGGCCTGCTATCGGTTCAGATGAGTTGTGCGTTCGATTATAGCTGGCAGCCGCGCTAAATCTGGTACGATTGGGCACGCGTATATCGTTGTCGAGCCTGCCAGCCAATCCTGGGACTTGGGATCACAGGGGAGGCCGATTTGGCTGCGAGGATGGTATATTCGGGGTTATTATTGCGGGGTGCACGGGTGCCATGAGCGGGTTTGAAGACTTTATAGGGGATGAAGTCCTAACTAGTAGGCCGGGCACTGAATTTGAGGCGGAAGGAAAGCAACATGGGCGAAGATAATACATCCCTGGGCGGCATACATATATCCCCTGCAGCGGTGGCGGCCATTGCGTATCACGCCACCCTGCAATCCTACGGTGTGGTTGGTCTGGCTCCCAAGAATATCGCCGAAGGCCTGGCGCTGACCATTACGCATGAGCCGGCCAAGGGCATATCCGTTCGCTACGATGGGGAGAACATCGATATCGACATCTTTGTCATCATTGAGTACGGCACGCGCATTAATTCCGTGGCAGATAGCGTGGCCAATACGGTCAGGTTTCACGTCGAGAAGGCTCTGGGGATGCCGATCCATGAGATCAATGTACACGTAGCCGGGCTGCGTGTCAGTGACTTGGGTTAGGACCCAGGCAGATGAGTGTAGACCATACCCGCCTGGAAAAGCTGCGCAATAGGCCATTCGACGGCCAGGCCCTCAAGCGTTTGGTGGAAGCCGGGCTCACCTGGCTGAAGACCAATCAGCAAACCGTTAACTCATTAAATGTATTCCCCGTACCGGATGGTGATACCGGAACCAACATGAGCCTCACCATGGCCTCGGCCTGGGGCGAGATCAAGGACTCCGGGGAGAGGCACGCTGGGCGGATGGCGGCTTTGGTGGCCAAAGGCGCTTTGATGGGGGCGCGCGGCAATTCTGGTGTGATCCTTTCCCAATTGTGGCGCGGCTTTGCGCGCGGGTTGCAGGACCACGACGTCATTGATGCGGCCGGATTGGCCCGGGCGTTCGCGGACGCGCGCGATACGGCCTATAAGGGCGTGGTCAAGCCGGTTGAAGGCACAATTTTGACGGTCGGCAAGGATGTTGCTGCGGCAGCCGAATCGGCACTGGCGGAGAGCCGCGATGCGATCGATATTCTGGAGCATTGTGTTGCTGCAGCAGGTGAGTCGGTCAATCGTACGCCGGAGTTGCTGCCTGTGTTGAAGCAAGCGGGGGTGGTGGATGCCGGCGGGAAAGGATTATTTTATATTCTGGAGGGTTCCTTGCGCCATATTTACGGCGAGCCACTGGATGCGCCGCTCGCCACCGTTCAACCGCTTTCGAGCCTGAAGTTTGACAACGCCATGGAGGCCGTAGAGGAAGGCCAGGACTATGAGGTTGTGGTCGATTTCTTCCCGAACAGCCAGTTCGAGCTGCGCAAGTTCTATAACAGGCTGGAGGAAATGGGCACCTCCATCCAGGTAGGCGAGGGCGAAGGGATGTATCGGATGCACATCCACGTGCCGCTGGCGAAGCGCTACGAACCAGTGGACTACGTGATGAGCATTGGCACCATTACCAAGGTGGCAATGGAGAACCTCGTGGCTCAGATGGATGATATCCACTCCAAGACAAAGGGAATGAAGCTTGAGCTGACGAAGGTCCAACCGGACCAGATCGCTGTAGTGGTGGTCTCGCCGGGGCCCGGCCTGAGCCGCATCTTTGCCAGCCTCGGCGTGGCGGCCATCGTCGAGGGCGGGCAGACCATGAACCCGTCGACACAGGAGATCCTATCGGCGTTCGAGGACTTGCAGACCGATAACATCATCATTTTGCCCAACAACAAGAACATCGTTATGACCGCCAACCAGGCCAGGGATGTGACGGTCAAGCATGTGGCCGTCGTACCGAGCAAGTCCATTCCACAAGGGCTGGCAGCAATGCTGGTGCATGAGCCGGATGGCGAACTAGAGGCCGTGGCCGCCAAGATGACCAAATCGCTGGCCACCGTTAAGACCGGAGAGATCACAATTGCCACACGCACGGTTGAGATCGACGGTGTGGACGTCAAGCAGGGCGAGGTGATCGCCCTGTTGGAGGGAAAGCTGGTGGCATCGGTTAGCTCCGTGGAGCAGGGAGTGCTGGAGCTGCTGGATAAGGCCAAAGCCGATGAGCATGAGCTGGTCACACTGATCTATGGCGAAGATATCAGCCAGAACGAGGCGAACCGCATTGGAGATGCTGTGCGGCAGGCGCACCCAACGCTCGAGATCGAGATGCAGAACGGCGGACAGCCGCATTATCAGTTCATCATTTCAATCGAATAAGAATGCAATGGGGAATTGGTTACTGGTTATTCGTGAATGGATATTTGGGAGTCGAGCATGGTGGCCGGCTCCCGATACTTTTGTGGCGGCCTCAACCGGTAGAAGGAACGAATTCCAAATAGGGTCTGATGCCACTTTGGGAAGAGAGAGCGCACCGCTGGAGCGCGGGGCGGCTGGTCGGGATATCATCCCGACCTACAGCGGGGTGTTCAGGTCCCCGTTGGGACCTGAATAGACGATGTCCCCAAGTACGGGGATGATATCGGCAAGAGGACTCCTCGTCCAATCGGGCGCCGTATTTAATTCTATGAGGAACAATGCGGTTTTGTGCACATAGGATGGGAGGAAAGAAGGAAAATCGAGACTCCGCGGCCACATATGGGGGTAAACGAGGAGGAACAATGGAAGATTTACGGGTAAGCCGGCAGGAACAATGGGAGAAAATTCAGCGCTTCAGCATCTCGTCTCAGGCCATATAGGACGCGAATAACGGACTTACTTTCCTGCAGCCATGAAACTCAGCATCGTCACTGACTCAACTTGCGATCTGCCACGGGCCGTGGTCGACGAAAACGGCATCGAGGTGATCCCATGCATCCTGATCCTGGATGGACAGGAATATGCAGACGGAGCGGGGCTCTCCCGTGAGGAGTTCTACAGGCGGCTGCCGGGATTCAAGCATGCGCCGACCACCGCCGCGCCATCGATCGGGGAATTTGCGGTGCGCTATCAGAAGCTGTTAGACCAGGGCAGCGAGCACATCATTTCGATCCATGCAGCCGGCCCGCTGACATCCATGATCGACACGGCAAGGCAGGCGGCGGGCCAATTCCCGGGGCAGGTTACGGTTGTTGACAGCCTGTCGCTCTCGTTGGGACTGGGTTTTCAGGTGCTGGCCGCGGCTGAAGCGGCCGAAGAGCCGGAAGCAAACGTGAGCGAGACGCTGGCCGCCATCGAATCGACGCGGCGGCGGTTGCATCTTTTTGCCGCGCTGGATACACTGGAATATGTGCGGCGCAGCGGGCGGGTGCCGGCCGCGATCACGATCCTGGGGAGCGTATTGAGCATCAAGCCGGTAATCGAACTGACCGAAGGCCAGGTGAAGGTTGTTGGCGCTGTCCGCACGAGGAAGCAAGCCAACGAGCGAATGCTGGCCTTCATGAGGCAGGGTGGAAAGCTCGAGCGCCTTGCCATCCTGCATACGGGGGCGGAGGCGCGGGCCGCGCGAATTCCTGAACCGGCTGATGATGGAAATGAGCCAGGCGCTGCCGCGCGATATCCTGCTGGTGAATGTAACTACAGTGATCGGGACGCATGTCGGACCGAACGGGCTGGGGTTTGCGGCGGTGAGGGCATAAGCTACACAGACACTGCGATGTCTCGCTACTCTGATATCTTCTGGAATGTCAATGGCGGAGACCGCGGGGCTCCCGGTGTTTGGATATTTCTTGGCGCTCATTAAAGAGTATCTAATTTGGCAGGCTCGCCTTGCGAAACGGGAGATTGCTCCCGCTCCGCCTTCGGCGGGATCCCCAAAATCGGGGATGATATCTTCGTCCTGCCTTCGGCGGGATCTCCAAGATCGGGGACGGTGTCCCCAAGTGCTGCTTCGCTTCGACCCCGCGAAAAGCGGGGCCCTCGGCTGCGCTACGACTTCGCGACGACTGTGCTCCGCGAATGGCAGTATTGGGAATGTGC
The DNA here is from genome assembly GCA_963805515.1 of uncultured Chloroflexia bacterium. Classification (GTDB taxonomy): domain Bacteria; phylum Chloroflexota; class Anaerolineae; order Anaerolineales; family Villigracilaceae; genus Fen-1038. The sequence continues at coordinate 183,394 of CAWDUZ010000027.1, read as the reverse complement.
TAGATTGCTTCCTTACAGGATGCTTCGCGATCACCAAAGTACGGTTCGCAATGACAATGGTGATAAGGGTAGGAGCAAGCTCGGTTGCTTATTGGAGTGCTGGCTGACCTAACCCCGGGCCAGTCTACGCCCCGCTGAAGCGGGGTCTTCGCTACGCTACGACAAAAGCGGGGATGATATCTACGCTTCGCTTCGACTTCGCTACGGCAACCCGACCTACGTGAACAGCGGACGGCGGGCTGACCCTTTCAAGGGCGCTACGCGGAGCCCTGCCTCAGAACGTGGAAGTCGGCTAAAGCCGACTGGAGAGTTTGCGCAGGCAAGGCGCGTGAGGGGAAGCAACTGGGCGTCCGTCGCATCCAGTCCGTCGCACCAACCCTAGGGAGAGGATTGGGGGCTGAGAGCTTTATCCGTTTGGGAGGCTACACGAGGGCTGTAGAGTGCGACGGACTATTTGTTAGCGGCCAGCGCGGCAGGCTAACCCTTTCAAGGGCGCTACGCGGGGCCTTGCCTCAGAACGTGGAAGTCGGCGCCTGACAGAGACAGGTCTCCCGTGAGTAGAGGGATGCGATCCCCTGAGTACGGCTCGACCCGCGGAGAGCGGGATCACCAAAGTCGGGGACGGTGTCTCCGCCGCTCCGCGGGGATGATATGCTCCGCCCCGCCCTCGCGGGCGGGGCCTACGGTGTGGTGCGCTCCGGCTTCGCTTCGACTGCGCTCGCGACCTCGCTGCGACAAGCGGGGATGACGGGCTACGCTCCGGCGGATGATAACGACTGGAGGCACACGTGACCCTAGACGGCGGCGCTACGGAAGCGGGGAAGAACGGTATCTGCCCCGCTGAAGTGGGGCACGCCGCGGTCGCAGATGAACTGCGTGGCATCTCGCTTGGCAGGGAAAGCACCTGCACCTCCGGCCTTCGGCCTTTGGTCGCAACGACGTGGGCCCACTCTTTCAGACACTCCCGTCATTTTGGCGCTGGCGGTAGTGCTCTTGCCTCCCCATGTTACAATAATCGCATGCAACCTTCACTAGAAAAGTTAAGAAAATTCTTCGGGCTTGAGCGCGAAAAGAAGTATGATAACAGCGCCATTATCGGCGGCCTGGCGAAGATGCTGGACTACTGGGAAGGCGAAGCGCGTGCGGATGGGGTGCAAGAGGATGTGATCCAAGCCGTTGCACAGCGGCTGCGCTCGTATGAGGGATTAAGCCCGAAGTCACGGGCTGATGTGCTCCGGGGGTTGTGGAAGCGCATTTCTGAAACGTATCCGGAGGCAGCGCAGAGGTCAGACAGCTCCAGGTCGGCAACCAATGCGAGCATGAGCAAGACGGTACGATTGCCCCGTTCGGCTGCTGAGGCTGCTCCAACACGGCCGCTTGTTCCCAGCACCGCGGCGCCGTCCATTAATCGGGCACGGGAAGCGCCCCACAATGCCCCGGCAGCCAGGCCCGAAAACCAACGTCAGCGTCAATCGGTGCCCTCGCGCTCGGATGCCGCGCCCGGGGCCAAGCACAGCCAAACACCCGCTGCCCTCAATGCACCCCTTACCGTACTGCAGGGCGTCGGGCCGAAAAACGCCGCCACTCTGGAAGAGATTGGCTTGCGCACACTTGGGGACATGCTCTACTACTACCCCAATCGCTACGAAGATTACAGCCAGCTCAAACCGATCAAGAGCATTTGGTACGGTGAGCAGTTGACCGTGATCGGCACGATCCAAAGTGTCACCACGCGGCCGATCCGGAACGGCGCCTCCACCATCGTCGAGGCGGTCCTCAGCGACAGCACCGGCACTTTGCGGCTCTCGTGGTTCAACCAGCCCTGGCTGGCGAACCGCCTGCGGGAAGGGCAGCAGATCTCCGTCTCCGGGCAAGGTGGATCAGTACCTGGGCCGGCTCGTCATGAGCAGCCCGGATTGGGAACCGGTGGAAGCGGAGCATCTCAACACCAACCGCATCGTGCCCATCTATCCACTCACGGCCCGTATCACGCCAGAAATGGCTGCGCGGACTCATCCACCAGGTTGTGACGTATTGGGCGCCGGCGGTGGTCGATCCGCTGCCGGAAAATGTGCGGGCCTCTGCGCAGGTGATACCGGTAGGGCAGGCGCTTTTGCATGCGCATTTTCCAGATACGCAGGAGCAATTGAAGGCGGCGCGCGAACGCCTTGCCTTCGATGAAGTCTTCTTCCTGCAGATGGGAGTCCTGCGCCAGAAACGGGATTGGAAACAGGTGGAAGCGCGCCGCTTCCCGGTCTCGGATGAATGGCTGGCGACGAGGATCAGCGCTTTGCCTTTCACGCTGACGAGTGCGCAGACGCGGGCTGTGAACGATATCCGCAGTGATTTTGATTCCGGCCAACCGATGAACCGGCTCCTGCAGGGTGATGTGGGTTCGGGCAAGACGGTGGTCGCGGCGCTGGCGGCTGCGATGATCGTGTCGAACGAGCGCGCAGGTCGCCATCATGGCGCCCACCGGCATCCTGGCACAGCAGCATTACCGCAGCTTCACCGACCTGCTGGCAGCCGAGGGGAGTGGAATCCTGGGCCGGGATGAGATCCGTCTGCTGGTAGGCGACACGCCTGAGGCAGAGAAGGAAGCCATCCGCAATGGGCTGGCAGACGGCACCATTAAGATCGTTATCGGCACGCATGCCGTGATCGAAGCGCCGGTGCTCTTCAAGGACCTGCAGATGTCGGTGATCGACGAGCAGCATCGCTTCGGCGTCGAACAGCGGTCGGAGCTGCGTTCCAAGGGAACCAATCCGCATTTGTTGGTGATGACGGCCACGCCAATCCCACGTTCACTGGCCCTGACGCTTTATGGCGACCTGGATCTATCCATCATGGATGAGATGCCTGCGGGCCGGCAGCCGGTCAACACGCATGTACTGCGCCCACAGGAACGGGAGCGGGCCTATACGCTGATACGGGGCCAGATCCAGGCGGGACGCCAGGCCTTCGTCATCTACCCGTTGATCGAAGAGAGCGAGAAGCTGGAAGAGCTGCGCGCGGCGGTGGACGACTATGAAGTGCTCTCGAAGGAGATCTTCCCGGACCTGAAGCTTGGGTTGCTGCACGGCCGCATGAAGCCCGATGAGAAGGACGAGGCCATGCTGAAATTCCGTGACGGGAAGTATGACATCCTGGTCTCGACGACCGTTGTCGAGGTGGGGGTGGATGTGCCGAATGCCACGGTGATGCTGATCGAAGGCGCTGACCGGTTTGGGCTGGCGCAGTTACATCAATTGCGGGGCCGGGTCGGACGCGGAATGGAGCAGTCGTACTGCCTGCTGATCCCCACGCATGAAGACGATGCAGAGAACGAGCGCCTGCAGGCCATGGCTGAATCCAACGATGGCTTCGTGCTGGCGGAGCGCGATCTGCAACAACGCGGCCCCGGCGAGTTCCTTGGGACGCGCCAATCGGGCTATGGACTCGGCCTGCGCATGGCAAGCTTCACCGACGTGCGCCTCATCGAGAAGGCCCGCACGGAGGCCGAAAAGCTGTTCGTGGCGGATCCCGACCTGACAAAGCCGGAGGATGCCTTGCTTGCCGAATTGCTGGAGAGATTCTGGAGAGCCGGGCAGCGGTGATGCGTCCTAGTTCTTAAGAACGCAGGTCACAAAGACCCCACGGCTCAGAGGGCCCCTGAACATTGCGGCTCTCAGGGCCTTTGATGACCTTTGGGTTTGGGCGAAAAAATTGGAGAATGCATGGTCAGAGCAATGTTTCCCGGCACGTTCGACCCGATCCACTATGGGCACATCGATATTGCCGAGCGGGCCACGCGCCTGTTCGACGAGGTGATCATGGCGGTATATGACCGCCCGCTGAAGACGCTGATGTTCGCGCCCGATGAGCGCATGGGACTTGTGACACGCAGCCTTTGAGCATAACCCGAAGATCAAGGTTATGGGCTATAGCGGTCTGACGATCGATTTTGCCCGAAAAATGAACGCGCAGGTCATCGTGCGGGGGCTGCGAGTCTTCTCTGATTTTGAGTTCGAGTTCCGCATGGCCCTGGCGAACCAGCGCCTGGCGACCGACATTGAGACCGTGGCGTTGATCACGGCCGAGCAGCACACCTTCCTCTCTTCCAGCACCGTGCGCGAAATCGCGGCCCTGGGAGGGGATGTTTCGAGCATGGTGCCGCCGTATGTGGACCACGCGTTACGGGCAAAAGTGACCGCCCTGGGGGATCAACAATCCCCTCCCAATGCACTTCGAGATTGATTTATAATGGTGCCTGACCGCAGACTTTAAACACGAATCCGTTGTATCTCGCGGACGTGTTCGCCGTACGATGCGGAGAACCTTATGGATATCCTTCAGCTAATCGACCGTTTGGAAGAGCTATTTTAACGAGGCGCGAGCTGTACCCTTTACCCATAATGTAGTGGTGGACGAGGACCGCATGCTGGAAGTCATCGACCAGATGCGGATCGTGATCCCGGACGAGGTCAAAAAGGCCCAGCAGGTCCTTTCGCAGAGGGAGCGCTACCTGGCGCAGGCCCAGGAAGAGGCCGACCGGACCATTGCCCTGGCGCGCGACAAAGCGGAGCAGGTGGCAGCCAGGGATAATATCGTGGTCGAGGCGCAGCGCCGGGCCGAGCAGATCATCGCACAGGCGCGGGCGGACGCGGAAGCCACCCGCCGCGACGCCGACGATTACGTAGTGGATACGCTGGTGCAATTGCAGGACACGCTGGAAAAAGTGCTGAACCAGGTGCGCAATGGAGTGATCGCGGTCCAGGAAGATCAATTGCGCAAGCCGGCGCAGAGCGGCCCGCCGACCATACCCGAGAAAGTTCAAAAGCAATAAAAGATGTGCAATCCGTGAATGCCCCTTCGAGGGGCATTTTTATCTTTAATAGCCGTTGACATTCTGTAGATGCGACTGCGGGCGATGCCGGGAAGTCAAAGTACTTTGAGGCTGCTTCGCGAAAGCCCGCGGATGGAAGTTAGCGTCCTTCCGGAGCTTGCCTTGATTCCTGTGGCGGACTATGATGGATGGGTGGAGTCCATCATTTCTGAATGGCGGAGGGCAATGATATGAGGAAGGCAATGCTCATCGTGGGGCTCGTGATGCTGCTGACTGCCTGCAATGCGCCGTTCGCGGCGCAACCCGGCACACAGACGCCGACCCCATCCCTCCCACCACAACCGACGCTCACCCTTGCACCAACGCTCGCACCTGTTTCACCGCCGCGCAACCCTGGAAGTGACCATTACGGCAACGGCGCAGGCATCGACGCGGCCTGAGCTAAGCTGCAAGGTGCTCCAACAGTCTTTCAAGAACGGTTCTAAGTTCACCTCCAAGGAACTCTTTGATATTAGCTGGACGGTGAGGAATACCGGCACGGCCACATGGGAGCCGGGCGTTGTGGAGCTCGCGTATGCAGGCGGCATCAAGATGTACCGATATCAGCCGGTTCCGCTCACGCACAGCAGCCCTCCCGGAGATATCACTACCCTGTCCGCCGATATGGTAGCTCCCAAGACGCCGAACAAGTACACCATGACCTGGGCTCTGAGGCGTGGAGATGAATACTTCTGCAAGATGAGTGTGACCATCTCCGTACACCTATAGAAGAAGGGGGCAGTCCGGGGATCAGGGCACGGCTCGGGGAACAACGCTGACGGGGCAAGCAGGTCATTCTTCCTGTTAATGGCAACATCCCCATCATTCAAGATGACGCCTGGATCCCGCCTAACCAGAGGCGGCGATCTGGATCGTTGCTATTACACTCAATGGCTCGAATCCAACGGCATTAACTGAATAATTACTATATAAAGGGGAGAGTAAAAAGTTAAGGAGTCATTAGCGGCTATAACAGCGCCTGGCATCGGACGTTGAAAGGAATAGAACAAGAAATGGGTGGAGGATGAGAACTCTCTGGAGATAAAGACGATGCCACAAAAACCGTTTCAAAATTGGCTGGCCGCGCAGGAGTATAAAAAACCACACACCATCTTCCTCGTGGAATGGATGGCTCTTTTTGCCATTGCATGGCTATTTTGGTCGCTGTTGTTCCTGGCAGCGCCCGGCTCGGTACCGCCCGGCTTGGCGGCCACCTTTGTGTCCGGATTGTACGCGTCCAGCCTGGTCTATGGCCGGCTGCTGGATGTGACGGGATGCAGGAAATGTCACAGTGCTGTGCCATTCCTGCGGCAGGAGATCGGGCGGCGGCACCTGCGCGATGAGGAACACTGTATGGAGATAGAATACGGCGGCGAGGAATGGGACCAGCATTTCGTGCACGTATATTGCAGAGTACGCCGTGGGGACATCGTGACGTTCCGCTGCCGGAGCTGTGACAAGGTGTGGGAAGAAAAGGTGGAACTGCCGGGATCGAGCTATAAGCTGGTGAAGAGGATGGACCTGCAGAAGTAGGTTGGTTCTTGTCCACGCTCGCTACTGGAAGGCCACAAGCCGGCCGGATATTGGGCAAGCCTGCGGCTTTGCGTTATTGGAACGCGGGCGGATTTTTATTTGAAAGGATCTAGCCGAACTCGAACGTTGGCATTCCGGTGATGTTGGTTTCCATGCGAAACACGCCGCCGGCCTGTGGGTATTTCTTAAGAGCGGCAGTATCCATGCCCACCCGGGCCGTTGTTACGAAGAGCTCATTCAAGTTCGGGCCTCCGAAAACGCAGGAGGTGACGTTGGGGGCCGGGACGCCGAACTGCTCCAGAAGGACGCCTCTAGGCTTCCACTGGGTAATGCGTGCCCCGCCCCACATCGCGATCCACAGATTGCCGTTGGCGTCCGTGGTCATGCCGTCGGGCCAGCCGAAGGTGTCTTCGAAGTGGATGATGACGCGCGGGTTGGCGATCTGACCGGTCTCGATGTCATAATCGAAGGCCTTGACCTCGCGGGTGGGTGTATCAATGAAGTACATGGTCTTGCAATCCGGCGACCAAGCCAAGCCATTGGAGATGCGCACATCCTTCAATAGCTTTTTCAGGCGGCCTTCCGGGGAAAGCGAATAGAGCGAGCCGCTTGTCTCCTGCTCGTTATGGTCCATAGTGCCCGCGATAAAACGCCCACGGGGGTCGCACTTGCCGTCGTTGAAGCGGTTGTTGGATGGCTCGCCTTTCGGCGAGGCCAGCGTGAATAATTTGTTAGTGTCAGGCTCGAAGGTCCAGAATCCGAAGCGCTGGGCAATGACCAGCCCGCCATCCTTGCGCGGCGCAAGACAACTGACGAAATCATCCAGCTGCAGGAACAGCTTGGATCCGGCATAGATCCGTTTTTCCAGCACGTCGACCCAGTACAGGGTCTGTGTCTTTGCATCCCAGGCGGGACTCTCCCCCAGCGTGGCCTTGGCATTGTAATGGAGTTCGGGAAGCATCATAGTTGACGGACTTCTCGCTTCAAAGAGATCCCATGAATCCACCGCCAAGCACGCTAGGAGGCGAGGATGTATTTGTCCTGGCGGGCTTTGCAAACTTCGCGGTTAAAAACTTCTTTTGACATCTTCTTACGATGCCATGCCGCCGTCAATGTTACCACTTCTTTTATTTGGTCAATTGCTTGAATAAACGGTTGTTCCCTCGTATACTGAAACCATGAACACATTGATCGCGTTCCAAAATGTCACGTTGATCGATGGCACGGGCCGCGAGCCTTTGCCAGACGCAACTGTGGGTGTGCGCGATGGAAAGATCGTTTATGCGGGCAAGGCTCGCAAATGGCAGCCCTCACTTGAGGAAGACATCATCAATCTTGATTTCACCGGCAAATATCTTTTGCCGGGGCTCATCGATTGCCACGTCCATCTTTCCGGAAGCGGCGAACCGGACAGCGACTTCGACGTTCACGACCCTGCCGGGACACAGAGCGCCGGCGCGATGGCCCTCAAAATACTTAGCAACGCGCGCAAGAATCTCGCGGCGGGCATCACCACCGTGCGCGATCTCGGCGGGTGGAACGAGCTGGAGTTCGCGGTGCGGCGCTCGATCCAGTCTGGAGAGTTCAGCGGGCCGCGGCTGGTGCTGGCCGGGCGGTTCATCTCCATCAGCGAATCGGGGGCAGATCATTATGGGGGCATGTACCGGATCGCAGACGGCGTGGAGGAGGTCCGCAAGGCCGTGCGCGAGCAGATCATGCACGGCGCGGACCTGGTGAAGTTGGGAGTGACCGGCGCGGTGCTGGTGCTGGACGGTGTGCCCGGCGCGACCCACTTCAACGCGGAAGAGATCCGGGTGGCAGTGGAAGAGGCCGCCAAGTTCGGCAAGCGCGTTGCGGCACACGCGCACGGCATCGATGGGATTCGCAAGGCGGTGCAGGCCGGCGTCCATTCGATCGAGCACGGCACGTTCCTTCACGAGGGCCGCGACGTGATCGAAGAGATGGCGCGGCGGGGTACTTATCTGGTACCGACACTAAACGCGGGGCAGGTGATGATCAACGGGGACACCTCGCATGTTCCGGGTTGGATCGTCGACAAGCTGCGTGAGACGCAGGATGCCGCCGTCAAATCCCTGCGGATGGCGCATAAAGCCGGCGTCCCCATCGCGATGGGCAGCGACGCGGCTACGCCGCTCAATTATCACGGCGAGAACGGGCGCGAGATCGCCTGCATGGAAAAGGCCGGTCTCAAGCCGATGGAGGCTTTGGTCGCAGCTACGCTCACGGCTGCCAAAGCGCTGGGTTGGGAGGAGCGCATCGGCTCCGTCGAAGAGGGCAAGCTGGCCGACGTGCTGGTGATGGACTCGAATCCGCTGGAAGACCTGGGGCGGCTGAGTGATAAGAAGTCGATCCGGGCGGTATTTCTGGAAGGCAGGCTGGTGGCGCGCCAGCCTGGAGATGCATTTCCGAAGACGGTGCTTGCCAAAGACTGTTTGGCGGTGGGACAATAGGAGCATCAGCCGCTCGTTTTCTTGTGGAAGCGCCGAAGAGCTAACATCGGCAAATTGGAACAGCCTTTTATGTAGGCTTCCTCACAAAGATTTTGTCCCACCCTCGACGCTGCACGTTCCACGTTATGCGTGTTCTGTTGCAAAACTCCACTTCGATGTAAAAGTGCCGCCAGAATTCTGACGGCACTTTTACATCTGCACCCCCAGATTTCTCCTCAATGGGCACAAGTGTCTCAAACGTGCTAATTGCACCAGGCAAAGTGGGTTTTAGTAAGCCTTAGCATAATCGGCATTTGTACGCTTGCACGCAATCTCCCCTTTGTTCCTTGCAAAATCCGATAATGTGGAGTATCAATGCCCAGTCATCCTGCTGAATTCTTCGCGGAGTATAAGGAGATGCAGGAGGCGTGATCCGTAATCGCTTGACTGCTTATTCGTAAGCAAAGAACTTGTATACGATGGTGTAGATTTATCCTGGAATCTCTTAGGGGTTAAGGAAGTGGAACGATGATCGAAGTTATTGCCCCAAAGGGGGGCACAGTTGCAAACACTGGATCGCTATTAACCGGTATTAAGAGCGCATTGGTTCGCACTTCAATGGCACTGGTCCTATTCTTTTTGCCACTCTCAGAAACAAGCTATCAACAACTCCTGGCGGCGGTGACACCCACCTGCGCAAGCAGCGCACCTGTGTCTGCAGCATACAGCGTTACGGTTTGCTTCACAAATCCCGCGGACGACAGCACGCTTACTGGCAACACAACCATCACCGCCACTGTCAGCGTCTCGGGTGGTACATCCTCCGGCGTTCAACGCGTGGTCTTCCACCTGGATGGGGCTTACCTGCTGACCGATTACCAAAGTCGCGTATACCTTCATCCTTCCGACGAACAGGTGGGTGGACGGAGATCATGACCTGGCCGTGGAAGCCCTCATGCATGATGATTTTGTCACTCAGCGGACTGCAATTTCGGCTACCTTCAATAACGGGGTAACGTCGCCCCCGGTGAACAATAACCATTTCCGGCCCACCAGCGGTAGGCCGGCTGTGAACGGCGAACCATTCATCGTAGCGGCCGGCGGAGATGGCGCCAGCGGCGAGGTCAACGCCGGGAAGGTGTCGAACCTGATCAACTCGCTGAACCCCAACCTGTTTCTCTATCTGGGGGATGTATATGAGAAGGGCAGCCCGACCGAGTTCTATAACTGGTATGGGACCACGTCCACCTTCTTTGGGCGCCTGCGCTCGATCACCGATCCGACGATCGGAAACCACGAGTATGAAAACAACGTGGCGCCGGGGTATTTTGACTACTGGGATAACATCCCGAAATACTACAGCTTCGATGCCGACGGCTGGCATTTCATAAGCCTGAACTCGAACGCGTCGATCGTGTCCGTCGCGGCGGGGTCGGCACAGTACAACTGGCTGCAAAACGACCTTTCAGACTTGCCTGCCAACCAGTGCACGATCGTTTATTACCACCATCCCTTCTTTGATATCGGACCCGAAGGACCGACGACAGCGATGAGCGCCATCTGGAGTTTAATGGCGCAGCACGGCGTGGACATTGTCCTGAACGGGCATGACCATGACTACCAGCGTTGGGTGCCGTTGGATGGTAATGGAAATCCCAGTCCGAATGGGATTACCGAATTCGTCGCCGGAGGTGCCGGGCACAGCATGCAGACCATCACCGGTTCCGATAGCCGCGTGGCCTATTCGAACAGCATGAATCCCGGTGCGTTCGGTGTCCTGCTTCTGCAGCTCAACTCGAAGGGAGCTAATTTCAGCTATCAAAGCATAAATGGCGCGGTGCTGGATTCCGGCGTCATTCCCTGTGTGCCGGTCCATTCAGATTCACAAGCACCTACAACGCCAGGCGGATTGTCTGGGGATGTGCCGAAACTCAATCAAGTGGATCTGACTTGGACGGCCTCCACGGATAATGTCGGCGTGGCGGGGTACACCATTTACAGGAATGGATCGGCCATTAAGACTCTTCCTGCGTATCAAGTTGCCTATAGTGATACCACCGTAGCCGCATCCACAACCTACAGCTACTCCATCGCTGCCTTTGACCCGGCTGGTAACCATTCGCCTGCGACTGAACCTATTTCCGTGACGACCGACTATACGCTGACGGTCACTTCGGTGCACGGGACGGTCAGTCGGGATGATCCAGGTCCGTATCATCACGGAGATGTGGTGCATCTGACTGCCGTCCCAAATGCGGGTTGGAGTTTTGCCGATTGGAGCGGCGATGCCACTGGCACGAACAATCCTGTGGCGATCACGATCAATAGTGGCAAAAGGGTAACCGCCCATTACACGCAGAACGTCTACACCTTGACGGTGACTTCGGCCCATGGAACTGTGAAACGCAGCAGCACTGGCCCGTATCATTACGGAGATGTAGTCCAACTGACCGCTGCCCCATATGTAGGCTGGAGATTTGTAAGGTGGATCGGTAATGCTGCTGGTGCCAGCAACCCGGTCCCGGTCACCATGAATGGCAACAAGACAGTGACGGCGATCTATAAGATCATCACGCATACGATCTCCGGGAATGCTGGAGCAGGGGGCGCCACTCTGACATATACAGGTGGCACTACGATCGCAGATGCCGCCGGAGCGTATTCCTTCGCTGTTCCGTATAAATGGTCTGGGACGGTCACCGCCTCCAAGGCTGGTTACGTGATCCTACCCAGAAGTCGCTCCTATTCCAATGTGGTTGCTAACCGGGCTGGACAGAACTATACGGCTCATCCACTTGTCACCAAGACCTTTCAGTCCGTTGCTGCTCAGGATGGCGGGATCCTCGAAAGCGGCGAGAATACCAACCTCGGTGGATCAATGAATGCCACTGCCGCCACCTTCAATCTGGGCGATGATGCCTCTCGCAAACAGTCCAGGGCCATCCTGTCTTTCAACGCCAGTGGCTTGCCGGACACGGTCGTCGTTACGCATGCCAGGCTAAAACTAAAAAGACAGTTCATCAATGGAGGCGGTGACCCGTTTATTATTTTCCAGGGCCTGTTGATCGACGTGCGGAACGGCTTTTTTGGGACGAGCGCTGCTTTGCAAACATCCGATTTCCAGGCGGCGACCAGCAAGTCGGTAGGCCCATTCAACTCGACGCCGGTCGGCGGCCTCTACACTATCAATCTGCCTAGCGCTGCTTTTCCTTACATCAATAAGTCGGCGACAAACGCCGGCCTCACTCAATTCCGATTGCGCTTCAAACTTGACGATAACAATAATGCCATCGCCAATTTCATTAGCTTCTACAGCGGTAACAGTGCGACGGCTGGCTTACGGCCCGCTCTTGTTGTCCAGTACTACCTGCCGTAAGTAGGGGCTCGCGCAATAAAAAAACCGGAAAAGGCCGCTCGTGCGTGGAGCGGCCTTTTCGCTTGTGCCATGCGCCTTTATGTTGATGATGTCGCTAGATTTGGTTCTAAATATAGTCTTGCCAGCATAAGAATCATACTGAGCAATTGCGCCAATTTTCCTCCGTATACTCGTTAGACGTGGGTGGATATCTTTCAGTTTTGTAAATCAGTTCGGTGACATTCTTTTATCCGGCATAATGTAAGCACCCATAAGGCTTTGTTCTTTGTGCCGAACAGATATTTCTTCCTTCATCCGGCCATCTGAAAAAGCCGGAGGGACGCCATTTGCACATGATCATGCTTTCCCATGAGCGGCTTCAGTATTATGCCGCCTCAATAAGGAGAAACGAATGAAGAAGCTCTACCGCTTGACGGCTCTTGTCGTGGTTGCAGTGATGCTCGGGGTCCACGGCTCTGCGCAGGCCGCGCCGGCTGCTGTTCCGACGTTCCCAGGGGTCCAAACGGCCTTTGCATTCCGCTTTATCTCATGGGGAGACGGACAGTTCGAACCTTCCGCGTTTGCGCGCAACGGCTACTCAAGCCAGCACTTTGCATCCCGCCTTTACTATTTTCAACGGTGACCTGGAGCAGGACGGCGTGACCTCCGCGCAAATGAACGGCATGGTCAGTGCCATGGGCAGCCTGTATGGCAAGACCTTCTTCATCCGAGGGAATCATGATGACCATGTCTCCGGGAGTTCTACTCTCTGGGAGAGCTATTTCACACGCGCGAACAGGCCGCTGCCTGCCGGGGTTACGAACTACACTGCCATCGGTGCCAGCTCAAAGTACCTGACGTATTCGTTCGACTATGGCAACAGCCGCTTTATCGGTGTTGACGTCCCCGGCGATGCAGACCTTCTGACAGGGGCAGAGGCTGCATTTATTGATGGCCGTCTGACCGATGCGGAAGCAAGAGGGTTAACGCACGCGTTCATTTTCTTCCACGGGCCGGAATACTGCATCGCCAATCACTGCACATGCTCTGCTGCCAACGATGGTAGCTGTACGCCCGCGAATATTGTCAGCCTGCTCAACAAGCATCCGATCGTCTCGGCTACTTTTCATGGGCACGAGCATGTCCTTGGATGGGTCCACATGGATCCTACGCGCGTGCCGGGATTAACTCGCAGCTATGAGGAGTTCTTTACCAGCCCTGCCGGAGGCGTAACGAACAATCCAGATATCTTCCCTGCGCGTGTGAATTACTATTACCCTTCCATGGACAGTGCACAGGGCTTTGGCGCGATCGATGTGAATGGAGCCTCCTTTACTTTCAAGCTGTATAAGGACGGCGTGTCCGCCCCGGTTTTTTCGAAGACCTTCACGAAGACCGGTGCAGTGAGGACCGCTGCCTTTCGTTCTGACGCCGGTTACGATGGCGGGCTGCTCGAATCCGACAGAGGTCAGTGGTATCGGCGGCCGGGCCAACGCAAGTGCCATCACGGTTAGTGTGGGCGACGATGCGGCCCGAAGGCAATATCGCTCCATCCTGTCCTTCCACACTGCCGGCTTGCCCGATAGCGCCGTCATCACAAGCGCTAGGCTTACGCTAAGGAGACAAACCATTGCGCCGCCCGGCAGCAATCCCTTCAGTGTATTCCAAGGTCTCTACGTGGATCTTCGCAAAGGCTTCTTCGGTACGGCGGCCGTCTTACAAGCAGCTGATTTCCAGGCGGCTGCCAATCGGTCGCTGGGCCCGTTCAGCCCGGCCCCAGTCGGCACGCAATATAGCATCAGCCTGGGCAGCGCTGCTTTTCCCTACATCAATAAGTTGGCGACGAACGCCGGCCTCACTCAATTCCGATTGCGCTTCAAACTTGACGATAACAATAACGCCATTGCCGATTTCATCAGCTTCTATAGCGGCAATTATGCCGCGGTGGGCAACAGGCCGCTGCTGATCATCCAGTATCACATGCCGTAGCTATTTGTTCTTCCGTTCCGAATGAAGAAGGCCGCTCCTCCAAGCAGCGGCCTTCTTCATTTCTGCAACTGGAACGCAGAGTTGAAGTACCGCATGGCGATAACATTGGAGACCGGCAACTCAATGCTTATCGGACTATTTATATCTTCTAAGGCGCATGAATTCATGAAAGAATTGCAAGAAATCTTGGCCCGACCAGTATGCAAATCGCAGGTCTTCTCTCAGATTTGCAAGCAACGCTCATTGCCTCCTTGTGATATCTTTCACTTTTGTAAACTCGCTTGATCGGGTCTTTTTATACAGGATAATCACGCCGTTCGTACGGCTTTCTTTTCAACACAGCCCCTCAACACAGCTCAATTGATGAAGCCCGATCGCCATGCGAAGTTCGCACATTTTCAACCGGCAGGGTCGCGCCTTCGCAAAGATGTTATCCGGGAAAGGCCACGCTTGATTGGCATGCACATCCGCGACCACGCCTGGTACAAGGAGAAATGAATTGAAGAACTTTCAAAGATCGATGATCCTGTTAGTCATGGCTGCTCTCCTGGCGGGTCTCGGCTCTGTCTGGTCAGTTCGGGCCGAGTCGCAGGCCTCGCCGACGTCATTCCATTTTGTCTTTACGGCAGACAGCCGGGACGACTATTCGGTACTGCCCGACCTATCCCAAAAGATGGTTACGCTGAACCCCGCTCTTTGGATTTTTTGGCGGCGACCTGTGTGGAAGCTTCGATGTGAGCTGCATTACCAACCAGTGGAAACCTGCCTTGGATGGCAACAATCAGGATGGTATCCTGGCTAAAACGTTTGTCAGTCGGGGCAATCACGATAACGGTTCCCTCTCCACCTGGCAGGGCCTATGGGACTTTGAAGTGCATGGCGGGCCGAGTGGGAGCTACGCATTACACAGCCTTAACCGGCGATGGAACCTATTCCTTCGACTATGGCAACTCCCACTTCGCAGTGATTGACCTTCCCGAGGGCGGTTCCAGCAGCTGGACATCCTCCGAGATCAACTGGCTGGATGCCGACCTCAGCGCAGCAGAAAGCCGCGGCCTGGTGCATGAGTTTATCTTTTCCCACGGCCCAATGTATGGCGTCACCGTCCCAGCATGGCAGCGAGCAGCCCTCGGCTGCCTTGAAAGCGATATTGAACAAGCACCCGATCTCCGCCGGCTTCCATGGGCATGAGCACGTCACGGCTTATACACACGTGACCCCAAGTCGTGAGGCCGGGATCAACGATTACCAGCAGTTTACGCTTGGTCGTGCTGGTGCGCCTCCCTACACTGTCGCCAAGCCTGTGGATTGGTCTGCAAGCCAGAACGCCTTCGCCGACATCGCAGTCAACGGCAGCAGCTTCACCGTCACCATTTATGGCCAAAGCGGCACTTCCCTGTTCTCCAAGACCTTTACAGATGGCAGCACCGTCAGTCACGCCCACACCGTCACCGGCTCCCACGGCCGCGGCGACTACACATACGGTCAGCTATCGTTCGAAGGCCGCCTTTGATGGTCAGCTACTTGAGTCATCAGAGACCAGCGGCGTCGGGGGCACACTGAATGCTGCCGGTGCGACCTTCAACCTTGGCGACGATGCATCCAACCGCCAGTATCGTGCGGATCTGTCGTTCACTACCGTCCGGCCTACCGGATAACGCGACCATCCTGTCTGTGATCCTCAAGATCTGTAAGGCTGGAGGCAGCTCCGTCAGTCCCTATGCTACTCTTGGGAATATCATGGTCGATGTCAGGACGGGTCCGTTTAGCGGCAACCCTGCGCTGCAGGCCGGCGATTTCCAGGCTACAGCCAGCAAGAATTCAATCCTTAGCATTCCCAATACCGCCGCAGGCGCCTGGTATTTCAGGGCCTTGAGCGCAACGTACTTCGGTTATATCAACAAGACGGGCATAACACAGTTCCGCCTGCGCTTCTCGGGCGACGACAACAACAACCGGATCGCCGACTATCTCACGTTCTACAGCGGCAATTCCGTTCCGACGACCACTTATAACTACCGACCGGCACTGGTCATCAAGTACTCCGTACCGTAGTCGGCGCTATTCCAGATGGGAGAAGAGGCCGCCCCACGGGCGGCCTCTTCTGTTTCGCCTGGAATAATCGAAGGCTTCAGCCTCTTGACAAACAGAACATGTGTTCTATAATAAGGGAGTATCCAACCAATCCCCCAATAGAGACACGGTTTCAAAAGCTGAAAATGAGGTCGTCATGAACCGTCAATTCCCAATTAAGCTACTCCCCTTCCTTCGCAAGACCGCTGCCCGGCGCGGCGCCGCGTTTGGATTGATCCTGATCGTTGCGCTTGTGGCATTCGAGATATTTAATTACTCGACCACCCAATTTGCCCTGGCGGATATTCTTGGGGATCTCCAGTCGGTCGGGCTGCATTGGTCGACCGTCCTGGCGCTTGCTTTCTGCGGAATTGACTTCGCCGGTATTGCACGGCTCTTCACACCGCAGATGGGTCGGGATGAGCCAACCGAGGTGTGGTACCTCTTTGGCGCCTGGCTGCTTGCGGCTGGCTTTAACGCTGCCCTCACGTGGTGGGGGGTCTCGGTGGCTATTATCCATCACTCGGCGGCAGGCGGCGTTCTTGTCGGACAGGCCATGCTCACGCGTGCGGTGCCGGTCTTGGTGGCCGTCATGGTCTGGATGATCCGCGTGCTCATCATCGGCACTTTCTCGCTGGCGGGTGAGAACATGTTCAGTATGGCGAACGACCAGCCCGCCTCGCGGCCGGGCACTTATCGAACGGCGCCGCCGGTGTCACAGCGTATGCCTGCCGCGCCTCCGGCGCCTACTTATGCCCGACCCGCTCCCAAGCCGTCTGTGCCAAGCCGGCCCATGCCGCGTCCGGAGCCTTCTTATCACCCCATCGGCATGAGCGCTGATTCGCCGGATGACGATCACCCGATGCGGAGATAGGTTGCTATCCGTTCGGCGGAGTTATGGAAGGTCTGAATGCTAATCAACTTTAGCGATCGTAAATGGCGCTATTTCCGTCTGCGGAGGACCGCGTCGATAACGGTCAGCTCGCCCGCCTGATTGAACGTGTGCGTAGCCAGATACTTGCTGCGCGCTGGCTCAAAGCCTGCATCAGCACCCTCGGCGTAGTCGGTCTCGCTCAGGGCCGTGACGCGGTTGAACTTTAATGCATAGCCATAGCGGCGTGAGGAATTTTGAGAAGGCCTGATCAGCTTCCCATCCTGCATGAACATACGTCCTGCAGGGCGCGCCGAATGGATATCCCTGACGATCGGATTGTGCGGATGGGCGGTCCAACGAGGGCTCGAGAGATCCGGTGCATGGTAAAGATACAATGCATCGAGGCTGCTGCCGCCCGGTTCCTTCACATTCGCAAACAGCCAGTATTTCCCTTCTTGCTTCCACAGGGTCGCGTCCACGGCGTAGATGTCCGTCATCAGATTCTGCACGAACTCCCAGTGACTGGGGAAATGAACGCAACGATACAGCTCGATGGTCCGGTGACCTGCCGTCTCGGGGATCATGAACAAGTCAGCATCTTGCTCGAAAACAAATGGATACGAAAGATGGTAGGGCCGTTCCAGCACCGTCTGGCTGGATATCAGATCGCCTTCCTGGCTTACCGTGAGGCAGGCGATGCGGCCAAGCCCCGTGGCATATAGCTTCTCTTCGATGAAGATGTAATAGCATCCGTCTTTCTGCACAACGAATGGATCACCCCAATAGCGATCCTTTGGAGGTATCAGCGGACGGAATGCGCTCCAGGCGAGCGAACTGTAGCCAGCGCGCTGTGCCGTAAGGATCAACCATTGGTCAATGAAGAACGGGGCGGAAACGGTCTTGTCAAGTTTACGCAGCAGGCGCTGCAAGAACGAGGCGCCGGGCCTGGTCATCCTGAAGCATCCAGTGTGCTCTCGCCGTCGGTGAGCACGTACAGGCTGCAGGGCTCCTCATGACCTGGATCGAAGACAAAATCCGTGACGATGTAGCCTTTCGAAAAGGCAGTTTCAAAAAATTCCCTCGTAAAGAAACGCCAGTCGCGAGCCAACGCAAAATCTGCGGCTTTCAGGGCCATGAAGTCAGTGGGAATCTCTGCCGCCACCAGTTGCGTATCGAGCGACGGGACATGTTCAGGCGGGCGCGGCAGATGATTCTCCGCTCTGACCGTTGTGTAGAGCGGGTGGACGCCGACGCGCGTCAGATGGCTCATCTTCAACATTGGCCGGGGGCGTTTGCCGAGCCGGCGCTGGACGCGGTGCGTGTTTAGCCACCAATCCACCTGAAATCGATCCGAGGGCAGCCCCGCATTCAGGCCGTCGCGCATCTCGCCGTATTCCGCGCGCCGATAGGTGGAACATACTGCTCCCAGGCGCGCGACGTTCAGGTATGCATTGCGGCTTAGAAGGGGATCATACGTCCAGGTGATGTGATCCAAGTCCTGGTGTCGTACCATTTGCCATTGCGCGCGTTTGAGTGCGAAACCGATGCCGCTGTTCTGGTAATCCGGATGCACCCCTGCCATGTGCGAACAATGCTTGGGACGTGGTCCATCGGCCGTGAACTCGAGGCCAGGGAAGCCGAACACAAAGCCCACGAGCTTCTCTTCGGCGAAAGCCCCCAGCACCAGTCCGCCGTTATGCACCGCGGCGATGAGCAAATGCGCGGGCACAACATCGGTCTCACTGCCGGGCCATACCTGCCGCTGGAGGTCCTCCACGGCAGACATCTCTTCGGCTGTTTCCAATACGTGAATATTCCAGGCTGGCATGGTCTATGGATGAAACGTGCGGATCGCTTCCAGTATTCTGCGTGTGCGCTTCGAAGCCTGATCCGAGACCCGGTTCCAAGCTGCACTATACCATGGCGTGCGCTTCAGGTAGTCCAGACGGTACGTGAAGCGGGCCGGCATCAGGCCGAAGATCTGCGGCAGGTTATCGACCGCGCACGTCCGGTTGATGGCGATATAGTCGAGCCAGAAGGAAGAGGCCGGATAGCCTGGAATGAAGGACTCCAGTGTCACGATCAGCGCGCGCAGCAGAACAGGATGCAACTCGAAAAGTATATGGGGCCGGTGTGTAACCTGCATCAGGATCTCGAGGATCTGGCGCACAGTGAAGTATTCACTGCCGCCGATCTCGTACACGTGGTTGACGGTTGCTTCATTATCAAGCGACCATAGCAGCACGGTCACGAGGTCTTCCACCCATAGAGGCTGCAACACTGCACGCGTACTACCCGGCAGTGGAAAGAAAATGGGTGATAGTTGCAACAGACGAGAAAGATTGGTGGTGAAATGGTCCTCGGGACCATAGACCACTGAGGTGCGAAAGATGGTATAGGGCACGCCGGCACGCCGTATATGTTCTTCTGCAATTCCCTTCGCTTTGAACACAGGAAAGCCCGCGGACCGACTGGCCCCTATATGGCTGACCGTGATGATGCGCTTGACCCCCACATCGGCTGCCACGTGCGCCAGGTTTTCCGTGCCTTGCATGTCCACCTTAAGAAGGTTGGCGTTGCGTCCCTGTGACTCGGCACCTGCCAGGTGGAAGATCACGTCCACATCCTTCAGAGCCGCGCGGATAGCACGCTCATCTGACAAGCTGACGACGGCGACCTCCACTGGCAGGCCCTTCGGCAGCCGCGGCGAGCGCCTGGACGGCCGGATCAGCACACGGACATCATGTCCCGTGTCGAACAGGTGGCGGATCAGCGGGCGCCCGATGAACCCTGTTGCACCGGTGACCAGGATCATGGCAGACCGCCCGTGAGTTCCCTTTTTTGCAGGGGATATCTAGAATTCTTCCGCAGGGCCAAAGCAACAATAAACACGAGATAGATTATAGCAGAGGCCAAAAAAGGCGGCTTTTGGAGTGAGATTGAAAAGCGCGGCTACAGGAAGTACTCCCTTTGGCCGCGCCGTCTCAAAGCAGAGACGGCCCGCCGCAGGCGCCACCTTCTGCATGGAGGGCATGTTCCTCAAGCGGATCGCCGAATAAAGATTCGGGTGCCCGATCCCGCTTAGCCCAGATCCAGCCCGATATCAAAGGCTGCCGCGTAGCCGCCATTGACGGGCGCGGCGTTAAGGATCAACTGATCGTTGAAGATGCCATCGGTGCGGTTGAGGGTGTTGCGCGGGCCGCGGCTTGCGTAAGGCGGCCCGGCGAAGACCTGGTCTGAGAGGGCATCGTCGAAGAAGAGCTGGGAGGTGAAGATGCGGCCCTGTCCGCCTGCGTCGTGATGGATCTTGAAATGGATGTGCACCGTGCGGCCCGAATACCAACCGGGATAGATAGTCTGAAAGGAGGCGCTGCCGGCCGTGTCGGTGAGCTGATAGCCGCGCAGGAACTTGCGACCGCGGGTGTTGAAGCCGGGGTCGGAGACGTCAGAGTAGACGCCAGCCGCGTCGCAATGCCAGACATCCACCCTGGCGGCGGCGAGAGGGGCGCAGGCTCCATCGGCGACCTGGGAAACGCGGAACGTGAGGGCGAGCGGCGTGCCGAGGCTGACCGCGTCGGTGCCGGGGTCTGAGCGGATATCGGAGCGGTTGAGCTGCTCGTCGACGAAATAGGGACCTTCGGTGAGCTCGGGACGGACGACACAAGCTGGCGGCGCGCCGAGGCTCGTGGGGGAGATGGGATGAACGGTAGGAGAGGTGGCCTGGGAAGCGCCGGAAAGACCGGGGATGCAGCCGGCAAGCAATGCGGCGCTGGTGACACCCAGAAGCTTGAGGGCGTCGCGGCGGCTGAGGAGCGTGCCGCGTTGAAGATCATCGGTGTCCATGGAAGGGGCCTCCAGAGTAAGGTTGGGATGCGATCACGGCTAAGGTGTGTGGCTTGAGGACAGGGCGATTTTACACGAGGTTGAGGGCGGCGGGATGGAGCGACGGAGGAAGGCGTAAGCGGGGCGGATGTGGGCACATCCAGATGGTGCAAGATCATGATCAAAAAGGAGCAATGACTATGGAAGGCACAGTGAAAGACGTGGTGTGCGGAATGGAGATCAAGCCGGCGGAGGCAGCGGGAAAAGTGGAGTATAAGGGACAGACTTATTACTTCTGCTCGCCGGGGTGCAAGAGGTCGTTCGAGAAGGACCCGGAGAAGTATCTGGCGGCGGGGTACGAGCCGCATATGTAAGGGTGTATCCAGCGTGGAAAGGGCCTGTCCGGTGATGCCGGGCAGGCCCTTTTGATTCGTCGGAGGAGCGATGCGGGGATGAGTATAGAACTATGTAATGTCAGGCAACGTCCCGCAGGGTAGGTTTATGGATACACACGGTTTGGGGAACCTGCGGGACGGTTCTTGACTATGTGATGTCAGGCAACGTCCCGCAGGGTGGGTATACGGATACTCGCGGTTTACGGGAACCTGCGGGACGGACTTTATGCAGCGTCAGGCGGTGCTGGTGCTTGGTATAATGCCAATAATCAAGAGCATTTAAGTCTGAATTTGCGACCTCAATGGGAGGTGATGATGGCCGATGGCTGAAGCGCCCTTTCCCCAAACCGCAACCCTTCGTTTGAGTCATTTACAGGTTCAAGGAGATGACCATGAGAATTGGACGCGTGCTCTTTATCGCAGCATTACTACTAAGTGGGTTCACGAACACGGCCCGGGCAGCGGGCCAGGCGCCTGACCGGGCGGTGGGGTTCATCAAGCTGGTGACGAACGCTCAGGCTAATGTCCCGATCGAAACGCAGACGCAGAATGCCTTGCGGAGGCTGCTGCCGACACTGCGGGCGGCGCAGAAAAGTGGGCAGATCGTGGAGTTTGAAGCCAGCCCCAGCTCGGGCGTGTTGAAGCTGGTTTACCGGCCCTCGGCGGGCGCACTGAACATTGCGGGGAAGACGATCTACACTCATATCAAAGATGCCATGGCGCCTAAAAGCGCGTTGCGGGCCGCCCGCGGGCCGGGGCAGGTGAGCGCGACTGCCGGGGCCGGCTTCTTTGGCATGCACCTTTATGAGAGCTTCTTTGAGGCGACCGGGCTGGCAGCGGGCGCGCACGTAGTGGGCAGCCTGCGGAATGCGAGCGGCGCGGTGCTGGCGGTGTATGATGGCACGGCGGACGGAAGCGGAGAAGTCTTCGACTTCTTCTCGTCGAGCGGTCCATTGTCGGATGTGCTGCCCGGGTTCAGGGTCACGTTCAAGGAATATAACGGGAGCACACTGCTGAACACGTATACGACCATCGTGCCGAAGCTGGTATTCGCCTCCATGGACAAGCCGCACGCCATCTTGAGGGGCACAGGCCCGGCGGGCAAACTGCTGCATGGCCAGTGGTCTCGCGAGCTCTGGAATGCAGCGAATTCCACGGTGCACCGCAATGCAGCGAGCACGGTTTCGGGAGCGGGGACATGGGCGTTGGATTTCGGCACCATCCCGTTTCGAGGCGGCGACAGCTTTGATGTGCTGGTGGTGCAAAACGCAAACTTCAGTTTTGAGCGTCACATGTATGCGCCGTCTATGTACTGTAGGACGGGCTCCTATTTCTGCGAGCTTACGGGATTCCCATCAACAGCTGCCGCGATCCAGATCGTGCATGGCGGGGTAGCGCACAACTTCACCGGGAAGTTCAACACATTCGGCTACTACGAGGCGGACCCGCAGAATCCGGACGGCAGCCCGATCTTCGTAGCGGCAGGCGACAAGGTCGGCGGCACGGGGGTCGTGCCCTATCTGCTCCCGAATTTGACAACCGCGCTGGACTACACTACTGACGTAATGAGCGGACAGGCGCCTGCCAACCGATTCATAGAGGCATGGGTGTGGGACGCAGCAGGTCGGAGCTGGTATAGGGTCTATACCCAGGCCAATGCGGGAGGCGTCTACTCAGCGGACTTTAGCAGCTCGGTGGACCTCGTCAGCGGAGCACCGTACATCACGGAAGTTTATTCCGTGCTCCCGACAACGGGAAATGCGACAGACTACTATAGGGGGATCGGCCCGTAAGAAGGGGTGCAGGGGCTGAGGATATTGATGTTCGAAATGGCTTGTCCAGCGTGTGGCGGACAAGCCATTTGTTCGTTATTGGAAGGAGGTCAGAGGATGGTGAGGCAGGATAAGCAGCATGGGAAGGTGTTGGAGGAATGAGCAAGAGGCGGGAGCGAAGTCGAGGCGGTTGGGCGCTGTCTCATCGGGCTATAAGCTATTCGATAAAAGGATTTTGTATAATGATGCCGCACAGAGGCGTCTTGAAGGGTCCGCTCGTTAAAAAAATTATGTTGAGCCAAGGACGCGATCCACTACCATACTGAGAGGAGCCAACATCATGACACGTCCACAACCGGAAGGCTACCTGGCTGCGCCGCCGAGCGGTAAGGGGCCGGGCGTATTGGTGCTACATGCCTGGTGGGGCCTGAACGAGACGATACGAGCTTTTTGCAGGCGACTGGCGAAGGAAGGGTTCGTGGCGTTCGCGCCGGACCTGTATCACGGAAAGGTGACCGATAAGATCGAGGAAGCGGAATCGCTCGTGGGCGCACTGGACGCGAACCACGTGCAGGTGGAGGCTGAAGTTGCGGAGGCTGCGCTGCTGTTCCTGAACGAGCGTGCGGGGCAGGGCGATGAGGGGCTGGCGGTGATAGGGTTTTCGATGGGGGCGTATTATGCGCTGCAGCTGGCAGAGGCGGACCCTGAGCACATCCGCTCGGTGGTGCTGTTCTACGGAACAGGCGGCGGGAACTTCGGCCAAAAGAGCACAAGCTACCTGGGTCACTTTGCGGAGAATGATCAGTTCGAGCCGCAATCGGGTGTGGACAGCCTGGAGGAATCGCTGAAGCGTTCGGCGATGGCAGTGAGCTTTTATCGATACGCTGGGACGGGGCACTGGTTCTTTGAGCCGGACCGTGTGGATGCGTACAATGAGGAGGCGGCGAAGCTGGCGTGGGAGAGGACGCTCGAGTTCTTGAAGCGCGGGCCGGGGATGTGAGCAAGGCATCGTCACACTCTACAGGGCAGGCGATGTCGGCGGACCTAACCCCCGTCCCGCTCCGCCCCGCTGAAGCGGGGTCCCCAAAAGCGGGGATGATATCTACGCTGCGCTCCGACTTCGCTACGGGATGCTGCGCGACCTTCCCGAAACGGGAAGGGGTGCCGGCCAATTATGATGAACGACTGGAAGGCTGACTTATTGCAGAATGTTGAAGGAGCTACGGACGATTTCGATTTGGGGCTTTGCAAACCGTGGCAAATCGCAGAGGTACGGAGAACGGAGAGTTACTAGCCGCGGCATCCTGGGGTCGGGTTCCGTGACGGACGGGTCGGGTTGGCAACCCGACCTACATTTCAAATCAGGGGCGAGGGGCGTGCCGTGTGGCGGTTGGTGGGATAGGCAATCCGGCCTATGTTCACGCCGGTGAGTTGGCGCTTCGGCTGAGAGGACAGTAGTTCTATACTAAAGGGCGGATGAATACTTCTTCTTCGGGTGCGAGCGTCAACTGTTCCTGCGATGAGAGCCTGGGGAGCATCAGGAAGTTTTTGACGCGGAGCGGGCTGCGGGTGATGGAGACCTTCGATCTGCACAATGCCCGTCTGGGGATCGCAGATTGTCCGTGCCCTTATCACGGTAAGGTGGCATGCGATTGCCAGATGGTGGTGTTGCTGATCTACACGGAGATGGGCGAGCCGGCTACCCTGGTGCTGCATGGGAGTGAGGGACAAACTTGGTTTTCCCTGATTAATACTCCGGCGCAGCCGGCAGATGCAAGGATCCAGGCGGCGATGGAAGGGGCACTGGAGGCGATTCGGGGTGGACAAGGTCTATAATCAGGCATGCGGTGTCTGATTTATCCAAAAACATTAAGCGAATAGAATTGGATTGGATGATCTCAAACCCTGCGATATCTGCGCAGCCGATGGCTTCCCGATCCGCGGGAGAGTGGCTGGCGCAGCATTGGTTCTTCACGTTCGCCATGATCTATGGACTGTGGGTGTGGCTACCGTTCCTTGCGCCGTTATTGATGCACATCGGCTGGAATGAAGCCGGCAGGGGACTCTACTTTTTTTATTCCTTTTTTTGCCATCAGCTGCCGGAGCGCTCTTTCTTCCTATTTGGCAGCATGCCGATGCATTCGCTGGCAGAGATACAAGCCGCGGGGCAGAGCACCGTGGATATGTTCGTACTGCGGAAGTTCATCGGCAATGAGAGCATGGGTTGGAAGGTGGCGTGGTCTGACCGGATGATCTCGTTCTACATGAGCATCTGGTTCTTTGCGCTCGTGTGGCGGGCATTCCGGCGCACAGGGCGACCTCTGCCGTGGTGGGGTTTCCTTATACTGATGCTGCCCATCGTGCTGGATGGCGGCACGCATGCGATCAGTGACCTGGCGGGGATCGGGCAAGGGTTCCGCGACACGAATCAATGGCTGATGCTGCTTACCAAAGATGCTTTCTCGAAGACATTCTATGCAGGCGATGCGCTGGGCTCATTCAACTCATGGATGCGCCTGACCACCGGGGTGTTAGCCGGGTGGGGCATCGTCTGGTTTGCATTCCCTCATCTGGAGGCGGCTGGTGCCTAAAGCTAAAACAAAGATCCGGGTGCTGCTGGCGGACGACCATCACATGGTACGGGCGGGAATCCGAGAGCTGCTGGAGGAGGCGGGGGAACTGGAAGTGATCGCCGAGGCCGGGGACGGCGAGGAGGCACAGGCGCTGATCCAAAAACACAAGCCAGACGTGGCGGTGCTGGACATCCAGATGCCGAAGGCCAGCGGCATCGAGGTGACACGCTGGGTACGCGCGCATATGCCGGAAGTGGGGGTCCTGATATTGACCGCCTACGACGATGACCCGTATGTGATGGCGGTGCTGCAAGCCGGCGCGAACGGATATGTTCTGAAGACTGCGAGGCCGGAGGACCTGATCCAGGCGGTGCGCGATGTACACGAGGGGAAGTCTGCGCTCGACCCGTCGATCACGCGCAAGCTGATGGCGAGCCTATTCAAGCGGCCACAGGATATGGCAGTGGAGGCGCTTACGGAGCGCGAGACACGATGTGCTGCACCTGGCAGCAAGAGGATTCACCAATAAGGCTATCGGGGTGCAGCTTGCGATCAGCGACCGGACGGTGCAGGGGCATCTGGCGCATATCTTTGCGAAGCTGCAGGCGACCAGCCGGACAGAGGCGGTGATGCGCGCGGTGTCGCTGGGATGGATCTCGCAGGATACGGGGAATTTGTCGAATGAGTGCCAGGTTACTCCGTCCCTCCCCCGAAGGGGGAGGGACGGACAATCTGATTTTTGATAGGTAGGGAAGAACGCCCTACCTATCAAAAAATCGGGAACATGCCAGCAAAGGTTGGCAGCCTGCGGAGACGCATGGCGAGACTGCGGGTGTAACTCAGCGGAAACAGTGCATTGCTGCGGAGGGACGGATAAGCCGATTCTTGAAAGGCAAGGGAAGAATGCCCTACCTATCAAAAAATCGGGAACATGCCAGCACAGGTTGGCGGCCTGCGGAGACGCCTGGTGAGGTTGCGGGAGCAACTCAGCGGCAATAGTGCTCTGCCGGGGAGAGACGATAAGCCGATTCTTAAAGGG
Organism: uncultured Chloroflexia bacterium; assembly: GCA_963805515.1. Taxonomy (GTDB): domain Bacteria; phylum Chloroflexota; class Anaerolineae; order Anaerolineales; family Villigracilaceae; genus Fen-1038. The sequence continues at coordinate 156,655 of CAWDUZ010000027.1, read as the reverse complement.
AAGAACGCAGTACTCATCCAAAATCGGGGGCATGCGAGTAAAGGCGGTAAGGAATTGGGAGAGCATGAAGCAGTAGACGTGGAAGGCGGGCCAAGGGCAATGGGAATAGCGGCGACATGGTAATTTCAAGGGCAAAGAGCGACTACAGTTGCGCGTAAATCAGGGCAACCTGAAGAGGGGGAGGAGCTTACTTTTATATGGAAGCAGCGGAGTACGGAAAAGAAGAAGGAATGAGGCGGGCACCTTTTTGGCGCCGCCTGACGCTATGGCAGCAGTTCGTGGTGATCATCGTGCCGTTGACACTGTTATCCATGGTGATCGCCGTCGGAAGCATCGCGGCGCACCAGCAAGCCATGCATGCAGAATTGCCGCCGGAGGCCTGGAAGAGCGCGACGAGTTCAGCGCTTGAGCTGACGCTGGTTGCGCCGCTGGTGTTGATCCCGCCTTTGTTGTTTGCGGTTGTGGCGCTGTGGTTTGGAGCGCGGCAGATCGTGAGACCCTTACAGCGGCTGGAGGGGAAGGCCGCGGCGCTGGCGGCAGGAGATTTTGAGTTGATCAAGGAGCCGGTGGGCGGAATCCCGGAGGTGAAACACCTGCAATATGGACTGGCTGAAATGTCCCGCAAGGTACAGGCGGCGCAGGAGGGGCTGCATGATTACATCGGTGCGATCACGGCGGCGCAGGAGGAAGAGCGCACGCGACTGGCGCGTGAACTGCATGACGATACGATCCAGGCGGTAATTGCGCTCAAGCAACGGTTACAGCTTGCCGAAAGGTCCGCGAGCGATGCGGGCTCGCGGGGCACACTCAGCGAACTGGAGGCACTGGCGGAGCAGACCATCGTGAACCTGCGTCGGCTCACGCATGCGCTGCGGCCGATCTACCTGGAGGATCTCAGGGCTTGTGGCCGCGCTCCAAATGCTGGCGCGGGAAAATAGCCAGCCGGACGGCCTGCAAATAGATTTCGAACAAACGGGCCGGGAACGGCGACTCGCACGCGATGTGGAACTGGCGTTGTACCGGATCGCCCAACAGGCTCTTAATAATGTGGTGCGACATTCGAAGGCAACGCGGGCAGACCTACGAATTGAGTATGAAGATCAAGAGGTTCAACTCGAAGTAAGAGATAATGGAAGCGGGTTTGACGTGCCGAAAAACCTGACCGACTTTGCGCCGGGCGGGCACTTTGGCCTGCTAGGAATGCGGGAACGGGCGGACCTGATGGGGGCCCGGCTGGAGATCGAAAGCGATGGCGGGGGTACGCGATTATCGGTGCGGCTGGATCTGCCATCAGTTTAGGGAGGCCCATAATTGACCGGCTACTTTCGAGATGGCCTGCCCGCTGAGTGCGGACAGGCCATTTGGCTCTCATTGAGACAAGCTGATCCATTCTGGAAAACCGTGACGGCCCGCCGTACAATGTGAAGAATGAGGTTATCCGATGACAAACAATAAATCCCGGTATATCCCTGCCTTGAGTTTTCGCGGGCTCACGCCGTTTTATGATCCGCTGCTGCGATGGGGCATGCGCGAGCAGGCATTCAAACGCCGCATCGTCGAACGGGCGAACATCCAGCCGGAGCAAGAAGTGCTGGACCTGGGTTGCGGAACGGGCACGCTGACCTTGATGCTGAAACGATCTGCGCCCGCTGCGAGGATTACGGGGCTGGACGGCGACAAAGCGGTGCTCGCGATGGCGCGCTTGAAGGCGAAACAGGCCGGCATTGACATCCGGTGGGACGAAGGGATGGCTTACGAGCTGCCGTACCCTGAGCGTTCATTCGACATCGTCGTAAGCAGTCTCGTGATCCATCACCTGGTACATGCGGATAAACTGCGTGCCTTTCGGGAGGCCGGCCGCGTGCTGCGACCCGGCGGCAAGCTGTGGATAATGGATTTTGGGCCGCCTTACAACCTGCTGACACGCGCACAGGTGACCATCATGAAGGACCTCGAAGAGGCAGCCGATAACTTTCAAGGGCGCATCCTGCTGATGCTGAGAGAAGCGGGTTTCCCGGAGGCGCACGAAGTTGAGCACATGAACACTATCTTTGGCCCCATCTGGCTGTATGAGGCACCGCAGACGAGGCGGGGACGATAATAATCCGGCGGGCCGAGAGCTCCGGAAAAGGATGCTGCGCTCTTAATTGTTGAAAAGATATTTATTGGGAAGCGAAAGGCGGTAGGAATGTCCAATTCGGAACAACACCACTCTGCGTCCATGCACGACGGGCAGCTGCCAGAACATGATGAGCAGGCGGCACATAATATGGCACAGCATGCGCAGGATGACATGCATAGGATGCATGAACACCATGGGGCACATGACATGGCCCAGCCTGCTCCATATGATGATATGCCCACGACGGACGAGGAGCATGGAATTGGAGGCGCTCATGGCCATGCCGAGCATGCAGATCATACCGGCCACGAGCGCATGTTCCGCACGCGCTTTTGGGTGAGCTTGTTATTGAGCGTGCCGGTACTAGTCTTTGGTTCGGCGCTCCCGCAATGGCTGGGTTTTGGGATGCCCGTATTTCCAGGCGTCAGCTGGATCCCATTTATCTTTTCCCTGATCGTATTTGCGTACGGCGGGATCCCGTTCCTGCAGATGGCGGTGCCGGAGGTCCGCAACCGTGAGCCGGGGATGATGACGCTCATATCGCTGGCGATCTCCGTGGCATTCTTCTACAGCGTGGCGGCACAGCTGTTTGGCCTGGGAGAGGGATTCTTCTGGGAACTGGTGACGCTGATCGACATCATGCTGCTTGGTCACTGGCTGGAGATGCGCAGTGTGCGACAAGCATCGGGGGCGATGAACGAACTCGCCCGGCTGATGCCGGATACGGCGGAGCGGCTGGCTGCCGATGGAAGCAGCGAAACAATTGCCGCGGACATGCTACGACGGGATGACATGGTGCTGGTGCGACCGGGGGGCGGCATTCCGGCAGATGGACAGGTTGTAGAGGGACAATCAAGCGTGAACGAGTCCATGGTCACGGGCGAATCCAAACCGGTGGACAAGAAACCCGGCGCCGGGGTGATCGCGGGCACCATCAACGGTGATGGCAGCCTGAGAGTACGAGTTACCGCGACGGGCGATCAGACCGCGCTGGCGGGTATTATGCGGCTGGTGGAGCAGGCGCAGAGGTCCAAATCGAAGACGCAATTACTGGCGGACCAGGCGGCGGGCTGGCTGTTCTATGTGGCCCTGGCGGCTGCCGCGCTAACCGGCACGGCTTGGATCGTGGCGGTGGGGTTCAATATTGAAGTCCTCAAACGCGTAGTGACCGTGCTGGTGATCGCCTGCCCGCATGCGCTGGGACTGGCGGTGCCCCTGGTGGTTGCCATAACGACCTCGATTGGAGCGAGCAATGGAATCCTGGTACGAAACCGGCTAGCCCTGGAAGCCGCACGCGACGTTAACGTGGTGGTCTTCGATAAGACCGGCACATTGACCAAAGGCGAGTTCGGAGTGGTGGGATTGTCCACTGCGGAAGGATGGGACGAAGACAGGGCAGTGGCGCTGGCTGCTGCCATTGAAGGCGATTCGGAACACCTTATGGCGCAAGCTGTGCGCAAGGCAGCCAATGAACGCAAGCTAACCCTGCCGGCGGTCAGTGACTTTTCGGCCATCAAAGGACGCGGCGTGAAGGCAACATTCGAGAAGCAGCCGGCGTACGTGGGCGGGCCGCGCCTACTGGAGATGCTTGGAATACAGCCCTTGCCGTCACTAGCGAGTTTTGGCGAGGCAGCGGGAGGAAGGTCCCAATCGGTCGTGTTCCTGGTGGTAAATGGGCGGGCGGCGGCCGCTCTGGCAGTGGCAGATGTGGTGCGCCCGGAAAGCAAGCTGGCCGTGCAACGCCTGCACGAAATGGGGATCGAGGTTGCGATGCTGACAGGTGACAGCCAGCCGGTGGCGGAGGCGGTGGCTTCCGAGCTCGGTATAGACCACGTCTTTGCGGAGGTACTTCCGGAGCACAAGGATCAGAAGGTGGCGGAGCTACAGTTGCAGGGGAAGCGGGTGGCAATGGTGGGGGATGGCGTGAACGACGCTCCGGCCCTCACCCGGGCGGATGTGGGCATTGCCATTGGCGGGGGTACGGATGTGGCTATTGAATCGGCCGGTGTGATCCTGGTGCGGAGCAATCCGCTGGACGTGGTGAGGGTAATCGCCTTGAGTTCGCGCCAGCTACCGCAAAATGATCCAGAACCTTTGGTGGGCTGCCGGCTATAACGTGGTTGCCATACCGCTGGCTGCCGGCGTCCTGGCGCCATGGAATATTTTGATCTCGCCGGCTGTGGGGGCACTGCTGATGTCGGTCAGCACCATTATCGTTGCCATTAATGCGCAGTTGCTACGGCGAACTGCGCTCGCAGCGGAATGAGACGAGCCGTGCCTCGGCACAACAGCGAGATCGCTCCGATCAGTGCCCAGGCATAGTTCGTTTCGAGATGGCCTGCCCGCTCACTGCGGACAGGCCATTTGGCTTATAGGGGGACAGGCCGAATCATGCTCGGCAAGAAGGACTGGATGCCATACACTAGTGGAAGATCATTCTGCGACAAAACGCATTTCACGCGGGATGCCGGCAGATGCGAATATAGAAAGCGAGGAATTATGATGATGGGATTTGGGCTTCTCATGATGCTCTTTGTAATTGGCCTGTTCTTTGTGGGCCTGGTGGGAGTGGGAGCTTTAGTGGTCTGGCTGGTCCGCAGTTCGAAGAAGTGAAGTGCGGCCTTTCGAGACGTTGACAAGATGCAATGGGAGGTCAAGATGAATCAAGGGCAAGAGTTGATCGGGCATGGTCGCAGTCTAATCCTGGGCGCGGTGATCGGGTTGACCCTGATGATCGGCACACTATTTGACATCCTGGGGTCGTCGAAGAGGGGTGACCGCAGGCCCCCGATCGTTCCACTGCACGAATGGACAATAGACCTAAGCGATGAGGAATCGCGCGTAAACCGATCTACTGCCGGAGTGTCTCTCCTTTCAAGAATGGCCTGTCTGCTCAGCCCAGACAGGCCATTTGCTTTCCGAGGCAGGCGAATGACATTCGACATGAGCCATTTGGCGTACCGGCCTTGCCGCCATCCTACGCTATGTGCGCCGTCTCACGGAGGCTATCATCCATCCAGTTAACTTGCCGAGGTGCACAATGTTCTCTTCCAGCCGAAAGTCTTTTCTGTTCCTACTGCTTGCCATCCTGATCCTGAGCGTTCTTCCGGCGTGCTCAACCGCCGGTCGATCCACAGACCAGCATATGATGCCGCTGGACAAGATGCCGGCGGAAGTGCAGGCGGCTCCTTCGGTGGTCCAACAGGCTTACCAGTTCGCGGCGGCCAATCCCAATGTGATGAAGGGCGTGCCGTGCTACTGCGGCTGCGGAGCCATCGGGCATACATCGAATTACTCGTGCTACGTACAGGGGAGCGATGCCAATGGCAACCTGACCTTCGACAACCATGCATTGGGTTGTTCGTTGTGCGTGGATATTACACAAGACACCATGCGTTTGTTGAAGCAAGGAAAGACCGTTCCAGAGATAAAGGCGTATGTGGACGAGACGTATGGAAAATACGGAACATCGAATATGCCTTGAGGAGGAAAGGAGAATGGGAAATAGAGGATAGTGAAAGAGCATAGGAGATAAGGAGTGACGGTGAAAATGAGGTGGTGGATGGCTTATGGGTTACTGGTGGGAGTGGCGGCGCTCGTCGTTGCCTTTGCTCCGCTGCCGGCCGTGGACCGTCCGCAGCCCGCAGAGCGAACCATCCGTGTGGAGGCGAGCCAGTACTCTTATTCTCCTTCGATCATCAACGTCAATCCAGGGGATCGGGTAACGATCCAGCTTGTCAGCACCGATGTCGTGCACGGGCTGTACGTCGACGGATACGGCATTTCCGTGCAAGCCGACCCGGGTCAGACTCAAACACTTACGTTCGTGGCAAACCGGGCGGGCGCTTTTCGCATCCGTTGCAATGTCACTTGCGGGGCGATGCATCCTTTTATGATCGGCAAATTGAACGTAGGCGGTAGCAGCACGTTGATCCGATCGATCGGGCTGGCATTGATCGGCGTGGCGGGCATGCTGCTGATCCCGGGCCTCAAGGTTGGCGGCACGGCGGAATCATGAGCACCCTGGAACTAACGCGCAGTGCCGCGCTGAAGGGATTGCTGAAGAACCGGATACCACAACTGGCCCTATCAGTGCTCCTGTTGAGCGGTTATATCTTCGCGATCACAGCAGGGTGGATCGGGACGCCGGTCGGAAGCCATAATTTCAGCATCGTGTTCGTATGGATCGCGTGGTGGGCAATCCTGATCCTTGTGGCAGTCCCGTTGTTCGGGCGCGGCTGGTGCGCGGTTTGCCCGATCCCGCTGCCGGGCGAATGGCTTCAACGGGGTGCGGTGCTGGAACCGGCCGAGCATAAACCCCGATGGCTTAACCTGCGCTGGCCGAAGGCGCTGCGGAACATCTGGCTGCAGAACATCTCGTTCCTGCTGCTGGCACTCTTCAGCAGTGTGCTCCTGACAACGCCGCGCGTTACGTCCATCGTGCTGGCTGCCATGTTGTTCGCGGCGGTGGGGCTAAGCATGGTCTTCGAGCGGCGGGCGTTCTGCCGGTACCTATGCCCGGTTGGCGGATTTATCGGACTGTACTCGCGGGCCGCGCCGGTGGAACTACGGATCAAGGATAAGCAGGTCTGTGTGACGTGCGAAGGCAAACCGTGCTATCACGGCTCGCCAGCCGGCAGCGGGTGTCCGTGGGACGTTTTCCCGGGAGGGCTTGCGACCAATACTTACTGCGGGCTGTGCATGGAATGCATACGCACCTGCACGCATGACAACATTGGCGTCAACCTGCGACCGTTCGGCGCGGACCTTGAGAAGCCATCCGCTAAACTCGATGAAGCCTTCAAGTCTTTTGTGATGCTGGGCTCGGCGATGATCTATGCCGCTGTGCTGCTGGGATCGTGGGGCGGGCTGAAAAGCGCTGCCTACCAGGTGGGAACGGGCTCGTGGGTCGGATACGCCTCAGCCTTTCTCGTCGTTAGCTTCATTTTGCTTCCGGCACTGTTCGCAATTTGCGCCCTGCCATTTCAAAACAGGCGGGCGTTCCAGGTCAATTTTGCGAAGCTATCTTCCGCCCTGATCCCGCTAGGGCTGATGTTCTGGATCGCATTCAGCCTATCGTTCGTATTGACCAACGCGAGCTACATCCTGGCATCCGTTTCCGACCCGCTGGAATCGGCTGGAATCTGTTCGGGACAGCGAATATGGCGTGGCAACCTTTGCTAACCTCTCTCGTCGCACCGGCGCAGACGCTTGCCCTGGTCAGCGGCCTGCTGTGGGCCGCGCGGACGGCACAGAGGATCGCAGCGAAGCTATGCCGCTCTCCCATGCCTGTGATCGCGTTCTGCATCGCGGTCACAGTGGTTATGCTCTGGTTATTGCTATGAAACGTGCTGAGATCATGTCACGCAGCCTCATCATGGTCCTGCTGCTCGCGGCGGTTGGAATGCCGCTTTGGATCTGGTCGCGCACGCCGCTCATCCACGCGCACATGGCGGAGGACGGCGGTTGGACGCCGGACACTCTGCAGGCAAAGGTGGGCGAGCCGCTGCATTTGCAGCTTACGTCGGACGACGTGATGCACGGTTTTGCGGTGGGGCAGATGGACATGCAAAGCGTTGACGTGGAGCCGGGCAAGGTCACAGACGTGAGCCTGACCTTCGAGCAGCCGGGAACCTACACGTTTTACTGCACGCACTGGTGCGGCATCAACCACTGGCGAATGCGCGGCACCATCGAGGTGAGCGGGGGGAAGCCTGCGGAGGAGATCGTCAAGCCGCCGCTGTATGTAACGCTTGGCGTGGACCTGGACGCTCCGCACGAGGCGCCGATACTGCCTGGATCTCGTCCAACTGCAGGGCAGAAAGTTGACGGCAATTTGTCGATCCCGCAATTTACAAGCGTCGATCTCTATCGCAGCCATTCCCCTTATGAGATGTGGAGAACGTTGCGCGCAGATGCGTCTTTGTCAGGCATGGATAACCGGCAGATATGGAACCTGGTGGCCCTGATCTGGAAGTCCAATGCCAGCCCGGAGGGCATTGCGGAGGGGAAACGGCTCTATGCTCAGAACTGCGCGGCGTGCCATGGGGAAGCCGGAGGCGGGAATGGCGTTTTCGCGGATCGGCTGGCAGCAACAGGCGAGGGGGCCTGTCAGAGCATGAACGAGGCGCCGGCAATGGGGAGGCAGCGGCCCGCCGATCTCAGTGATCCGAAGCGCATGCTGGGCGCGAGTCCCGCACTGCTGCAGGGCAAGATCCTGCGAGGCGGCATGGGCACCGGAATGCCCGCGTGGGGCATGATATTCACCGAGAGGCAAACCTGGGATATCGTGAGCTATTTATATTCGTTCCAGTTTCAGGAACTCCATGAGCAGACATCGCAAGAAGCAGCGGAAAAGCTTTGCCTGGCCTATTCTTGTTTTTGGGGGGATCCTGCTGATCGCCGCCGGGTTTCTCTTCGCTAACAAGACCCGCGGCAGTAAAGTTGCAAGCGTCACGCAGGACGAAAGGGGAACGGCCGCGATCGTCGTCGACCAGCAGAAAATCGACTACGGCTACGTGACATTCGGGAACAACAAGACGTTCAAGATCAGGGTCACCAACAACGGGGATGGCGTTTTGAGGTTTCAAGATAAGCCGTACATCAAAGTGCTGGAGGGGTGCTGACCACCCAATCTGACCATCGGTTCGATGGTCCTTCAGCCCGGTGAGAGCACCTATGTGGAATCCAGCATCTTCATGATGCATCCCGGAATGGATGGGAAGCACGATTACGCAGTCCATTTAGTGACTAACGCCGCGAAAGAACCGGACCTAGTCGTGCACGTGCTGTCAGACTGGGGCCCGTGACGGGGGCCTTGATCACATACGGCCAAGGCCCGATGAGATCGAATGAACACAAAGCCACGAGCATTCTTTGCCCGTGGCTTTTCTTGCGTTTGGGTAGTGCCTCAAATCGGTGAGGCGCAGGAAAGTGTCAGCCCTGGATTTTGGCCTGGAGCAGCTTGATGACCTGATCGATCAGAACTGTCGAGCCCATTGCACTTGAACCCTGCGAGGCGGCCGAGGATGTGCTCTGATTAGACGAGGTGGATGTGCCCGGACCGCCGCCCATAGCGGAATCGAGAACCATGTCACCAGCGCCGCCGGGAGGTGGGCCGCCGGCGATCATGACCATTCCGCCACCGGCTTGCGCACGGCGCTCCTGGCTCGAAGATGTGCTGGAGACGCTTGCGCTGGTTGCAGAGGCAGCGCCCTGGAGCACGGTTGCGAGGTCGGTTTGTGAGAGGGCCATCTCGTCGATGGCGCTGAGCTGCTCGTCGGTGATGGTGGCCTGGATGTCCTCGACGACCGCGTTGACCTCCTGCTGCGCGCTGGAACTGCTGGACTTCAACTCGCTGAGGAGCTGCCAGAGAGGCAATAGCTCGGCGGCTTCTTTCGCGTCGACGGCCTGGGCGGTGTTCTCGAGCTTGAGGATGCCGACGGCGAGCTCCGAGTCCGCGCTGAGGGGAGCGGCTTGGGCGCCGGTCGAGGGGCTCGCTCCGCTCGTGGAGGCGGGCGCGGTGCAGGCGGTGAGGAGGGAGAGTCCGAGGAGGACGGAGAGGGTTAGCAGCAACGCCTTCCTGCGGCGTATGAACGAAATTCTTTTTGGCAGGCATGTAAGATCCTTTAGTTGAGAGTTGCGATGAACGCTGCCAAAAGTATATCGAGTTGATGTATAGAACTGGTTATGGGGGTGTTTGGAAATTGTGTAGGATGGAGGATGAATATTAAACACGAAGGACACTAAGGAACGAAGGAAAGAAATAATTTAACCGGAGATAAACAGGGAAGAAACTTTATGGTTTGATAACCGCTTCGATGGAGCGTCATCGAAGCGGTTTGAAGCTTGTTTATCTGGGAATGCTTGTGCGTTGAAGACCTATGTCGTTCGTGTTTAAAGGAGCGGGAAAATTAAACACTAAGGACACGAAGTATACGTAGGGAAAAAAGTGAAAGAATGGGACCTATAGATCAGAAGGACTGGTGCTCGGTGCGGGTGATGATCTCGTCCTGGAGGGACTTGCCGAGGTCGCAGAAGTAGTCGCTGTAGCCGGCGACGCGGACGATCAGGTCACGGTGTTGCTCGGGATGGGCCTGCGCCTGGCGCAGCGTCTCCGCATCGACGACATTGAACTGGATATGATGGCCGTCGAGCTTGAAGTAGGTGCGGACGAGCTGAACGAGCATATCGAGGCCGGCATCGTCTTTCAACAACTGGGGCGTGAACTTCTGGTTGAGCAAAGTGCCGCCGGTGCGGGCATGGTCCATCTTGGCGGCGGATTTGAGGACCGCGGTGGGGCCGTGGCGGTCGGCGCCCTGCACGGGCGAGATGCCTTCGGAGAGAGGCGTGCGCGCGAGGCGTCCGTCCGGGGTGGCGCCGCAGACGGAGCCGAAGTAAACGTGGCAGGTGGTGGGCAGCAGGTTGATATGATAGCGACCGCCGCGTGTGTTCGGCCGGTCTTCGATGGCCGCGTAGTAGGCTTCGAAGATGAGCGCGCATGAGGTCGTCGGCCTCGTCGTCGTCGTTGCCATAGCGCGGCGTGCGGTTGAGAAGGAGCTGCCGGGTGCGGTCGGAGCCGCTGAAGTCCGCATGGAGGGCGGCGAGCAGATCGGCCATGCTGATGCGTCTGGCGGTCGAAGACATGCACCTTGAGGGCGGCCATCGAATCGGTCATGGTGCCGAGGCCGACGCCCTGGATGTAGCTGGTGTTGTAGCGCGCGCCGCCGTTGTGATAGTCGCGGCCAGTCTGGATGCAATCGTCGGTAAGGAGCGAGAGGAACGGCGCGGGCATATAGGCTGCGTACAGGCGCTCGATGACGTTGTTGCCGCGCACCTTCACATCGATGAAGTAATTGAGCTGGGTGCGATAGGCTTCGAAGAAGGCATCGAACGAGTTGAAGCGCTCCGGCTCGCCCGTCTGCGGGCCAAGCTGCCTGCCGGTGCGCGGGTCGAGGCCATTGTGCAGCGCAAGCTCCAGCACCTTGGGCATGTTGAAGTAGCCGGTAAGGTTGTAGTTCTCCTTGCCGAACGCGCCGACCTCCACGCATCCGCTGGAGCCGCCGCTGCGCGCGTCGGAGACACATTTGCCCATGCGCACCAGCTCCTGAACGATCAGGTCGCTATTGAAAACGGATGGCTGACCGAAACCGGTGCGGATGATGCGCGCCGGCGCGTTTGACGAAGCGGTCGGGGTTCTTCTTGCTGACCTGGATGGAGGAACTGGGCTGGAGGAGGCGCATTTGCTCGATGACGTCGAGCAGCAGGTAGGTGAGATCGTTGACCGCGTCGGAACCGTCGGCTTTGACGCCGCCGAGATTGATCTGTGCGAAGTCGGTGTAGGTGTTGCTCTCCTCGGCGGTCACGCCGACCTTGGGCGGCGCGGGCTGGTTGTTGAACTTGATCCAGAAGCACTGCAGCAACTCCTCGGCCTGATCCTTCGTGAGGGTGCCCTGCTCCAGAGCCGTGCCGTAGAACGGATAGAGGTGCTGGTCCAGCTTGCCGGGGCAGTAGGCATCCCACGGGTTCAGCTCGGTGGTGACGCCGAGATGCACGAACCAGTAGGCTTGCAGCGCCTCCCAGAAATCGCGGGGGGCGTGGGCCGGGACGTAGGAGCAGACCTGCGCGATGCGCTCGAGCTCTGTCTTGCGCTGAGGGTCGCTTTCGACCGAGGCGAGCTCGCGGGCCTTCTCTGCGTGGCGCTCGGCGAAGCGCATGATGGCGCCCGCGACGATATGCATGGCGCGCAACTCGTCCTGCTTGTAGACGGCTTCGGGATCGTTCAGGAAGTCGAGGGCTGACAGGCTGCACTCGATGTCGTGCTGAAAGTCGAGCATGCCCTTGCGATAGATCTTGTCGTCGAGGACGGTATGGCCGGGGGAGCGCTGCTCCATGAACTCGGTGAAGATGCCGGCTTCGTAGGCATCCTTCCATTCGGCGGTCATTTCTCCGAAGATCAGGTCGCGCATCGACTTGCCGCGCCAGAAGGGAATGATGGTCTCTTCATATATATGACGCGATTCGGGACTGACCTTGAAGGAGACCTTCTCGCGCGAGTCGAGGATATCCAGGTCTTGCAGGCTGTGGCAGCACAGCTCGGGATAGGTGGGCGTGGCCTTGGGAGCCGGGCCCTTCTCGCCGACGATGAGCTCCTCGTCGCCGATGTAGATCTGACGATGCTCCATCAGGTAGCGGAAGGCCAGCGCGCGGCGCATCGGCGCCGACATGAGCCCGGTATGGTCGCGGTAGAAGGCGGTCATGAGCTCGGCGCGCTCGGTGGAGATGGTGGGTATGGCGGAAAGACTCTGCTGGCGTAATCGGCAAACGCGCTCGCTCATGCTCATGTATCAGCCTCCTGAATTGACTTGCAGACCAAAACCTTCAAAGACCTGCGATATCTCCTGCATGCGCTCCTCAGAGGGGGTGTGCAGGCCGGGCAGGCGATAGGTGCGGTGCAGGCGTTCGTACTTGCTCATGGCGGCGTAATGGTAGGGCAACACATCCACGCGGCCCAGGCCGCCCAATCCAGCGGTGAAGGCGGCAGTGAGACGCAGATTTTCAAGGTCGTCATTTACGCCGGGGATCAGCGGGACGCGCACGATGATGTTATGCCCCAGTTTGGCGAGCCGCTGAAGGTTATCGAGAATGCGGGTGTTGAACACGCCGGTGAACTTGCGATGCCTGCCGGAATCCATCAGCTTGAGATCGTAGAGGAAGAGATCGACGAAGGGGCGGACAAGGTCCAGAACGTCCCACCTGGCGAAGCCGGAGGTGTCGAGGGCGGTGTGGATCTCGGAGGCCTTGCAGGCCCGGAGCAGGGCGAGGAGGAACGCGGGCTGGAGGAGAGGCTCGCCGCCGGAGAAGGTGGCGCCACCGCCAGAGCCATCGTAAAAGGAGATGTCGCGCTGAATCTCCGACATCACTTCATCCACGGTGGCGTTATGGCCCGCGATCTGGCGGGCGTCGGCGTAGCAGGTATCGACGCAGAGGCCGGAGAGGGTGCACTTCTGCTCGTCGGTGACAACCTGCTTGCCGTCCCAACTGAGGGCGCCCTGCGCGCAACTGGCGATGCAGGCCTGGCATTTGAGGCAGCGTTCGGCCCAGAACATGCGCTCCGGGCGGCGGTGCTGGCTCTCGGGGTTATGACACCATAGGCAACGAAGCGGGCAACCCTTGAAAAAGACAGTGGTACGCAGACCGGGGCCGTCGTGGATGGAAAAGCGGCGAATGTCGAAGATCGTGCCAGTGGGGATGCCGGGGGACGATCCGCCTGCTGGCCGAGCTTCGCGGGATTCCGAGCGACCGTGCTGCATATATTGAATATAAGTTACTTACCGTGGGTGTTGGAGTAATGAATGTCACGTTCTTTGTCGTTGAATCTCCGGGTGAAAAGCGGGGGCTATACACGGATTTATAATGTTTAGGGATATTACGCAGCAAATTCTTTTGTAAGGACTGATGCCATGCTGGATGATGCACACTACGACCAAATCGCGGGAGCCATACCATTTCTAAGGCAAGCCGACAGCCCGGCGGCAAGGGAGTTCCGGCAGGCGGCGTATTTTGCCAGAATCCCGGCGGGCAAGGATATCTTTGTCGAGGGCGACAAGGTTCAGTCCATCGCCTTGATGCTCTCCGGAAAGGTGCGGGTGTATAAGATCGGAGAGAATGGGCGTGAGATCACGCTCTACCGGTTCGGGCTGGGGGAAAGCTGCATCCTGACCGCCAACGCCATTATGAACCAGCAAACCTTTCCGGCGGTGGCGCTGGTGGAAAGCGAGGCGGAGGCCGTGATGGTGCCGGCAGACACGTTCCGCGACTGGATACGCCGCTATGATGAGTGGCGTGGATTTCTCTTCGACCTGCTTTCGCAGCGGCTGGCGGACGTGATGGCGATCGTGGATGAGGTGGTGTTCCACCGCATGGACGCGCGCATTGCCGCGCTGCTATTACGGCGTACCGACCAGGGAAGCGTGATCCAGGTGACTCACCAGGAGATCGCGGCGGAGCTGGGAACTTCACGCGAAGTCGTCAGCCGGATCCTGGAGGGATTCGAAGCGGCCGGGCTGATCCAGTCCGCGAGGGGGCAGGTGGAAATCGTCGATGCGGAGGGCTTGGAGTCCCGGGCCGAAGTGTGACTTTGTCACAGACAGGCTGCAAACAAATCCATATACTCAGGGTAACCTTCCAAACCGAGAAAAAGGAGATGTTTGTAAAATGAACCCATTCATCAGCTTTATGGCGTCCGGCAGGGGCCGGGTTGTCCGAGTTGCAGCGGGACTGGCATTGATCGTGTGGGGCCTGTTTGGGCTGAGTGGCGCAACCGGCCTCGTGGTGGCGGTCATCGGCGCGGTGCCTTTCATTGCGGGGCTTTTCGACTTCTGCGTGTTCGCACCGCTGTTCGGCCAGCCATTAAGCGGACCCAGAATCCGAGCCGAGAAGTAAGGCGATCGATATCCCAGTAAATGCAATGAGCGTCCGTAATATAGAAGGAGAACGAAAACAATGGAACTACTGATCGATTTTCCGGGTGGGTCGCGCGTGGATGCGCACTTCGGAGGCTTCACGGTTGCAAGCGACCAGCCGCCGGCAGCGAGCGCTCCAACGCCGTTCGCATTATTCCTGTCGTCCATTGGGACGTGCGCGGGGATCTACGTGCTGGGCTTTTGCCGCCAGAGAGGGCTGCCGGCCGATGACATCCACATTATAGAAAGAGTACACAGCAACCCCTATAACGGCATGGTCGAAAAAATCGACCTGGAGATCCAGGTACCGGCGAGCTTCCCGGAGAAATATCGCAATTCGCTCATCCACTCTGCGGAACTGTGCGCGGTGAAGAAGCACCTGGAGAAGCCGCCCAAGTTCGAGATCACGACGCAGGTGACGGAGCCGATGGCGAACTGAAAACGGGGTTTTGCCCAGAACGAAGCTCACAGGTAAAACAAAAAGAAGAGCGTATGAACACGATGCATCGTTTCATACGCTCTTCTTCGCGGGTATCTATTTATATGAAGAAGGTGAAGATCCGGGCTGTGTTTGTCCATTAATAGCCTGGCTCCCGTGCGCCCTTTTTGTGAGCGGGATTTATAATGGCCCGCATGGAAGAATTCAACTTCGATGCTTTGGTGAAGGCGATCGGCGAAGCGGGAAAGCGCCTATCCGAGATCGAAGCGAGCGAGGGCGCGGCGGGCAATATCTCAGTGTGCGTGCGAGGGCCGCTCGAACTGGGCGCTCACTATTCACAGGTGGAGAGCGTGCCGCTCACTATGAGCGTGCCTGAGCTGGCGGGTGCTACGTTCATCGTGACCGGTTCGGGAGGGCGCCTGCGGGAAATTATGGAAGACCCGGCGGGCAACCTGGGATGCCTGGTGGTGCAGCCAGATGGAAAAACAGGCAAGCTCTACACCGCGCCCGAGCGGCGCTTTACAAGGCTGACGAGCGAGTTCAATTCGCACCTGGCGGTGCATTATGACCAGATGCTTGCCCACAGCATGAATTTCCATGCGCTTGCGCACGCTCAGCCGCCGCATCTTACTTATCTGAGCCACGTGCCGGCTTATCAAGATGAGGCCTATCTGAGCAGGCACCTGCTGCGCTGGCAGCCGGAGACGATCATCCAAATGCCAGAAGGGATCGGGCCGATCCCATTCATCGTACCGGGCTCATCCGAGCTGGTGGCTGCGACGGTGGAGTCACTACGGCAGCATCAAATCACGGTGTGGAGCAAACATGGAGCGATGTCCCGTTCGGAGGCATCCGTGATGCATGCGTGCGACCTGATCGAATACGCCGAGGCGGCAGCGCGCTACGAGTATCTCAACCTGATGGCGGGCGAGCCGGCTGAGGGGCTGAACGCGGAAGAGATCCGCGCGATCTGCAACTCCTTAAATATCAAACAGAATATTTTTTAGGCGGGAAAGTGAACCCCCGGGCTTTGGGACGCCGCAGTAGAGCTGCGTCCATGAAGCATTCTCCTTTGGCCGGGATCAAGAATCATCAACCAGATTGGCTCTGCCAGGCTGCTCCTCGGGCATCCGATAGAAACTCACTACGCACGGCGAAGGCTGCGGCCTCCGTGCGATTGTGCAGATCCAACTTGGAGAGGATATTGCTGACGTGAAACTGCACAGTCGATAAGCTGATGCTGAGTTCCCGGGCGATCTCGTTATTATTCCGCCCTCGGGCAATCAGGTCCAAGACTTCACGTTCGCGGGCAGTCAGATGGTTCACCGCCGGGATCGGAGCCGCCACCCGGTAAATCAACATATGCGTCACTTCGGGCGAAAGAGTTGGTTTGCCCTGGTGGGCGCCACGAATGGCCTGCGCCAGTTCGTCAGGGGAAATGTTCTTGAGCAGATATGTAATCGCACCCGCGCGCAGCGCATCATGGACCATCGCTTCTTCCACAATATTTGTAAGGACAACAATGCGCGTACGAGCCGACCGGTGGCGCAAAACGCGGATCACTTCGATGCTGCTGATCTGTCCGCCCATATCGATGTCGACCGTCACCACATCCGGGTCCTGATACTCCAGAATCCTGAAGGCCTCCTCCGCGCTCAAGGCCTGGCCTACAACCTGGAAATCTGGATAACTGTTCAAAAGGGCGGAAATGCCGCTGCAAACAAGTGCATGATAATCGACAATCAGTATCTTGATCGGATCCAAAGCCTGCATGAGCCTCCTCCGTGTTCCATGGTAACGTCGATGCGGATGCGCTGCTGCTTGCTGCTCCTGTTTGGTTAACGGGTTAAAAGACTGGTGAAAGCCCGGGGGACAAACCCACCAGTTAGCCTGTATAACGTGACTAAACCGGTCGTATTATACAGAGAAAGGGCGCTCTCCTTAGAAACGACTCCTTAAAACCTATGAAACGTGCTGCCTTCACTCTTCCGTTCGTCGCGTTGTTTCTGGCTACGGGATGTGTCCCGGTCATTCCCTCGAGTGCATCCCACCTTCCCACCATTCCAAACTTCCTAAATCCTGCCGGCCCCATCGCCAGCCAGGAAGCCAACCTGTTCCGACTGCTGCTGTATCCCAGCGCGGTGGTACTTCTGGTGGTCTGGGGACTGCTCCTGTACAACATTATCCGCTTTCGAAAGAAACCCACAGATAAGGAGATCTCGCCCCAATACTACCGCGAGCACCTGATTGAGGCGATTTACACAGGCATTCCTGTGCTGCTCGTGATCGGGATCTTCATCGTTATGCTGGGGACACTGAGGGCTGTGGCCGCCCCCGCGCCCCAAGCTAGCGATTTGCAACTGACGGTAAGGGGCCATCGCTGGTGGTGGGAGTTTCAGTATCCCGGCTATAACGTCCGGACAGCCAACGAGCTGCACATCCCGGTCAACACCACCGTCCAGGTTAATTTGGATTCTGTGGACGTGATCCACAGTTTCTATGTCCCACAGCTGGCGGGCAAGACGGATGTGGTGCCGGGGGTGATCAACCACATGTGGCTGCGCGGCGACACCGTGGGGCAGTACCATGGCCAATGCGCTGAGTTCTGCGGACTAAACCATGCCAATATGCGCTTCACAGTCTACGTTGATTCGCAGGCGGATTTCACGGCCTGGATTGCCAACCAGCAGAAGCCGCCTGCCGAGCCCCAGACTCCTCAACAGCAAACGGGCCATGACCTCATTACCGAGGGCATATGTGCGGGGTGTCACAACCTCGGTGAGGATGGTCCGGAGTTCAATCCAGCTGCCCCCGACCTCACCCATCTGATGTCGAGGCATATGTTCGCGGGGGAGACCTTCGATCTCAACGAGCAGAATTTGCGCAGCTGGCTGGAGGATACCCAGGCGATGAAACCTGGGAACGACATGAAGCACACGTTCTCAACGGGCCAGATCAATGATCTGATGTCGTATCTCTTGACTCTGAAGTAGACAGGAAAACGATGACAACCACAACTGCCACTATGGTCAGACCGGCGCCCCTCAGCGGGATTCTCGAGTGGGTGATGACCACCGATCACAAGAAGATCGGAATCCTTTATATCGTGACCGGTCTCACGTTCTTCGTGATCGCGGGCATCTTTGCCCTTTTGATGCGCTCCCAGCTTGCGTTCCCGAACGGGACCGTGCTCACGAACTCGCAGTACAACGAAATCTTTACCATGCACGGCACAACCATGATCTTCCTGGTGGTGATGCCGCTCTCCGTCGGTCTGGGCAACTTCCTCATACCGCTACAGATCGGCGCCCGCGACATGGCTTTTCCAAGGCTGAACGCCCTGAGCTACTGGCTGCTGCTGTTCGGTGGACTTTTCCTATATAGCAGCTTCCTCTTTGGCGGAGCCCCGGATAAGGGCTGGTTCAGTTACGCTCCGTTGACCGAAGCGCCCTTCTCGGCCGGCCCCGGGATGACCTATTGGGCGCTCGCCATCACTCTCATCGTCGCCCTTTCCTCCACGCTGGGCGCGCTCAATTTTATTGTAACTGTGGCGCAACTGCGGGCTCCCGGTATGACGTTATCCCGCATCCCGCTGTTCACATGGATGATCGTGGTGAATTCTTTCCTTGGCGTTTTCTCGTTTCCCTCGCTCATGGTAGCAGGAGCACTCCTGTTGTTCGATCGGCTGCTGGGTACGCACTTCTACCTTCCTTACCAGGGTGGAAGCACCCTGCTCTGGCAGCATCTGTTCTGGTTCTTCGGGCACCCGGAGGTCTATATTCTGATCCTACCCGCATTTGGGATCGTCTCCGAGGTAGTGCCGGTCTTTTCCGGCAAGCGCCTTTTCAGCTACAAGATCGTGATCCTCTCGGGCGTGGCAATAGGTGTTCTCTCATTCACGGTTTGGGCGCATCACATGTTTGCCACCGGTATCCCTCCCCTGGCACTGACCATCTACTCTGCCGATAGTTTTCTGATCGGCGTGCCAACCGGCGTGAAGATCTTTGCCTGGCTGGGCACCATGTGGAAAGGTCAATTGCGCTTCTATGCGCCGATGCTGTTTGCACTGGGTCACATCGCCATGTTTACCATCGGCGGCATCGATGGCATCCATCTGGCGACCATCCCGGTCGATTGGCAGGTTACGGATACGTATTATGTTGTCTCCCATCTCCATTACGTTCTGTTCGGAGGGGCCATTTTCGGCCTCTTCGCCGGCGCGTATTACTGGTTCCCGAAGATTACGGGCCGGATCCTGGATGAGGGGCTGGCCAAGTGGCACTTCTGGTCCATGTTCGTGGGCATGAACCTGGTTTTCTTTCCCATGCATATCCTGGGCTTGCTGGGTATGCCCCGGCGCGTTTACACATACGGGACAGGCCTGGGATGGGATTTTTGGAACCTGCTGGAAACGGTCGGTGCCTTCATCGTGGCGCTCTCGATCCTGATCTTCCTGATCAACTTCTTCCGAACCATGGCTCGTCCGGCCGATGCGCCGGCCGATCCCTGGGATGGCTTCACTCTCGAATGGTCGACCAGCTCACCGCCTCCGGCCTATAACTTTGATGAGGTCCGGAACGTGGGGAGCCCGCGCCCGTTCTGGGACGCCAAACATCCGGAGGCGATGGACGCCGGACAGGAGAAGCACTGATCATGGATGCCGCAAAACTGCGCCAGCCAAGCCGCTACGCCCTGATGCAGACCATGATGCTATTGGTCCTGGGCACCGAGACCGCTTTTTTCGCCACACTGGTGATGACGTTTCTTTTCATGCGAGGCGGGGGCTCGACAATGATCTTCAACCGCCCCGGCCCGCTGGATCTCGCCATAGCCAGCGGAAACACGCTGATCCTTCTGGCAAGTGCCCTCTTTGTGCGTGGCGCGCAGCAGGCGATTGCCGAGGGACGGGGCCAGGGGCTGAAAAGAGGTCTGCTGCTTGCATTCCTAATGGGATTGCTCTTTGTGGCAGGCCAGGTCTTTGAATTTCGCCATTCCGGGATGAGCCTGCGAGACTTCAGCTTCGGCGGGATCTTCTTTGCTCTGATCGGATTTCACGCAATTCACGTGCTGGCTGGCATGATGGTGCTAGGACTGAACCTGGCTCGCGCCCAGGCGGGCGATTTCACTGCTCAGAACCACATTGCCATCGTCGCGGGTACGTGGTTCTGGTATTTCGTTACAGCCGTCTGGATCGTTCTGTTCGCTGTGTTGTACCTGGTCTGACACATGGACATGATGGCATCCTGGGACTTCGAGCCGACCGTCATTGGCGGGACCATCCTGCTGATGGCGGGCTACTATACCTACACTGGGCCGCTTCGTCGCCGCTTTTCTCTGGGGCCGACGGTACCGGCTCTCCGGCAGTTGGCCTTCTACGTCGGCTGCATTGTCATGCTGCTGGCCCTGATCAGCCCGCTTGACGGTCTTGGGGATGAGTATCTGCTGAGCGCGCATATGGTCCAGCATATGCTCCTGGGTTTTGTGGCGCCGCCTCTATGGCTGCTCGGTACGCCTGGGTGGCTGGTCAAGCTGCTGTTGCCGCCTGGGTTGCCGCAGCGAATCGCAAACCCTGTGTTCGCCTTCCTGGTCTTCAATGGCGTCTTCTGGGTGTGGCACCTGCCCCGGTTTTATGATGCGGCGCTATCAAATGATGCGCTGCATGTGGTTGAACACCTTATGTTCATGGCCAGTGCAGTCATCGGCTGGGCTCCGGTGCTCGGTGCAGGCTTCACCGATGGAACGAATCCGGTCTCCAAGTTTATCTACCTGGTGCCCTCCATGTTCTCCTGCAACGCCCTCGCTGCGCTGATCACGCTTACGCCAATGCAACTCTACCCGTATTACGGTCACGCCGCGTCGATGTGGGGGCTCACGCCGTTGGAAGACCAGTACGTCGCCGGCCTGGCGATGTGGCTGCCGGGCGATATGTTCTATATGTCACTCTTCCTGTGGGTCGTAAAAACAATGTTTGATCAAAACCAACCGGAATGGAAGGTAACCTCATGAACGACAACCAAAGCGAATATGTTGCTCTCTACAGCATCTGGCCGATCCTTCTGGCGGCGGGGATCATTCTGATTCCCATTGGAATCGTTTCCCTATGGGAGATCAGCGCGCTGGGCGCTGTGATCCTGCTGACCTCGATCATGGGCTGGGCCTGGGAAAGCCGCAACGAGCCGAAGGAGCAGGCCGATGAATGATAGCAGCGCGGCACCTGTGGGCCAGCCAGGTCAGCAGAAGAGTATGGCAGATAAGGACCATCAGCAGCGCGTCGATCGAACTACTGCTGAACACACGAACCTGGCCCCGCTCTATAGCAGGAACAAGCTGGCTGTTTGGTTCTTCCTGGGCGGGGAGATCATCCTGTTCGGTACCCTGATCCTGACCTACTCCCTGTTCCGGATCATCGACTCCGATCAGTACGCCGCGTTCCGGTCCCATCTCAGTATTCCCCTGATCGGTCTCAATACCTTCATCCTGGTGTGCAGCAGCTATTTCGTGGTACGGGCTCTGACCGCCGCCAGGCAACGGAACCAGACCGCCATGCTGGTCAACCTCCTGATCGTGCTGGCGCTCGGCGCGATATTCATCTCTGGCCAGGCCTACGAATGGTCCACCCTCTATGGGGAGGGCATCACTGTGGTCGCTACCTTTGGATCGCCCTTCTTCATTGTGACGGGCATCCATGGCACCCATGTGCTGGTAGGACTAGTCTGGGCGAGCGTGCTGCTGATGTTCGGTCTCGGCGATAAGCCATCCGACCGTCCCGACCGCGCCGTCGAGCTCTTCGGCCTGTACTGGCACTTCGTCGACATTGTTTGGATCGTGCTGTTCAGCCTGATCTACTTGATTTGAGGATACGTCAAAATGCCAACCAGAGATAACAACCCAACAACAGAACAAGCAAGAACCCGGGAAGTACAAGATGAGCCGAGGCCGGAGCCAAGATACTGGGTCGTCTTCGCCATCCTGGTGATTTTCACCGGCCTGGAGGTTGCCGCCGCATCGTTTAGCACCTTAAACACAGGAGTCAGGATCGGGATCCTGGTATTCCTGGCGGTGGTGAAGGTTGCCTTGGTGGTGCTCTACTTCATGCACCTGCAATTCGATAGCAGCGCCTTCGCTCTGCCATTTGGACTTGGCCTCGTCCTGGTGGTGCCGATCGTGCTGATCATCACTCTGACCATGAATGCAGTTCCATTGAGCTCAGAGGCCCATGCGCTCAATTACACGGGGCAGGTCGTGGAAGTGAAGGAAGTGTCGTTCCGGATCCATATTTCCCAGGAAACGGTGCAGGCCGGCCCTGTCACGTTTCATATCGTAAACGGGGCAGACGACATGCTCCATGAGTTCATCATTGTCAAGACCGATCTCCCATCCACGGACCTCCCGCTCGACCCTGTGACGAGCAGGGTGAATGAAGATGCCATTGAGATCGTTACCTCACAGGACAATATTGAGCCTGCCCACAGCCGGGATATCAATCTCACATTAGATGCCGGGCATTATGTGTTGATCTGTAACCTGCCGGGGCATTACCTGCAGGGGATGATGGTCGACTTCCACGTGAACGGTACCAGCCCGGTACCTGCCTCCACATCGGAATCCATGCCATCCGCGCCGCCCGCCGAGCAGACGCCATCGGGAGGTTGAGACGGGCCTCGTGAGCTCGCGGCCTCGCAGGGCTGCTGGCGCCATGTCCCCCAGATGAAGGCATTGATCGCCCGCCATAAGATCCTATGTTCCTGCTGAATGCGCTATGAAAAATTTACTGGGTTCTTCCTTTGCACGCCTTGTACTGGTACTGGCAATCGTCGTGGCGGCGCTGAGCGCGGTGGGGGGTGCCGGCGCGCTGCTGAGCGCATCGGGCTCCTGCACGGGATGGCCGCTCTGCAATCCAACGGCGCCGCTGGGCTGGCTTGTCTACCTGCATCGTGCCCTGGGGGGAATCGCGGCTGTGCTTATGCTGGCAGTGTTCCGGAAGGCATGGCGTGAGCAGCGGCGGCAACTTGTGATACTGCCAATCACTACCTTGCTGACGGTGCTGTACTTCGGACAGGTCTTCATTGGCGCCCTGGAGGCGACCCAGCCGCAGCGCTCTGATCTCGCGGCACTTCACGGGTTCACAGCAGTCTCACTATGGATAGCACTTGGCGGGCTGCTGGCGGCCTGCGCGGTGCTTCCGCACGAAGCGGAGCCTGCTCCATCAGCGCAGTGGAGACAGCGGGCAAAGGATTTCCTGGCGCTTACCAAGCCGGTTATCGTGGGCCTGCTGCTTGCCACCACGTTTGCCGGGCTGGTCGCCGGGTATAAGGGCTGGCCGCCGTTCTGGCTGGCGTTCTGGACACTGCTGGGCGGGGCGCTGGCCGCGGGCGGCTCCTCCGCGCTGAACCAGTATATCGACCGCGACCTTGACAGGAATATGCAGCGCACCGCGAGGCGTCCACTGCCTTCGGGCCGGCTGCTGCCTCCCGAAGGGCTGGCTTTCGGCCTGGGGCTGTGCCTTGCAAGCTATTATCTGCTGGCGGGGCTGGTGAACCTGCTGGCAGCGCTGCTGTCACTCGCTGGGATCTTCTACTACGTAATCCTCTACAGCTTGTGGCTAAAAAAGGCAACGACACAAAATATCGTGATCGGGGGAGGCGCGGGAGCGATCCCACCGCTGGTGGGCTGGGCGGCGGCTACGAATCACCTGGGGTTGGCCGCGCTGATCCTCTTTGGGATCATCTTCCTATGGACGCCGCCGCATTTTTGGGCGCTTGCGATCGTGCGCAAGAATGACTACGAGCGGGCCGGAGTCCCCATGCTGCCGGTGGTGCAGGGCGAGGAAGAAACGCGGCGGCAGATCCTGATCTATACCCTGCTACTGGTTGGCGTGAGCCTGCTGCTGCCTCTCTGGCACATGGCAGGAGTGCTGTATCTTTTCTCGTCGATCGGGCTGGGGATGGGGCTGCTCTATGCAGCCTGGCGGGTTTGGCGAGTGCCGGGTAACAAGGTGGCGTACTTCATGTATCGCTGGTCGAGCATCTATCTGCTGCTCATTTTTGCAGCCCTGATGCTGGATGCCGTCATCCGTCTTTAGCTAATTCACTCTGGCGATACGCGAACCGGGTGGCTTGAACGAGGCAAGGGCAGGTTGAAAACCTGCCCTTGCCTTTTGCGCTGTAACCACGCTGCTGTTCAGCGTTCGCCGATCAGCTTTTTGGTGGAGAGAATTAGCTTGCGGTGAAGAGGGGCGGTCTGGAGGCCGGCCTTCTGCATGCCCAAAACCACTCCGCCGACCACGGGCGGCGCTTCGAGCTTGACGAGTTTTGCTTTGGGCGCGAGCTTGTGGATGGTCTGCTTCAGAGGCCGAATATACAGGTTGCCGCCGTCGAACACACGGCCAGCCAGAATGATCTCAAACTCCTCGTTCTTGATCTTAAGCTGACGGATCACGGCACAGGCAGATTCACCGGACTCCCGGCCGGACCAGGCGACCACCTCGCGCGCCACGCGGTCTCCTTTGCGGGCGGCCTCGAAGACCGCAGGCGCCCAACTGGCGTCTGGGTGATAGCAGTCGAGGTCGATGCCCTTCGATCAGCTCATCGAGGTCCTTCGCCCCGGTCATTTCAATGAACATTTTGGTGAGGGCGGTCTTCGGCCCGCGGTGCGTCCATTCGTGCGAGACGGCCTGGACAGCCTTTTCCACCATTTCCCCGGCGCCGCCGAACTCGCCAAAGCGGCCTCCCTCGCCGGTGATGCGGGCTTCGCGGCCGTGTTTGTCGCGGCCCCGGCAGTTGTTGCCGGTGCCGGCGATCAGGACCACGCCCCAGCCGCGCGTCGCGCCGGCCATCAGGCCGATGATGGAATCGTTCGCCAGGTCAACGGGGCATTGCAAGCCAAGCGATGCAATGGCATCCAAATGCACCTGGGTTTGGGAGGGCCAATCGTAACCACCAATACCGAAGCCAGCGCCCGCGATCTGGTCCACGCGGATGCCTGCCTTCCGGAGCGCGTGGCTGACCGTCAGCCGGAGGACATTCCGCAGGCCTTCGTACCCGACGCTCTGATGGTTGCCTGAGCCGCCCTCTGCAAAGCCGAGCGCCTGCCCGCGATCATTTGCGATCAGGGCATGGGTCTTGGTGCCGCCGACGTCCACCCCGAGAAAATAACACATGACTACATTTCCATTGGGTGCTGCTCAGAGAACTGTGGAAGCCACTGCTTATTGGTCTGCAACATATCATCCAGCACCTGCTGAACATTGTCTGCCGATGGGCCGAGCGGGTGAGCAAGCAGAGCCTGATAAGCCGCGTTTCGGTCGCCATGCACCGCTGATTCGACCGTGAGAAGCTCGTACATCTTGACCTGCGCGATCAGCCCGAAGCAGGCAGGGGGCAATGGCTCGGCAGGCAGGGGATGCACTCCGCGCCGATCCACGCGGGCGGGCAGTTCCAGCACCCAATCGGCAGGCCAGCTCTTTACGGCGCCGTTGTTGCGCACATTAACCACATGCACCTGCCCAAGATCATTGTGATGCGAATTAATAAGCTGGGTCGCCAGAGTTGAATAGTATGCGCCGCCGCGCTTCATCAGGTCGGCGGGCGGCTCGGTGAGGTTTGGGTCGGCATACTGGCGGAGGAGATCCTTCTCGATCTCCATGACCTCTTCGGCTCGCGACGGAGGCCAGTTCGCCTGCTCCTGGATCTTGTGATCGGTGTAATAGAAATATTGCAGGTAATAGTTGGGGATCATTTCCAGCGATTGCAATGTCTGGAGGTCCCATTCGGGCTTTTCTTCCTTCTTAAGGTCTTCGATGAATCCGCCGAAAACATGTGGCCACATCTCTTCGCCATCGACCGTGAAACCCCGATGCCATGTGAGATGGTTCAGGCCGAGCGTATTGAGTGCCGCCTGCTGCGAATCGATCTTTCGATGTGTAAGCTTTTCCAATTGCTCGATAAATCCCATCTTCGATGTGATGCCCACGTTGCAGACGCCCACGGCGGGAACATCTGAGGCGTAGCGCGCGAGGGCCTCGGTGACCAGCCCCGCCGGATTGGTGAAGTTGGCCAGAAGGGCATCCGGCGCAGTCTCACGGATATCTTTGGCGATCCCGAGGATCACGGGGATGGTGCGTAAGGCTTTTGCCATGCCGCCGACCCCCGTGGTCTCCTGCCCGACGAGGCCATGGCGACGGCCCAAATATTCATCGCCGCGGCGGGCGGGCATCATGCCGACGCGCAATTGCGTAACCACGTAGGAGGCGCCCGCCACGCTCGCGCGCTGGTCCAGGCTGAGAATAACCTTGAATGGCCCGCCTTTGGCGTTCACCATGCGCTGCGCGAACCCGCCGACGATCTCCAGCCGCGTCGGCGTCGATATCCATCAGCCACAGCTCATCGAGCGAAAGCTGGCCGGCTCTCTCCAGGAAGCCATTGACCAATTCGGGCGTGTAAGTCGAGCCGCCGCCGATGACCGCGATCTTCATAGGTTTACCACCTTATCCATTGTTGAATTGACACCGGGACCGAAAAGATGACACCGCACCCAGTGCCCGGGCTGGATGGCGGTGGGGCCTGGCATGACCTGCCGACAGACATCCATAACCTTTGGACAGCGCGGCGCGAACGGGCAGCCCGGAGGGGGATCGATCAGTGAGGGCGCCTCGCCGCGCGCCTCGAGATCCTTGCGTGTGCGCAAGCCGGCGCGCGGATCGGGCACCGCCGAAAGGAGGAGCTGAGTATAGGGATGGACTGCGGCGCCTATGATCTCCTCGCTCTCGCCGCCCTCCACCATATGACCGGCATACATCACCATGATCAGGTCGCCGACGTAACGGGCCGAAGCGAGATCGTGCGTGATGTAGACGAAGGCGATGCCAAGCTGCTCTTTTAATTTGGCGATCAAATTCAGCACGCCCATACGGATGGAAACGTCCAACATCGAGATCGGCTCATCGGCGAGGATCAATTCGGGGTCCACAGCCAGCGCGCGTGCGATCGCCACGCGCTGGCGCTGCCCACCGGAAAGCTGATGTGGATAACGATGTGCGATCTCCTGCGCCGGCTTGAGATCGACGGTTTCCAGCAGGGAGCAGACGCGCTCGGAGAGCTCGTGCCGATTGGAAGCCTTTCCATGGATCGTCAGCGGGCGGGCAAGATGATGCTCAATGGTATGAACGGGATTGAGGGAGGCAAAAGGATCCTGGAAGATCAACTGCACGAGGCGGTGATATTGCAGGGAGGCCTGGCGCGGCTCCGTCTTTAACATGTCCGCGGACTTGAACCGTATCTCACCGCTCGTGGCCTGGATGAGGCGTGCGATCATGCGGATGGTGGTGGTCTTGCCGCTGCCGGATTCGCCCACGAGCGCGACCACCTGGCCGCGCATCACCGAAAAGGAGACCGATTTAACGGCATGAACGTAGCGGGTCTTAAAGATGGAACCGATGGGGAAGCGTTTGGTGAGGCCGCGCACTTCCAGGATGGGATCCGTTTCGAGATCGAATGAATGCATTGCTTCCCTCAATAAAGATGGCAGGCGACCGAATGCCCGGCAGAGATGACCTTCATACGCGGGGCGGTCTGTGAACAAATCGCCATGGCATGCGGGCAGCGTGGATGAAAGCGGCAGCCCGTGGGCGGAGAAGCCAGGTCGGGCGGGGAGCCGGGGATGCCGGTCAGCTTCCGCTTTTCGCCGCTGATCGACGGAAAGGAGTTCATCAGGCCAACCGTGTAAGGATGCAGCGGGTTATCGAACAGCTCCCGTGCCGGGGCATCCTCCACGAATTCGCCGGCATACATGATCAGGATGCGGCTGGAGAATTCCACCAGGAGCGAGAGGTCATGCGTGATAAACAAGATCGAGAGACCCAGCACCTCGCGGAAGCGGGCGATCTGCAGAAGGATATCCTTCTGCACAACCACATCCAGCGCGGTGGTCGGCTCGTCCATGATGATGAGGTCAGGATTGACCGCCAGGGCAATGGCGATCACGGCACGCTGCCGCATCCCGCCGGAAAGCTCATGGGGATAGGAATCGAGGCGTTGCGGCTCGATTCCTATGAGCTCAAATAGCTGGACGGCCCTCTTATTTGCCTGCTCCCGGGGCAAACCGTGGTGCTCCATTACATCGAGGAGCTGGTCGCGCACGCGCATCACCGGATTGAGCGAGTTCATGGCGCTCTGGAAGACGATCGAGATGTTGCTCCAACGAAAGTCCTCGAGCTCGGCATCGTCCATCTTCAGCGTATCGCGCCCGGCGAAAAGCACCTCACCGCCAGTGATGAGGGCAGGCGGACGCAGGATGCGCAGGATGGCATGCGCGATCGTTGATTTGCCGCTGCCCGATTCGCCAGCCAGGCCGACGACCTCACCGGGCTTGATAGTGAACGAGACGCCGTCCACCGCGCCGACAGTCCCGCGCGTGGTCATGTAATTTACGCGCAGGTCCTTTACGTCGAGCAGGGGGGCATCAGGGGATTGGTTCATGGACGACCGGTGTAGCGCGCTTTGGGGTGATATGGTACTTGCGAAGGACACTGGAAATCTCCTTCTCGGTCTTCAGGCGCGGGTTGGTGATCTCATCGACCGCGTAGATCATCATGGTGGTGGCAAAGGCCACCAGAGCGATGCACAAGCCGGGCGGGACAAAGGTCCACCAGGCTCCCTGGAGCAGAGCCGAGTTGTTTTGCGACCAGTACAGCATGGTCCCCCAACTGACGGTGGTCACGTTCTCGAAGCCGAGGAATGCCAGGCCCACGTCGGCGCCAATGGCGTAGATCACGTTGCCGAAGAAGGACGAGACCACCAACGACATCATGTTCGGCAGGATCTCTGAAAAGATGATCCGGAAGGTGCCCTCACCGCTGACCACGCTGGCGGAGACAAAATCCTTTTCGCGCAGGCTCAGTGTTTGTGAGCGAAACACGCGCGCGGGCCAGGCCCAACTGGTGATCGTAAGGACGAAGGTGACGGTGACGATCCCGGGCGGGAGGAAGGACGCGAGGGTAATGAGGAGCGGCAAGGCAGGGATGATGAGGAAGACGTTGGTAAAGACGTTCAGCAGCCCATCCGCGAAGCCGCCCAGGTAGCCGGCGGTCATGCCGATGACCAGGCCAAGCAGAGTGATGAGAAGGCCCACTGTGAAGCCGATCAGCAGCGAAATGCGCGAGCCGGCGATCACCTGGGCGAGCACATCCTGTCCCTGGCCTGTGGTGCCGAGCCAGTGCTGCGCAGAAGGAGGCTGATTTTGGCGCGCGACGAAGCGAGTGGGATCACCGGGCGAAAGGACGGGAGCAAAGATCGCCACCAGGATAAAGATGCTGAGGATGATGATCCCGAAGAGGGCCTTGCGCTGGCCCAACAGACCGCGAAAGAACTCGCCCTGCGCCGACCGGGCGCGTTCGAGCCGGGGTGGAGTATTTTCCAGCGGAACAATCTTCATTGAAGCAGACATGAGGCTTTCTCCTTCAAGTTGTCCGCACCCGTGGATCGAGACGAACATACAGCAGATCCACGATGAAGTTGGCAATGAGGATGGCGAGTGTGATCATGAGGAACAACGCCTGCATCAGCGGGTAGTCGTGGGCGGTGACCGCCCTGACGAGATAAAAGCCCAGGCCCGGATAAGAGAACACGATCTCTGTGAGGATCTGTCCCCCCAGAATGAACCCGATGGACATACCGAACTGCGTAAAGTTCGGCAGCATGGCATTGCGCATGGCGTACTGGAACATGACCTGCCACTGCGGCAGGCCCTTCGCTTCTGCCATCACGATATAGTCTTCTGCCAGCACCGCGATCATCGTACTGCGCATGGCGATCAGCCAGCCGCCGACGGATACGAGGATCACTGTGCCGGCCGGCAGGATGAGGTGCAGGGCCACGCTGCCCGCGAATTCCCATGTCCAGGCGGGAGAGAGAAGGTCGGAGTAGGCATGGGACATGGGGAGCCATTTGAGCGTGAAGCCGAGGAAGAATAGCGCAAGCATGGCAAGGAAGAAGTAGGGGAATGAGCCGATGAAGTTAAAGGTACTCGGCAGAACCGAATCCAGAAAGCCGCCGCGACGCCAGGCAACGATCACGCCCAGGATCGTGCCAAGCAGAAATCCGAGCACCAGTGTGACGATCCCAAGCAGCACGGTCCACATCAGGGCCGTGGAGATGATGGCGGATACCTTGGCCGGATAGGCGGAGATGGAGAGGCCAAAGTCTCCGGTCAGAACGTGGGATAAATAGGCGAAATACTGCTGGAGGATCGGCGCATTCGTAAAGCCGTAGGCTTTCCGCAAGGCTTCCACCTGCTCCGGAGAGAACTTTCCATGCATGCGGCCGATCAGCGCGCTGACCGGGTTGCCAGGCATGGTACGAGGCAGCAGAAAATTAAGCGTCAGGGAAACCCATATCGCAAGCAGATAAAGTCCGAGATGCCTGAGGATATATTTCATAGTCGAGTTCTATCGGAGAAAGTGGCCGGGGCAGCCATACAGCAGGCAGGCTGCCCCGGTTGTAATCGCGGAGCTATTTCGGCTTGATGTTGACCAGAACCAGCAAGGCATTCGGGGCGAAGACAGGCGTGTTCCAAGGGGGACCCGGGGCATAGGCGTTCTCTTTGGTCGGGAAGCCGGTGAAACGAGTTGTAACGTACTCGTACCAGTCGGGTCCGGGGAACAGAGGCAGCGCAGGCGCATCATTGACGAAAATGGTCTGAAGCTGATTCATGATGTCTTTCTGTGCGGCCGCGTCGGACGTCTGTCCAAATTGCTCGATGAGCTTGTCCGCCTCCGGATCGACAAAACGATTCCAGTTCTCATTTGCATCGGTGCCGATGGGCAGGACGGTGAGCTTGCTCATCTGGCCGCGATAGAACTCGTAGGGTGTGGCTCCGCCGGATGACCAGCCGAGTGTCCATTGGAAGTTGCCCTGGAACACTTCCTCCTGCCACGTGTTCTGTTCCGGCGTGTCCAGCGTGACCTCGATCCCAAGGTCCTTCATATTCTGGGAGATGACCTGGCAGGCTGAGTTCCAGTCGGTCCAGCCATTGGGGGACAGCAGCGCGTACTTCATTGGCTTGCCGTCGGGGCCGATGCGGATGCCGTCTGCGCCTTTCTTCAGGCCGGCCGCGTCGAGCATGGCATTGGCGGCCGCGGGATCGTAGTTGGTCCAGGTGCCGGCTGCCACTGCAGCAGGGTTCTTCCAGTTCTTGAATTCCTCTGATAAGCCCGTGGCATCCAGCGGCGGGATATAGTCGAACTCGGCGACATTGACGACCATCTTCCGATCGATCCCCATGCTGATGGCCTTGCGGACATCGGCCTTGTCGAAGGGTTTGATATTCGGATTGACGTACAGAAGAACGCCATCACCGCCGAGGAAGTAATAGTGGAAGTCGCCGGGGTTCTTGGCGACGAAGGTCTTCTCGATATCCGGCACGAAATTGCCTGCCCAGTCCAGCTCCCCGTTGGCGAGCGCCAGGTTTGCCTCATCGTTGCCCGGGTAGGCGGGGAAGCGCAGTCCCTGGAAGTACGGTTTGCCCTGCTGCCAGTAATGAGGATTCTTCTCGATCTGATAGATCTGGTCCTGGAACTTCGTAACTTCGGTGAACGGGCCTGTGCCCACCGGATTCTCATTGGTGAAGGTGACCGGGTCCTTCACATCCTTCCAGATATGCTGGGGCACGATCAACTGGTTGGCAAGCAGATACAGGGCGGGGGTGTGGACGATCTTGAATTTGAAGACGACCTTGGAATCGTCCGGCGCAGACCAGCTCTCGATATCGTCGGTCAGGATGGAACCGATGTTGTTGAGCAGGGCGGGATTATCCCGCAGCAGATCGAACGTGTAGACCACGTCCCTGGCGGTGAAGGGTGTTCCGTCTGACCATAGAACATCCGGATGAAGTTTGAAGGTGAGTTGGGTATTGTCGGAATTCCAGGTGTACTCGGTAGCCAGCCAGGGAACCAGCTCGCCGGTAGCCTTATTGAAGATCATCATCGGTTCAAAGATGGTGCCCTGAGAGGCCTGCAAGCGGGCATCGGGAGAGAACGGATTGAAGTTGCGGACCCAGGTGGCCTGCTGTTCCATGTTGATGGTGAGGAAGGCCGCGGTTGGCACGGTAGTCGGCGGAGGGCCGGCGCTGGGGAGTTGTGTGCTCCCGGGGGATTCCGAGGCCGGCGCGCCGCATGCTGAAAGCAGCATGGCAAGCAGAATCAAGAGGCCGAGCAAACCAAGTATCCTGTTCTTAATCATGAGCTCCTCCAAATCTTGTCAAATTGGGAATCGAACAGCTCTTGTATGGCCCTATGTTTGGCAGGTTTGCCTCCTTGGCTACATGTGCTCCCGGAGTATGCCTGGATCAACGGAACATCCGCAGGACTCGCGCAGGACAAGCTCGGTGGGCATCAGGGTCAGGCGGTCAGCGGGTTCACCGCGGATGAGCCGGACGACCTGGCGGATGGCCTCGCGGCCTACCTGCTCGATGGGGACGCGGACGCTCGTGAGCGGTGGGGAAAGAAAGCGTGCCACGGGCAGGTCATCGAACCCGGCAACTTTGACATCCTGCGGAATACGTTTTCCGGCGCGCCGCAAGGCCGAGAGAGCCCCGGCCGCTGCGTCATCGTCACCGGTGAAGATCGCGTCGAAATGAAGTCCCTGGTTCAACCATCGTTGAACCGTTGCATGTGCTTCCTCTTCATTGAATCCCCCCACGCCCACGAGAGCGGGATCGTAAGCAATGTGGTGCGACTTGAGCGCCATGCGATAGCCTGCCTGGCGTCCCTGAGAATCTTCGTTCCCATCCGGGCCGCGCAAAAATGCGATCCGGCGGCAGCCATGAACGGTGATGAGGTGCCCGACGAGCTTCTCTGCACCGGTTTGGTTTTCGATCAAGGACCGCGGGAATGTCGAGAGAATCGGGAGCGCTCTGATACAGGAGAACCACCGGGAAGCGGATCTGCCGCAGCCGTGCAAGCTCCGCAGCGTCAATGCTCTGTGTGAACACGATCAGCCCATCGGTGTTGTGCTCAGCCAGTGAGCGGCGGGGCGAGGGCGTAGAGGCGTGCGCGATATGGCTGGTGGCGTGGATCAGCAAGTCAAAGCCGGCAGAGCGCGGCTTCGGCTTCGATGCCGCGGAGGAGGGGCGAGAAGAAGGCTCCGCCGATCTCAGGCAACAGCAGGCCGAGCGTATCCGTGCGACGGCTCGCAAGCGTGCGCGCGGCTGTGCGAGGCACATAATGCAGCTCATCGATGGCAGCCCGGATGCGCCCGGCAGTCTCGGGAACAACGGGAGCCGTGCCGTTCAGCACCCGGCTGACGGTGGCGATGGACACTCCGGCGCGGAGCGCCACGTCTGCAATGGTGGGCGAGCGATGGATGGCGGGGGAGTCGATCGGGAAATCAGCCATGGTATGAAAGCGCTTTCAGAAAGCGTTTTCATATTATAGGGACACCGACGAGAAATGTCAATAGGTCAATTCCGTTTCATGGCTGAAGCTGGGGAGTGTATCCCGGCCCAACCGTCAATACCAATTGGCCGTTCTGCGCGGAGTAAAGCTCCACCATGGGGCTCGTGTCCTGAATGTCCTTGAAATGCGCGGCAGCGATCAGCGTTCCGGCGCGGTTCATGGTGATGGAATTGTACATACCGGGAATGATGAGTCCCTCGCTTCCATCCAGGTGCAGAAGCGACATCTGCGGCCCATCGATGACCTGCCCCATTGTTGGGCTGCTGGCATCGCAATCCACAACGGTTCCCGAAGCGAGCAACGCATCGCCAGCCGGGTCCCAGGCATAGTTTAGGCCGACATGATAGCGCTCCTTATCCGGCTGGATCGAATCCTTTAAGGAAGGACTGATCAACTCCTGCCGGTTCCCGCCATCTGTGCTGCTTACGTAATATGCACCCGGCGAGGCGCAGGCGCTGAAGTGCGCAGAGGTTGAGAACGCCAGCCGCGTGCCATCGGGTGAGAAGCGCAGGTCATAAGGCAGGCGGACGCCATCCATGGAAGTTGCGCCGGGCAACGGCGTGCGTGTGTGCCATCCAGCGCCATGCGCTCCAGTGTGAAAGATGTGTTGCCCTGGGCGCCCATATAGAATTGGTCGGCTGTGCTCACGATCAGGGCTTGTCCATCGGGCGTGAAGGCGGGGCGTCCCCATGCATGGTTTGTTTCGAAGGTAAGCTGGCGCGGCGCGGAATTCTCAATTGTAGTCATCCAGATATTGTCGTCTGGATAGGTGCCGCCCACATAAGCCAGTGACTTGCTGTCCGGCGCCCAGGCGGGAGCGCTGCCGGGTCCAAGATCGGTGGGCGAACTTGCCCCGAGGGCGTAGATGTAAAACACGTGCTGCTCGCCCTGCGCCGCGGAGACGAAGGCGATAAACTCGCCGGATGGAGACCATGCGATGTCGGTGACCCTGTCACTCTGACCCGCAACTGTGTACTGCGTGGTGCCGCCCAGCACGCCGTTGCTCACATCCGTTACCAGTAACTGACCATCGCGCATATAAGCAATGAACTGCGTGCCGGATTGCTGGGATGCAGTGGGCGTGGGTGAGCCCGCATCGGAGACTGTCGGGGCTGGCTCAGGAGTGTCGGTTGGCGTGGGAAGCTGGTCGGTTGACGGCGCGGCTGTTTCTGTAGCAGCCTGATCGGCGGCAGCCTGCGTGGCGGTCGCGCTCAGATCCACCTGTAGCGGCGCGCAGGCTGTCATTGTGATGATCATCACACCAATCAGAAAGATCTTGTGCATCATAAGGTCTTCTCCATTTTTAAGAGAGAATAACCCCTTAAATATTGGAGAGGTTACGGAGCAGGGCAGCCGAGCCCGGACCTGCCAGCGAGGGGAAGGCTTGTTCACAGGGCGCCTGCCGGAAGCGGCGAATTGAAAAAATTGCGCTCCCTGAAGCCAGGGAGCGCAATCCTATTTCCAAACCTTATGGAGCTTCGATCTGTTCTGAGTGTGCACCCAAGCAAGTGGAGAGGAAAAAAGCGGAACCGCCCTATCTCCTCATTCGCCTACGATCTGAACTCTACACGGTTCTCTCGCGGGCGCGCACCTGATCGAAGTCCGCAAAATAGATTCGGCCGAACTCGCCCAGCATCATGGCAGAATTTATCACAGGGATCGACTGCGAACGCCCCATGATCACGCTCCGGAGGTGTGCATCCGTATTCAGCGACCAGGATGGCAATTCGTCCCTCCCGGCAGCTGCTTCGATATGCCTGGGGCCGGGATGGAGGTACTGGCCTTCCGTCCGGCAGGTGGGGATGATGTTCTCGAGCACATTCACGAGATCCTGCATCAGCAGTTCCGTACCCCAGTAGTTGACGTCGTCCGCTGCCTCCTGGATCAACACGCTGCAGGTCGTATGCTGAGAGAAGACCAGCAGGATGCCATTCTTGAGGCCCGATCTTTTGAGCGCATCCTGCACCTGGACTGTGACGTCGTGGAAGGTTGGCCTTCGGTCTGATTGGATCTGGAACGACTCTTGATAAACTGACATACCCTCGCCTCCGAAATTAGTGAATGTGGTCCCACGCTGCGCGCACGGCCGAGATCATTTCTTCGAGCATCGCAAAAGGATCGGGCGCCTTGATGATCCCGCTGGTGGAGCCTGCGCCCTGCGCGCCGGCTGCGATGATGTCGTAGACATCCTGTCCGCAGCTTATGCCTGCCCCGTGAAGAACCCGAATCATCGGGTTGATATTCCAAACAGCCTGGTTGGTCTTCGAGATGGCCTGTTGATCATTTTGTGCGCGCTTGCCAACGCCGATCAGCTCCGGCGATTCGGCAATGATGATATCCGGTTGAAGCTTCGCGATGGCTATTGACTGCTCCAGGTTATCTGCACAGACCATGGTTGCGAGCCCCACCTCGCCCGCGCGTTTCATGGTGCGCTGCAACTCGTCCATTGTGAGTTTTTTTTCGGCGTGATTTCAGCAGGACGCCCGCGGCGCCGGCTGCTTTGACGGCTTCCGGTAGAACCGATCCGATGCCTCGGCCGACTTCAAGAGAATCCATGTGCTGCGCGAAGACCAGCACCCGCTGCATCTCCAAGGCAAGCAGCCGGATGTCCACGGATTGGGGCGTAAAAATAATCTGCACGCCATACTTCGCGCTCATCGCATCGGCGTGCCTGGCAAGAGCCAGTACCTGCTCTCCATATAGATAGGCTTTGGGGCCGATCTCGAAAAATGGAGGAAGTAATCTCAAGTCCCCGAGCCATGGAGGCAGTCTCCTTTGCGGGCATCGTGCGCTGATGCGCCCAATTGCCCTATACCAACAGGACTTCAACGCCCATATCGCGAATGGACTGGATGATATCCGGCGGGGCGTTCGTATCGGTGATGAGCGTGTGCATCGAGCCGATAGCTTTGATCGGAACAAAACCAACCCTTCCGATCTTGCTGCTGTCGGTAACCAGGATCACCTGCCGTGCGTGCTCCACCATCATGCGGTCCACCTCCGCCATGAGGATATTTGCCGTGGTGGGCCCGCTGCCGAGTGTCAGTCCATCAGTGCCCAGGAAGACCTTGTCTGCCCTCAACTCCTGCAACTGGGCCAACGTTTGCGGGCCGACGGTCGCCTGGTAATCAGGAAGGTACAGTCCACCGAGAATGGTGAGATTGGGCGAAGGCCACGTCAGGACCTCCTGTGCGATGGGCAACGAGTTGGTGACCAGTGTGATCATGCTGCTGTTCCGCAGGGCGGCAGGCACATGCCGGACGACTTGCAAGGTGGTTGTGCCTGAATTCGAGGAGCAGCACATCCTTCGGATTGATGAGCTCCGCCGCAACTTTGCCAAGGCGTTCCTTCACCTTGATGTGCAACTCGACCTTCTCCGCGAAGGAATTGGTGCGGGAGCTGCCGGGGATGGGAATCGCGCCGCCGTGGATGCGCTTGAGGCGATGGCCGGCTTCGAGCAGAGTCGAGATCGCGGCGGATCGACGTCTCGGTCACCTCGAACTGGCTCACCAGGTCGGCGACGAGCACCTTTCGTCTCTCCAACACCATCTGTGCGATCTGTGACCTTCGTTCCGCAGCGCTAAGATCGTCCATGCTTTTTCTCCGCCGGCCCGTCCATGTATTCGCCCATTCTACACGAGATACGATTCGACTTGCGCGCCGATCCCATGAAATCTGAAGCTCAAGGATGAGCCTTAGATCTCAACCACATCCAGGCCTTGCATCTCTGCATAGGTGCGGATCTGGCCGGCCAAATGCCCGTAGGCAAGGGCCATGTGGTGCGGCGACCCGGCCTTGCACCAGGCATCGCACCATTCCCGGATCGAGAGTTTGGCCGGCTTGAACAACATTTGCGGGGCTGCCACCGGGCGCGGGGTGATCGCAATGGATTCGCCCTCCGCAATGTTGAGCCGCCAGCGACCGCCTATCTGCACAAGCGAGAGATTCGTGACGGGGCCCGGTGCATAAGCATATTCAAGGCCGGCGCCGAAGCCATTCACGCCCTGGTAGTAAATACTGCTCTTTACGGTCACATCTCCGGGCTTCGCAGCCATGGCGGGGTTGCCATGCCCGTCGTGCGAGAGGATCATGGCGTCGCGCTTGTAGTCGATCACATAGTTCTCCAGGAAGGTGGCCTGGCCGGCCAACTCCTGCAGGATGAGCATGGCCGTCACAGTCGTGACATCCGCTTCGGTGGAGCACGGCAGACCCACCTCGCATAAGCGGCCGGTGCCATAGGAGGGGATGATGCCGACGCGCGGATCGGTCAGCCAGACCTGATCGAACGAAGCCATGGCGTCGAACTTGCCATCGCGGGTGACTTTTTCCAGCGCCAGGGCAAGGCGGCAGGAACGTTCAAACAGTGCGGCGTCCATGTCCACCTTGTAACGGCCGCACTCCTTATCGACCAGCGTCTTGACCTCGGCATCGGAAAGCTCGCCCATGGCGACCGATACCTTCTCGGGTTCGACCGGCCAACAAATGGGACCCACAAATTGCCGCAGGCTGAGCTGGTCGATCATGAGGTCCGTCATCCCTTCGAAGGCATGTCCGACGATGGCGATGCGAGCGGTCTTGAGCCGGCGCATGACACCAGCCGCTGCGATGTATTCGGCGAGCTTCTTATGTCCAGCGGCGTCATCCATCATGGACGTGACCATCCAGAAAGGCCGGCCCATGCGGAGCAGCCCCGAGGTCATTTCCGGCACGCCGGCCATGCCAGAGTTCAGCATGATGAGATCGAAATCTGCATCCTCGGGCAGGAACTCGATCTGTTGCGCGTTCCAGACCAGCACCGGTGCGGTTGTGTTCAGGAAACAGCGTGCCGGGACGGCGCCCTTGGTGTAGGCGACCTCGACGGCGATGATCAAGTCCACGCCTGCCGAGTTGAACATCTGGGCGGCGGCCTCAGCCTGGTACTCCTCTTCCACCAGCGGGGGACAGACAGTGTCGGCATATTTTGCAATAATGCCGCCGATCTTGTCTGCAACCTTTTGCGCCATGGGGCGCACGTGCGCGGTCTTGTTGTAATCGTCTTCGAGCAGAGCCATCACGAGAACGCCGACTTTAGGTTTGAGTGCCATGTTATAAATCCTTTCGGTCAATGAGTTTTGCGGATATTGGACATCTAAATCTTTTTAGAATAGTTCTGCTTGAAGTAGTCGAAGAGCTGCCGATCCAGTTCGCAATAAAGCCGGTACGCTTCCGGGTAGACCTCCGCGTCTCCATCGGGCTGGACCTTTCCTTTTACGGCGACCATGGAGGCGCAGCCATCTTCGATCGATGGAAATACGCCACTGGCAACGCCGGCGAGGATGGCGTCTCCAAGCAAGCCGGTCTCCTCGTTGACCAGAGTCACAACCGGCCGGTTGCAGACGTTCGCCTTGATCTGGTTCCAAAGATCGCTGCGCGCCCCGCCCCCAGTGGACCGGATCTCGCGGATGGAGATGCCGGTGCGCTCAATGGAATCCAGGTTGCGGCGCAGGAGAAATGCCACGCTCTCCAGCAAGGCCCGCACAAAGTGCCCGCGTGTGTGGCTGAGGGTGAAACCGGTGAAGGAGCCGCGCGCGAGCGGATTGGGCTCCGGGCTGAACGCGCCCATCAGATGAGGCAGCATGACCAGGCCGTCTGAGCCGGCGGGCACGGGGCGCGCAAGCGTCCGTCAGCCGGTCGTACGCATCCACGCCATCCATCTTGGCCTGCTCGATCTCCGCCTCAAAGAACGCATCGCGGAACCATTTGAACGCCATGCCTGCGGTTGGCCCAACGGGTACGAATAGGTAATGCCCGGGAACGCTATGATAATAAACCGGCACGGTCGCTGATGTATCGATCAACGGATCGGCGATCGTGACCTGGATGGCAAGCGCTGCACCGGTGCTCTCAGATACCATGCCGGGCTTGAAATTTCCTGCCCCGATCGCGCCGACAGACTGGTCCATGCCGCCGGTCACGACGCCGGTGTGTGTTGTTAATCCCAACAGGGAAGCGGCCTCCGGCGAAACCGTGCCGACCAGCGTGCCCGGTTGAACGATCTCGGGCAGCTGTGCGGCTGTGATCCCAATTGCATCCTGAACGTCCTTCCACCAGCAGTTGTTCAAAATGTCGTAATTGAGGGTCGTGCTCGATATGGATCCGTCGGTGACGATGCGGCCGGTGAGGCGATAGATCAGGTAATCCTGAACCAGGACGAACTTGGCGGCACGGGCAAAGACCTCCGGTTCGTTCTCGCGGATCCAGAGTATTTTGCAGGCCGGCCAGGTGGGTATGATCTCCGGGATGCCGGTGCGAGCGTAGACTACTTTCCCAAAGCGCTCCGCAAGGAAGGCGGCTTGATCGGCGGCGCGATTATCAAGCCAGACGAGGGCAGGGTAGATCACGTTGCCCTGAGAGTCCAGCGTGATGGTGGTCTCTCCCTGGCTGGAGACACCGATCGCCTTTATGTCTTCGGGGTCCACGGCAGATCGATGGAGGGCTTCGCGGACCGTTCTGATACAGGCCTGCCAGTACAGCTCAGGGTCCAGCTCGGCTCGATCCGCTGCGGGGGATTGGAGTTGGTATTCCTCACGGGCCACGCCCATGCAGCGACCATCCGGCGCGAATAATCCGGCCTTGACCGATGTTGTTCCGGCATCTACGGCAAGCAGGTATTGCATCTCAGTCTAGCTTGTACTTTGCAGCGACTTTGTCCGGCGCCTGGAAATCCTTGACGACTTCCTTCAGCGCATCCAGCAAACGAGCGGGCTCCTTTGACTGGATCACATTGCGCCCGAAGACGATGCCGCGTGCACCCGCGTCTATGGAAGCAGCGGCCAGCTTGAGAGCATCGCATTCATTCGGGAGCTTCCTGGCGCCCAAGGCCAGGATCGGCACCGGGGTAGCAGCGGTGATGTCTTTGAAACCCTTGCCGGTGTAGAACGTCTTGACCAGATCGGCGCCCAGCTCGGCAATGATGCGACAGCCGATAAGTATCTCATCCTGCAGCTCTTCGGGCTGATGGTCGTCGCCGCCCGTCGGATAGACTTCGCCGATCAACGGGATACCCAGAGCGCGCTTTTGCGCCACGCAGGCAGAAAAGACCTCCACGTTGCGGGCATCTTCGGCTTCATCGGGATTCTTCAAGCTCAGGCTGCCGATCACGAGATC
This sequence comes from uncultured Chloroflexia bacterium, assembly GCA_963805515.1. Lineage (GTDB taxonomy): Bacteria > Chloroflexota > Anaerolineae > Anaerolineales > Villigracilaceae > Fen-1038. The sequence goes on along the minus strand of CAWDUZ010000027.1, from coordinate 116,036 downwards.
CGCGCCCTGCGCGACCGCGTCCGCCACCGTGAGCATGGGCACGCTGAAGGAGTGCTTGTAGTTCCACATGGCGGCGTAGTTCGAGCCCCAGTTCAGGCGGATGATGCAGGCGGGCGCGCCGCGCTTCGAGAACACGGACTGGCAATGAGCCGGCATGCCGGGGGCCATCAGCACCGCGTCTGCCCCGGAGACCCTGTCGATCACAGACGGCAGGTCGATCATGCCGGCCAATGGGCCAAAGTACAGACCGTGATCGACAGCCACGACCACTGCATTCTTTCCCTCTGAGAACAACCTTGCCAAGCGTACCGATTCACCTGTTGCAGACATGGCTTACTCCTCTACGTAAATGGTTGAAGAACTTACAAACAATACAGTCAACAATTGCGTTCCGTCGGTCATTCGGGATGGAGCAGGGATCGCCTGCTCCATCCCGCAAGCAAAATTCGTGACAACTACTTGGCGATCAGAGCCCAGCCATCCGCAATGGCGGCGCCGGCTTTATCAAGCGCGACAGAATCCTTGGGGAAATGGACTGAAGCATACGCTTCGGTAGGAGGGAATTTGGCGAGCAGATCCGCGGGCAGCTGTACGCTGCTGCGGATGGGGTGCACAAATCCCTGGGCATAGGCCAACTGGCCTTCGTCGGAGTATTCGTATTCCATCAGGAGCTTCGCGGCATTGGCATGCGGTGCACCGGCTGTGACGAACTGGATATACATGCCGGCAACGGTGCCGTCGGAAGGAAGAACCACCTGCAAGTTCATGTTCGGGTTCTGGTACTTATTGCTCAATGCGTCGAAGTCCCACTGGATGGTGATCGGGCACTCGCCCTTCTGGATATTGGCTGCTGACGGGGAAACTCCGTTGAGGATACCACCGTCGATCATCTTCTTGAAGAAATCCAGACCGGGTTGCGACGTTGTTCTCATCGCCGCCGTGTGCATAGGCCGAGGCGAGAACGATCATCTGGGCGGTAGCGGAAGAGCGCGGATCCTTCATGCAGACCGTGTTCTTGTAATCGGCCTTGAGCAGATCTTCCCAGGTGGCGGGAACCGCCTTTACCTTGTCTGCATTTACGAGGAACGCCATCGCGCCCCAATAGGCAGCAGACCAGCGGCCCTGCGCGTCCTTGGCGTAATCGGGAATATCGCTCCAGTGTGAATTCATGTACGGCTGGGAGAGGTTGCTATCTTCAACCAGTTTCGCGAAGGCAAGTCCAAGGTCGGTGGTATCAGCCACGGGCGCAGATGCTTCGGATTGCAGCGTGGAGATGATCGTGCCGCTGTCCATATCGGTATCCTGGTGGGTGATGTTGTATTTGGCGGTGAAGCCCTTGAAGAGTCCACCGTAGTTAACCCAGTCATCGGGGAGGCCATAGGAAACAATGGTGGCTTCCTTTTGCGCAGCCTGAAGCATCTCGACCATCGGGTCGACCGTAGGAGGAACCGTAGTAGGAACAGGGGCCGAAGTAGGCGGCTCAGCCGGAGGGGGAGCCTGGGTCGGGGTGGCGGCGGGTGCACAAGCTGACAGCATCAGAACGAAGGCCATGAACAGGCCGCTGAACAGGGTGATCCTCTTAGACATCTTCATTCTCCTTTTGATCGAACAGTTCTCAATGTGTTACCAATTGACTTCACGAGGTGAAGTTTATGAACGGATGATGCTCCTTGTTGATTGCCGCCTCCTTTCTCAAGGCTTGGATGAAGAACCTGACGCATCGACCATAACTGTAAAGTTCCAGCCGATCAATCCTGCATTAAGGAAAAGACCTGGTTCAACGGCCGGCAATGCTCACTTTCCGGGACCCCGGTCGTATCGTGAGGACATTCAACGAAGCATCAAATGTCCAGCCGGGCTGATCAGTAAGAAGCGTTCGCTGAGGCAGGGGTACTCCTTCCGCGAGGACGGCACAGGGCTTGAATGTGAGGCGGAGGGTTTGTGTGCCATCCGCGTCGAACGTGCGATATGCGACCTCATAGGGCTTGTAAGCAATATCCTGCACCACCGAACTGGAGCGAAGCATGTGATCCACGTCTGCGGGCGCGTGGTCCGGGGATGCAAGCCATGCCGTCCAGGAAGTGCGGGACATAATCAAAGTAGCCATCCGTAAACCAGCACTGGTTGTAGTAATCAGGCCGGTCTACGCCGACGGTTACAATGCCGTCTGCCCCGGCCATGTAACTGGCCCAGTTGAATGAGCGGATGGCCTGTTCCCTGTACGCCGGGTCGCCGCTTTGCTCGGCGTAGAGCGCCGAGAGCGACGCAAAGCGAGCCGTGTGGCTGCCCATTGGGAAATAACAAAATTTCTGCTCATGGATAGGCACGGCGGTGAAAAACGGATGACCGCCCAGCGTTTCTTTGACCCAGTCGAGCAGCCCCTTGACCGTTTCCTGCCATCTGGGAAAGGAACCTTTATTCTGAAGGATATAGCGGGCCGTCTCAAGGGCCGACACCTGGTCGCGATTTTCGTTGGCCGGGTCCAGCCGGATATCCTCGAAATGACCCTTCCAGATGTTGTTCTCCAGCGGATACTTCTCGATCCAATCCCAGACCTGGTCACGTGCGCGCTGATAGCTGCCCTGACCGAGGCGGATCAATTCATCGAACAGCCGCACCGCAGGCACCAGATGTGCTGTGTATTCCTCGATGACCGTCCCATCGCGGACGTCGACGCGGAATGGCAGGGGGGAGTGGGCCTCATCTCCGGGAGTGATCTTGCTTACCAGGACGTCGGCGAATCGGGAGCCGATATCGAGGTATTGTTTCTCACCTGTCAATTCATAGAAATCAACATACGCCCGGCCCACCTGCGCTATTTTGTCGGACTCAGTGGCGTAGAGGCCGTCGGCGCGTGCGCCAAAGTAGACGCCCGTCCCCGGATGTGCTGAAGCATAGGGAACATCCGGCCAATCGTAATGAGATGGCGTGCGGTATTCCCAGAGCCGGTCCAGCATGGTCCGAACGATCGCAATGTGGCTGGCATCCCCCGAATACGGATAGTATTTGAGCAGAGTAGTTACGGCCCAGGCGAATTTTCCCGCTGGGTTATCCGGCCAGACTGCCGGGCGCAGGGGATCAGTCCAGAAGCAGGAATACTGCAAATACCAGGGCAATCCATTGTCCGGCTCGACGGGACAGTTCTTGATGAAGTCCATTGCCAGCCGGACAACGCGATCGTAGGAGGTCCAGGCTTCGAGCCGCTCCTGCTTGTCGAGCACCACCTCGTGCGCGTTGATGAAGATCATTCTTTTGCAGCCATGACCTGGCACGCGCTCGCCGGGAAAAGCAACCAGATCTTCTGATTGAGAGAGACCGGCTTTGTATTGGCAACAGTGACATCAGCCACCACACGCTGGCCGCTGACGTTGACGCCCAGGCGGGTCACGGCACCGTGGAATGTAATGGTTTCAACCACGCCTGGTGCAACGTTCCAATCCTTGAGCTGCGGCTGCTCGCTCTGAACCTGGATGTTCTCCGGCCGGACGAGGGCAACGACGTCCTGCCCCTCGCTGAAGCTGTTCACCCCGGTTGCAAGCAGCGTGATGTTCCTGCAAACAACCGTGTCTTTGCCTGAGGCCTTTCCCAGAAATTGATTTGCCGTGCCGATAAATGTGGCGACAAAGCGTGTGCGCGGCGCGCGATAGATCTCTTCCGGCGGTCCCACTTGCTCGATAAGACCCTTGTTCATGACGACGACCTTATCCGAGATGGATAATGCCTCCTCCTGGTCATGAGTCACATAGACCGTCGTGATCGCCAGGTCTGATTGGATGCGGCGGATCTCGCCTCGCAATGCGACGCGCACTTCCGCGTCCAAGGCAGAGAGCGGCTCGTCGAGCAGCAGGACGCGCGGATGGACTGCCAGGGCACGCGCCAACGCGATGCGCTGCTGCTGTCCGCCGGAGAGCTGATGAGGGTAGCGGTCGGCGGTATCCTGCAAACGCACCATCTCAAGCGCCTCATCGACCTTCTTTCCTATTTCGCTCTTCGGAGTCTTCTTCATCCGCAGCCCAAAGGCGACATTATCCCGCACGGTCTTATTGGGAAATAATGCATAGGCCTGAAAGACCATGCCGATGTCGCGCCGGTTGGGCGGGACGGCAGTGATGTCACTTCCGTCGAGTTGAATCGTACCCTCGTCCAATTGCTCAAAGCCCGCGATCATGCGCAGTGTGGTCGTCTTGCCACAGCCGGACGGTCCCAGAAATGAGACCAGCGTTCCCTTTTCGATGTCCAGGCTGAAATCGTGCACAACGTCTGCGCCCGAGAAGGCCTTGGATACGTTTTTCAACTCCAGATATGCCATGTAGTTATCCTTGTCTATCGAGCTGTGATCGCTTCGCCGGAGGCAACTTTGCCTTTGCTGCCTGCCCACAGGATCAGCATGGAAACGAGCCACGCGATGGTGAATGAGATCACCGAGAAGGCGGCAGCCACGTTCCCATTGATGCGCGTATATTCGACAAGCAGGAGCGGGAAGGTCTTGAACTTGGCGCCCACGATCAACGAGGTCAACGTAAATTCTGCAAAAACGGTGGAGAAGACCAGAAGGCTCCCGCTCAGGATCCCCGGCAGGATATTGGGGATCACAACTTCGGCAAGGATCTGGAAGACGTTTGCCCCAAGGCTTTGGCCGGCTTCCGTCAGCGTATGCGAATCAATGGCTTGCAAGGCGTTGGACACGGGCCGGTACATGAAAGGCATGGAATAGACCACCACGGCGCCGATGAGCAGCAATGGCGAACGTCCTATGGGAGGAAAGTTATAGATCTGAACGAGCGCCAATGCGAGGACCACGGTGGGGATGCCAAACGGGAGGATCATCGAGCACCTCCAACAGCGGCTTGACGCTGACCAGGCGCGTATGAACCCAGTATGCCGTGGGGACGATGATGATGAGGCCGGCAAGAACCGTGGCAAGGGACAGGATCAGTGAATTCCGGAGCGTGATCATGAAGTAGGAGGACTGCGCGGCTTTTACGTAAAACTGAAGCGTGTATCCTTCCGGCAGGATTGTCCGATCCCAGCGTGTGGCGACCGAGAATACATATGTGGAGATGATCGGCAGAAGCATATAAAAGAGGAATAGTCCGATGACGGGCGCCTGCCAGCCGGCGGCGCGTACTTTCCTGGTTGAATCTTGTTTGCTACTCGAAGACTTTTTCATTGCGTGTGAGTTCCGGATCCGGCCTGCAGATCAGCTTTTCGACCAGCGCCGCGCACGCCCGGCAGCCACCTGATAAATGCCAATGCTGAGCCCCATGATCACCAGCGACAGGACAGCCATCGCCATGCCTATGCCGGGATCCTGCCGCACCTCGCCGGCGATCATGTATCCGATCTGCAGCGTTACGAGAGACATCTTGGACTGGACCAGTGTATAGGCAGTGGCGTAGGCCCCGAAGGCGTTCGCGAAAAGCAGCGTAAAGCCCGCGATCAGCGAGGGCATCAAGACCGGGACGCCGATGTGCCACCAGAATTGAAAAGTGCCGGCCGAGAGGCTTTGAGCAGATTCCTGCCACTCCTTCTTGATCCCTGCAAAAGCCGGCAGGATGAGGAGCACCATCAAGGGCAGCTGGAAGTACACGTACGCCAGCACCAGCCCTGAAAAGGAATAAATACTGAAGGATGGGTAAAGATCGTACTGAAAGAACCGAAAAAGGAACTGCGTGATGACGCCGTTCAATCCCAGGATCACTACGAACGCAAATGCAAGCGGAGCCCCCGCAAAGTTAGTGGTTACGTCAGAAAGAGTGATCAACGTGTCGCGGACGCGCTCGGATGGCCAGCGATAAATGGCATAGCCGATGAACGTGCCCAGGACGACGCCGATCAGCGCGGTCAGGCCGGACAGATTGATGCTATTCAGGAATGAATTTATATAAAGTGGGTGCTGTAATTGCTGATAGTGAGAGAGGGTGAGACCCCCGGTGGTTTTCTCCACAAAACTCCCCCGTACCAGGAAGAGAACCGGCACGATCTCAAATACCAGACAGAAGATCAGGAAGGGAGCAAAGCCCGCCCAATCTGTGAGGCTGTTCTTTTTGATCTTTCGGGATGCCATAGTGTTCCACCTGCCAATAGCATTATACACGGCATGTTTTGTTTGTCAACCAATTATGTTATGTTTTAATCCGAATCCATGTTATGTTTGTATGATGCTATAATCACAACCGAAACATTTCAATCAACTCTTTGTGCGTTTCTTGATTAGCTTAGTCGGAATAAACTGGAGGGAAGAGGGATGGGACGTAACTTGAGCGAAGCAGCCAGCCAATACCCCGATGTGAAACGATTCGAAAACAGCGTCAGCAGATTAGTCAGCGAGGGTTTCTTCCGGAAGGGCATCGATATCTTCGTCAATCGAACGCCGGGGCGCCTCGATCTGATGGGGGGAAATGATGACTACACCGGCGGACTTGTCTTCGAGACGACCATCCAGGAAGCGACTCTGGTCGCCATCCAACCTCGTATGGATCAGGAGGTGGTCTTCTATAACCCGTCGGTCAAAGCACTGGGCTGGCAGGAGAAGATCGAGTTCTCCCTGACGGATCTGGCAGAAAACGGTGCCGTAAAACCATTGGAAGTTGTGCGGAACTGGATCAACGCCGTCCCGGAGCGTGCGTGGTGCGCCTATATCCTCGGTGATCTGTATTTCTTGATGAAGGAGTTCCCGGGGAAGGTAAAACATGGCCTCTCGCTTTATCTTGAGTCCGATGTGCCTATAGGTAAGGGTGTGAGCTCATCGGCCGCGCTGGAAGTGGCCCCGATGAAGGCCATGGCGAGCATGTATGGGATGCACGTCGAAGGCGTCCAGCTGGCTTCCTGGACCCAGTGGGTGGAGATCGCTCTGACCCAGGCGGCTTGCGGCATCATGGATCAGCTCGCGGTGGTGATGGGGGACGAGGACTGCTTCGTACCCATGCTCTGCCAACCTTGTCAGACCTATCCGCTAGTTAAGCTGCCAGAGAACCTGCGGATCTGGGGAATCGATTCGGGGATTCGCCACAGCGTAGCCGGTTTGGAGTACGAGGGCGCCCGCGCTGCCACCTTTATGGGCTACCGCTACCTGTGCGATTGGGAAAACCTGGAGCCGAGGCTGGATGAAACCGGCACGCTGCCGCGCTGGGTCGAGTCGAAGTGGAACGGGTATCTGGCGCGCATTTCGCCTTCGGAGTTCCGGCAGAGCTATGAAGATCGGCTCCCCCAAAGCGTGTCAGGCAGGGATTTTAGTGAGATGTATCCCGCGCATCTTGATCCCTTCACGCCGGTCCGTCCCAGAGATCGACTATCCGGTGCGGGGAGCAACCCGTTATGGCGTGGAAGAGAATTGGCGCGTGACCAATTTCCTGAGCTTGATCTCCAAGCCAGCCGAGTTGATCGATGACACCACAACCAGACTGTTGGGGGAGCTCATGCTTCAGTCGCATGTTGGTTATAGTCAGTGCGGTCTCGGGTCGGAAGCAACGGACAAGATCGTCGAGCTGGTCAGAGCTGAAAGTGCGAATGGGTTGGCCGGAGCCAAGATCACAGGTGGAGGTGCAGGTGGCACGGTAGCCATCCTTGGGCAGAACACCTCCGGCGGTGAACAAGCCTTCAGGCGGGTGGTCGAGAAATACCAACTGTGGAGCGGCAAAGAGCCGTATCTGTTCACGGGCTCTTCAGCAGGCTGCGATAAGTTCGGGGTGCTCCTGCTATGCTATGGTGAGTAACGTAGCCCGGTGCTGTGTGCTCGGATATGTTTCGTTTTGTTACGAAATATGTTATTATAGGTTTGTTTGCTTGTGTCATTTTGTCGCTTATTGTTGACTAATATATTTCTTCTTGTTACAATTCGCCCGATTTCCAAAACTCTTAGTGGTTGGATATTACAAGTGAAACGATACTCCTGAGGATCAGGCAGGCCCTTTCCTTTCTGCTGGCTCCCGGTTTCGGTCAGTCAGCCCGCTGGCACAGGCATCCATGGAAATCTTCCTGCTCGGGACCGGCACGGCCATACCTCATAAACAGCATTCTCCGGCGGGGCTGCTCGTCAAAGCCAATGAGAAATGCCTGCTCTTCGATATTGGCCCCGGGACTCTCGGGCGTCTGCACTTCGCGGGGGTTAGCTACGACCAGATAGATCAGCTTCTGCTAAGTCATTTGCATCCGGATCATACATTGGACCTGGCGACCCTGATGCTGGCGTTCAATTACGCGCCAAACGCTGAACGGACCATCCCCTTCCAGATCACTGGTTGCCGAGGCTCCGAAGATTTCTTTCAGCGAATGGTCAGTCTCTACCCTGAGGTTGCCCCTGCAGGTTTTGATCTGCTCTTCGCGGAGGTCTATCGGGGAGAGTTTTCCATTGGAAGCCTAACGCTCAAGTCTGCGCCGACGGGCCACACGCCTGAAAGCATCGCGTATCGCCTGGATGATGGAGAGCACTCTGTGGTGTATTCAGGGCGATGCTACGCCAAGCGGGGAGCTGGCCGGGCTTGCGGGCGGTGCAGATCTATTGATCAGCGAGTGCTCATTTCCTTCCGGTTGGGAGACGGAGGATCATCTGAACGCCGATACGCTCGGCGAGATCGCCCGCCAGGCCGAAGTCAAGTCCCTTGTGATCACGCATAGTTACCCACCGGCGCTCGCCGTCGATCTTGTTGAGCAGATCCGCAGACGCTACGCTGGAGAGGTGCGCCTGGGCGTTGATGGCCTGCGCATCTCCTTATAACAAAACATCGATGAGCGTTTCCGTTCTTTCCCTTAGTCGAACAAGGAAAAAATCTGCATCCTGGGCCGTCTGGCTTGGACTGGTGCCTTTCTTCCTATTTGGACTGGCATTTGAATTCCTGCCATTGCTGACCGTGATCCAATCCAGCCTGACGAGCAAGGGAGTTCTCACGCTGGGCTTCTACCGCCAGGCGATGGATCCGCTATTCCTGAGGTCATTCGCCAATAGCATCAAGCTTTCGGCGACCACTGCCAGCTTTGGCGTTGTCTTCGGAACGTTGGTGGGTTACGCCATCATTACCACCAGGAACAAATTCATCCAGAACGCGCTTACGGCCCTATCCGATGTTACGACCAACTTTGGCGGCGCTCCGCTTGCCTTTGCATTCATTGTGATCCTGGGCTCGACGGGCGTGATCACACTGCTGCTCAAGCAGGTGGGCATCGGCCTTTATCCCAACTTCCGCATCTACTCCATTTCGGGGCTGACGATCGCCTATTTGTATTTCCAATTGCCCTTAATGATCCTGCTGATCATTCCGTCGCTCTACGGCTTGAAGCGCGAGTGGCGGGAGGCTGCCTTGAATCTGGGAGCGTCCACTTTTCAGTACTGGCTTGAGGTGGCTCTGCCCATTCTCTTCCCTGCCCTCATGAGCGGCTTTCTCCTGCTGTTCGCCAATTCATTCGGCGCCTATGCAACGGCCTGGACGCTCACCGGCTCCGACGTCGACCTGATCACGATACGCATTGCAGCTTTGATACGCGGCGAGGTGCAGCTCGCGCCGGAGCTGGCAGACGCCCTGTCGATGATGTCGCTCCTCATTATGACGGCCTGTGTCTGCGGGCTACCTTTGGCTCTCGAATCTCTCGCGAAAGGCTCGTCAATGAACAAGCCCAACGAGCTATGGCGCCCCGTGGTGCTGGGCTCCTTCCTATTGTTCATGGTCGTGCCCGTAGCCGCCACACTGATCTTTTCCGTTTCCACGCGCTGGGACCGGAGCATTTGGCCGGAAGGTTATACCCTGCAGTGGTGGGCGCAGGTGACCTCGCGCGGAGCCTTCCTGCTGACATTGAAGAACTCCTTTCTTGCCTCTTTTCTGACGATGTTCTGCCTGCTCGTGCTGGTGACGCCAACGGCCTACTGGATGAAGCTGAAAGTGCCCCAGGCAAAACCCATCGTCGAACTGATCACCACTTTTTCGTTCGGCGTTCCCGGTGTGGTACTGGCGCTGGCACTGATCCGCTTTTATTCGAAGGTTCCCCTGCCGATCGTAAACAACCCTTCGATCCTCATTGCCGCTTGCATGGTGCTCTCACTGCCATTCATGTATCGTCCCATCGTGAACGCCCTGGACGCGATCGACTTCCGCGTCCTCACGGAAGCGGCCCAGAGCCTGGGGGCTAATGGGTGGGCCATCCTGAGCGAGGTCATCGTTCCCAATATCGTCTCCGGCATCATCAGCGGCTGCCTGCTTGTATTCTCGACCGTATTTGCGGAATATACCCTGACAAATCTGCTGGTCGGCACCCGGTTCAAAACGTTTCCTCTTTATCTCGTGGAGTTCACGCGCTTTGACGGACGCCAGGCCAGTGCACTGGCGGTTATCAGCTTCGTCGTAGCCTGGATCGTCTCCCTGCTGATCATTTGGGTGACGAGCAAGGGCGCCCGCGAAACAACTCATGTAGTAGGTCATTAGGCACGCCGGCTCCATTGTCTTGTGAAGACCACCCACCCGGGTGAAAAAAATAAAAGGAGAATGAAATGAAAAAGCTTTGCATGTTCCTTGCCATGGCTGCTCTGCTGGGCACTTTGCTGGCGGGCTGCGCCCCTGCCGCCCCGGCTACCGAGGTGGCTCCTCCGGCACCGGCCGCGACCTCTGTACCCGCCGTTGCAACGGTTGCTCCAACGGAGGACCCACAAGCCGCCAAGCTTGCCGCCGCCAAGGCCGAAGGCCAGGTGGTCAGTTACGGCATGAGCGACGATTGGGTGAACCTCGGAGCGATCTGGAAAACGATCGAGACGAATTACGGCGTTGTGCATACCGATACCGATATGACCAGCGCTGAAGAGATCACGCATTTGCTCGCCGAGAAAGACGCCCCTGTCATGGACGTGGCAGACATCGGCTTTGACTTCGTCGGCAAGCTCGTCGAGAACAAGCTGGCGATGCCTTACAAGAACACTTCCTGGGACAAGATACCCGCCAACTTCAAGGATGCGGATGGGCTTTGGGCTGTGGCGTACTGGGGAGCGATCAGCTTCCTCGTCAATACCGACCTGGTCAAGAACCCGCCTCAGACGTGGGATGACCTGCTCAAGCCTGAATACAAGGACATGGTTTGCAGCCGCGACCCGAGCAAGTCCAGCTATGCCACAGGTTCCGTGCTTGCCGCGGCCTATGCTCATGGCGGCGATGAGTCCAACGTTCAGCCGGGCCTGGACTTCTTTAAGAAGCTGAAGGATGGCGGCAATTGGCGCCAGGGAGTCGTGCTGAATGTGGCTGCCGTCCAGAAGGGCGAATGCCCCATTTCCATCGTCTATGACTTCGACGGCTTTGCCAAGCGTGATGCAACCGGCCTGCCGCTGCAGGTGATCATCCCCCAGGATGCCACCGTGGGCATGCTGTTTGCCGAATACATCAGCGCCGTGGCGCCCCATCCGAATGCCGCGAAGCTGGAGCAGGACTTCCTGCTCTCCGATGAAGGTCAGGTCATGCTGGCGACGGGCTATGCCCATCCGTCCCGAACGGATGTCAAACTGCCCGCGGACGTTGCCGCCAAGTTACTGCCCGAAAGCGCTTATGGCAACCTGCACTTCCCGACCGGTTTTGATTCCTTCACGAAGGCTATGCAGGCCATCGTGACCGGCTGGACGACCATTGCCGCAGGATAATTAGAAAAGCACGTTGGCAGGCCGGAGAGGCGCGGGCCACTCCGGCCTGCCTGTATCGCCCCGCAGCCTCGAATAGCTTCTGCTTCCCCGCAAGGGCCTGCGGTTCATTGTTGCGCTTGACTACGATGAAGCGGTACATTAAGATTACTTTGAGTAGTACATATCTCCACCGTGGGGGAGCAAATATGGTCAATATCGCGCAAGATCGTGGTCAAGCGATTGAATATCGGTGTTGTGCCAGAAATTAACGTTACCTTGTCGACCATCTGAAAACATAAAGCTGCGCAGCTTTGAAACCCTACATGCCGCCAGGCGAAGCTTTTGATGGAATGATCCGGACGCGACCGCGCCCGTGTTTGTTTTTTGCCTGCAGCGATTTGATCGCGCCCTATCTCTTATCAAACAGCTCATCCTGAAACAAGTTCTTTCATCTAATTTCAGAGAGAGAGGTGATGATCGGAGAAAAGAAATCGATTGAGAACGCGCAAGTACCTCATGCGGGAAGTCCGAAACCGAAAACATAGTGTCGCAGAGGAAAAGAGGAAACCGAAATGAAGAGAACATTCCAAACACTCTTTAGCCTGGTTGTAGTCCTGTCAACGCTGGTTCTTGCGACAGGATGCGCGCCGGCGCAGGGCAGCCAGGCCGGGCCCGTGAAGTTGTCCATCTGGATAAATGGCCGGGACAGCTTCATTGGCCCCAGCGAGCAGAAGCTGGCCCAGGACCAGTGGTATATCACGCAGGCCTTCAAGCGTTTCGAAGCGGCAAATCCGGGCACCACCGTGGAGCTCACCGTATCTTCCGATGCGTTGCAGGCGCACCAGACCTTCCGAACTGCAGGCCTGGCAGGGAATGCCCCCGATATTGCGAACTTGTGGGCCGGCACGTTCATCTTTGCCCTCAAAGATGTGACCCAGGATATCCGGTCGTACATTCCCAAGGATGACCTGGCCAATCTGAACGGCTGGGACACCGTGACCCTGGATTTCAAGGAAGGCAATCCGATCATTGGATACCCCGTTCCCAACAACCAGGTGTGCTTCTTCCTCTATAACAAGAAGATCATCAAGGATAGCGGCCTGGACTTTGAAAACAACCCGCCGCGCACCGTCGATGATTTCATGGCCGCCATGCAGAAGATCAAGGACAAGGGATACCAGCCTATGGCAGCCGACGAAGGCCAGGGCTATGTCTACAACTTCTTCTATATTGCCGCCTACTGGTGGGTGCAGCAGAATGGGCTGGCGCCGATCCTGGCTGAAGACCGGGGCGAAGCCAAATTCGCCGACGACCAGGCGCTGCTGAAGACCCTCGGTATCTACCATGACCTTTGGACCAAGGGTTATCTGAACCAGGATGCCGCGACGTCTGCAGATTCGCAGAACAAGTTCTTTGCAGGCCAGGTTGCCTTGTTCCCCAATGGCTCCTTTGGCGTCAAGGATGCCCAGGATGCGTTGGGCGAGGATAATGTGGGGGCTATCCTGCCGCCCGAAATATCCGCCGATGCCAAGATCACAAACAGCCTCATTGGCGGGCCGGGGCAGAGCATGGTGGTGTCGAAGAATTCCAGAAAATCCTGAAATGGCCGTAAAGCTGCTGTCTTTCCTCAATTCGAAGGATGAGGTCCTCAAATTCAGCAAGACGCAGACGGTCGTGCCCGTCCGCAAAGACCTTACGGCTGACGACCTGGGATTCAAGGCCGGCTCCATTGCCGCCAAGATGTTCCAGTGGGGACAGCATTATACGTTCTGGGTGGATAATGAGCTTTCAGGACCGGTGGTGGATGATTTCAACAAGCTGCTGCCGCTTGTCCTGACCGGCAAGATGACACCGCTGGAGTTTGCCCAGCAGGTGGACAAGGATAAGACTCAGAAGTAGAAGTCGAAAGGAACGTCATGGGGTACTCCGCCATACATGCGGAGCACCCCATGACGGAAAATCGCCTGATCATGAGAGTTTTTCGCGCTCCCGGGTTTCGGCAGGCCAGGTCACTACAGGGCGTTTTATCCGTAGTGCCGACGATTGTGATTCTCATATTCATCCGCTTCTACCCGATCGTCGAAGCCATCTACCGGAGCTTCACGAACTGGAACGGCCTGTATCGGAATGATTGGGTCGGCCTCAAGAACTATGTCGACATTTTTACCAACAGTCCCTTCTGGACGCTCCTCCGCAACAACTTTGTGCTGCTGATCAGCGTTCCGCTGCAGATCCTGATCGGCCTCTTTGTGGCGGTGCTGCTCTACGAAGAGGTCTCGGGCTGGAGGTTCTTCCGCGCGATCGTTTACGTTCCGCAGATCATCTCTGCTGTCATCATCGGCTATTTATTTCGCGTTGCCTTCGGGCTGGATGGCCCAATCAACCTGGTGCTCCGAAACATGGGGCTCAATTTCCTGGCGACCGAGTGGCTCGGCAACAGCGCCACGGCCCTCTTCGTCCTCGTTTTCTGCCTTACCTGGTTTTCCATCGGCTGGCAGGCGATCATTATCCTGGGAGGCATGGCGAAAATCTCCCCGTCGGTGCTTGAATCCGCGCAACTGGACGGTGCGAATTTCTGGCAGAGAACCTTTCTGGTCATCGTTCCCATGATCTCGCGTACGATAGAATACGGCGCCATCATGTCCATCGTGTGGACATTCACGGGCATTTTTGCCTTCATCTACTCCATTACGTATGGCGGCCCGGGGTACGAGACTTCCACCATCGACTACATGATCTACACCAAGTTCTACCAGGCCAGCGCCAATTACGGCTTTGCCACCGGGTTGGCCGTTATCCTGCTGATCATCATCCTGGCGCTTACATTCGGCGAGATGACCTTCACCAACAAGGTCAGCGAATGGGAATGAGCGGCGGAACATGCTGAGCAAGGTCAATCAGAAGCTCACGAGCATCGTCATATTCCTGGTGCTTTTGGTACTCTCGGTATCCAACGTATACCCGTTGTTTTTCATGTTCCTGAACTCGCTCAAATCTCACACCGACTATATCAAAAGTCCCTTCAGCCTGCCGGACTTCAGGAACCTCAACTGGGGCAATTACCTGACGATGATCAGCCAGTTCCAGATCCTGAACCTGTTCAAGAACACGCTGTTCATCTCCGTCTTCACCATCGTCTTTATCCTGATCTTTGGCATCATTGCCAGTTATGCCTTTGCCAAACTTCCATTCAAAGGCAAGAATCTTATTTATTTCCTGGTGATCTCCAGCATGTTCGTTCCCGTGCAGGTCACGATCATCCCGCTCTACATGATGTTTTCCAAGGTCCACCTTGTGAACACCTATTGGGCGGTCATTTTCACCTATCTGGGGATGTTCCTCTCTGAGACGATCCTGCTGATGACCTCTGCGTTCCGGGGCATCCCGGATGAGATCATCGAGGCGGCGGAACTCGATGGCGCCGGATACTTCGATACATTGCGCTATGTGATCGTGCCGATGGGCAGATCTGCGATCATCCTTTGCATCATCTATTACTTTATTGTCACCTGGAACGACCTCTTCACTCCCATGATCCTCCTGACCGACATGGATCTACGCACGGTGATGGTTGCACTGGCTTCCCTGATATCGCGCTATAGCGGAGACCCGACCCTGCAATTCGCGGGCCTCATCCTGGCGGCAATTCCGGCCATATTGGTGTACGCTATCTTCCAAAACTATATTATCAAGGGTATAGGCGAGGGATCCACAAGGTAGGGAGCGCAGCAATGGAGTTTGCCCTGGCCGGTGATTGACGGGAGGTTCTCATGGATGATTTCCACGGTTACCCAGTGCGGCATTTGTCGTCAAAGTTCCTCGAGCTCGATTGTCTTGCGACGGCCGGCCCGCGTATTGTAAGACTCAAGTACAAAGGCTCGGCCAACCTACTGGCCGAGGTCCCGGAGATCGCCATTCCAACTCCCTATGGCGACTATCACTACCTGGGCGGGCATCGCCTTTGGCATTCTCCCGAATCCATACCCAGGACTTATATCCCGGATGGAGAAGGACTGTCCGTATCAGAACTGCCTGACGGGCTGGTATTGGATGGCAGGACGGAAGCCGGCACGGGCATCCACAAGCGCATCGAGATTCACCTTGATCCTGAGGAACCAAAAGCCACTCTCTCGCATACCTTGACGAATGAAGGGCTGTGGGACGTGGAGTTGGCCCCATGGACCATAACCATGTTTCGCCTGGGTGGAGTTGCGATCCTGCCCAACCGGGCAGATGAGCATGGGAGCGAGTTGCTGCTACCGGATCGTCATCTTTCGCTGTGGCCTTATAGCCAATTGCATGATCCCCGTCTCCGGCTGGAGGATGAGTTCATCCTCATCCGCGCCAAACGCGACCTGCCGCCCTTCAAGATCGGGACCTTCAATCCCGTGGGCTGGACGGCCTATTGGCTCGGCGACCTGCTTTTCCGCAAGACCTTTGTTGTCCATCCCGGCTTGCGACATCCGGACTATGACTGCAACGCAGAGATCTATTGTGACAGTCATTTCATCGAACTCGAAAGCCTTGGGCCGCTGACCAGACTTGCCCCCGGTGACTCTGCGACTCTCGATGAGACGTGGGAGTTCTATGATTTACTGGAGCAAGACTTTTTGTCCGAAGAAGATGATCGAGCTGATCATGAAGGATGTCGATTAGTCCAGCACATTAGCGCTGCTTGGTCGCGCGCCATACCCAAAGCTGAATATCAAGACAGGATCAACGGGAGCGGATACCGATCGCTCCCGTTTTGAACTGTATTTCCAGTGGATTTAGCTTGCCGCGGCCAATATTCAGACGGGCCGGTCTACAAGGCAGTGAAAAAGCATAACAATGTGTATCTAATATGGGCCTTTTGTCACTACGCCGATAATCCGCCTGTCCTTACAATCCCTATGAATGTGACCGATCCTTGCCGCACTTGCAAGCTTTGCTCACGTTTCGAAGGACAGCCGGCCCAAATCCCCCTTTTGTTCCACTTTGCTGGATTTAGCACCCGAGGCCTGCCTCGCGCGTTTCTTGTGTGACGGAATAGCAAGCCCATGTCTAACCTGCCGCTCGACCCCAACCTGGCTGAAACCCTGATCCGATCCCTCCCCGAGGGCATCGTCACGATCGACGAGTCCGGACAGATCATGTCATTCAACCGCAGCGCGGAGAGGATCACCGGTTGGAGCGGCACGGAGGCAATGGGCAAGTCGATCAATGACGTGTTGCCGCTTGCAGCCGGCAAAGGCCAGTTTCTGGAGCGGCTGTCTGCTGCTGTCATCCCTCCGATCAACGCCATGAATTGAGATGGGCGCGATATCACGCTCGCAGTAACGACCGCAGCCTTGGACTTGCCTGAGGGCGCTCCTCGCCGGAGCGTGCTCGTGATACGGGATGTCACCACCGAGGATGCCGCTCAGCGGCTGCGCTCCTATTTTCTTGCGAATATTTCGCATGAGTTTCGGACGCCTCTTTCGGCGCTCAAGGCTTCCGTCGAGCTTCTGCTGGAAGGCGTGGACAGCTTCACGCTAAATGAGACCTTGGAATTGGCTCGCTCCATCCACTTCAGCGTGAGTTCGCTACAGACCCTGGTGGACAATTTGCTCGAAAGCGTGAGCATCGAAGCCGGGCGTTTTCGTATCCGCCGGCGCGCCACCGATATGGGCGTATTAGTGGCGGAAGCAGCCGCGTTAATGAAGCCCCTGCTCGAACGACGCAATCAAAAGTTGATCACGAGCCTGCCGGAACACCTGCCCCAACTCTCCGTCGACCCAATGCGCCTCACCCAGGTGCTTGTGAACCTTTTATCGAACGCCAGCAAATACGGCCCCATGGACGAGCCGATCGAATTGTCCCTCTGCCTCCAGGGTGAGCAGTCGCTGAAAATCTCCGTCAGTGACCGCGGTGCCGGAATACCGGCGGAAGACAAGGAAAATATCTTCCGGCGGTTTGTCCGCCTGGAGGAAAAAGACAACACCCAATACGGTGTGGGGTTGGGACTTTCGGTGGTCAAAACGATCGTTGAGAGTCATGCTGGAACTGTGGGGATGGAAGAACGCCCCGGCGGCGGGTCGATCTTCTGGTTTACGATCCCTCTTAAGGAAGCCTGAGAATGAAAGCGCTGATCGTAGATGATGATCTTGCTTTGGCCGACGTGGTCTCCTTTACCCTGCGTCGTGCAGGATTCGAAGTTACCGTGGCAAACGATGGGCTGACCGCACTCGAACGCTGGGAGCAGGTCAAGCCGGACTTTATCATCCTCGATCTCAATCTTCCAAAGCTCAGCGGGCTGCAGGTCTGCAAGCGTATTCGATCGGAATCGGATGTTCCTATTCTGATCCTGAGCGTGCGCGGTGACGATGATGATATCGTGACCGGCTTGCAGGAGGGTGCTGATGAATATATCGTCAAGCCGTTCAGTCCGCGCCAATTGATAGCCCGCATCGAGGCCGTTCTGCGCCGCTCCGGGAACCCCAGTCCTGCGCCCGATAGTTTCAGCGTGGGCGAGATGACGTTGGACCCTGCCCGCAGCGAGGTGTTTATTGGCGGCGAATTGAGCGGGCACCTGACGCACCTGGAAAACGAATTATTGCAGACCCTCATGCTTCATAAGGACCAGGTGCTATCCACCGATGCGCTGATCGATCACGTATGGGGTCAGGGCGGGGCGGACCGCGCCATGCTAAAGCAGCTTGTCTACCGTTTGCGGCGCAAGCTCGAGAAGTCGCCGCTCGGATGTACGCACATTGAGACGATCCCGGCAGTGGGGTATTCACTCGTAACGTCCCGAAAACCGAAGGCGCTCATCAAAGGCTAACTCCCTCGGGTGATAGGAGAGGGTCTTTCCACTTAAGCGGAACTTTTGTTACCGTTTCGTAACCGCCTCGTTACTGCGTTTGTGACGTCTGTCACATACAATAAAGTCAGGCAGATCAGGCACTTCGCAACTGGCGGGGCTTCGATCTGGGATCATCGAAACGGAGGAACCGATGCTTACGAAGCTGGAACTGATCAACAAGATCCTGAAGCTGGAGAACAAATCCACCCTGCAAGCGGTCGAGGAACTGCGCGTCCGCGGCTGGCTGACAGACGGAGCCTTACGAGGCATGGCTTTGTGCCAGGCACAAATGGAGAACGCCGATCTCATGGGCGCCGATCTTCGCAACGTCGATTTTCATCAGGCCACCCTGGACTTCGCCGATTTGTCCAAGGCTCAATTGAATGGGGCCAAGCTGAACCGGGCCAGCCTGCAGCGCGTCAATTTTGACCAGGCGGATCTCACTTACGCAGACCTTTACAAAGCCAACCTGCGCGGCGCTCGAAATCTCACGGCACAACAGTTGTCGAGCGTGCGACAAATGCTCGGCGTCATTATGCCCGACGGCAGCACGTATGACGGCCGGTTCAACCTGGCTGGCGACCTGGCACGGGCGTGCTGGGCCAAGGTCAATCTTGACGATCAGGAGAGCATGGCCGAATTCTACGGCGTCACTCTCCAGGAATATCTGCGTGCACGCACGCAGGAGACGGTGCCATCGATCTAGGAGCCGGAATGCTGCTTTTATTTTTAATTGCAATCCTGCTGGTCTTTGCGATACAGGCGATCCGCTCCAAGGGGCTGATCACCAGTGCGCTTTGGCTGGCGGGTGTGAGCGCCCTCTCTGCCGTATTGTTATTCCTGTATGGGGCTCACCTGGTGGCTGTCATTGAGTTGAGTGTCGGCGCGGGGCTCGTGACCGTGCTGTTCGTTTTTGCAATCAACATGGCGGGCGACGATGCCGTGCGGGCCGAACCGGTTCCGCCCCTGGCGTTGATCCTGGCTGTCACCACGCTGTTTATCTTCCTCCTGGGCTGGTTCGTTTGGCCGGCTCCAGTCAACCCTCCCCTTATCGCTGCAGCTGAACCCGCTTTGTCGGTAGTCCTCTGGCAGACCCGCGGACTTGATCTGATGGTGCAGGTTGTTTTGATCTTCTCCGGCGTGCTTGGTTTGCTGGGCCTGCTGGCCGAAGCCAGGGCTCCGCTGGAAGGCTCCATGGCTGCCGAAGTCCTGGCTCAACGCGAGCTCGAAATGGAAACATTGGACACCCAGGTGCTGCAGATTCACGAGGTCAGTAAATGACGCTCTCGCTATTCAATATCGCCTGGATCGGCGTGATCGGCTTGCTGGGCATCGGCTTTTACGGCCTGATGATCTCCCGCAACCTGATCAAGATCGTAGTTACGCTGCAAGTTCTGGTTAAAGGCGCACTGCTCGGGTTGGTCGCTGCGGGTAACGCGAACGGCCAGATCGGCCTGAGCCAGAGCATGGCTCTCACGGTGATCGTGGCAGACACGATCGTCGCCGTGATGGGTATCGCTCTTGCTGTCCAGATCCGCCGGCAGATCGGCACGCTGGACACCCATGATCTGTCGAGTCTCCGAGGATGACAATGCCAGGTATCCTTACACTGCTTACGATCGGACTGCCCTGGATCGGCGCCCTCATCATCTTAATGGTGGGCGACGGTCACAGGCGTCTGCTCAATTTTCTGGCGGTTGCCTTTGCGGTAGTTTCCGGGCTTGTGGCTCTCGCAACCCTGCCCTTCGCCACCAGCGAAATAGTCCTGCGTATCCCGATGGGCGGCATCTTCGGCGATTTCACACTGATGTCTGATGGCCTCGCCCTATCGATCGCAGCGATCGCTACAGTGGTGGGAAGCGCGGCAGTTATCTTTGCCATCGATTACATGAAGCACTCACAGCAGATGGCGCGGTTCTACTCGCTGGTGCTGTTCTTCATCGGCGCGATGGTGGGCCTGGCCGTTTCCGGCAGCCTGCTGTTCACGTTCTTCTTCTGGGAGATCACAGCCTTCTGCTCTTATGCGCTGATCTCATTTCATAACGATGAGCCGCGCGCGGTAGCCGGCGGCATCCAGGCTCTGATCATGACCCAGGTGGGCGGGGTCGGACTGCTTGCGGGCGCGTTGTTGGTCCATGCCTATTTTGGCGACTATCAGATCAACAGTCTCCTGGCGGGCTTCCAGAGCCTGCCGGTGGGCGTGCTGAGCGTTATGGCATTTGGTTTCCTTGTGGCAGCTGCGGCCAAGTCCGCGCAGGTGCCTTTCCATTCATGGCTCCCCGATGCCATGGAGGCGCCCACGCCCGTGACCGCATTGATCCACGCGGCCACGATGGTCAACGCCGGCGTATATTTGCTGGCCCGCTTCTACCCGGCCTTTGAAACAGTTCCCGGCTGGCGCGTGGCGGTCATGACGGTTGGGGTATTGTCTGCCCTGCTGGCGGGCCTCATGGCGCTGGCAGCGGACGATATCAAGCGCGTGCTCGCCTACTCCACCATCAGCCAGTTGGGGTACATGGTGTACGCGGTCGGCAGCGGCGCGATCTTCGCCGGTCAGTTCCACCTGTTCAGCCACGCGATCTTCAAGGCATTGCTCTTCCTCTCCGCCGGAGCGATCATCACTGCGGTAGGCACCCGCGACCTGTTGAAAATGGGCGGGCTGCGCCGTAGCATGCCGTTCGTATATGCGGCCTTCGCGATCGGTGCCCTGGGGCTTGTGGGCTTGCCCATTGCCAATGGCTTCTTCAGCAAGGAGTTGATCCTCGAGGGCGGCCTGGAAGGCGGCCCATTCCTCTTCTAT
Organism: uncultured Chloroflexia bacterium; assembly: GCA_963805515.1. Taxonomy (GTDB): domain Bacteria; phylum Chloroflexota; class Anaerolineae; order Anaerolineales; family Villigracilaceae; genus Fen-1038. Next base: position 94,826 of record CAWDUZ010000027.1, on the reverse strand, counting down.
CTCGTCATGTTGCTCGGCGCCGGCATCACTGCCCTCTATACCATCCGCCTGACGTGGATGATCTTCCAGGGCGAGCAACGCGGCCCTTCGCCGGCTCACGATGGCTTGCCGGCTATGCGCGTCTCCCTGGCCCTGTTGGCTTTCGGAACGCTGACAGCCTGGTTACTGGCCGGCGGCCTTAGCCGGATGCTGGCAGCTACACTGCCCTATCACAACCTTCAGGCCGAGCCAACCTGGACGCTGGTCGTTCAAGTCTTTCTGGCTCCCCGCGACCTGGATCGCCCTTGCCGTGATCGCCCTGGGCTTCGGTGCCTGGTTTGCCCGCTCCCGCTTCAGCTCACTGGCGCAGGCTCTCAAGCCATTCCTCACGAAGGGATTCGGCCTCGAAGACCTGCCTCGACTGATCGCCGGATGGACCGAAGGGATCGCTGCGTCGCTGCAGAAGATCCATACCGGTCAATTGAATTGGAATGTCGTCGGGATCCCCGTCGGCTTGATCATGATCCTGATTATCCTGATGCGCTACAAATAATGATGAACCTGCCTTCCTTTCTTTGGTTAATTCTTGTACCTGCGATCTTCGCAGCCCTGGCCTATCTCATTGGCAGGCTCGTGAGTCGCCCGTCTCTCTGGTATCTGCCCTGGCTGACTGCCCTGCTCGGCCTGGCGGGTGCCTGGGTGCCCTTCGGTGTGGCTGCGTACCAGCAATTGCATGGAAGCACGCTCGAGTATGGGTTTGGCTCGGTCTTCCTCCGGATGGACGCGTTGAGCCTGCTCCTGAGCGCCATGGTCCTGGGACTCGGGACCCTGGTGGTCCTCTATTCCGGCCCTTATCTCTCAAGAGAGACCGGCCAGGAAAAGTTCTACGCAATGCTGCTGCTGATGATCAGCATGATCATCGGGCTGGCTTGCGCTACCGATCTATTCAATCTGTGGATCTGGTTCGAAGCCATGGCGGTGACCTCTTATCTGCTGGTGGCTTTCTATCGCCAGCAACCTGCAGCACTGGAGGCTGGTTTCAAATATCTGGTGCAGAATGCAGCCGGATCGGTGCTGGTCGTGGCGGGCATCGGCCTGGTATTCGCCGCCACCGGCTCATTGGATCTGGCTCGTATACGCAGCATCGCCGCGCCATCCACCATGCTGCTCGCGGCTGGGGCGCTCTTCGTGATCGGCTTCGGCGTGAAGACCGCCCTGGTGCCTTTGCATACCTGGCTGCCCGATGCTCACTCCAAGGCGCCGAGCGGTATCAGCGCCATGCTCTCCTGCGTGGTGATCGAAGCCGGCCTGGTTGCCATGCTGCGCGCGGTGGGAAGCCTCGTTGCGGCAAGCTCCTCATGGTACCTGCTGCTGATCGGTTTCGGCGTACTCAATATGCTCGTTGGCAACCTTATGGCTCTGCGGCAGAAGGAAGTCAAACGGCTGCTGGCCTATTCCAGCGTGGCCCAGATCGGGTACATGCTGCTGGGGCTGGGCATTGCCTTCTACAGCGGACAGGCCGATGGCGCGCAGGGAAGTCTCTTCCATCTATTCAACCATGGCCTGATGAAGGGCCTTGCATTTCTTTCAGCCGGGGTGCTGCTGTATGTGCTTCATATCTCGCACGGCAGCCACGATCCGCTGGTGATCGATGATCTGGCGGGAGCTGCGCGGCGCTATCCGCTGGCGGCTCTGGCTCTCAGCCTGGCAGTCCTGGGACTGGGCGGCTTGCCGCCGCTCGCCGGCTTCATGTCGAAATGGCAGATCTTCGCCGCCGGCTTTGAGACCCATAATCCGCTGCTGGAGTGGCTCGTTGTATTTGCCGCCCTGAATAGCGCCCTTTCGCTTGCTTACTATGTCCCGCTGGTCAATGCGATGTATCGCCTTGAGCCATCTGCCCGCGTTAAGACCGGGCTGCGCATGCCGCCGCTGATGGCGGTACCTCTTGTGGTCCTCGGCCTGGCTGTCGTGGCCCTGGGCGTCTGGCCCAGTTTGATGAACGGCCTGACGGCCCCGGCTGCTCATGTTTTGCTTGCCGGTTTCATTCATTGATATTGAGGAATGATGCAGATCCTTCTAACTCCACTGGTGGCCTTTCTGATCTACATGGCGCTGTCCGCCTCGATCAGCCTGTTCGGTAGAAAATTGGCCGGCCCCGGCGATCCCAGTGCGCTCAAGTCCAGCACGTATTCAAGCGGTAATCTGGCGCCGACCCGTTTCGCAGCACCGGGTTATCGTCCCTTTTTTGTGGCGGCATTGTTCTTCGCGGTGCTCCACCTCGGCGCACTGGTATTGGGCAGCGGTCTTGCATCGCCGGCTATGCTGGTTTACCTGCTCGGTTTGATGCTGGCCCTGCTGGCATTGATTTTAGGTTGAGAGGAAGTTTCAATGATCAATCGTAAAGATCTCTGGCGCGACGTTATGGATGGCCTGAAGACCTGGGCGCGCGTCAATTCGCCCTGGGTGCTGCACTTCAACAGCGGATCCTGCAATGGCTGCGACATCGAGATCCTCGCTACGCTGACGCCGCGCTACGACCTGGAGCGCCTCGGCGTGAAACTCCAGGCCAGCCCGCGCCATGCAGACGTCCTGCTTTGCACGGGCGCGGTCACCCGTCAGGCGCGCGACGCGCTGGTCCGCATTTACGCACAGATGCCGGAACCCAAATTCGTGGTCGCCATCGGTGCCTGCGCCCTCTCCGGGCGGCACATTTCAGGGCTGCTACAACGTGATGGAAGGCATCGATAAGGTTATCCCGGTCAATGCCTACATCCCCGGCTGCCCGCCGCGGCCCGAGGCCATCATCGACGGCGTCGTCAAGCTTCTGGGCAGTTTGATGCCCGGCGCACAGGCTGCCGCCATTCCACAGCCGGTTGGCGAAAACGCAGGCATCCAATGAATACCACCGAGATTTTGGACCTGGCCGAAAATATCGTCCAGTCCTGGGATTGGGCAACGGATGTATCCCGTCCGCGCCCTGATTGCCTGAACGTGATCATCAAGGCCAACAACGAATTGCTTCCGATCATTGTCGGCTTGCGGGTCAAGCGGCTCGGTTATCTCTCTGCCATCGTGGGCATGGATCTCGGCCCTGAAGCGAACGAAATGGAAGTCTTGTACCACTTCTGCCCGGAGGGCGCCGTGATCACGCTGCGCGTGCGGGTGCCGCGGCTGAACGCCACCCTGCCCAGCCTGTGCGAGATCATCCCGAGCGCCGAAGTCTTCGAGCGTGAACTGCATGAGATGTTCGGGATCGAGATCACCGGCTTGCGCACCACCGAGCACTTATATCTTCCAGATGATTGGCCTGTTGGCGTCTATCCGATGCGCAGAGATTTCGATCCGGCCAGCCTCTCCGATCAAACTTCAAAGGTGTAATGGTATGGATACCAACGTTGTTCCCAAAAGCTTCACGATCCCCATTGGCCCTCAGCATCCGGCGCTGAAGGAGCCCGGGCACTTCCAGTTCACCGTCGATGGCGAGATCGTCACGCGCGCCTACGTGCGCCTGGGCTACGCCCACCGCGGCATCGAGAAGGCCGCCGAAGAACGCAACTGGATCCAGGACCTCTATCTGCTGGAACGCGTCTGCGGGATATGCTCGCATATCCATGCCTTTGCCTATTGCCTGGCGGTCGAGCAACTGGCGAATGTGCAGGCGCCCCCGCGTGCACAGGCGATCCGCGTGTTGGTGGCCGAGCTGGAACGCATCCACAGCCACTTCCTGTGGATGGGTGTGTCCGCGCATGAGGCCGGCTTCGATACGCTCTTCATGTACTCCTGGCGTGACCGCGAGCAGGTCATGGACATACTGGAATCTCTGACGGGCAACCGCGTGAACTACTCCGCCAACATCCTGGGCGGTGTGAAGTTCGACGTGTCTTCCGAGCAGGCAGCCTCCATCCGCCGTGGTATGGATTTCCTCGAGGATCGCACCCGCCATTATCTCGATGTGCTGAGCAATGACAGCATGTTCCTGCAGCGCACACGCGGCATCGGCGTCATGACGAGAGCACAGGCGGAGGTGATGGGTGCGGTCGGGCCGACCGCGCGCGCCTCCAATGTCCCGCGTGATCTGCGGGTCATTGCTCCCTACGCCGCCTATCCCCAATTCCCAGTCAAGATGGTGCTCGACTGCGCGCGGCGATCTGCAGGCGCGTTTTGAGGTGCGCATCCAGGAGTTGTTCGAGAGCATCCACGTGATCCGCCGGATTCTGGATGGCCTGCCGGATGGTGAGCTTAGCGCGCATATGCCGCGCCGTATCCCGGCTGGTGAGGCGGTCGTTCGCCTCGAAGCACCGCGCGGCGAGGTGTTCTACTTCATCAAGAGCAACGGCACAGACAAGCCCGAGCGCCTGAAAGTTCGCACGCCCACCATCTGCAATCTGAACTCCGTGATACGCCTGGTCGTCGGGCATCAGCTCGCCGACGTCCCCATGATCCTGGCCGGCATCGATCCATGCTTCTCCTGCAACGATCGGATGGTGCAGGTGAACCGTGTCGACCGCGGCACGGAGCAGATCATGACCTGGGCGACTTGCGCAGGCACGGTATCGATCACTACAAGCGGTTGTCCAAATGAACGCTGTCCTGACGGTCCTGCGCATGTTGATCTTCCCCGGCGGCCTTTTCCTACTGGTCGTAGGACTGCTTTACCAATGGTTCGCCGCGCAAGTTGCTCGCCCTGCTCCAGAATCGGGTTGGTCCCCGCTGGTTCCAGCCCTTCGCAGATACGGTCAAGCTGCTGGCGAAGGAGGAGATCGTTCCGGAGGGTGTCAACCCCTACCTCTTCACGGGTCTGCCGCTTGTGGCTTTGGCCGGCACCCTCACGGCCGCTCTCTACGTCCCAACGGCCGGCTTCTTACCTTCATCCGGCTTTCCCGGTGACCTGATCGTGGTGCTCTATTTGCTGAGCCTGCTGACGCTCTGCACGGGTCTGGCCGGCGCTAATACGGTGGATCGCTTCTCCCTGATCGGGGCCACCCGCACGCTAACGCAGCTCTTCTCCTATGAAGCGCCGTTCCTTCTGGCGATGCTCGGACCCGCCATGGCCGCGGGCAGCTGGCAGGTGGGCACGATCGCAGACTACGCCCGTGGTCACTGGCTGATGGTCGCGCAGCCCATTGGCTTTATCGTGGCGTTGGTCGGGCTTATGGGCAAGCTTGAGATGCCGCCTTTCGATGCACCCGAGGCGCACACCGAGATCGGCGCCGGCGCGCTGACCGAATACAGCGGCCGCGGCCTGGCGATCTTCAACCTGGCACGGGCCGCCGAGCTTGTCATAGGCCTAACGTTGGTGTCCGCTTTTTACCTGGGCGGCATCGCCAACCCCCTGTCGTTCCTGGTGCGGACCTTAATATTGCTTTTCATCCTGGTAGGTATCCAAAGCCTGCTAACCCGCCTGCGCATCGATCAAACAGTTGGACTCTGGTGGCGCTATGGCACGCTGCTGGTCCTCGCGCAATGGTTCGTTATGATCCTGGTATGGAGATAGCCTTATGACGATTGGAACCATGTTCTCGGACGTGCTGACTTCGCTGTTCCGCCGGCCCGTCACCGAATCCTATCCGGTCCAGCACACGGATGCGCCTCTGCAACTGCGTGGCTCGCTGCACGTGTCGATGGAGTCCTGCACCGGATGCGGACTGTGCTCCATGGACTGCCCGGCCAAAGCCATCCAGGTCACCATGCTGGACCGCAAAGCCAAGCGCTTCGTGATGGATTATTACATCGACCGCTGTACGTTTTGCGGCCAGTGCATGCAAAGCTGCCGTCATGGATCGATCAGCATGCCAAGCGATGAGTGGGAGCTCGCCCAGTTGGATAAGACCCCGTTCCTGGTTCATTTTGGAGACGCTCATGATATCGAAGAGGTTATGGCAGGAAAGCCTGAAGGCGGAACTGCAGCGCCTGACCACAAATGATCGACCGGCGCGCCTCGCGCTGATCGGCATTGGGCACGAGCTATGCGGTGACGACGCGGTCGGCATGCGAATTGCCGGCATGCTCCGCCCGCTGCTCTCCCACGATGAGCGCCTGCTGGTGGTCGAGGCCGGCCCCGCGCCGGAAAACTTCACCGGTGTGCTGCGCCGCTTCAAACCGGACATGGTCCTCCTGCTGGATTCTGCGCTGATGGATGAGACACCCGGCTCCGTGCGCTGGCTGAACTGGCAGGATGCAGAAGGCTTCAGCGCATCGACCCATACTCTGCCTCTGGAGCTGATGGCGTGCTACCTCATCTCAGAGCTGGGCTGCACGATCGGGCTGATCGGCATCCAGCCGGAACAGACCTTTGCCGATGCGCCTCTTACGCCCCGTGTCCTGGCTGCCGCAGAAAGTGTTGTCGGTGTGCTCACGGATATCTTCAGCCTCAAGGCTGCTCGTGGAGCAGCAATTGAAGTCCCGTTCCTACAATAAGGAGAAATGAAATGGCGAAAATTCTGGTAATCGATGACGATCCCGATATTGTCGCTGCCGTGCGGATGGTTCTGGAGAGCGGCGGACATCAGGTGATCTCTGCCTCCAATGGCAGGCAGGGACTCGAACGCATCGAGGCCGATGTGCCCGAGCTGATCGTCCTGGATGTGATGATGGAGACGCATACGGAAGGCTTCGAGCTGGCCATCAAGCTGCACAGCCCCGATCCGGCCTCGAAATGGAAGGCCTACAAGAACATTCCGATCCTGATGCTGACGGCCATCCACAGCACGACCCCCCTGCGCTACGAGCCCGATATCGACTACCTGCCTGTGGAGCTGTTCGTCGACAAACCGATCGATCCCGATGATCTGCTCGGCAAAGTGAACTGGATCCTTGCACGTCAGAAGGTCTAGGGCCTTGGGCGAACGTGCAGGATCTGCCCACTCTTTGCGGGATCTTCAAAGCCGACTTCTGCGGGCCTGCGCTCAGCTTCCTATGCGCGCAGGTCGCAGGCTCGGCTTTAGGGAAGGCTTCATGAGCCGCATCTTCTCGGCCTTTTTCGGTGGACGTTTGCAGACCGTTCTGGTCGCCTCGTTTATATTTGTCGCCATCGTGACCGCGGCCCTGAACACGCTGGTCATCTCGCGCGTGATCAACGATTATCTGAGCAGCGCCCAGGCAGAACGGGTCGGCCGCGATATGGATCTCGCCAACGGTCTTTACCAGGAGAAGCTGAAAGAGGTGGCGGGCATCGGCGAACGTACAGCAAGCGATCCCCAGACCAAGGCCAACTTGACGGCTGCCTTTCGCGGCGATCCTGTTGCCAGGAATGCGATCGACGATGTGCTCAGTCGCAAGATCACAGTGCCGCTCCTGGGCAGCTCCGAGGTGATCATCATCGTGGACAGGAAGGGCGAGTTCCTCATCGGACGCGCCCTCTCGGCCGAAGGCCAGTTGGCGGCTCCCTCTTTGCGGGGCAACTGGGGCTCCCTGCCGATCGTGGCGGATGGCTTAGCCAGACTCCAGCCAATCAAGGGCACCGAAGTGATCCCCGCATCTTTTCTCAACCAGGTAAACCTCAACCAGCAAGCCTATGTGCCCCTGCGAGACACCGCACAGTCCGCAGCCCATCCTTTCGACGTGCGTGAAGGGACGGCGGGGCTGGCCCTCATGAGCGTATATCCGGTGGAGAACGACCATGGCGGCATCCTCGGCATGGTGGTCACTGCCTATCTGTTCAACAACGACGCTTCCTTTGTGGACTACCTGTCCAACGTGGGCAAGGTGGAGACCAGTACGATCTTCCTCGGCGACCTGCGTATCGCCACCAACGTCCGGGATGCGAATGGCACGCGTGCCGTGGGGACGCGCGTTTCGCAAGCGGTCTATAACCCGGTCCTGCTCGATAGCCAGCCTTATTTTGGGCGGGTCTTTGTCGTCAACGATTGGTACATCGGCAAGTACGAGCCGCTACACGACCATCGCGCTGCGGTGGTCGGTATGCTCTATGTCGGTGCGCGCGACGCCACGTTCAGGAACCTGGTCGACAATTTCACGAGCCAGGCCATACTTGATCGCGCTGGTATGCATTATCGTGGCCGGCATTCTTGCCATGCCGATCTCGCGCTGGATCACCTCGCCGATCACCGAACTGGCGGATGCCGATCGCCGGCTGGCAGGCGGCGACATGAACGTGCGTGTGGAACCGTATGGCAGGGGCGAATTTGCATTGCTTGGCCGCTCTTTCAATAGCATGGTGGAGACTCTGAGCGATACCCAGCAGGAGCTGCTGCATAAGGACAAGCTTGCTTCGATGGGCCAGCTTGCGGCAGGGGTGGCTCACGAACTTAATAACCCGCTCGGCACCATCCTGCTTTACTCGGACGCGATGTACAACGACGCCCCCGAGGACGACCCTCGCCGGGACGACCTGGAAATGATCATCAAGGAAGCGCAGCGCTGCAAGATCATTGTGGCCGGCCTGCTGAATTTTGCGCGCCAGCATGATTTAATGGTGCAGGAGGTCGATATCAATCTCTTGCTGCAAGAGGTGGTCCAGAAGGTCAGCGCGCAGCCCCGCTTCGAGCATCTCGAGGTTGCGTACCACCTGGATCCGCTTTTGCCCATTATTCAGGCAGATGGCGCGCAATTGCAGCAGGTCTTCATTAACCTTTTCAACAACTCCGCCGACGCCATCGGCGGCGCGGGCGCCATCACAATATCCACCCGATGCCTCGCCGCCAATTCGGTCGAAATCCGTGTCGAGGATACAGGTTCGGGCATCGCGCCGGAAAACCTGGACAAGTTGTTCACCCCATTCTTCACGACCAAGCCCGCCGGCAAGGGTACCGGGCTGGGCCTGGCTATTGTGTACGGCATCGTCAAGATGCACCGCGGCCAGATCCGGCTTGAGAGCCGCGTCGGCCATGGAACTACTGTTATAGTTACCTTGCCCGTTCATTCACCAAACTCACCGCCAAACCCTTCGGTTCCGGGGACCAATATCATTACGTAGAGCGAGGGCAGCCATGGATGGTAAAGGCAAAATCCTGATCATCGACGACGAGGAAGGCATTCGCAAAGGATGCTGCCGCGTCCTGGAACCTCTGGGTTATGTCATCGACGTAGCTACCGGCTTCCAGGATGGATTGGCCAGCATCCGGGCCGGCCAGTATGACATGGTATTGCTGGATGTGATGATGCCGGATGGAAAAGGCATCGATCTGTTGGAACCGATCCGTGAACGCGATGTCGAGACGGTCCCGGTGCTGATCACCGGATATGCCACCGTGGAACTGGCCGTGGAGGCGATCAAGCGGGGGGCTTATGATTTCATCTCGAAGCCCTTTAGCGCGCAGGTGCTCTCGATGACGGTGGAGCAGGGTTTGGAAAAGCGCCGTCTGTCACTGGAAGCGAAGCGGTTGCAAGAGGTCGAGAAACACGTCGTGGAGCTCGAGCAGGCGCGGGAACAGGCAGAACGGCTCTCCGCATTCAAGTCGGCTTTTGCAACCATGGTAGCCCATGAATTACGTTCGCCGGTGGGAGCATCCATCACCATGGTCCGCACGCTCTTGCGCGGCCTGGCCGGCGGGCTCAACGAAAAGCAGGCGGAGATACTGGGCCGCGTAGAGATCAGGCTGGGGTCTTTGCTCACGCTGGTCAACGACCTGTTGGCCCTGGCTGCCAGCAAGTCGCTGGAGGCGGAGAAAACTCTGCAGCCGGTAGCCATGCGGCCGGTGCTGGAACGAGTGCTTCAACACTGCGGCGACGAAGCGGTCAGCAAGCATATCGCCCTGAAATTCATCGCTCCTGAGAAGGACGTTACGGTTCAAGCTACCGAGGATGGTCTTGAGACGGTGGTGAGCAACCTCCTGGGGAATGCCATCAAGTACACCCCGGCTGACGGATCCATCCGGGTTGAGCTGGCAGAGAAGGGCGGTTGTGCCAGTCTTTTGGTGGCAGATACGGGTATTGGCATCCCGGAAGAAGACCTTTCCCGTTTGGGCGAGGAATTCTTCCGCGCAAAGAATGCCCGCGTAGCGAATATCCCGGGGACCGGACTTGGCCTGAGTATTGTCAGAGAGCTATTGAACAGGTTCGGCGCACAGATCGAGATCAAGAGCCAGCCCGATCATGGAACTACAGTCCGTGCTCGAGTTTCCGATCTGGCGAGAGCCGCCAACAGCGGACTAAACAGGGCTTTTCCTGCAATCCCTTCAATCGAACAGCGTCTCATTCATCGGCCGCATGCCCACCATGAAGACCCTGGACTTCGCCGGCTGCGTGACCGCAAAGACCACGGCCTCCGCAACGTCTTCAGCGTTCAAGTATTCATCCAGATGGCTGTCTTCCGGGGTCCGGCCCGTGCCAAAGGCATGTCTTGTGTTCACGCCTCCGGGTGCTACGACGCTCACCTTCACGCCGTATTTACGGGCTTCATGGTCCAGCGCCCGCGCAAAGCCGACCTGTGCGTGCTTGGAAGCTGCGTAGCCGGTCTCGTTGGGCAGTCCCATCAACCCTGATACCGAAGCCACAAAAACGATCCAGCCCTGCCGCCGCTCCGTCATCCCCGGAAAGAAAGCTTTCGTAAAAAGAAACGTCGAGCGCATGTTCGTGTTCATCATCCAGTCGTAATCCTGCACCGTGATCTCCGACAGCGGCGCGTACTTGGCGATGCCCACATTATTGACCAGGATATCCACCCTGGGAAAGCGCGCGAGCGTCTCCCGTCGTATACGTTCGACATCCTCTTCCAGGCTTGCATCGCCGGCGGCAGCGAAGGCATGCCCTCCCGCCGCCTCGATCTCGCTCACCAGTCGATCCAAGTCGGCGCGGCTGCGAGCCGTCACTGCAACCTCCGCCCCTTCCTTTGCCAGAGCGATCGCAGAGGCCCGTCCGATGCCCTGGCTTGCCCCGGTGATCAACGCTACCTTGCCTTCCAATCGTCCATTCATTCCAACCTCCTGAGGCTGTACTACGAATGTGCTTCCTGGGTGCTGCTCCAGACGTGCTGCCAGAGTCCATCCCTGTCCCAGTTTAGGAAAAGGAGCATGTCTCCCAACGTAAGGCGCTTACGCATAAGAGGTGCGTTCATAAAGGCGAAACGTGCCTGCGGCTCCGATACCGGCGGCGTCAATTCCCTAAAGTTCAACGGCGCCTGAATGGCAGCCAGGATGCTCGACAGGTCTTCAGGCGTGCGCGTCCATGCTGCGACTTTCGGCTTTATCCCCGCCCAGTCTTTGAGGAAATCTGAGAAGCGTGCGCGCTGAGCGTGCCACGCCTCCAGCTTGAGCCGGTAGTCTGCCCAGCATTCCTCCCCGGCCTTGCCGGTAGGGTCGACCTGCAAGAACGTCTGCGGATCATGCGCCTCCATCTTTGCCGCCTCCGGGTAGCACGCGGCCAGGTTCACTTCACCCGCGTCAAACTCCTCCAGGAATCGCTGATAGGCTTCCGCGGCCAGCAGGGTCGTCAGGGAGACCTGCGACCCGTGTTGGGCCAGCGGCCTCTTTTCCACTTCCGCCTGCAGGTCCAGGATATGCGACATCACGTGCTCATATCCCGACATTGGCGTGGTGGCATGAGAGAGCGACATCGCCAGCCCACCGAGTGCGATGAGCTTTGCCAGCACCGACATCCCCTCCGGTGATCGCTGCACAATGCTCTGGGCCGAAGCCTGGAATATGCTGTCCAACGGTCCCATGAGTTGCCCGGCAAATTCAGTGTAACCATCGTCCATGCCAAGCTGGTTGGCCAGGTACCAATCCGGCAGGCTCACAAAAGCCGCCAGCAGATCGCCAACCCCGGCTGCCGTCATCTCATAGGGCGCGTCCGCCAGTGTTTCCAGGTCGCATAGGAGGGCATCCGGATAGCGGGAGGGCAGGGTGCGCTTCACGCCATCTACAAAAGTCGGGGCCATGTTCGACGTGAACGCGCTCACGCTGTTGGCCGTCTGGAATACGACAAAACTCGAACGCGTGCCCGTTTCTTTTTCACACAGGTAACTCGCATGCTTGGCAATATCGCACACGGTGCCCGATCCCACCGCCAGCAGGGATGCGCCCGGCCGGATGTTCTTCTTGACCGCCTCAATGTGCGGCATGTCGGTGTGCACCTGGCCCGTGCTGTCCGGCTCCATGACGATCGGCTCAACCTGCCAGCCGGCCTCGCCGAGGATCTGCATAATAAGCTGCTTAAGATCTTTACCCCTGCGCGTCATGGGGGTCTTATCCATCACGAGCAGCACGGGATTTTGTGGGTCGGCCCGCGCCTCTCGCAGCACTGCCGGCAGCTTATAGATCGCGTTCGACTCGAATAGCATGGTCGGGATCGGCATATGCTCGCCCGCCGGATAGCCGGGCAGCTTCTCGATTGCCTGCCAGAAGGCCGGCCCTTCTCCAGGATCATATTCAAGTTTCATGTGTCTCTCCTATGCCTTGCGCGTCTGCATTATTGAGAAATGATCTGCCAGGTCAGTTGAAGCCCATACGACACCGCCAGGATTCCAACTGCCCAAAGCGAAACATCCAGCCATCGCTGCCTTGTTGGGGGCAGGCCCAGATCAACCAGGATCGATCGCACGCCCAACAGCGTGTGTCCCGTGACCACGATCAGAAAAGCAGCCTCGAGCCAGAGAGCCGCCGGTTGCTTCAGATACGACACGACTTCGGCATAGCTGCGGAGCCCGCCGCTGGCCAAATAATGCTGTGCCACCCAGTGCAGTCCCACTAACAGCACCAGCGCTATTCCGGAAATAGCCTGCAGTACCCAGAGCCAGCGCGGTCCGTGATTCTCCATCTTTGCTTATTTCATCATGCTCATGCCGATCATCGTAACGGTGATCGCCAGGGCGAGACTTGTCCAGAAGAGAATGCGCTGCCACCGCAGCAATTTTCCAAAGCCCAGCAGGATGAGGCGCAGCCCATTCAGTCCGTGAATTAATATCCCGAAGAGCAGGATCGCATCGAGAAGCAGGACAAGCGGCGAACGCATCAACTGCACGAAGCCATCCCAGGCCGCAGGGCCGCCCCGCAGCTGGTTCAAGAGCGCCAGGTGCAGGAACAGGTAGGCAACCAGGCCAATACCTGAGAGGCGTTGCAGCATGAAGCCCAGCATGCCGGCTGTTCGCAATGGGAGTTCGATCCACTGGCTGTGGTTCCTCATTCAAACTTTCCCGTCCGGCTTCTGCGTCAGAGAAGACCGCAGGAGATAGCTGCGCAGGGCCATGATCGTCTCCGCCGGATCTACACCAGCCGGGCATACCTCTGTGCATTCAAAAGCGCCATGACAGCGCCAAACACCGTGCTCCTGGTCAACGACGTTCAGCACTTCACTCAGAATCCTGCCGCGCGGTTCTGACACGACGCGCCCAGCCGCAGCGAGCACGGCAGGGCCTGCATACTGCGCATCCGAACCGACGATGGGACAGGCGCTCATGCAAAGTCCGCACTCGATGCAGTTCTCCAGGCGGTTGAATTCGTACTGCCTTTGCGACAGACCTGCCGGGTGATGATTCCCAATGCGCTCGATTCCATTTGGCTCAGCTTGCATCCCTGCCGATCCTTCATTGCTTCGGATCGGCGGCATGTTGATGGAGTTGAGCTTCTGCATGAAGGGCCCTGGGTCCACCAGGAGATCGCCGATGATCGGAAAGTTGCGCAGCGGTTCGATGCGCAGCTTGCGGTTCGTGAGCTTGAACCTGCCGAGTGGCGTAATGCAGGGCAGGTATTCGCGGCCATTGATTCGCAGACCGCAGCTTCCGCAGGATGCATGGTGGCAGGAATGCCGGTACAACAGGCCTGGGTCCTGGGCGCCCGCGGCCTCGATGGCATCCAGCACATACGCATCCGGCGGGACATGCACTTCATAGTCCTGCCAATGCGAAGTTCTGCGGATACGCAGGTGGACCGGTATGGTTTTCACGAGGCCGCCCACTTCCGGTACGAAAGGAGGTGTACATCCCGCGTTTGGCAGGCAGCCGCCAATCCCAGGAACGCGCACACCTGGTCGGCGGTCTTCTCTGCCATGAGGCGGGCCGTTGTGGTCTTGCCTCCCACCACGGAGAAGAAGCCGGGTGCGCCTTCCGTCGCGTGGTCGATGCACGAAAATCTTCGGGTGGCAACGCGTCCACCCGCCTCGTGCACTTGCAGAAGGGGCCGGGCCGCGGCCATCACCCCGCGCACTGGCACCTTCCGGACTGCCGGGATCATTTTTTCCGCGACCTGCAGGATCGCTTCCACCTGCTCCGGAATGATCGGGATGTTGTCAGGATCTTCCACCTTCCAGGATGTGGTTCCAAGAATGCTTGTCTGCCGCTGGGGCACGATGATGTCGCCATCGCCTGGCGGCGCGAGCAAGTTAATGACCATGTTACAGACGCGCTGCTTGATCGTTGCCATCGCGCCCGCCGATGGCTCAACAGGCACATGCAGACTGCCCAACGAACCCACGATCCCGGTCCAGGGCCCGGCCGCGTTTATAACCACATCTCCCTGCAACGTCTCGTTCTGCCCGGTAAGCCTTGAATGAAATGTGACCTTGCGCTTGGCGACGTCCAGAGCGGTGACCTCACAGAACGTCCGCACCTCTGCGCCGTTCCCGCAGGCCGTTGCCAAAAAACTTAAACACAGGCGATACGGGTCAAACACGCCATCCGGTACTTGAATGGCAGCCAGTATGCCCGGGTTCAGTAGAGGTTCGATCCTTAGTGCCTCTTCAACCGCCAGTTCCCGCCCTCGGGATGCCGCACACCTGGCACGCTTCCAGGAACGCCTTGCGGTAATCCATGCCCTCTTCATCGACTGCGACGAAGAGGCCGTCGTTAAGCTCAAGTGTTTCCGGCTGGATCCGGCGCAGAACCCTGTTCTCCTGGATGCATTCGCGAGCCGCTTCCGGGTCGCTGACGGCATAGCGTGCCCCCGAGTGGAGTTGTGCCTGGTTGTGTCCGGTGGCTCCGCTTGCAATTCCCGCCCGCTCCAGCACTACTACATGCAGTCCCCGCAGGGTCAGGTCATGTGCCAGGGCGCAGCCCGTGGAGCCGGCCCCGATCACAACCGCAAGCGCGGGTGAGCTCATCAGCCGTGGCTCTCCAGCCAGTCGGCGACGCCTGCCAGGTTATCGAATATATAGTCCGGTTGGAACGGAGAATCTTTGACGTCCTCGATCTTTGTCTCTCCGCTCAGGACGAGCAGGGTGGTAATCCCGCTGGCCTTGCCCAATGCGATATCCGTATAGAGCCGGTCGCCGATCATCCCGAGGTCTTCAACGCGCAGCCCCATTTTCGCAGCCGCGGCATCCACGATCAGCCGGTTGGGTTTGCCCACCACCAGGTCCGGCTCGCGTCCGGTTGCGGCTTTGACGAACGCGATCATGGCGCCGACATCCGGCATGAACCCTGTCTCGGTCGGGCAGTTGAAATCTGCGTGGGTCGCGATGAAAGGGACGCCGGCCCGCACAAGGTCGCATAGTTTCCACAGCTTTTGATAGGTCAGGGTTTGATCGAAGCCCAGGACGATGAAATCCGGATTCTCCTGCACCATCTGGAACCCGTGTAGTTGCAGCTCGTCTTCGAGCGCCGGCGTCCCGAGTATGAACAGCCGCGCGCCTTCATGCTTGTCCTTCAGATACAGCGCCGTGGCTTCACCGGAGGTGAGCACCAGTTCTTCAGGCAGCGGCAGTCCCAGTCGGGTGATCTTTTCGGCATACTGCCGGCCCTGTTTCGATGAATTGTTGGTCAGGAACAGGAACTGCTTGCCCTGCGCGCGCAAGACGTCGATGAAGCGCAATGCTCCCTCCAGCAGGCGATCCCCCAGGTAGAAGGTGCCGTCCATGTCCAATAGGAAGCAGCGTATCGCGGTCAATTTCTCCGGTTCACTCATGGCACGCTCCGGCGCGCCATATTCCGTATTCGGGATGATGGGACGCTCCTGTGCGTCTCTCAATTTGGCTGAATTCGTGACAGTTGCTCGAAGACCGGCAGCAATGCGCGGTATGTGGAGAGGTATAGCTGATAGGATTCTTCATACACACTCTGTGATTTAGGATTTGGTTCAAGGACCTCACGGATCTGCACCGTTTGGCCCGCTGCTTCTTCCAATGATGACGAGAGTCCCGTTCCCACCATGCCCAGCATCCCCGCGCCGAGCGCGGTGGTTTCGGTGGTTTGCGGGAGCGCCACTGGCAGGCCCGTCACGTCGGCTTTGATCTGCCTCCAGAGCCGGCTGCGCGCGCCTCCGCCGACCACGCGGATCTGTGTCACGCCCAGCCCCATGGCTTGCATCCGGTCGGTGATGTCGCGTACTGCATAGGCGGAACCTTCCAGCAGGGCGCGAATGAAATGTGCGCGCTTGTGCGCGAGCGTAAAGCCAAAGTAAGTGCCACGCGCCGCGGCGTTCCAGGTGGGCGCCAGCGCGCCCATCAGGCACGGCAGGAAGATCAATCCGTCTGAGCCGGCAGGAGCTTGCGCCGCCAGTTCATTCATATTTTCGTAGGGGTCGGAGCCGCTCACCGCAGCCGCCTGCACTTCGGGTGCGGAGAACTCCTCGCGGAACCATCGGTAATTTCCGCCGGAGACGAAGCCCGGGTTTTCGATCAGCCACAGGTCCGGGTGCGCGTGGCTGTGTGTCTCGACCAGCCCGCTGGGATCGAACACCGGCGCCGCGCTCGAAATACAGACCGGCTCCGCGGTTCCGGCGATATCGCACACCAGCCCCGCCTCCACTGCGCCCGCGCCGAGGCAGGCCGCGTGTTCGTCGCCGCATCCCAGGATGACGTGCGTGGCGGGTTTCAGTCCAAGCGCATCTGCAACGCCTGGGCGCAGCGTCCCCATATCCGTCAGGGCCGAGCAGATCGGCGCGAGCCGTTCGATCTCGATCTCGAAGCTAGCGCACATCTCTGCCGACCATTCTTTTGTGCGCACATCCATCAGCATGGTGGAGGACGCATTGGAATAGTCCACCGCCATTTCGCCGGTGAGGTAATACGCGGCGTAGCTGCCTGCCAGAAGGAAATGGGTCGTCTTTCGATAGATCTCAGGCTCATGGTCAGCCAGCCAGCGGATCTTGGGGGCCACGTGCGAGGCGTCCAGGTTCAGGCCCGTCGATGTCAAAGATGCGTGCCGGGTCTCGCACCGCCCGCACTGCCGTGCATTGATCCACGGCCCGCCGGTCCATCCAAATGAGAGCGGGTCGCAATGGTTCGCCCGATGCATCGATCGGCACCACTCCGTCCACTTGCGCGTCCAGCCCGATGGCCCGGATCTGATCCGACTCCACGCCAGTTTCCTGGAGCAGTTTTCGCATGGCAACAGCCAGGGCTTCCAGCCAACGGCTGACCGGCTGCTCGGCCCAGGTGGGGCGGGGGTAATCGATGCCGTAACCCGCGCTGGCCTCTCCCGCCAGCCGGCCTTCGGCTGTCAACAAAATGACCTTGATCCCTTGCGAGCCAAGGTCACAACCGATCACGTAATCCATGTTGCTACTTGGAGGAAAGGTCTTCCAGGTGCTCGGCGCGCTCGACTTCGTCCACGTCGTTGTACCATTTGACCTTTGGGCCAATGGCGGCCCTGGCCTTCCAGCCAATGGACTTCGGCGCATCCTCTATCATCTTCTCCAGAAGGTCGAGCCGTTCCCCTATATGTTTCACATCCTCTCCGCTGAAAGGCTGGCTATAGACATCCAGCCCCTTCCGTATGCGGGCCAGGTTGAGCTTGTTGGTGTAGTAAAAGCCCCAGTCCTTGCTCAGCAGGCCGGCAATGTATTTCCCGTTGATCGTATCCCGATCGTTGTCGCCTACGGCATGCGCCGCGAGCAGGATCAGCATATCCTTGATATCCTTTTCGTTCAAGCGCACGATCTGTGTCTTCTCCAGCACCAGCTCCGCCAGCGGAATGGTAGGCGAGTCCACCTCCAGCCGGTTCCGGAACGGTATCTTGTGACACATGCTCAGCTCGTCCAGGAAGACGTCGATATGGATGCCGTTACTAGGATGCGTGAAGATGCGCCGCATGGCAAACAGCTCCGGCGTCAGGGCGGCTACCACCATCTTATATCCCTCGCTGATCAGGGTCGCCTCCATTGCCCGATCTTGTTTGCTATAAGCAATGAAGTCGATATCGGTCAGCGGCCGGTCCATAGCCTGATGGATGGATACGTAGTCCGGGCTGTGAATCCGGAACGCGGTGGAACCCAATATCCTGAGATATACGCCCTTGGCCTGGGCTCGCTCGACGATGCCCAGCGCCTGATCTACAAAATGGCTGTTTTCTGCCATTCACACCTCCGATGATCCTACCGTTATGCTTCGTGGGCTTCTAGTTTAGCCCATTGTAAACGTATAACTTTCAAGCTTCTGCTTGCCCAGGTCCACGATCACCCCTCGCAGGACGCCTTCACCATATTCGCTGCCGGGATTGATGCACATGGTCCGGCCGATCTTTTGTGCGGACCGGCTCTCATGGATGTGCCCATGCAGCCCCACCAGCGGCTGGTATTTTTCGATCGCAGCCCGCACTGCCTTGCTGCCTACAGAGATCATCTTGAACCCGCCCGACAAGGATAATTTCGGTGTGAGATTCTCGTCGATCTCCGGCGCAACGTCCAAATTGGTATCGTATGGCGGCACGTGCAGATTGAAGATCGCATTGGCGGTGTTTTTGAGCTGGCCCGTGACGCCTTCGATCCGCCGCGTAAGCTCGTCCTCCGGAAGGTCACGGGGACAGTGCCAGGGAGTCTGGTTGGCTGCCCCGACACTGATCATTTCATGATCGTCATCCAGCATCACGATCGTCTCATCCACATTCTTTACGAAATCAGACTGTTTGAAGACCGCATCGATCTCAAATGGATCATCATTTCCAGGCTGGACAAAACACCTGATCCCTGTACCGCGCAGCCGCTCGTCGGCGATCTGGAGCCACTTCGCCACTCGTTCACTGGCCAGCAGCCCAAATCGTTTTTCCACCAGGCTCTTGTCCGTTTCAAAAGCCTTGACCTCCTCGGGTGACACCCGCAGGGGATACAGGCCTGAATTCTCGAGCGTGTCCTCGAGGTGTTCGAGTTCTGTGCCGGAGGTAACATCATAAACCTTACCCAGATAATTTGCACGGTAGTTGTGGTTCGCTTGTTCGACAAGCGGAACGATCATTTTCCCTACCATGTCGCCCCCCAGAATGATCACCTGGGCATCATAAAACTTTGCCGAATTAATGAATTTCTTGAAGACCACCGTGGAACCGTGCACGTCCGTTGTGAAGAAGAGACGGGTTTTCTTGTTGTCGAAAAGGCCCATTCAGACCTCCTGTTGCGTAAAGTGTACTCGAGTGAAACCGATTAATTTGAAGGGGCAACCCCAGGACAATGGCGGTCGAACACCCGCTCTGCCCATCGGGTTGCCCCTGTTGCACGAACCTCAGGAACCGAACTAGTCTGGCGGAATTTGCTGGAACCGCTTTTCGATCGGTATGCCGCGACGCTTATTCATATAGATCGCGACGAAATACAGGATGATCGGCAGGATCATGTAGAAGCCGAAGGATATAAGCAGAGCCGGCGTCTGAGCGTATATGGAAGAGCCCTGGAGGGAGGGAACCAGGGTGAAATAAACAGCCGCTACGCTGATGATCAGGCCCAGTACACCTGCGACGACGATTCCTGGCGCGCCAAATATCTTCTGGCGGGTGACTTCGGGAGCTTTATCCCAAATGTCCTTGCGTCTCCACGGGAAGACAATGGCTGCAATGCTCAGGAAGATCCAGCCGAAGAACCAGATCGTAATGGTATAGGTCTGGTAGGCCGAGAGCAACGGCGTTATGCAGTTCACAGTGAACTGGAACCAGGAAATGATGAAGCCGAGCAGCACGGCGTAGATCGGTGAGCCGCGGCGGTTGACTTCGTTCAGCTTGGGCGGCAGCATTCCGTCGAAGGAATACGCAAACAGGTTCCGTACCGGCGCAAATGCGAGTCCCATGGCGCCTACCCAGTTGATCAACCCCCACGCAAAGGGGCCGCCAAGGAGCAGCAGGATCGGGTTCTGGGTGGCATACACCAAAAGGTAGGGGATCTGCGGGAACGCCTTGAAGATGGGAGTATCCGCACCCGCGGCATTGAGCTTTGAAATGGCTTGCAGCAGGTCGATGCCCACGCCGTGGTAGGTCACGTACGTGAAGACCTGGTAGTAAATGATGAACAGGAAGATCGACCCATACTGCGCCAGCGGCTGTGCCTTATCCACGCGCTTGATCTCGCCCGCGATGTTGGCCGAATACGTGGAGCCCAGGCACGTCAGGTTCATATAGGTGACCCCTGCCATGACGGTCGCGGCAACCGAGAAGTAGCCTCGCTGCCAGCCCAGGGCGGTGGCCTGTTGCAGGACTGACTGATAATCGATGTTCTGGAGCAGTTTCATCCCGTTGGCGATAATGGTCGGGTTCACGCTGAGCATCACGCCGGCAAACACGGCTAGCATGACCCATGTCAGGATCACGGCCGCCCACACGAACTTCATGAACAGCTTGATGCCGCGGTAGATCACGTAGAACGACAGCATGAGCGAAATGGATCCGAGTACCCACACGAGCACGGAGCCTTGCGGCCGCGCCATCTCGGTGCCAAGGTTGAACAGGGCTGCGTTCTTATAGATCAACCCGAATTGCATGAAGGTATGGCCAAATCCCCAGTTGATCACGTAGTTCGTGTTATTGCCCTGCCAGTTCAGGCCGACGATCGTCAGGGTCCAGGATGCGATGAAACCCAGGAAGGGCGTCAAAACCCGGCTGATGTAAATATATTCGCCGCCCGAGCGGGGCATGCTGGCTGAGAAGTACACGTAGATCGCTGCGAAGGGCAGAAGGGACAGCATGAACATAATGGCCCACTGCATGTTGGCCCCGGCGTACAGCGTCACCGCCCAAAGCAGGTAGAAGCTTGCCTGCGTAATGTTCGGTGCCACAAACGAATAGGCCAGGGCTGTCCAGGGGCTGACCACGCGCGTCATCCCGGACGCTTTGCGGGAGAATACGTCACCCGCTTGTTGTGCAGCGAGTTGGGCTGCATCAGGAATGTTTACGGTCATGTGCGTTCTCCTTTCAGGATCGGTTTACGAGAAGAAGATCGGCGAAACTTCCACGCGTTCGTGCAGGGGCCCATATTGGATGCTTCCGGCTCCTCCTTTCTTGAATGCTCGCAACCTCTAATAGAGCATGCTCGAATTCCATTGCCTGCTCAGCGGCGGGGACCCTTTCTATGGATCAGAAAGGTGATTTTGTCGCAAAGATGATATTCTTCCGAAAAGATGATCGGGCGCCGGTTTTCATCGCTATCGGTCTGGCTGATGAGCAGCAGCGTGCTGTTCCGCGCCACCTGCAGCTTCTCCGCGACATCCTTCGGCGCCGGGATCGGCTTGAGCATGGCAGTGCCCTGGTAGATCCGGATGCCATGGTTGTTTTCCAGGTAATCATAGAGCGACTGGCTCTTTAAATCGCCTTCGCGCGGCATGCGGTCGTCCAGCACCGCCGCCGGCAGTCTTTCATCTGACCAGACGATCGGCGTATCGGTCGCCAGTCGCAGCCGCCGCACAACGAAGATCGGCGCGCCTTCCTCGATCTCCAGTTGCTCCGCGACCTTTGCCGACGCCGCTTCCTTCCGGACCTCACATTGCACGGTCTTCGGCGTGAAGCCGGCTTGCTTGATCATTTCGGTGATGCCGAAGTTGATGCTCAGGTCTTTGACGATCGAACGGTCTGAAACAAATGTACCCAGCCCGCGGCGGCGCTTGATGGAGCCTTGTCCCTCCAGCGTTCGCAGGGCTTCACGCAGGGTGGTTCTCGAGACGCCGAGCATCTGCATCAATTCCAGCTCGGGCGGCAGTTGGCTGCCGGCTGCAAAACGGTTATCCCGGATGGCGTCTGAGATCGCGCTTACCGTTGCGTCCGTCAGGGTGCGTCTTCTGGGACGTACCAGCGCCGGCCGTGAGTGAGTCACCTTATCCATCATGTCTTCTAGTTGCCTTTCCCTGTTGAAAATAATGGACATAGTGCTGTATAGAGATCGACATACGTTCCAAACGCCTCATCATATACGGTCGTGTTCGCGCGGTTCGGCTCGAACTGCGCCTCGATCTGCACCATCTGCTCCACCGCCTCCTGTACGCTGGAGTAAAGGCCCACGGCCTTCCCGGCCAGGATCGCAGCCCCCAGTGTGGCGGCCTCCTCGTTGCGTGTGGTCAGCACCGGGCGCCCCGTGACGTCTGCCTCGATCTGTTTCCAGACGCGGCTGCGGGCTCCGCCCCCGAGGGCGCGGATCTCACTGACGGGAACCCCCATGCCCTCGATGACCTCGATATTCCGCCGCACGATGAAGCACACGGCCTCCATGATGGCTCTGATGAAGTGGCTCCTGCCGTGCCGCAGCGTGAAACCATAGAACACACCCTTTGCATCCGGGTTTGCTTCCGGTGCCATCGCGCCTTGCAGGTGCGGGAGCATCACCAGGCCTTCGCTTCCGGCCGGCACTTTTGCCGCCTGGGCGCCGAGCAGGTCGTACGCGTCCATGCCGCTGGCTTTTCCCACAGACATTTCCATCTGCGCGAATTCATCGCGGAACCAGCGCAGAACAATGCCTCCGCTTGTGAACGTGTGCAGCATATAGAGTCCTGGCAGGCCGTGATAATGGCAGGGCATCTGGTCGGCAGGGTCGAGCGTGGGCTCCTTGACGCTCGCGCAGATCGCGAGCGCTGCACCTGTGTTCTCGCTGAATATGCCCGGCTGGATATTGCCGACGCCGATGGCGCCACAGGCCTGGTCAAGAGCGCCGGTGCATACCTGCGTCTTAGGGGATAAGCCCAGTTCAGCCGCCACTTCCGTTCGCAGCCTTCCCACCACCTCACCTGATTCGCAATATTCGGGCAGTTGGCTCGCCTGGATACCAAGCTCCTGAAGCATCTCCGGCCACCATTGGCGCGTGCGGAAATTCCAGTAGCACGTGGACGTGACCAGCGATCCTTCGCAGACGTATTCACCGGTGAGACGATGGAGAAAATAATCTTCGATCAGCAGGAACTTGGCGGCGCGTTCGAAGATGCGGGGCTCATGCTTTCTGATCCACAGGATCTTGGAAGCGGGCCAGGTCGGCACCAGCTTCACCTGCCCGGTGATCTGGTACGCCTGATGATGCCCAAATCTCTCCCCCAATTCGTTCGCTTCCTGCTGTGCGCGGTTATCCAGCCAGACGATGGCGCGGCGCAGCGGATTCCCGTCCTCGTCCACCGCGATCAGCGTTTCGCCCTGGGCGGATACCCCCAGCGCGCGGATGCTACCCGGGTCGGCCGCGGAATTCTTCAGCACACCGCTCAGCGCAGACTTGAACGCCTGCCAGTAGGTCTCTACTTCCACTTCCACCGAATCGGCATCCGGCGTGATCAGTTCATATTCAACGGCTGCTTTTGCCAGCACGTTACCGTACAGGTCGTGCAGCGCGCACTTCACCGCCGTGGTCCCCAGATCGAAGGCCAGGATGGTTTCCATACCCTGCTTACTCGCCCGGCGCGCCGGCCCATACCAGCACGGCTGTATCCTGCCCGATGTTGATCAGTGTGTGGGGGAGTTGCTCGGGGATGAAAATGGAATCCCCTGCGAAGAGTTCGTAATAGCACGCCTCATCGAAGAGCAGCACATGACCTGTGCAAAGGTAAAAGACCTCGACGGAATCTTTGTGCCCCGTGTCGATGTTCCCGCGTTGGCCCGGCGGCAGCGTGGACGTCCCGAGCCACATCTTCGGCATCCTGACGAATTCCCGGCACAACTCCGGGCCTTCCATGAAGGTCCTGGCATCCACAGAGCGCACGATAGTGGCTTTTGATTCGGGCATGCTTCCTCCGATCAGGAACAGGCCGGCGGGATCTGAGTTGGTGATGTTATTTACTGAAAAGTGCCGGATATCGCTTCGGGCACTGGATAGGGGAGAAATTTGACAAATTAGTTGGGGCTCGCTATAATGTATAAGACATCACGATGTCTGACATCCTAACATATTACAAAATATAGCAAATTATAGAGTCGTTGTCAAGTACCTAGGTATTCACTGCGTTTACAATAACCGATAAAGGAAAGGACCCGCCATGAAGCCATTATTTATCCTCATGCTCACCTACAATGACCAAACCGTAAAGAACGCATTGGAATTGTTCCAGGAGTGCAAGGACACCCCGGTGACACATTGGGGCTTTAAGGACGTCGGGCTGCCCATCCCGGAAATGAAGCAGCTTGTGAGCGAAATGAAAAAGGCCGGCAAGACCACCTTCCTGGAAGTGGTCAGCCTTTCGGAGCAGGAAGGCCTGGCAGGCGCGAAACTCGCTGTCGAAGCCGGGTTCGATATCCTGATGGGCACCGTTTTCTTCGACTCGATCCTGGAGTATCTCAAGGACAAGCCGGTGAAATACTTCCCCTTCCCCGGGCACGTTTACAGCCACCCCAGCATTCTCGACGGAGAGCCGGACGAGATCGTGGCGCACGCGCGTTCTCTGGAAAGCCGCGGGGTACAGGGCATGGACCTGCTTTCCTACCGCTATGTCGGCGATGCCCCGGCCCTGCTGCGAGCGGTCGTCGCAGCCACAAAGGTCCCGATCGTTTCCGCCGGCTCGATCGAATCCTACAAGCGCCTGGCAGAAGTTCGGGATGCCGGTGCCTGGGGCTTCACCATCGGCAGCGCATTGTTCGACAAGAAATTCGTTCCCGATGGCTCATTCCGGGACAACATCCTCGCCGTCTGCGACTGGCTGGAGAAAGCCGGCGAAGCGCAAGCGGAAAAATCCGGCTCATAGCCCATCTCATCGTGACAACGATATCCTCGCTCGGTCCCTCTCTGCAGGGAGAGGCCGCTGCATTTCCCTCTCATCCTCTTTTGCCTTTGATCTAACAGGCCCTCAATATGGACATGTCCTCCATCCCGTTCGGCACCACCGACTGGTCTGGTGTCCCGCGCACCGAGCACAAAGGCGAGCGCGGCCTCGCGTACTGGCGCACGCAGCAGTTCGGCGCGATCCGCGTGCGCATGGTCGAATATACCCCCGGCTACCTGGCCGATCATTGGTGTTCCAAGGGGCACATCCTCCTGTGCATGGAGGGCGAGCTGCATACCGAGCTGAAGGACGGCCGCGTGTTCACGCTCAAACCCGGTATGAGCTATCAGGTCGCCGACGAGGCGGAGCCTCACCGCTCCTATACAGAGGTCGGCGCCAGGCTCTTTATCGTGGACTAGGCTGAAGAAAAACAGAATTTCTTTCCAAGTGTCCCCGCGCTTTGCGTGATAGTAGTGATGTATTCATGCCGCTCTGGTTTTGATCAGAGCGGCTTTTGCCTTCTTTCAGGGCCTCTATGACACAGAAACCGGGCACACGAATACGCGTTCCTTTACCGCCATCTTTTTCTCACCCGATATCTGGAACTCGCCGCACAGGCGGATATCTTCCGACGAGCTGCCAACCATGACGAGGATCTTTCCCGCCTCAAGTACCAGGTTCAGCTCAAGGTCATAGAACGCCAGCTGGTCTGCAGGGAGGTGGAATGTGACGCGTTTTGTTTCCTCCGGCTTCAACATCACGCGCTGGTATCCTTTTAGCTCCTTCACCGGGCGCGGGGTGGATGCATACTCATCCCGGATATAGAGCTGGACGACTTCCTCCCCGGCGACCTTTCCCGAATTCCTCACGGACAGTGAGATATCCACGCTCTCGCCGGTTGTGATCTGCTGCCGTTCGATCGACAGGTCCTGGTAATCGAATGACGTATAGCTCAATCCGTGCCCAAAGGGATACAGCGCCGTGACTTTCTCGGATACGTAATCCACGTACCAGTATGATTTTGTCCCGGACGGCTTGGCATTGTAATAGACCGGCAGTTGGCCGACCGACCTGGGGAAGCTGACCGGCAGTTTCCCGCCCGGGTTTACATCGCCAAAAAGAACATCTGCGATGGCACAGCCGCCCTCTTCGCCGGGCAGCCAGGCCTCCACAATGGCATTTGCATTGTCTGTCAGTGCAGGCAGGGCATACGGCCGGCCCGTGATCAAGACCACCGCGACCGGTTTTCCGGTCGCGTGCAGTGCTTCGGCTAGCCGTTCCTGCATGCCTGGCAATCGCAAATCCGCGCTGTCGCGCGTTTCGCCAGCCGTGCAGTCGAGCGTTAGCCCCGAGCGGTCTCCCAACACGAGCACCACCGCATCGGCCTGCTCCGCTGCCCGGATCGCCTCCTCAAAGCCGCGCTCGTCCTTGCCCAGAAGCTCGCAGCCCTGTGCATACACTACCCTGGTCTCAGACGAGACAGCGGCCCTGATGCCTTCCAGCACCGTCGTGATCTTCGCTTCGCGGGGAGTGGCTGCGAGCGGGTCAATGCCTATAAAAGAGGAATTCTCCGGCGCCTTCCAGTGCATAAGCTGGCGCATCGCCGGATAGGAATAATCGCCGAGTTGATTGCGCCCATTATCTGCGTTGGGCCCGATCACCGCCAGTGTCTTGATGGATTTCGGCAAGGGGAGCATTCCATCGTTCTTCAGCAGCACCAGGCTGTTGCGCGCGATCTCGCGCGCCAGGGAGCGTTGTTCGGGCGCTTCGAAAACCTCCCAGACCCTGCCTTCATCCACATATGGGCTTTCGAACAGCCCCAGCTCGAACTTCTTCTCTAAATGCCGCTGAACCGCCAGGTCCACAAGCTCCATCTGGATTTCGCCGCGCTCCAGTGCCGCCTTGAGCGGCTCTGCGTAACAAACCGACGCCGGCAGTTCCACGTCGATGCCTGCTCGCAGCGCCATTTCCGCCGCCGCGGAATCATCCACCGCGACCTGATGGAAATTGTGGAGCATGACGATCGCTTCATAGTCCGAGACCACGAGCCCGTCAAAACCCAATTGATCCCGCAGCAGATCGGTCAGGATGCGGCGAGAAGCCGCCACCACCTCGCCATCAAGTTCCGGATACGCATTCATCACAGAGGCTAGTTTTGCGTCCCGGATGGCTGCCTGGAATGGCGCAAGGTAAACGTCGTAGATCTCGTGCATCCCTACGTGTACGGGCGCACAGTTGAGGCCGCCTTGCGACAAGCTGTGGCCCACAAAGTGCTTTCCGGTTGCCATCACACCGCCTGCAAGGTTCTCGGACTGCAGGCCCTGGATGTACGCAGTTCCAAAATGGCTGACGAGCGTGGGGTCCTCTCCAAAGGTTTCCTCGATGCGTCCCCAGCGTGGGTCCCGTCCGATGTCCAACACGGGAGCCAGCCCCTGCCGCGCGCCGATAGCCATCAGTTGTTTGCGCGTGGCGGTCGCCATCGCCCTGGCAAGCTCCGGTTGGAAAGTGCTGGCAAGCCCTATCATTTGCGGGAACATCGTCCCCCCGGTTACCAACGGCCCCAGGCAGCATTCTTCATGAAAGATCGCCGGGATACCGAGACGCGTCTCTTCTACAAGGAATCTCTGGATCCTGTTCGATGCTTTTGCGGCCTCCAGCGGGTCCAGTGTGGATGCGCCTGCCAGCCGGGTGATCTGCCCGATCCCGCTGCCGGAGCTTCCCGGACGCCTTCGCCCAGTCCAGCTCACCGCCGGTTTGAAGGTCGAACATCCAATAGGAGCCGATCTGGGCGATCTTTTCGTCCAGCGTCATCTTTGTGACCAGGGTGCGTACACGCTCTTCAATGGATTCCATCTACGCTCTTCGTTCCTTTTCGCTTGATGCCCTCAGCAGAAGTATCGCTTTGCCTTTTATTTCCGTCTTTTCCCGCTTCATCAACCGGTCACCGCACGCCGAGCAGCACTTCGACGGTCAATTGGTCAAGCCGTTCGTATCGCAGGCCGCGCGCTCCCAGTGAGGGTCGGTCGAAACTGCTTGCCTTCAAGGTCGCCGCTTTCTGCGCGGAATATTTTCCGGAGTATTGGCTCATGGAACCGTCGTCTGCATTGATCTCTGTCACCAGGGCTTGTATCTCCGGGTCTGCATTCCACCGGGCCGCCTTTTCCTTGAGGATCAAATATGTGCGCATGCAGCCTCGCGCAAAGTCTTTTACGCCTTCGTAATCCTCCGTGCGGTAGGCGTGCGCATCGAAGTGCCGGCTGCCCTGGTAGTGATGGTCTTCCAGCAGCTTCACCAGGAAGAACGCGCTCTTCAAGTTCACCGTCCCAAATCGGTAGTCCTGGTCATAGCGACCGAAGGCCTGATCGTTAAGGTCGATGTGGAATAATTTGCCGGCTTCCATGGCCTGCGCCACGCCGTGCGTGAAATTAAGTCCGGCCATGTGTTCGTGCGCCATTTCGGGATTCACGCCCACCATCTCAGGATGCGCGAGGGTTTGGATGAACGCCAGCATGTGGCCCGTAGTGGCGTTATACATATCGCCGCGCGGTTCGTTCGGCTTGGCCTCCAGGGCAAACTTCAGATCGTATTTCCTGTCGATCACATACTCGCAAAGGAAGTCCATCGCTTCGCGTGAACGATGGATGGCTGTGATCGGGTCTTTTGCCGCATCGGTTTCGGTCCCTTCGCGGCCTCCCCAGAAGACGTACACCTTCGCTCCGAGCTCCGCGCCCAGGTCGATCGCATTCAGCGTTTTCTGCATCGCGTACACGCGTACCTTTGGATCATTAGACGTGAATGCCCCGTCTTTAAAGGCTGGATCGGTGAAGAGGTTGGTGGTTGCCATCGGCACCACCAGGCCCGTTTCTGCCAGTGCCGCCTTGAAGTCCCGTACGATGCAGTCCCGGTCCGTCGGTGTCGCGTCAATGGGCACCAGGTCGTTGTCGTGGAAGTTGACCCCCCACGCGCCTACGTCCGCCAGCAGGTGAACGAGCTCCACAGGGGTTTTCACGTCGCGCACCGGGCCGCCGAACGGATCCCGTCCGGTGTTCCCAACAGTCCATAATCCGAAGGTGAATTTGTTTTCAGGCTTGGGAATGTAATTATCTGTCATTGCAAAACTCCTCATTTTGAACGATATTGGATCATCCTTTGAGTGCGCCCGCCATCAGCCCGGAGACGATCTGCCTCTCCGCAAACAGGTAGAAGATCACCGCGGGCAACGCAGACAAGGCCACGAAAGCTGCTACCAGCGCCAGATCTGAGCTGTATTGCCCCTGGAACTGCATCGTGCCGAGCGGCAGGGTCCAAAGGGATGCGCTGTCGATGATCACCAGGGGGGTCAGCAGATCGTTCCAGCTAACGATCATTGTCAGTGCCCCGACCGCGGCTAGCGCCGGGCGTGCAAGGGGCAGCAGGATGCGCCAAAAAAAGTCGAACGCAGAACAGCCATCGATGGAGGCCGCATCCTGCAGCTCTGAAGGGACCGCCAGGAAGAAGCCCCGCAGGATCAGGATATTCCCGGAGATGCCAAACGCGGTTTGCACCAGGATCACGGCGATAAGTGTATCCGTTAGATGCAATTGGCGGATCACGAGATAGACCGGCATGATCGCAACGGTAATGGGGAACATCAAGCCCAGAGTGAGGAAGTTGAAGGCCAGGTCCTTACCTTTGAATTGCATTCGGGCAAATACGAAGGCTGCCAGGCTGCAAACGACCAGTACGCCGGCCGTCGAGGCGACCATCACGACGAGACTGTTGCGCAACAAGACCCAGAACGAAGAGTTAAGCAGGATCTGGCTGTAATTCTCCCAATGTGGGGAGGTGGGTATTGTGTAAGGATGCAAAAACATCTCGCCGGTCGTCTTGAGACTGTCAAAGGACAGGATCACGATCGGCACGATGATGATCAACGTGACAAAAGAGAGCACGAGATACTGGAAGAACCTCGGCAGGTATTTCCTTGAAATGTTGCTTTGGCGCACTGGATCGGTTGGCATGGCGATCCTTCCTACATGCCGCCCAGATAGTCCGGTTGGCGTGCGAGCCGTAGATAGGCCACCGAAAAGGCCAGGCAGATCAGCAGCATTACGAGGGCCACCGCTGAGCCGTATCCGAGAAGAAAACGCACAAAGCCAAAGCGATACATGTATGTCGCCATGAATTCGCTGGCATTGACGGGTCCGCCCTTGGTCATGATCCACACCAGGTTAAATTGTGTCAGCGAGCCCAGCACGGACAGGTAGATACTTGTCCGAATGGTACCGCTCAGCAATGGTATGGTGATATGTCTGGTCAGCTGCCATTTGTTCGCGCCATCAATAATGGCAGCCTCTTCGATCTCCCTCGGGATATTTTGCAGGCCGGCCAGGTCCAGCAGCATGTGTAATCCAAAATACTTCCAGCTCAATACGATAAAGACGCATAGCAGCACCTGGTGGATATCGCTCAGGAAGCCCTGGGGCTGAACTCCCGGGATCAAAGCCAGGAGGGCGTTGATGAGGCCGCGGGATGGGTCTGCGCTGAACAGGCCGATCCAAATAATAGCCGTGATGACTTCGGAAAGCACGTAAGGCAGGAAGAAGATCGTGCGGAAGATGGCGCGGCCGGGCAGGTCGCGTCCCACCATGATTGCAAGTGCCAATGCCAGGGGCAGCTGTACGGCCAGGGATAGTGCAACGATCAGGAAGCAATCCCCCACTGCTTTCATGAAGACCTTGTCGGTCAGGATCTGCTTGAAATTATCCAGACCCACAAAATCAACTGCCGGCCCCAGGCCGTTCCAGTTGAACATGCTGAAATAAATGGATCGAAAAATGGGATAAACGAGAAAAATGAGAAAAAGTATGAAAGCCGGAGCCAGGAACAAAGTAATGGTCAGGTAGTCTTGAACATGGCGAGTAGAACGAGCCTGTTGACTCGACGTCATTTCGTCCATACTCGGCTGCGCTACGCTCATTAATGGATCTCCCTGGGTGATTGGATGCTGCAGGGGTCGGATACTACTGGATCCAACCCCTGCAGCGATAGAAAAGGAGCCTTCTTATTTCAGGTTCTGCTTGGCCGCGTCCTCAATTGCCTGGGCAGCCTGTTCAGGAGACGCCGTGCCGGCAAAAATTGTCTGCACAGAGTCATTCAGAACGGAGCCCATCGCCGGAGGCAGATACTGATCATAGTACAGCTGGAAGTATGTTGCAGCCGCGAAGTCCTTCTGGACAGTGACCATATTGGGATCCGACAGACCGGCTTCGCCACCCTTCACGACCGGGATGCCCATACCCAATGCAGCCATTTGGGACTGCGAACTTGCGCTGGTCAGGTACTTGACGAAGTCAAGGGCTTCCGGCGGGGCATTCTTGCCGATGGCAAACCCATCGCCGCCGCCGCAAACATCCGTAGCGGCGCCCACGCCCCCCTCAACCGCCGGGAAATTGAAGAAGCCCAGATTCGCGACGCCCTTTTTATCGACCGCATTGGCTGATTCAACGGAAGGAGCCCATTGTCCCGAAAGCTCCATGGCGGCCTTGCCGTTGCCAAACGTGGCCTGCATTTCATCGTGGGTCGCGCTCAGGAAACCGGACTGGAAGGGTTGCAGGGCGATCAATTCCTGAAGTTTCTGACCAGCCTGCACAAATGCCGGATCTGCGAAGGAACCCTTTCGGGAATAGGCGGCGCTAAAAGCGGGCTCACCGCCGATGCGCGTGGCAAGATACATCCACATGTGCATGCCGGGCCACTTGTCGCCTTCGCCGACGGAGATCGGGGTTATGCCGGCAGATTTAAGTTTCGTTACATCCGCCAGAAAATCGGTCCAGGTCGCGGGCGGTGTATCGATGCCGGCCTTGGTGAAGAGATCCTTGTTGTACCACCAGCCGACCATGCCCATATCCCACGGCACGCCGTAGTTCTTGCCCTGGTAGGCATAGACCGACAACGCACCGGGTGCGAACGTACCGCGCCAGGCGCCGCTATTTGCATCGAGGGCCGGCGTGATGTCCTGCAGCAGTCCGGCCGTAGCCTGCGAATTCATGTCGCCGCCGCCCCAGCTTTGGAAAATGTCGGGCGGATTGCCGGATTGCAGGACGGTGGTCAGCTTGGTCTTGAAGGCCTCGTTTTCCAGTACCGTGATCTTGATATCCACGTTCGGGTGAGCGGCCATATACTCAGTGGCCAGCTTCTGCCAGAACGTCAGGCCCGGGTCCTTGGTCGAGATGTGCCACCAATTGATCGTTACTTTCTGGGCCGGCGCTTGTGTGGCCGCGGGTTGGGCCGGCACCTGTGTCGCCGCCGGCGCGACGGGCGCTGCGGTCGGCGCTTCGGTGGCCGGCGTGCTGCACGAAGTCAGTGCAAAGGCCACAACGAGCAAAACACTTAAGATCATGTAAACCTTGCGAAACATGTTCTTCTCCTTATGAGGCTCCGATGGGTTATACTCGTTTTGTGTGGAGCAACGCTCCTCACAAATGCGCAGGTCTTCCTTCCGTCTGTTCAGGGCCGAAGAGAAGACCTGCAATTTGTTTCCATGATCAGTGCTCACACCTCCTCTCCATACTAGATTCTCATCAAAGGGTTGACGCTGCCAGTTCCATCTGTTCCGCTATGCGCGGTCCGTGGTTGCCTGGCAGGAGTTGCGGATGATGAGCTGGGTCTGCATCTGGTAGGTCTGAGAATCCAGCGGCTCACCGTTGATCAGCCGGATCAGCATTTTTGTTGCTACAAACCCCATCTCGGAAATGAACTGGTCTACGGTGGTGAGCCCCATGTATTTGGATTCCATGATGTTGTCGAAACCGATCACCGACAGGTCCTCTGCGATGCGAAGCCCTCTCTCCTCCGCGGCCTGGTACACCCCCATAGCCGCCTGGTCGTTGGACGCGAATATCGCCGTAGGCGGATCGTCCAGCGAGAGCAGCTGTCGTGCGCAGAGGGCGCCCGTCTCGGTGGTGTAGTCGCCGGAGGCAACGAGCTGCTCATCCACCTGCAAGCCTGCATTTTCAAGCGCATCCCGATAGCCCTTCAATCGGCGGCTTGAGCTTTCCAGTTCGGCGCGCCCGCTGATAAAGCCGATGCGCCGGTGCCCCAGGCCCAGCAGGTAATCCATTGCCTCCATGGCGCCGCGATAATTGGTTGCGTGCACGGAGGGGTAGTTGGGGTTGCTCATTAACGGATCGATGGAAACGATCGGCGCCTCCGTGGAAAACTCATCGGTCACCGGCGCAACAATGATCACCCCGTCTGTGATGGAATTATTCAGCAGGGAAACGTATTTTTGCTCGTGGGAGGCTCTGCCTGTCTTTCGGACGTCGCCCGTCGTATAGACCAGCAGATCGAATTCGGATTCCGCGATTGCCCGGTTGACCCCCTTCATCACTTCAATGGCAAATGGGTAGGCGATATCCGGCATCAGCAGCCCAACCAGGTTCTTCTTGAAGCTGCGCATACTCCTCGCCGCAAGGTTGGTTGTATATCCCAGGTCATCGATCACGGAGCGGATGCGGTCCTGCGTTTCGCTCGCCACATCCACCTTGCTGTTAAGGACCCGCGACACCGTGGAAACGGATACCCCCGCTGTCCTCGCCACATCCTGAATTGTGACCGGCCGTCTGTTCTTGCGCATGCTCAGGTCCTCATAAGTGGTAGAATGGCGGTATCGTTACCGGTAACGATACCGCCATTATTGCACATCCTTCGGGAAAAGTCAACTACTTTCTGAAGCGGATTATGGCATGAGCGCGGGCATCGAAAACGGCCCTCTGGCTTTCTGCTAAGGAGCGCTGATGAACAGCAACATCAAGGATCACCGCACGGCAACGGTCACGCTCCGAGTCTCGAGACAGGATGGAACGCCGCTATCACATCGGGATGTATCGCTCGCGCAGACCCGTCACAAATTCCTCTTCGGCACGGCTGCCTTCGACCTTGTGCCTCTCGCGAACGACAAGTATGTTGGAAGGCAAAAGGAGCACGCTGAACAGCGCGCCGGCAAGCTGACTGCCCTCTTCAACGCCGCCACGCTGCCCTTTTACTGGGCAAGGTTTGAGCCTGAACCAGGCAGGCCGCTGACGGAGTCGATTAAAGAATGCCGCCCGCTGGTGCGTGGATCACGGTTTGATCACCAAGGGTCATCCGCTGTGTTGGCATACCCTCGCGCCAGATTGGCTTCTTTCGCTGGGCACCTCGGAGATCCTCTCGAGGCAGACGGCTCGCATCCGGCGCGAGGTCTCGAATTTCCGCGGCCTGATCGATATGTGGGATGTGATCAATGAAGCCGTCATCATGCCCATCTTCGACAAGTATGACAACGGCCTCACGCGCCTCAGCCGGGAACTGGGCCGCATCGCGACCATTCGCGCCGTGTTCGCAGCCGCGCGCCTCGAGAACGCGGGTGCGACCTTGTTGATCAACGACTTCGATACGTCTCCCGCCTATGACATTCTGGTGGAAGGCTGCCTCGAAGCCGGCATCCAGATCGACGCGATCGGCATTCAATCTCATATGCATCAGGGTTATTGGGGCGTGGAGAAGAACTTTGAAGTTGCTGGATCGCTTCAGCCGCTTCAACCTGCCCATCCACTTTACGGAGACAACCCTGCTCTCAGGCCGCCTCATGCCGCCGGAGATCGTCGACCTCAACGACTATCAAGTGCAGGAATGGCCCACCACCCCAGAAGGGGAGGACCGCCAGGCCGAGGAGACCATCCAGCATTACACGACACTCTTTGCGCATCCCCTTGTGGAAGGCATCACCTGGTGGGATATGTCTGATGGAGGCTGGCTTAACGCGCCTGCCGGGCTGATCCGCAAGGATGGTTCCGGCAAGCCGGCTTATGAAGCGTTACTGAGCCTCGTAAAGGGGGAATGGTGGAACTCGCCCGCGCAGTACACCACCGACGAGAATGGAAGCATATGCTTCACCGGGTTTCTCGGAGAACACGAATTGGCTTTCGACGGCATCCGAAGATCTTTCTCAATAACACGCGAGAGCGCGCCGATCATTGAGATCCAGCTCTGACCTCTTACTCTGGCTGTGTGACGCCCTGCGTAAATTGCTTGATGTAGTTCGCAATATCCCGCACCGGCGCTGTCCAGATCGTCCTTTGCTTGGCCAGCCAACTGACAAAGCGCTCATGGACGTCCGCATCCAGGTAGAGGTCATGCGTGCCTGCACCGATGCCGTGCAGCATCAAGACCGCCCAGCCGCCTGCACGGGCCTGCTCCACCACATCCTGTAGTTCCTCGAATGAGCGCCCCGAGGCGTCGATGCATCCGATGTTGAACAGGTCGATCCCATCCGCCGGGTACGCGATCCGGTTCGTTAAGGCGCCACGCCCGGCAACAAACAGCTCCCTTAGGATCGGCTCCAACGAGCGTTCCATCGCCTCGCTTCCGAAGGTTGTATCGCAACATGTGTTACCGTAGGAGCGCTCGCTTTTGCCATCCAGCAAGTGCAGCACCAGATTGGCAACTTCGAGTTCATCCCGCATTTGTTTGGGTGTATAGCTGCGAAGATCGTAGCGGTCGTCCAGCCACGCATAAGCCTCGGTCCCATCCTGCCGGCATGGATGGAACACGCTATGGTTCCCCAGTTCATGTCCGCCTGCCGCCACCTCGCGCCATTTCTCACTGTGTACGCGCAGGTCGCTCTGGATCATGGCATAGAAGGTGGCTCGCAAGCCGTTCTGGCGCAGCAGCGGGTCGACCAGTGAGTAATGGACCGGCAGCCCATCATCGTATGTCAGTGACAGCGCACCCCGGATCTCATGCGGCCACGTAAATGTATTTTCCATCTCTCACCCCGGATTGTCTCGGCGCTCCTGGTTCAGATGTTGGTCAGCCTTGACTCTTTTATACTCCATATTCTCCGCTCCCCTGCAAACTAGGCCCCCATTCTCAGACCTTCTCGAAATCTTCCGCCAAATTCAGCTGCTGCCGCGATTGGATCCCTGCTTTCTCCGATCGCCTGTACGCAGGCCGACCCTACGATCACGCCGTCTGCGATCATGCTTACGGCCTTCGCCTGCTCCGGCGTGCTGATCCCAAACCCGACGCAGATCGGCACGGCTGTATGCGCTCGTACCCGTGCTACTAGTTGCCCAAGGCCATCGGCTACAGATGCGCGCGCGCCCGTTGTGCCCGTGACGCTCACAAGATAGAGGAAGCCCTTGGCTTGCCGTGCAATGGTTTCCATGCGCTCATCCGGCGTGGTCGGCGCGAGCATGCGGATCAGCGGCAGATCATTGGCGATCGCCTCGAACTCCGCGGCCTCTTCCATGGGCAGATCCGGGATGATGAACCCGTCCGCCTCCGCAGACCGCGCCTCGTTCACAAATCGCTCCAGCCCATAGGCGAGCATCGGGTTGTAGTACCCCATCAAGACCAGGGGGATCTGCACACCGCGCCGTCGTAACTCCGCGACCGCCTGCAAAGACTTCCGAACGGTGATCCCATTTTCCAGCGCGATCTGCGTGGCTTTTTGGATGACGGGGCCGTCCGCAAGCGGGTCGGAGAACGATAATCCGATTTCCATCAGGTCCGCCCCATTCTTGGAGAGCGCTTCGATCACCTCGATTGACGTTTTAAGATCCGGGTAGCCAAGCGGATAATACGGCATGAAGATCGGCTTGTTTCGGAAGGCGTCCTCTAGTCGGCTCATGCGATCCCTCGCGCGTCGGTCTCCATCACGGTCGTTGATACCCAATAGCTTTGTGACGGTATTCAGGTCCTTATCTCCCCGCCCTGAGAGATTGACCAGCACGGCCTGATCTTTCCGCATTTTCGGCGCGCGCTTGATCACCTCCGCCAGCGCGTGTGACGACTCAAGCGCCGGGATGATTCCTTCGGTCTTGCACAACACCGAGAAAGCATCCAGGGCCTCATCGTCCGTCGCTGACGTATAGCACGCGCGCTCCATGTCCCGCAACAGGGCATGCTCCGGCCCGACGGCTGCATAATCCAGGCCCGCCGAGATGGAATGTGTCTCTGCGATCTGCCCGTCCTCATCCTGTAGCACGAAGGTCCGTGTGCCGTGAATGACTCCCACCCGCCCGCGCTTGGGGTCGCCGAATCGCGCCGCATGCTTTCCGCTGCCAATACCGTTTCCCCCTGCCTCCACGCCGATAAGCTCCACTGCATCCTCCATGAATCCGCTGAAGATGCCGATGGCATTCGAGCCGCCTCCCACGCAGGCGATCACGCTGTCGGGCAATCGCCCTGTTTCGGCCAGCATCTGTTCGCGTGCTTCGCGCCCGATCACCGACTGGAACTCGCGTACCATCGTCGGATACGGATGCGGGCCGAGCGCCGAGCCAAGCAGGTAGTGCGTATCATGCACGTTCGTCACCCAATCGCGGATTGCTTCATTGATCGCGTCTTTCAAGGTCTGCGTGCCGGATGTCACCGCGCGCACTTCCGCGCCCAGCAGTCTCATTCGATCCACGTTTGGCTCCTGCCGCCTCATATCCACTGCCCCCATGTAGACCACGCATTCGAGTCCCAGCAGGGCCGCCACGGTTGCGGAGGCGACCCCGTGCTGCCCCGCGCCGGTCTCAGCCACGATCCGGCGCTTGCCCATGCGTTGCGCCAGCAGACCCTGCCCCAGTGCATTATTGATCTTATGCGCGCCGGTGTGTGCCAGGTCCTCGCGCTTCAAGTAGATCTGCGCGCCGCCCAGTTGCTCCGTGAGCCTCCGCGCGGAAGTTAATGGCGTCGGCCGGCCCACATACGATGCCATGCGCCTGTCGTACTCAGCGCGAAACTTCGCATCATGCCAGGCCTCTACGAATGCTTGCTCCAGCTCGATCAGAGCCGGCATCAGCGTCTCCGGCACGTACTGCCCTCCGTATGGGCCGAACTTGGTGGGTAGCAGCGTCATTTTCTCTCCACTTCTGCTGATCGGACCGCCTCGACAAAGGCCCTCATCTTGCCGGCATCTTTCTGACCCGGCCCCCTCTCCACGCCGGATGCGACGTCCACTCCCCAGGGTCTCACCAGCCGCACGGCCTCCGCTACATTATCCGGTCTCAGGCCGCCCGCCAGCATCAGTGGATACTCCTTTGCCAGTTCGGCCGCTGCCGACCAATCCGCCGCGACGCCGGTTCCGCCATAAGAGCCGGTCGCGCTTCCATCCACCAGGAACGCCGGCGCATCGGCGCGCGCATAAGACGTGCGCTTGTCCATCCGGCGCCCCATGAAAGGCTTTGAAAGCCCGCCTGCCCAGCAACGCACGCAGCTCCGCCGATTTATCTCCGCTCAGCTGTGCCAGGTCCAGTGCGCACATTTCGAGGATTTGCGTGATCCTGTCCGCGGAGAAGTTCACGAATACGCCAACCAATTGCACATGTGGGCTTTCCCTCCTGAGCACGGACGTGATCGGGGCACAGACGTGGATATCAATGAAGCGTTTGCTCTCCGGATGAAAGTTGAAGCCCAGCAGATCTGCCCCTGCTTCAATGGCGGCCCGTGCATCCGGCAGCGTCTTGATCCCGCAAATCTTTATCTTAGTCATGGCTCCGCACCACTCATGCTCACCAGCTCCTCCACCTTCGCCGCGATATCCGGCGCGGTCACTCAATGCCTCACCCACCAGGACCGCGTCCACGTTTGCGGCGGCAAGCGCGCTCCACATCCTCTGCCGTGGAGATGCCGGATTCCGAGACGACCGCGATGCCCGCCGGGATCATCGGACGCAGTCGTTCCGTTGTCTCCAGCGATGTCTGAAACGTACTCAGGTCGCGATTGTTGATCCCGA
Organism: uncultured Chloroflexia bacterium; assembly: GCA_963805515.1. Classification (GTDB taxonomy): domain Bacteria; phylum Chloroflexota; class Anaerolineae; order Anaerolineales; family Villigracilaceae; genus Fen-1038. The sequence goes on along the minus strand of CAWDUZ010000027.1, from coordinate 56,353 downwards.
TCAGGCGGACCCCGCGCAGTTTCAACGCCCGCGCCGCCTCCTGCTCGTTGTGCACCTCCACCAGGGCAGTCAGGCCCAGCTCCAGGGCCAGGCTGTGCAGTCCGGCAAGGCGCGCATCGTCGGTCAATGCCGCGGCGATCAGCAGGATCGCGTCCGCCCCATTCGCTCGCGATTCGTAGATCTGCGCCTCGTCGATGATGAAATCCTTCCGCAGCAAGGGCAGCGCGCGACTTCTCGCGTGAACCGCAGCGCACGCAGGCTTTCCAGCTTTCCGAGAAAGAACCTCTCGTCGGTCAGCACGCTGATCGCCGCGGCCCCATGCTCCGCGTAGACCTTTGCGACCCGCATCAGGTCAAGCCCCGGAGCGAGCAAGCCTTTGGACGGGCTGGCAAGTTTGAGTTCGGCGATCAGTTTCGGCCCGAAACCCTCCTGCCGCCTCACGGCCGCGGCAAAGTCTCTGGGCATGGGCGCCGCCTCCGCCGCCCGGCGCAGAGCCGCAGTGTCCAGCGCGGCGAATTTCTGTTTCCTTGTGCGCAAGGATCTCCCCAAGTATGTTGCTCATGCGGCGGCTGGCTGGCTGAACGACTGGCTGAAGCCGATTAATGCGTTGAGTTTCTCGAGTGCCTTCCCGCTGCTGAACGAATCGCGTGCCTCCGCCAGCGACGCCTTAAAATCGCCGCCCTCGGCAGCCAGTGCGCCGGCAGCGTTGAGCAGCACGGCATCCCGGCGCGCCCCGTTGAGCTTTCCACCTAGCAGGTCCCGCATCATCACCGCAGATTCCTCCGGCGTGCCCCCGCGCAGGTCAGCTACTGTGGCGCGCGGCAGGTCCAGCTCAGCCGGGTCGAGATTGTACGTGCGGACTGCACCGTCCTTGAGATGGCTGATGCGGTTTGGCCCGCATGGATTAAGCTCATCCATTCCGCCCGCGCCGTGGATTACGAGCGCCGCACGTGCTCCCAGGTCGGCCAGTACATTGGCGAGCGGTTCCGTAAGCGAGTGGGAATAGATGCCGAGCAGTTGTATATCGGCGCCCGCCGGGTTTGTAAGGGGGCCCAGCAAATTGAAGATCGTGCGCTGCCCGATCTCTTTGCGCGGGCCGATCGCGTGCTTCATGGCGGGGTTGAACTTGGGCGCGAACATGAACCCAATGCCGATCTCATCCACCGCGTGGCCCACCTGTTCCGGGCTGAGATCAAGGTTGACGCCCAGCGCAGCCAGCACATCCGCGCTCCCGCACTGGGACGAAGCGGCCCGGTTGCCGTGCTTGGCCACCTTGCGTCCGCAGCCTGCGATGACGAAGGCTGCCGCGGTGGAGATGTTGAAGGTGTGAGCGCCGTCCCCGCCTGTTCCCGCCGTGTCATAAAGCGGCATCGATCGGTCGGCAACTTCCACCTTGATGGCAGCCGCCCGCATGGCGCGCGCCGACCCCGTGATCTCATCCACGGTTTCACCCTTCATGCGCAGGGCAACCAGGTACGCGCCGATCTGCGCCGGCGTGGCTTGCCCGGTCATGATGATGTTCATGGCATCCTGCGCCTCCTCGGAGGAGAGGTCTACGCGGTTGATGGCTTTGGCAATAAATGGTCTTAACATTTTGGATCTCCTTTTCAAAGCAGGGTCTGGATCTCTAGGAAGTTCTGCAGCAGCTGTTTCCCATGCTGCGTGAGGATCAATTCCGGGTGGAATTGCACGCCGAAGGTCGCATGTTCGCGATGTTTCAGCCCCATGATCTCTCCATCCGTGGTGGTGGCTGTCACCTCCAGGTCGGCCGGCACGGGGTCATGGACGATGAGCGAGTGATAGCGCATCGCCTCGAACGGCGATGGGATGCCATTGAAAATGTCCTTTCCGTTGTGCTTCACCGATGATGTTTTTCCATGCATGAGTTGTGCGGCGCGATCCACTCTGCCGCCATGGATCGCTCCCAGGCATTGGTGCCCCAGGCAAACCCCCAGCACGGGGATCCTGCCTGTGAAATACCGCATGGCATCCGCCGAAACACCGCCGTCTCGTATCGGCTGGCCCGGCCCGGGCGAGATCACGAGCTGCGACGGGTGCAGATCCATCAGGTCCTCAACATCGATCTGGTCATTGCGGAACACCCGCACTTCTGCGCCCAGTTCCCCGAAGTACTGCACAAGGTTGTATGTGAACGAATTGTAGTTGTCGATTACAGCAAGCATAGGTCGCCTCTCAGTTGTTCGTCTCTGCCATCTCGATTGCCCGCAGCATGGCACTCGCTTTGTTCAGCGTCTCTTGATATTCGGTCCGCGGATCCGAATCGGCCACGATGCCCGCGCCTGCCTGTACGCTGAACGTCTGCCCTTGCGCCACCAATGTGCGGATGGCAAGGCAGGTATCCATCGCGCCGTCGAACCCAAAATAACCCACGATGCCTGCGTAGGGCCCGCGCCTCTCCGGCTCCAGCTCCGCGATGATCTCCATCGCGCGCACTTTCGGCGCGCCGCTTACTGTGCCCGCCGGGAAGGCCGCGCGCAGCAGGTCGAACGCTGTCAGTTTGGCGCGTAGTGTCCCCTCGACGTGCGAAACAATGTGCATGACGTGCGAATAGCGCTCTATGTTGAAGAAATCGCAGACCTTCACGGTCCCATACTCGCAAACGCGGCCGAGATCATTGCGCCCCAGGTCCACCAGCATCACGTGCTCGGCGCGTTCCTTCGGGTCTGCCAGGAGCTCCTCGGCAAGCGCGGCATCCGCGGCTGCATCCGCGCTCCGTGGACGCGTGCCCGCGATCGGTCTCAAGGAGGCAGTTCGTCCCTCCAGCCGCGCGAACATCTCCGGCGAAGAGCCCGCCAGCGCGAGCGGTTGCCCGTCGACCACTCCGAAATCAAAAAAGAACATATACGGGGATGGGTTCAGCCTCCGTGCAGCCCGATACACGTCGAAAGGCTCGGCCTGCGTTTCCCGGTTGAAGCGCTGTGAAAGCACCACCTGGAAGATGTCACCCGCCTCGATGTGTTCCTTGGCAATGTCGACCATCTGCCTGTACGCCTCTTCCGTCAGGTTGGATCGCGTCGAGGAGGCGACGGTGTATGCGCTTCGGCAGCCGGAAGTGGCTGGCCGATTCGTTCCGCAATTTCGTCGAGCTTCTCGTTGGCCGCCTCGGCATCGCCATCCAGCAAATTTGCTATGAGGAACAGGCTGCGGCGCGCGTGGTCGAACGCAATGACCGTATCCGCGAGCAGGAAGATGCCATCCGGCAGGTCAGGGTGTCGCAACTGTGGCCTCAGCGTCGGCTCAAAGTACCGCACCGCTTCGAAGCCCAGGTACCCGACGACTCCGCCGATGAAGCGCGGCAGCCCCGGCCGCGGGATCGATTCAAATCGCCGTAGCTCCGATTGCAGGAAGCGCGTTGCATCCGCCTCCGCATTCAACCCCACGATATGGTGCGTATCCCCTTCAATGACCTCCACTTCGTTGCCCCGCAGGATGTACTGTGCCCGGGGCGCCACGCCGATGAATGAATAGCGTGCGATCCGTTCCCCGCCTTCAACGGATTCCAGCAAAAAAGAAGTGCCGTTCCCGCGCAGCTTTAGATAGACGCCTGTCGGCGTCTCCAGGTCTGCAGGGATCTCCCGGACAATGGTTTGAATGTTTGCGATATCTGCCAGCATGAAAAACGTCCTCTCAAGACACCCGGAGTATGGTGATGCGCTTTACGGCCATAAAAAAAGAATCTCCTCTCGTCCAAAGGGACGAGAGGAGACTCCCGTGGTGCCACCCGATTGGAAGCTGGTCACCCCTTTGTGGGGGCTTAACAAAAATCCCTGTTGTGTGCAACAGGGATGGGCCAGCTTCACTCTTTTCAGGTACGCCGTTCAGAAACGGTTATACCCTTGCTCGATAACGGGAGCAACCGGATTGGGCTACTGGTTGGCAGCAACTGCCGTTTCGTTCGCCTTTTCAACTCGGAGGGCCATTCGGCTTCTGCGCTTTTGCCTGGCTTTCACCACTCCTGCCCGGCTCTCTGGAAATCGCTTTGAAGCGTACTCGTCCTCGTCAGCGTTTTATAAGATATTGGGCGGTATTCTATGCCCGAGCCAGGGGCCTGTCAAGTGAAATACTCATAATTGCACTTTTGCAGGGCTGTCCGCGGCAGGAATGCCAGGATACGAAGCGTTCTACATTTTTGAAAAACTCGGCTTAAGGGCCGGATAGAGTCCCTGATAAACCGGATAGGCTGCACGGTAAGCATCCATTTGGGCCGGATCTGGCAAGGTGCTCCCCGTAAGCTTAACCGCCATATCACAGGCAGACGCGACGTCGGGCCACATGCCCGCCCCAACACCCGCCAGAAGAGCCGCACCGAACGCCGCTCCCTCCGTTGTATTGACCGTGACCAGCTCCGCTTCCAGAACGGAAGCCAGGATCTGTCGCCACAGCCGCCCCTTCGTCCCGCCACCGGACGCGCGCACCTGTGCGATTTCCCCGAGACCGGCGTTTTGGATCAAGGTCAGGCATATCCTTCAAGCCAAACGACACGCCTTCGAGCACGGAGCGCGTCATGTGACCGCGGCTGTGCCGTAAGGTCAGGCCAATGAACGCCGCGCGCGCCAACGGATCGGGATAGGGTGTGCGTTCCCCGCTCAGATACGGCAGGAACTGCAGGCCTTCGCTTCCGGCTGGAACGGATTCGGCTTCCTGGAGTAGCTCATCAAAACTTATGCCGGGCGCAAGCGTATCGCGATACCACTGCAAACTGCCTGCCGCTGAAAGCATTACGCCCATGAAATGCCACATGCCCGGCACCGCATGACAAAAAGCATGCAGGCGTCCTTCCGGCTCGAACAGTGGCGAAGGCGTTGTAGCGAATACCACGCCGCTCGTCCCAACGGTCAGCGCGACCACGCCGGGTGCTACTGCCCCCACACCCACGGCCTGCGCGGCCTGGTCGCCGCCGCCCGCCGCCACAGGCGTCCCCGCTTTCAGCCCGGTGAGTGATGCAGCTTCCTCGGTAACATACCCCGTGAATTCAGGTCCCTCGAACGTCGGCGGCATCCACGATGCATCGATCCCCAGCGCATCAAGAACCTCAGTTGACCAATTCCTTGACTTCAGATCAAACAATACTGTGCCCGCGCCATCGGCCTTATCCAGCGCATATTCGCGTGTCAATCGATACCGGATGTAATCCTTTGGCAGCAGCACATGTTTCGCTTTCGCGTACACGTCCGGCTCATTTTCTTTCACCCATAAGATCTTGGGTGCGGTGAAGCCCGTCAGTGCGACATTACCGGTAATTTGAATAAATCTCGCCTTGCCGATTTGCTGATGAATTTCATCGCATTGGCTCTGCGTGCGCTGGTCGTTCCACAAGATCGCGGGCCGCAGGACTTTTCCCGCTTCGTCGAGCAGCACCAGCCCGTGCATTTGCCCGGTCAGGCCGATCGCGGATATTCTGTCCCCTCCGATACCTGCTTTTTCCAGTACGGCGCGGATACTCGCCAAAGCCGCTGCCCACCACTCGTTCGGGTCCTGCTCCGACCAAAGCGGGCGCGGCGTCTGCATCGTGTGCGGCGAAGCTGCCGCCGCGATGACTTCGCCCTTTTCGTCTAACAATAGCGCCTTGGTCGCAGTGGTGGAGACGTCAATTCCGAGGACAATGGACATAAGGAATCTCGATTGTGTTAGAACAAGATGCCGGGTTACGCGCTGGTTTGAATTCGCAATCGTTTACTGCCTGACCTTCGCAAGGTCTTTTTTGAATCTTGGATCTACAATCCCGGCAGTAGCCGGGACAATCCTGACACTAGCGGGGACACTTTATCGTTCTTCCGATTCTATATTCCCTATTCTCTCTTTTCCATCCTTTGTCCGCTAATACGCCGTCGCAGCAGAGGCTCTCTGATCGCCTTCGCATTCATCTTGCTCGCCCCGAGAAACGTAACGAATTGTGCGAACCCTCGGGCCAATGCCTCAGCGAACGCCTCATCCTTGCCCAGAGCTTTATCCTCCAGCCAGAGGCCCAGCACGACAAACGTATTGGTCGTTCGGTCAAGCTTGCTATCAAAACGAGCCACAAGCCGGTCGCCCCACAGTATCGGCAATGTGTAATATCCGAACTTGCGCTGATGCTCCGGCTTGTAGACCTCCCAAACATAGTCGAAGCCGAACAAGGCCTTGGCCCGCCCGCGCGCGATCACGTGGTCGAGCGGCGCCAGGAACACCGCTTCCTCGGTTGTGCTCGTTTCCAGGGGTGCCCACCCCTTTGGCGTGCGGCCTGCGCTCAGGTTGCGCAGTGTGGTGGCATCTGTGCCGAGCGCGTAGTGCACCGGCTTCCAGCCTTCCACCTGCACTTCGATGATCTCGCCGTCGGCCAGCATCGCCCCAAGCATCTTCTTCGCCGCGCGGTCCGGCTCACCGCGCCGGAACGAATCGCTCGTCCGGGCGATCCGCGAAAGCCCGCCGAAGCTCACTTCTTTTCTCACCAGGAAGCGGTCCACCTCATCCTCGTCGCTCTCGCGCATGCAGCTCTGCCGGCGCCACGCTCTCGGACAGCGCGTACACGCGCTCGAAGCGGTTGCGGTGATGCGTCATCACCTCGCCCGTCCGCCACAAGTAGTAGAGGGCCAGCGCGCTGTCCTTGCGGCCCCGATAGCTCTGCGTTCGTGTACGCGTCGCCATCTCGAAGTCACGGTTGCTCAGGACACCGCGCTCGCGCAAGGCAGCCCGCATTTCTACGATCGCCTCCGCGTGTTCACGAGCCAGGGCGCGGCATGCGCGAGTCCGTATCCCGCTCCCGGCCCATCACCACGCGCCAGTGCGGCAGCTCCTCCATCGGTCTTACGGCCAGCCAGTCACCCCAGTCGAAGAACTTGCGCTGCTTGTACGTCGCATGTTCCCACATATTGGGCTTGTAATCCAGCACGCGGCTATGCAGAGTGATGTCCTGGCTGCGAGCGACGATCTGCAGGGGGTCCAGTTGCAGGTACTCCATCGCACGCATGGCCTGGGCTGTGCCCCGGGCACCGCGCCAACGCCGTCCGGGCCAAAGGCCCTGCTTGCCCAAGATAAAGCGACGGGCTGTTTCGATGTCAATGGTTATCATGATCGCCTATTATAAAGACGCCTCGCCGAATGCAGAAGGTGCAGCAGGTTCAAAACCGCCGCGCCAAAAGCCGATCATCTCCCGCAGTGGTATCATGGCTCACGGCCACGGCCGCCGCTCAAGGCTTGGCTGCATGCCTGCATGGAGCCTTGTATTTGGAACATGCCTTCCATGACGACTACTCCCAATGATGCACACCATACGATTATTATAGGCGCTGGCCCAGCCGGGCTGGCCGTTGGAGCATGCCTCAGACAAGCTGGTATCCCCTTCATTATTTTGGAGCAGAGCGATGCGGTGGGATCAGCCTGGCGCCGGCATTACGAACGGCTCCACCTCCATACCGCCAAACGGTTCTCTGAACTTCCTTTCGTCCACTTCCCGAGCGAAACACCGCGCTACCCATCCCGTCTTCAGGTGGTTCAATACCTGGATGCCTATTCCCGGCAATTTCAATTAGCGCCTCGCTTCGGTCAAAAGGTCGTCTCGGCGCGCTTCGCGGACAATGCTTGGGAAGTCCAGACGCAGGACGGCCATTATCGGGCGGCAAATCTCGTAGTGGCCGCGGGTTATGCGCGTGAACCCAATCTTCCCATTTGGCCCGGACAGGACTCCTTCGGTGGAAGGATCTTGCATAGTTCACAGTATCGCAACGGCACGCCCTTCAAAGATCAGAAGGTGCTCGTCGTTGGTTTTGGCAACTCCGGCGGTGAAATCGCCATTGACTTGTGGGAACATGGGGCCCAGCCCAGCCTTGCCGTCCGCGGCCCGGTCAACGTGATCCCTCGCGAACTATTTGGCATCCCGATCCTGGCGATTGGGATCCTGGAGAGCAAGCTGCCGCCCCGCCTTGCGGACGCCTTGAATCGCCCGATCCTGCGCCTCGTCATGGGTGATATCACAAAAAGTGGTCTGCGCAAGTTGCCGCGCGGCCCCTTGACCCAGATCCAACGCGACCTCCCGCATCCCGCTCATTGACGTGGGCACTCTCGAGTTGATCAAGCGCGGTCATGTCGCACTTTGCCCGGGCATCGAGGGGTTTACGAGTGATGAGGTCATCTTCACGGATGGAAAACGATGGAAGATACGAATCTGGTGATCTTGGCGACGGGTTATCGTCCCAGGGTGAATGCTTTCCTGCAAGGGGCCTCCGTGGCGCATGATGAAAATGGCACGCCCTTTACCAGCGGGCGGGAGGCGGCGCTCCCGGGGCTGTATTTCTGCGGCTATTTCGTATCGCCAACCGGCATGCTGCGACAGATCGCTATCGAGGCCGTCTCTATCGGCGCTGCGATTGCGCGAAAGACTTTGGCATAACCCGCCGGGCAACTGACTACTCGGCACGACCCCAAGGCAGCGCTCGCCCCCAATATCCATTCAATATGCGTACTTTGGATACATAGTGATGGTATTATCATTCCCTTACGGCAGCAAAAGCCGTGGTCACATTTACAAGCAAGAAAGTGAAAAGCGAATCGCGTAACACATTATGGAAACGAAAACCCAACACGGTTACTTAATACTTGCCGATATCTCCGGCTATAGCTCGTTTGTCGCCAGGAGCGAGCTGGAACATGCACACGATATCCTCAGCGAGCTGCTGGAATTGGTCCTCAACCGCATCGCGTCAATTTTCACGTTATCCAAGCTTGAAGGAGATGCGATCTTTGCGTACGCTCCGGAAGAAAAAATCACACGCGGCGAAACGCTGCTGGAATTGATCGAGTCCACGTATGCGGCATTCAAGGACCAACAGGAAGCCATCCGGCGTCGGACCACTTGTCAATGCAATGCCTGCAGGAACATCCCCTCGCTCGATCTGAAATTCATGGTGCATCACGGCGATTACGTTATTCAAAGCATCGGCAACTACCACGAAATGGTTGGCACCGATGTTAACCTGATTTACCGCCTGCTCAAAAATCACGTTGCGGAGGTGAGCGGCTGGCGCGGCTATGCGTTGTTCACCGATCACGTACTGTCGCACATCGGGTTGAAACTGGATGGGCTCCAGGAAATGAGCGAAACATACGACATCGGTGATGTGAGAATGTTCGTCGCCAATCTCACCGATCGATACCGAGCGCTGCGTGATCTGCGCCGCGTGTTCGTCGATCGGGCCGAGGCCGACCTGCTCTACGAGTTCGATTATCCGGCCCCGCCTCCGGTCGTCTGGGAGTGGCTCAACGATCCGCAAAAGCGTCTGCAATGGGAATATGCCGATCGACGCATGTTCTCCTTCTTTATGCCCAAAGGCCGCACCACTGCCGGCGCCGTCAATCACTGCATGCACGGCGCAAATCTCGCAATGATCGAAACGGTATTAGACTGGCGGCCGTTCGATTATTTCACGGTCACGCAGGATGTCTTGCAAGCCGTTCTGATGACCATCACGTTTCAACTGCAGCCCACTGCGAATGGCACACACCTTAACTATATCTGCAGCCTCCAGCCCCAAATTCCAGTGCCCATGCCCGCGAACCTCAAGCTTGCGGCGATCAAGAAAGAACTGGAAAAAATGAAGCTGAAGGAGTCCTACGAAAAAATCGCGCAGTTGGTTATTCAAGAAAACCAGACTGCGCCGGGATCAGCCTGATCACTGTTCCAACCAGCGCGTCACCTTTGTCTTCACAAATCTGGAACATCATGCCAGGGGGAATGGCTTCATTGATCTTCCTTCCCCGCTAAGACACTCTTCTGGTGAGCGGCGCCACGCCCTGGCTCACCCGAATCTCGCCTTCATTAAATAGCGGTTTGCAAAACTCGGTCGAACTGACCATAACGGTGATTTTGGACAGATGACGTCGTGTGTCCAAATTCTCCTCACCGGAACTATCAGCTCTCTGGTTTCACGCGGCAATCCACGACCAGTCGCCAGCGTACGAACCTGGGTGATGGATGAGAACCTGGGAATACAACGAAAGCTGGTATGGACGAAGGGGGCGAAGCTCAATGAAAAAAGGCTGGCTGTTCGGCTTGCTCTTTTCATCCCTGTTTTAGCCCCAGTAAATCAGGATAATTCTTATGCGAGTACGTATTTACGTATATACATTATGTGTCTATAATCCGGGCATCGATTTTCCCGTGCTCGGGATTAGAAGGTGGCATCCCGCGCTGGATCCAGTTCGATCGTGTCTTCGAGCCGGACTCGAAGAACCGCCAGGTCTCCGGAGCACCAATCAACCATAGAGAGGACAATATGTCTGACGAACAGGAAACCATCGATCTGTTTGGCGATCTGCATCCATATAGCAAACTCTTCCCCGTCCACAGCGAGCTGCCGGAAAAGGGCATTGACGAGGAGGAGATCCTGCATGAAATCGAATACATGTCGGAGCAGGAGAACAAGAAATGGCAGGGCGGCCAGTGCTCTGGCACGATGTACCACGGCGGGATGGAGCACTACGCCTTCCTGAACGAGGTCGCCAACAAGTTCACTTTTGTTAACATCCTCCAGCGCGATATGTGCCCCAGTGCCACCAAGTTCGAGGCTGAAGCACTGGCCATGGTCGCGAAGATGCTGCACGGGGATGAGGTCAGCAAAGTAAACCGGATGGATGAGGTGGCGGGCGCGATCACATCCGGCGGTACGGAGAGCATCTATAACGCCATGTATGTGCACCGCGAGTGGGGCGCGAAGAGAAAGGCATCACTCAGCCGGAAGTCGTTGCTCCGACGACGATCCATCCGGGCCACGTCAAGGCCGCACACTACCTCGGCATGAAAGTCATCCGCGTGCCAGTCACTGCTGATTACGAAGCCGACGTGGATGCAATGCGCGAGTGCATCACGCCGAATACCGTTGCGCTGGCTGCGACGGCGGGCACGTATCCGCATGGCGTGGTCGATCCGATCAGCAAGCTCTCCGACCTGGCGCTCGAGCATAACATCGGCCTGGCCGTCGATGGCTGCCTGGGCGGTTTCATTCTGCCGTGGATCGAGAAGCTCGGCTACGATGTGCCCGTCTTCGACTTCCGCCTGCCGGGAGTGACGTCCATCTCTTGTGACACGCACAAGTATGGCTACGCCCTCAAGGGCACTTCGACGATCAACTTCCGGAACAAGAACCTGCGCCAATATATGTACTTCGCGCAGGAGGATTGGCCGGGCGGTGCATACCATGCCCCCACCGTCCTGGGCAGCCGCTCGGGCGGCCCGAGTGCCGCGATGTGGGCCGCGCTGATCGGCACCGGTGAGGAAGGCTATCTGAAGGCGGCCAGGGCCATCATGGATGTTTCGGACAAGATCCGGGCCGGCATTGCGAAGCTGCCTGAGCTGCGTATTATGGGCAAGTCCACCTTCCTGATCTCCATCACATCCGACGTGTTCGATCCTTATTTCGTGAACGATTACCTTCACGATAAGGGCTGGCGCATGAACGGCTGCCAGAAGCCGCTCGGCTTCCACTTCTGCATCACGCTGCCGCAGACACAGCCTGGGATCGCCGAGCGATTCGTCCAGGACTTGGCGGATGGCGTTGAGTTTGCCAAGCACCCGGGCTACGAAGTGCCCAAGACCGGTTTCCTGTATGGCATGGCTGGCACTGAAGACGGCCGCGAGATGCTGCGCCTGGGCCTCAAGGGCTACCTCGACGCAGCGTACGAGTTCGAATAGCCCGATACATCGCCGATCGCCCTGCAGGTTCCCGGCCTTTTCGAAGTTTGATGAGCCGGCCCGCGGGGCATTGGAGTCAGCGTAGGTCGGCATATCATCCCGACCTGCGATTCATCTCAAGAAAGGAGAACTTCCATGGCTCTAAAATACCCCTCCGCGGATTGGATCAAGGAGCTGGAAACGAGGCTCAATGCCAGCGAAGGCTATGCCAGGGCTGCCGCGACCTGGGAAGGCGATTGCATCTTTGTGATCCTGCCCGATGCGGATTACAAGGAAACGAGTTATGCCTATATTGATCTGCAGCACGGCAAGGCCTCCGGAGCGCGGATGCTGCAGAGCCTGGACGAACAAAAGGCTCTTTTCACTATGACAGCACCGTTCGGCATCTGGCGTAAAGTGATGGAGGGTCGAGCTCGATCCATTGCAGGCGATGTTCTCCGGCAAGATCAAGGTCGTCGGCAGTATGGCGCAGGTCCAGCGGACGCCGAAGGCCACCTACGAGCTGACCAAGATCGCATCACAGATCGAAACCGACTGGTCGTAACGCAACATGGACGGTTACCTGGGCCGCATCCTGCGCGTGGACCTCAGCTCAGGGGAATCTGTGGGATGAGGCGCTCAACGAAGACTATGCCCGTAGCTTACGTCGGCGGGAGCGGGCTGGCGGCCCGTTATCTCTATGACATGCTCGACGCCTGCACCGACCCGCTCGGGCCCGATAACCCGCTCTTCTTCCTGACCGGACCGCTCGTGGGCACATCGATGAGCTCCGCGGGACGCTATAGTGCGTGCGCTCGCTCGCCTCTGACCGGCATCTGGGGTGAGGCTAACAGCGGCGGTTTCTTCGGCCCGGAGCTGCGCTATGCGGGTTATGACGGGGTGCTGATCACCGGCAAGTCCGAGCAACCCGTCTGGCTTTCAGTAGTCAACGGGAAAGCCGAACTGCACGCCGCCGGCGACCTGTGGGGGAGCGATATCTACGTCACCCAGACGCGGCTGCGCGAAACATTGGGTGATGCGGCGGGTGCGCGTGGCCTGCATCGGCCTCGCCGGCGAGAATCTTGTGAAGCTGGCCGGCATTGCGAACGATCACGGTCGGTTCGCGGCGCGCACTGGCCTCGGCGCGGTGATGGGCTCCAAGAATCTCAAGGCAATCGCTGGCGCGCGGCACCGGCAAGGTTCCCCTGCATGCGCCCGAAGAATACAAGGCCCTTACCAACAAGATCCTTGCGATGTACAAGGATGATTTCAGTGCTCAATCGGTTCGCGCCTATGGGACGGCCGGCTATGTAAACCTTAGCCATATGCTGGGCGACTTCCCCATCCGCTACTACCAACTGGGAGAGCACCCGCCCGCCGACGACCTCTCCGGTGTGGACCTGGCCGACAAATTCCTCACCCGCAACACGGCCTGCCACAAATGCATCATCGCCTGCGGTCGCGAAACGCAATCTCCGAAATACAGCGATGCCAAGGTTGATGGGCCCGAGTATGAGACCGTCGGTGCGTTCGGTTCCCTTCTGATGATCTTCGACCTGGAGGCGGTGATCCATGCCGGGCACCTCTGCAACATCTACGGCATGGACATCATCAGCCTGGGTGTGACCATCGGCCTGGCCTGTGAGCTGTTCGAGCGCGGCCTGCTCACCTCCGCGCAGACAGGTGGGTTGGAAATACACTATGGCGATCCTGAGATGGTTTTCCGGCTGATTGAGATGACTGCCCGCCGCGAGGGCTTTGGTGCGGTGCTCGCCGAAGGCAATGCCGCCCTGGCAGAACGCGCGGGTGTGCCCGAGCTTTCGGCCACGGTCAACCGCCTCGAAGTGCCGATGCACGATCCGCGCGCCTATCTGGGCATGGCGGTTACATACGCGCTCTCCCCGCGCGGCGCATGCCATATGGAAGGCGACATGTTCGACCTCGACCTCGGACGGGGCGGCCTCGAGGATATTGGCCTCGCTCCCGGCGAGCGGCATGAGAACAGCCTCGAGAAGGGCCGCGTAGCAGCGCGACTCCAGGCCTGGCGCAACCTGTATAACTCACTGGTTCTCTGCCAGTTCGAGAACCCCGGCGTACAGCCGCTCCGAGCTGTGGTCAACGCGGCGACGGGCTGGAACCTGGAGGCACAGGACCTGATGACGTTGGGCAAGCGCATCGTCAACATCAAACGCTTGTTGAACTTCAAACTCGGCCTGACGAAAGCCAACGACCGCCTGCCTGAACTCCTGCTCAAGCCGCTCGAGAAGGGCGGTACTGCCGGCATCGTGCCGGATATGCCCACCCTGCTGGCAGGTGCGTATGAAGAGTTCGGTTGGGATGCCGAAACGGGCCGTCCTGCGAAAGATCTGATTCTTTAGGCGTCGATGTTGATCACAACTACCGTACCGGTGAGGGTTGCAATGGATATCACGATCGATAGGCAATCTGCTGTCCCTTATTATCATCAGGTGAAGGAGGCAGTGAAGGCCCTGATCTCCAGGGCCCAATTGAAGCCAGGCGACATGCTGTCGACTGAGCTAAGCCTCAGCGAGCAGTTGGGCATCAGCCGGCTGGTGGTGCACCGCGCCTATCGCGAGCTGGTTACCGAAGGTTTGTTGATCCGCAGGCGGGCGAAGGGGACATTCGTTGCGCCACCCAGCCATCGCAGCTACACGGTGGTCGGACCGCTGTTTAGCGCGACGGAGAACCTAGCTCGTGACGGGCTGAAGACTTCCAACAGGATCTTGAAGCAGGAGATAGTCCCCGCCGACGCAGAGATCGGCGGCGAGCTCAGGCTGCCGGAGAAGGCCAGCGTGGTGCACCTCTGCAATCTTCGGGTGGTGGACCAGCTGCCTTTCTCGATCGAAGACATGTACTTGCCAGCGGACCGCTTCCCAAAGCTGGCCGAGATAGACCTTAATAACCGCTCCGTGTATTCCACGCTCGATGGCCTATACGACGCGCATCCGCAGGAAGCGCTGGACATCGTCACCGCCGGGTCTGCCACACGTGAAGAGGCCCGGTTATTGGGCATTAACAAGGGGGCGCCGGTGATGCGGCTGCGGCGCACCTCCGTTGACCGCCGCGGTCTGACAGTGGAGTACAGCAAGATCGTTTTCCATGCCGAGCGCTACCAGTTCGTGGCGAGGGTGCAGAGGCAATAGGCATCGTGGAAACGCAAGGGAAAAGCGCATATTCTATTTAGAGCGGCCTGAAGAGGGGTGGAGTGTGCGCTAGGGCCAGCGAGATGGAATTGTTGGTTACTGAATGCTGGAAGTGGTAAGCAAAACCTGCATGGCAGCCTCCGCTGAGTCGCAGCGGCGGAGACCATCGCATACGGTCTTCGTGCGGATGATGCCAGCCAGCTCCTGGAGCGCGTTCAGGTGCGAATGTGAATCGGTGATCCCCAGAATGAACACGAGGTGTTGGTTGGCCCAGGCCAACAGTTCCGGCACTTGCTGTGCAAAGCGGGCGTGGAAAACCACGTCCGGCCGGTAGGGCCTGCATCCCGCCTGGGCCAGTTTGATGGCGCCCGGCCACGAGTTCAAGGCCATACTCATCCAGCTCTCCGTGGTTATCACTCCAGGTATCGGGAGGAAAGGCCTCCCTGAATGCGGTCATCCAATCTGGCATAAAGCCTCCTATGAACGATTGTGTGGATTCAGAGAGAAACTCTGTCCACGACTCTGCGTGAGCCCCCGCACACGAACTTCAGGCACACTTGGCTGCGGCGCCTCAGCGCCCCCAACTCTTTTTTGATGCAAGAAGCAGGCGAACTTTCAGGTTGCATTCGCACCATATAGCTAAGTCTAGCCAACAACCTTCGCAAAGTCTCTGATGGATGGTTTATCCATTCGTCGACTACCAACCGCCTTGCGAACCATGATAACTCGCACTACTTCCGAATACAATCAGGACGTTAGTCACTTCTTCTATCCCACCAGACATTCCTTTCCCACTATCTTGATAAAGTACGCGATATTCGCTCGGACCAGCTCCGACGACCGCGCGAGCATCTTATCGCTGCTCACCTTCAGAGCGTTCAATCTGGCCCGAATTGCAGGCTTGGCTGTCCGGTTCTGCAGTTTTTCCGCCTCGATGGAACGAGCCGCCTTCATTGAATAGCCGGCGCGCCGCCGTCGGGGCAAGCCAAAATCGATTGCCTATATATTGCCTATATAATGTAAAGCCCCGTGTCTTCGCGGTCGACTTTTGCATCTTTACTTCATCACCCCCTCAACGCCGATCCCTGACTACTTGCCGGTGCTAACCGCTCTTTTTGTCCCTGCTGAATCGAGTCTGTGCGGGCCATAAAGTAGCCCTGCGACAAAACATTGTAGTACTAATACAAGGGCGTACGTCGGCGTACAAACTCCGCACTTGACCCTAGAACACATGTTCCCTATAATGATCACGTAAGGCGGCATCCCGCCGCCATTATGTATTTCGGTGATACGAATCACCGAAGCGAACCACCATGCTTACAACTCACTCTGCCTCACCTCATCCGGCGCTGGACCCTCAACTTTTGACGTTACACCCTCCATCCCCGGAATGTCTTTTCAATCAGCAAGCTACCATCACGGCTACTTACTGCCGGGACAATCCCGGCTTATCCTCCGAGCGAAGCGAATGGCGGGGCTACCGCCGGGACAATTCAGTCATTGTTCCCTCCGAAGGTGCAGGTGTTCTTTCCTGCCGAAGGTGCGGATGGTCTACCCGCACAGCACACTATGCCTGGCATCCTATGATCTATTCTCCATTCTCTATTCACTGTTCCCTCCCATTGTTTCCCCGGAGGTGTTCTCCAGCCGGAGGTGCAGGTGCTCTTTCCTGCCGGAGGCGTTCTCCAGCCGGAGTGCAGGTGCTCTTTCCTGCCGGAGGTGCGCTTGCTCTTCCCTTTGAGCCCGCTTGTCCCCTTCAGGGGATTGTGTCCGCCTGCCCTCGCAAGAGGGTGGTGTGTAATCTATTCTCTTCAAGTGTCAATCATCGCGCAGGGCAGCCACAAGCTGCTGCTGCGCACTCTGGGTCCGACGACGGACCGGAGTGCCATTGAACCTCATTGTTTTTCTAGAGAGCAAGGTGGTAAAAAGCCGGTTTTCGACCCCCATATATGGCAGGCCTACCCGTGCGCCGCGTCCCAATGTCCATATATGGCCTCCATTGAACCTCCCAAAGGCCTCAAAATCGCCATTAATCAATGGAGAGGTGGAAAGCGCCGTGCCACCTCTTGATGCCCAACCTTCGGCTCATAACCGAGCCAGTGCTCAATGCGTACGCTATCTGGTTATACAATTGTCAGACTCTTCAACTAGGAGACGATGGGATTACCGTATGTACTATTCGAACCTCATTCGAATTCGCATCGCGCAATGTCGCGCAAGGCGGCGTCATGCCGCCCTTGCGCATGTCTGCGAGACGACTCGCAGACCGGACATCATGCCGCAATTGCGCACATCGGCGAGACGACTCGCCGATGTCGCCCGGTCGGGAACCCGCCCTCAAGCCGCTCTTGTGCATATCTGCGAGACGACTCGCCGATGCTTCCCGCTGGCCCCAATTGACCTTCGCGTTAAATCTTTCCTTCATAATTCAGAATTCATAAAGACTTGTTTTGACGGCAAATTTATCCCTGTGCTGATGTGTTATTTTCGCCAACCTGACTGTCTTTTACTGCACAAAGAGTCGAAGTGAAATCAGAAGATCCAATTGCGACCGCCATTCAATCGATGGTAGATGCTGGCGCACTCGCTGGCGCGGCGACCCTGATCTGGCGTGACGGTAAGGTAGTCCAGGTTGCGACCGTTGGCTGGCGGGATATGGAAGCCAGACTGCCAATCGAGCGCGATAGCATATTCCGCATCGCCTCCATGACAAAACCGATTACATCCACGGCAGCACTGATGCTGTTCGAGGAGGGCCGATTTGCGCTGGATGATCCGATCACGCATTTCGCGCCGGAGTTTTCACAGATGCGCGTTCTGAGGTCTCCCAACGGCCCCCTCGACCAAACTTACCGGGCAGAACGACCGATCACTTTTAGAGATCTGCTGATCCACACATCAGGCTTGACCTACGGTGCATTTCATACGGGACCCGTTTCGAATGCTTACGAGGAGGCATTGGGAGGCGCGATTGACAGCCATGTAGCGCCCGATGATTGGATTGCCGGGCTCGCCGCTTTACCTTTAATTGACCAGCCGGGCTTTGGTTTTCACTATGGTCATTCGACCGACCTTCTGGGCCTGCTCATCGCGCGCATCGAAGATGCCCCATTAGGCGATATCCTCAAACGGAGGATATTCGATCCTCTCGGATTGAAAGACACTGGCTTCACTGTCCCTCGGGAAAAGAGAGACCGGCGAGCGGCGATGTATGGCTTTGACGAGGCTGGACGATTAATAAAGCGGCTCACTGCCACTGGCCGTTCGACTCTCCCAGAGCGACCTGAGGATATGAAATACGAATTTGGCGGTGCCGGGCTTTGGACTACGCTGGATGACTACCTTGCCTTTGCCCGGATATTTATTGGCGCGGGCGCAGCGGATGGTGTGCGGCTGTTGCGGCCGGAAACCCTCGCACTGATGACGACAAATCACCTGACTGAGAGTCAGCGTGGAAGTGCAGGATTACTGAGTTCAGGCCATGGATTCGGATTGGGGATTGCTGTTGTGCTCGATCCTGAGAAGGCTGATCCCATTTTGTGTGGTGGCGGCATCGGTTCGGTGGGTTGGCCGGGTGCATGGGGCGGCTGGTGGCAGGCCGATCCCAGTGATAACTCCGTGCTGATCTTCTTGGCACATAACATGGTCGAGCTCAACCAGTTTGCTCAAGGGATTGGCTTTGGAGTCTTCGATGCCATTATCCGATTTCAGTCTCTGGCGTCAAGCCTCCCGCGATAGAGACGCACAGCAGAAGTACAAGCTCACGCATTTCATTGGCTGAGTGATGCACATATGTTTTGGATTGATAACGGCATTATCGCTTCACGACCACAGCCACCACACAAGCCTTCACGAATATGGCGTTCATTAAATAAAATAGGGCCTGGCAATCCCTGATCGAGCTCAGGTAAGACATGTTTTGGCGGCAAATTCGCCCTTCAAGATCGGAGAAAGTATATGACTTGGCGCCGTCACCATTCCGCGCAAGGCTGAAATGTCTAATCGAGATAGGGTCTCATTTATGAGTTTATCGAGCATAGACCAGGATGACAAAAGGTAGCAGCACCTTGGAGGGGATGATTTCGTGTGGGTTTGCCACCAGGATACCCGTGGACCCTCCCCCGTCCAAATTGACGGCAATGTCCAGGTCTAGATCGGATTGCGTCAAATAAACGCTTAACTCGTGCAATGTGAAATATCCCTCCGGAGCAACAATAAAAAGGATTCGTCCATTCCTATCCTCCGCAATGACTGTTCGTCTTGCTCGGGCATTGTTTTCCCGCTCTGGGCCGAAGCCGAGTTTGCCACCCGGTTGGACAAGCACTGGAAACGACTGCAAAGCGGCTTGTAACGGTTCATCGGGATTGTAGGGTTTCTGCACAAGGGATCTTAATTCTGCATGGTCCTGATTGATCGCCAGCATTCCTCCGAACCCGTCGAAAGCGGTTCCAAAGGCTTTTCCATTAACGATGGTGAGTTCGTCGGGAAAATACGTTCCATTTTCAATGCTAAAATAACCGCCATTTAGAACCATGGCAGCGTTTGTATCCGCCTGCCAGGTTTGCAGAGACTTGTGGGTTTCGGCATAGGCAACGTCCAGTCGGAAGTAGCTTTGATCGAGACGCCAGATGGTTACCGACTTAACCTGTTGGTTCCGGTCATCGTAGATTGGGATCACGCGGCGCTCGAGCCCCAGCTGTAACAGGGACCAGTCCCCGCGGGTTCCCGTCTTGATGTAATAGATAATCAGGCCGACAGCACCCATCAACAGGAGTAAAAGCAAACAGTGAAGTGTTCGTGCAACGGGCTTTTGCATCAATCGGATTGTAGCAGGCTAATAATAGAATAGAATTAATGTTCCAAAATCTCCGGTTCATGGTCTCCGGAGAACGGGCGTGTTCAGGGCGCAGCCAATGGGAATAATGGAAGCGTATCATATCCAGTTCATCAGCCCGGTCCTGAAGCTCGAAGCGCATTCCATCTACCTAGCGCTTGCATTCCTTATCCTGCGTGATCAACTCTTCCTATGAGCACTGTCCGGTCCGAATGTCCACATGCTCTGCCCCGAAAAGGATATGACTAAAGTCGCCTCTCGCCTTCGCAAGTTTGCGGGAATAAAAATGTCCTGGGAGCACCTGCTGGGCTGGCCCGGCTCATCGATGAGCTGCAGTATAAGCGTAGGTAAGGCACGCGGCCTCGGGCCCATCTAGGACTGCGTTCATCTACGGCTAATTTTTACAGGATATAATCGTCCAACGAGTTTAAAAACATGAATCTATCCAGTCTCTCGCTCCTGATCTTTATCGCTGTGTTCGCCGTCGTCGTGTTCATCCATGAATTCGGCCACTTTATTGTGGCACGACTCCTTGGGGTCCAGGTCGAAGAGTTCGGCTTCGGGCTCCCGCCGCGCATGCTTACCCTCTTCCATTGGAAGGGCACTCAGTTCACGCTTAACTGGCTGCCGATTGGCGGTTTTGTGCGCCCCAAGGGCGAAAACGATCCTAATATCCCAGGTGGCTTGGCCGCCGCAAGTCCGTGGACCCGGCTGGCGGTCCTCTTTGCTGGCCCCACCATGAATCTGCTGCTGGGCATTGTCGTGTTCAGCATCCTGTTCTTTCAGATCGGCGTGCCCGATTACACCAAGGTCCAGATCGATGACGTAATGGCGGGCTCTCCCGCTGCTCAAGCCGGCTTCCATATCAACGACATTATCGTCACTGCCAATGGCGTCACGATCAAGGACTCCACTCAGCTCCACGACATCATCTA
Source organism: uncultured Chloroflexia bacterium (assembly GCA_963805515.1). Taxonomy (GTDB): domain Bacteria; phylum Chloroflexota; class Anaerolineae; order Anaerolineales; family Villigracilaceae; genus Fen-1038. The sequence continues at coordinate 35,758 of CAWDUZ010000027.1, read as the reverse complement.
TGGCAACCTCGATAAGCCTATCCAGTTGACCTTGCGCCGCGGCACTCAAACCGTTGGCGTTACTGCCACTCCTTCCAGCAAGCGTCCGGCATCCCAGGGCGCCCTCGGTATCTCCATGGGCCCGGCCCTTGTCCCGAGCGGCTCTGTCATTGACTCCGTGCGCTATGGATCGTTGGCGGTCTATGAGCAGGCCCGCCTCTTGGTTCTGCTTCCCGCCCAGCTGATTCGTGGTCAGGTCAGCCCGGAGAACAGCCGCTTCGTCGGCCTCAAAGGCATCTACGACCTGTTCGGGCAAGCGCTCTCTCGCGACGTTCAAAGCCGCGAGCCTGCGCCCGCTACCCCCTCCGCTCCGGCATCCCAGCCTGCTTCGCCCCAAACGCCCACATACTTCACGCTCCAGTTGATCGGCATTCTGACCATCAGCCTCGGCGTTCTTAACCTCTTTCCATTCCCTGCCCTGGACGGCGGGCGCATTTTCTTCACGCTGCCTGAGCTTCTCCTGCGCCGCCGCATCCCACCCCAATGGGAGAACGGTATCAACGCCGTGGGGATGGCATTACTGCTGGCATTCATGCTCTACGTCAATGTCATGGATTTTGTGAATCCAGCTATCATTACTTTGCCAAAATGACCGAAACAAGATCTTCCTTTGAGAAAGTGATCGCTGAGTTGGCTGAGGGCGGGCAGCCATTATCGCGCCGCTCCCTTCAGGAATTCTCCGATATCGATACGGCTTCTTTGCAACTCCTGGACGGTGAGTGGCCTCGCATCCCTGCCGCACGCAAACGCATGCTGCTCGAAGGGCTTCAATCTCTGTCGGAGGAAGACACGCTGGTCTCCTTCGACGAGTTCGCGCGCTCCGCCTCACAGACCCGGATGCGGAGGTTCGCACCCGAGCGATTTGCCTGCTGGACGAGTTTGAAGATATCAAGCTCATCTCGTCCTTCATCAAGATACTGAAGGACGACACAGACGTTGAGACGCGCGCCGAAGCTGCTACAGCTCTCGGCAAGTTCGTGGAGCTGGGCGAGTTGGAAGAGATTCCCGAGCAGGCCCGGCGTCAGGTTGAGGATGCACTGCTCGAGAAAGCCAATAGTGAAGATCAGCTTCTTGTCCGCCGTAATGCTCTGGAAGCTCTCGGCTTCTCCTCACGCCCTGAGGTCATCACGCTCATCGAATCCTCCTTCCGCCGCCAAAACCCCGAGTGGCAGGCCAGCGCGCTGTTTGCCATGGGCCGTTCCTTCGATGAACGCTGGGAGGAGTTCCGTCCTCTCCCGTATGATGGACGTGAGCCCGCTAGTCCGCCTGGCTGCGGTTGAGGCGGCCGGCGAGCTGCGCCTTGCTTCGGCCCGCCTGGTCCTCTTCAAGGTGTTGGAGGAAGAGGAGGAAGACAACATCACGAGTGCCGCCATCTGGTCCCTTTCGCAGATCGGCGGGGAAGATGTGCGCGTTTACATCGAGAACCTGCTTGATCTGGCTGAAGAGGACGAGGATGTCGAGTTCCTCGAAGAGGCGTTGGACAACGTGGAGTTCACCGACGAACTAAACCGTTTCGATCTCCTCTCCATCGACCCTGAAGAAGAGGATTAGCGGTATTATATCGGGGCAATAGAGCCTTCTGCCCCGTCCCGTTTGCGTGCCAGAGGGAAATTAGCACTCCAAGCCCAAGCAATCCCACAAATCTCGGAGCCTTCGCCGCGGAGGTTAATATCGGCGCAGGTAAAGTCTCGCGCGTAGGGAAATTGTCATGGATTTCAGTGCACTGCTGACCACCTTCGCCAACAACCTTTTGCCGATCCTGCTCGTTAGTGGAGCGGGATTTTTGCTTGGCAAGGCACTGGATATCGATTCGCGCAGCCTGGGCCGTGTGGTATTTTATGTCTTCAGCCCCATCCTGGTCTTCAACCTGCTGCTGCATACCGAGCTTAGCTCGGGTCAGATCGTGATCACCGTAGCCTATACAGTTGCAGTCTGTCTTGTCGTCGGGGTGCTGGCTCTGCTCTCAGGCAAGCTGCTGCACTTCGAACGACCGGTGTTGATGGCGCTCATCATTACCGCGGCCTTCGGCAACACGGGCAACTACGGATTGCCACTCGTATCCTTTGCCTTCGGCAAGGACGCGCTCGCGTTCGCGACCCTCAACTTCGTGACTAGCGTTGTCCTCTTCAACACGGCCGGTGTTCTGCTCGCCTCCCTGGGCCATATGGACTTCAGGGCCGCGGCGGCGGGGGTGTTCAAGGTGCCCGCGGTGTATGGCGTGCTGCTGGCCGCGGTACTGAACCGCTTTCAGGTTGTGCTTCCTACCTCACTGGAACGGACCATCGAGTTGGCAGCGAACGGCAGCATCCCGGTCATGATCATCCTGCTGGGCCTTGAGCTGTCACGCGTCAAGTGGTCGGGAAGTCTTAAGGCGGTGGGACTCAGCACGGTGCTGAGGCTAGTGGCCGGCCCGGCGGTGGGTTTCTTGTTGGCCGCGCTGTTCGGGATGCAAGGGCCGGTACGGCAAGGGAACGTGATCGAGTCCGGGATGCCGGCGGCGGTGACGAACATGGTGCTTGCCACGGAGTACGGGCTGGACAGCTCGCTCGTTACCGCGATGGTATTCATGGGCACGATCCTCAGCCCGCTGACGCTGACGCCGCTACTCGTGTATCTCGGGAAGTAGGCGGGGGAGTAACCAGAAGCCGGGGATCAGTGTTCATGGGAGAGATGGAAGCGAGGCCTGAATCGCGCGCCGTTGGGGAAACAATGAGGAACAATTCCGAAGCGGTGCTGCAAAGCAGGCTAAAATACGGGCAAAAGATCGGGCATTAGGCATCGAGCGACGAGAGCAAATCAGACGGGAAGAGTGAGGAACAATGGCGGAAGGCGCTGAACTGCAGCGGGTGCATGTGTGGGTGAAAGGCCGGGTGCAGAACGTGGGCTTTCGTGCGCATGTGCAATACAGCGCGAGGCAGATCGGGGTGACCGGCTGGGTGAGGAATGTGGGCTACGACACGGTGGAGGCTGCCGCGGAAGGGGAGCGTGGGAAGCTCGAGCGGTTCGTGGAGGCGGTGAAGACGGGGCCGCGCGGTTCGCAGGTGGACGAATTGAACGTGGAGTGGCAAAACGCAACGGGCGAGTACAGGGATTTCCAAATGAGACGCAGCATGTGAGGGGAAAGAGCTGCCTGTAGCATCATCCTGGCTTTATGTACCGTCGAACCTGCTGGCGCTCCGATCAGGCGGGAGTTCCGCGCTACCGGCGTACGCCCTTGCCCTGCTTCGCAGATGACAGACAGTGTGGGCAGATCTATCCGAAGCCGAGGCCGCGCTCCTTCATGGAGATGTAGCGGCCCTGGCCGATGACTAGATGATCGAGCACTTCGACGTCCATGAGCTTGCCGGCCTGAACACAGGCACGCGTGACTGCCAGGTCGTCGGGGCTGGGCGTGGGATCGCCGCTGGGGTGGTTGTGGACGATGACGACGGCGGTGGCGTTGCGGCGGATGGCGGCCTTGAAGACTTCGCCGACGCGCACCTGGGAGGTGTTCACGGAACCGTGATAGACCTCAACGATATCGAGCACACGGTTGCGCGTGTCGAGCAAGAGGACGCGCAGGTGTTCCTGCTCCAGCGCGGACATCTCGTAGCGCACGAGTTCAGCGGCGTCGTCGGGGCTGTTGATGACGGGGCGCTCCTCGGGCGACTCGACGGCAAGCCGACGACCCAGCTCGATGGCGGCTTTGATCTGCACGGCCTTCGCCTCGCCGACGCCGTGCTGGTTCATGAGCTCTTCCAGCGGAGCGCGGTGGAGGCCCGACAGGCCTCCGAAACATTTCAGCAGGCGCTGGCCCATTTCGACCGCATTCTCGCCATGCACCCCAACGCGGAGCAGGATGGCGATCAGCTCGGCATTGGTGAGGGCCTGGGCGCCGAGGGAAGCGAGCCTTTCCCGCGGGCGGTCGGCCTCATGGAGGTCGGCAATGCGGTAGGCGGGGCGGGCGTTGTTCTCAGCCATATATTCACAAATACTACTACAAATTATCCTCGTCGCGGGTGGACCTGTTCAGTAGGGCGAGAGGGGCAGAGCAAGTCGCTTGACGCTGAGAACAGATACTGTTTGCGTCGAGAGATCGGTGCGGAGCTGTTAAGTCCACCGGAGATGACCAATAATAGAACGGCTGCATATCCCAATGCGGATCGCATTCCCCAGGATGGCAATCATGAAGCCTGGCTCAAACAGCGCGGCCAGCCTCACAAACCGGAGCTCGCCGGAGCTTTGCAGGGTTTCGCGTTTTGCTTCGGCCCCGGAGGAACCACCTGCGCACAGTGATTTGCGGCTCATAACTTGTCACATTGATCCCCTGATCAATAGACTCCCCAAGCGGGTTTTCGCCTATGGTGCCCATCCGGCGGCAGGCGGACATAACATTACGTTACGTTAGGGTGGACGCAATACGTAACACGACCGTCCGTCATCTCAACGCAGAATATCGCCAATGACCGAGGCCTGAGAAATACAGTACTTCCATACTTAGGGGCACCCTAGGAAACTCCGTGTACTCAGCAGTGCTTAGCCTGGCATTTACGAGTCATTCACAACTACCGCCTTGGACCAGGCCTATGCGGTCTGCCAGCGCCTTGGCAAGCCGCCGAAAGTGCCTAAACACCCCGTCCGATTCTTGTTCCTACAGGGTGCTCGTGGGCTGGGGCGCAGAAATCCTACCCTCAACGTCCAATTTACGGTATAAGGGTGTGAGCCGAGCGCTCCAATTGCCGAACGAACAAGGCCGAGAAGAAGGAGAATGGAATGGCTATGTCTGTAACTGCACCTGTAAAATCGCCCGCGAGAAGGCTTCCGTTCACACAGCACGGCGAATTCCAGAAAACTCTTAACGAGCGTGTCAATACCTATCTGCGCGACAACAATATCCCTGGGCGCGACGTACCCGCCATGTACTTGAAGACAGCGATCGTGCTGGCGTGGTGGCTGGGTGCATACCTGCTTCTGCTGCTTGGCCACTTCCCGGCGTGGCTCAACATCGCCTTATGCCTGGTATGGGCGCTGGCCATTGCCTCGGTTGGCTTCAACGTGATGCACGACTCCAACCACGGCGGGTACTCCAACAAACCGGCGGTGAACAAGCTGTTTAGCCTTAGCGCCGAGATGCTGGGCATGAGTGGATTTCGCTGGCGCATCAAGCACAACGTATGGCACCACACCTACACCAATATCGCGGGCTTCGATGATGACGTTGAGACGTTTGGACTGATGCGCCTTACCCCGCGCGTGCCGTGGAAGCTGCTGTACAAGGCCCAAGTCTGGTACTTCCCGGTAGTATATAGCCTGATTGCCTTCGACTTCATCCTACGCGACTTCATGATGGTGCTGTTCGGCAGATCCGACTCCAACCATGTTTACCCAAAAATGGGTGCGATGGACAAGGTCACGTTCTGGGCGGGCAAGCTGTTCTTCTTCGTCATCACGTTCGCACTTCCGCTGCAGATCTTCCCGTGGTGGCAGGTGCTGATTGGCTTCGTGCTGGTGATGCTGACGGTAGGCCTAGTGATGGGCGTTGTCTTTCAGCTTGCGCATATCAACGGCGATGCCGCGTTCCCCGAGCCAGTGGGCACTCCCCAGCATGTGGAGAATGAGTGGGCTGTGCACCAGGTAGAGACGACCGCTGACTTCGCACCACACAACCGGCTGTTAAACTTCTATATCGGCGGATTGAACTATCAGATCGAACACCACTTGCTGCCGCATATCTGCCACTTGAACTATCCCCGCCTTGCGCCGATTGTGCGCGCGACGTGCGAGGAGTATGGCATTCGCTACATCTGTTATGCGACATGGCGAGACGCGTTTGCCTGCCACCTGCGCGAATTGCGCCTGCTCGGGCGCAGATCTGAACCAGTGGAGGGCTGAAACGAACTGCCTGTGTCAATAATGTCAGTAATTTCTTCTCGATCCCGCATGGAAACGAGGTCTTCTGGCCCCGCAGACCTTTCCAGCTGTGCCGGGGCGGACCCTGCCAGCACCGGGCAGTTACAAGGTAGGCGGCGAGCCGTGACTGGCCGGAATGGATCCATGCAGCGGGGGCGCCGAAGCTGGACGGGCTCGACGTCATAGCCAAATCGCGTTCCTGCAGCACGAGAACAACCAAGCAACTGATACATCTGGGTGAGCCTACCCGCATACTGACCTCAAATGCCAGAAATAAGACTATACTAGTGCAATTAATTCGTGACGACCGAAATGCGGGCGCATTCGGCACTTGCAACTGTGATTCGGTGTAGTCTATCTAAAGTCGGCGGTTTGTTATCCAGGATCTTAACGTTGCCAGGGAGAAGCCAAAATGAAAGCATCGCTACCACGACCATCCGAGGTTGTATCGACCGCTGCAGACAAAGAGGTTGAGCCCGAGATTCGCGATTGGGCACGCTACGTCTCGTTTCGTCCTCACCTCTATTTCAGACCCCAAGACTTGGACGAGCTAAAAGGCTTTATGGCAGGAGTGAGATCAGGGGTGTTCAAGCAAAAGAACATTCGCGTGCTGGGCGGATTACATTCCTGTTCTGACATCTGTGTATCCGATGCGGTTGTCGATGTTAGCGATCTACCCAGAACGATCGAATTCGAGGCTAATAATACCCTTGTCACTTTAACGGCCAACTGGCGCTTCCACGACTTTCTACTTGCTTTGAGCCAGCGCGGGAAATCGATCAGCGCAACGGGCGGCACCGACCAACAAACGCTGGCGGGCATTATCTCAACCGATACCGCCCCCGCATCGCCCAAGCACTTGATCTATGATCTGCTGGAATGGGTTGAATACCTTACTTATGATGAGGCCCGCAAGGAGGTCGTTGAAAAGCGGCTTTCCAAAAGCGATGCCGCTTTCCATGCGGCGATCGCTTCACTGGGCGCAATTGGCATATTGACCAAGGTTCAGTTCCGGTTGATCGAGGAGCCCTATTTCGAGACCATCCAGAAGATCGTTAAGCTGGACAAGATCCTGTCGGACGTGGACAAGACCTCCCAGTTGTATGATTTTTGGCGCATCGATTGGATTCCCGATACCGACGAGGGTTTGTTGTGGGCGGCGAAGAGCATCCCGCACGCAGATGCAAACGGTGACTACCCCACAGATCAGTCCGAGAACATCCTGCTCAGCATTTTCCGGATCCTGGATCAAATCGAGTCTGCGGGCGCGCTCCTGGACAATGCGATGAGATCAGTTTACGCCGGCCTGAGATTGACGTACGGCGAGGTACGGGTCTCCGGTCCCCTGCGCAACATGCTGCCCGTGGACCGCCGCGCTCCACTGCACGTGGCTATGGCAGAATGGAGTTTCGACCCGTCTGACCTGGAGAGGCTTCTCCAAAGCTGCCGGAGCTACTACCAACTGCACGGTTGGCCAAACCTGCCAATCGAGATCGAGCTAACGAAAACAGATCATGCCTACATGTCGCCGTGGAATTGGCCGGGCCTGGAATACATCGTGAAATTCAACTTCATGTACCTTACGGATGTCAGCCAGGTAGGGCTTGACAAAGATAAAATCGTGGCCCATTTACAGGGGCTTTGGAATCATCTAATTCAGGACAAAATACCGTTCAAGGCACATTGGGGCAAGATCAACTTCATGGACTATGACTTCATCTGCAGTCGTTTCGAATTTGACCGATTTGAACCATTCATCAGCCCGATGATGCTGAATCCGTATCTGATGAAACGGCTCCTTCCCGCGGGTTAGCCGGGACGATCATGTAGAATCCTATCTACAAGGGCCTAAGCGCGGGAACCGTTCACGGCCAAAGAGAATTGCAGCTTTGACCTATTCGGAATATCGACGCGTCCTGTTCCATAGCCCCAGGTCGTGCCACAATGCCAATCACAGCCAACTGGCCGTAGAGTAGCCCGTTTTGCATGGTTCCCTTCCTCTTGCCAACGCAAGCAAATCCAGCGCTGCACGATGTGGCGATACAGCCCATTGCATGCGCTCAGCTCGTTTGGAACAGAAGGCGATGTTTCCTGCTCACGATCGATTGTGCAGCGGAGAGATGCAAATGCAGCCGTGCTAGAAGAACACGCGCCTGCGTAAGGCATCACTGAGCCCTCGAAAGTGATACAGGGTAAGGATCTGCTGACCTGATCATCGGATGTTGAAAGGCCCCGCGAAACGATATGCAGGAGAATCAGGTGAGGTTCATCGAATTGGAATTCGCGGGTGGATGAACTGTCCCTACGGGAGCAACTGGGTCACCGAAACACCGCAATAAGCGGATAAATCTTACCGCCATATGCTATAATGCCGGCGTCGCCAAACTTTACCGCCAAGCATCTCTGTGATGAGGAATTACGATGAGCGATAATATGCCGCCACTGGAAGAGCCCCGGGTCCCATTGGGGGGCGACTATTGGGAAGCTGCACCGACGGCTCCTGTATGGGGCTTCGCTGACCTGCACGCCCACCTCATGGCCCACCTGGCTTTTGGAGGCCGCGCTTTTTGGGGCCAGCCCTATGACCCCGAGCACTCCGGTCCGGATGGCATGCAATATGCCCTCAGTTCCTGTGAACCGATTCACGGGGGCCTGCTGAACCTCAACCCGGAGATCGGCCATCTAGCCAGCGGCGGCTGGCCCGATTTTATCGTCTGGCCGCGCTTCACTACCCTCGTCCATCAACAGGCGTACATTGATTGGATCTACCGTGCATACCAGGGCGGACTGCGGCTGATCACCTGTCTGGCTGTAAACAACGAATTGTTAGCCTCCAAATCGAGTCCGCATCTGCCTCACGATGACAAGAGCGCAATCCAGGCCCAGGTCAAGGCCATGAAAGCCATGGCAGTGGACATTGATTCCCAGTGCGGCGGCCGGGGCAAGGGTTGGCTGCAGATTGCGTATACCGCCGAGCAGGCCCAGCAGGTGATCGCGGATAACAAGCTGGCGGTGATCCTCGGCATGGAAGTGGATTCTTTGGGCAACTGGCGGAGCGTTGACGATCTGGAAAAGGCCTGCCAGGGGGATCTGGGGACGGCGCGCAACCTGATCGGCCAAGAATTGGATTGGCTTTATGAATTGGGTATCCGCCAGATCACTCCTATTCACCTCAGCAACAACGCATTTGGCGGGACAGCCATTTACATGCGCTTCCTGGAGATCATCACCATGTTCCTATCGGGCGAGCGCTGGACACTCGATGACGCCTGGCAAAGCGGCGTGCGCTATCGGGTCGACAGCGATGGCGATGATGTGCTGGATGACCTCGAACGCTCAGCCGCGATCGCCGGGCCGCGCCTGCGGGCAATGCATCGCAAGACGCTGCTCGATCACCTTCCCGGCATCCGCGATCTGTACGATACGAGCGCGCCGCCCAAGATGCGCGGAGGCCATGCCAATTCCCGCGGCCTCAACAAGTACGGCGAGGTCCTACTCGAAGAGATGATGAAGCGCGGCATGATCATCGATGTGGATCATATGTCGGAGAAAGCCACGGAGCGGGCGCTGAGCATGGCCGAAGAGCACCGCTATCCGGTTATTTGCTCCCACTCCTGGTTCCGGGAGTTGCTGTTCAGCGGCTCTTCGGAGTTCGATACGCATACGCATCGGGAGTACGGCACGAGCGACGTGCATAAGGTGGCGCATGAAGCCGGGAAGCGCGGCGATCAGATCGAGCGAATTGGCCGCCTGGGTGGCATGGTCGCGCCGATCATCAACCAGGGTGACATGGCCGGCCTGCGGCGCTCTATGCCGAAGCTGGCGCACAAGATCCCCGCGCCCTGTGCCGGCTCCAGCACGGCGTGGGCGCAGGCATACCTGTACGCGACAGCCAAGATGGGCGGGCGTGGGGTAGCCATTGGCACGGATGTGAACGGGGCCGCCGGTCTGCCAGGCCCGCGGTTTGGAACCTTCGCAGCATACGGTGCAGCCGCCGACGCTCGCCGGAGCTCTGAGCGGCGGATGGAGATCGACACTCAGACAAACGGCGTGGCCTACACCACTCCGATCCGCGACTACCGCTGGTACCGCTTCGAACGCGGTGGCACCCGCGGATACAGCGAAGAAGAGATGGATATCTGGCAGGGCATTGCCCAATATAAGGCCGGATTCAATCCCGCGACCGACACGCATCCCCCTAGCGACTTCCCTCAGTATCACTTGCAGGAGGCCGCCGAGTCCATAAAGGTCCGCTACGAGCAAAAAGTGGTCGACGAGATTACCATGGGGCTGTGGCTTGCTGACGAGCAAGAAGCGCCTGATTTAGCTCAACTGGCTGAATGGCCATACTGGAAGCAAGCAGCATACATCGCCCGCAAGGGTATCGTTGGAAAGGCTCGTATCGATCTCAATGATCAGGCCCTGGAACGGGTGGGGAAGATCAGTGCCATTTGGAAGAAATGGCAGCAGATGAATGGCAAGAACCGCCCGCTCATCCGCTCGCTCGCCGGAGAGCGGCGGGATTTTGACATCAACCTGGATGGCATGGCCCACTACGGCATGCTGCCGGATTTTCTTCAGGATATCTGCAATAGCGGACTCACCCCTCAAGATCTCGCTCCACTCTTCCGGTCTGCCTATGACTACATGGAGATGTGGAGAGTCTGCGAGCAGAGAGCAGCGGAACTATAGCGCCTATCTGCCCGTTCCCCGGTGGCGTTCTCTTCACGAGCGCAATACCGGCTATTCGGCCTCACCGGAAGGCGGCGTGACCACGATCTGCCTCAGGTCGTAATCGAGCTTTACGTTCATGAGCCGGCCGCCCAATTCCTTTCCCACCTCATACTTTTGTCTGCCCACAGCTATGAATCCGCGGCGAACTTTGCGCCGCAGTTTATGCGCGGCTAGTTGCGCTGTCCATGCGCGCAGGTGCTGTGCTTCATGGGATATGCCTTCGGGCTGGTGTGCATCCGTTCGATGGCTGCCGCCAGGTCGGCGAGGCTTATGTTGCTGCTCATCTGAGTTAGGTGTGCAACCCCGCCTGGCCGATACAGCCTCGCGGTCCGCTGCCAAAGGGTTAATTCACTGGCCTGTGAACACCTTTCCCTCGATGAACGTTGTGTTGGGGGGCTTTATGAGGGCTTTACCAGCTCATTAAGCACTCTAAGCTCATCGGGACCCGTTATCATGATTCCCAAGTTCCTTGCGATAACTCTAATTTGCTCTGGGATCGGATTGAAAGAAACAATCCAAGCTCTCGCTCTAGCGGCAGCGGCATGAGAGGCAACTTCGTGCAAATCACTCGACTGTAGAATGCGATGCTTGACTTCAATCGCCCACGGTTGTGGGCCTAAAGCCAGGAAATCCAGTCGAACATCTGATTCCGGAATATAGAATTCTGGACGCACATCCCGGAAGGAAGGCAGCTCGACATGACCTTCCAAGTTGAATATCGAGCCTGGCACTTTCTGGCCTCTAAACCTGCTTACTATCTTATAGATTTCCGCTTCGGAGCGGCTAACTACGATCGAGGCATTGGCGACACCTCCGATCTGGATGACGCTACTGCCATCACCATCGTCGGCCTCGGCGCCACTCCCTCCGGTGTCGATGCTCTTTGGTTTAGAAATTGTCGCTGTCTCAGGCTTCCGTACGTCCAGAGCCAGCCTGAACGCCGGATGAATTTCGAACTCTCTAATAGATGAAATAATCACATCGTCACCCTCGCTATTGTACAAGACCCTTCCATCTTTAACTGCTCCCAGGAATCCCGTGTAGTATAGGATTTGCAGAAGATTGGAAATTGGCTCAAAATAGAAGCGATCGAATTCCCTGAGTAGTTGCTCTTTGAGCAGGTCGAAGAGCTCGCGAATCTCGTCTTTTGTAATGCGCGCCGGGGAATACTGAAAGATGCCCAGGAAAACCCTCTCCAGAAACGGGTACTGTACCGAATATTCATCACGAAGATCTCGCAATTTCCACTTCGAATATTGTGGCAGGGCTTCGGTGATGTCACTGGCTTCTATCTTGCTGTGATGATGATTCTGGGCTTTATCCCGGCAAAGATTGCACAGCTGAATTAGTTCACGCGGACGCATGAGTGTGTATTGCAATAAGTATTCAAAGGAATCTTTGTCGTCCACGGTGGCCGGGAAGAATGTTTGCCAAATCTTGTCTGTAGCGTCACGCTTTCCTGAAATATTTGTAGACGTTCGAGCGCGTAAGGCAATCAGACTTTTCAGGTCATCCTTATTCCAGACAATTCGCTCTTCAGAAGAATGGAATTTGTCGGAGTCGTGGAATTGGAGAGCATCGAAAATATCCGACCGTAGAAACGTGATCACATGAACCGAGCTGATCTGTTCATGAATCTCCTTGCCTGCTCTCAGAAGGCCCACAACTAATGCTTCGCTTTCCTTGCTGGGCTCCCATATTTCATCAATCTGGTCTACCAGGATATAGATGGGTTTATTCAACGCTTGCACGGCTTCCACAAAAACTTCCGGGATTTCATCGAGTTTGTCTGCAAAATCTTCCATTTCTCGTTGCACGACGCCCGTATTTATTTCTGCTTCAATATGAATCACGCTGATCTTTTTGATTGCCCGGGCCACCTTGAAAGTTTTGTCCATCCAGGTCGCGTGCTTGGCAATGTTTTCGGCCATGAATGATCTAATTCTCTTAAAGTGTTCAGGCCATGCCAAGCGGTTGGCACCATACTTCTCCTCAGCCATTTGCAGAGCATATTCTCCCAGCTCAGTCAAGAACACATATTTCCAGGAGAGCAGAGAAGATTCTGCTGTGTTTAGGCTCCCCTTTTCAAGGAGCGATAGCTTGAATTTCGATAAGTCTCTTGGACTTATTAAGCTGACGTCCAGGTCTTGCTGTTTGAGGTTTTCATATACGGTTAGACAAACCGCGGTTTTTCCTGCCCCTTTTCTCCCTAGAACCAAATGCTTCTGACCACCCCGTATTCTCTCAAATATGGGCGTAGGCAGGAAAACCTTCGTAAGGAATTTTTGTTCACTTTCAGCACTTTCGCTCCCAAAATCCAAATCAGTTATGGCATCCATGCATACCTCTAAGAAGATATCTGGCGTGAAGAGGACCGTGACTCATCTATGGACTGAAAGGACTTCTTCTAATGAAGCAGTTCCCAGCTATCGAGCGGTTGTCAAACTAGCCAGTAATATGGTCATAATCAACCGAATCAATGAAATATCACCTTTATTGACAGTAATTATACCCGCTGACTTTGTGAGAGGAATTACCAACATCAAAGGTTATCGAAGCTATTACGTAGCGAGAACATAGACCCTTTTTATCGAATTCAGTTATAATGCGTTAATGCCGGAGTGGATAGGCAAGACTATCGGGAAAGTGCGCATCGACCGGCTTCTTGCACATGGGGGTATGGCAGAGGTCTATCTTGGCACGCACCTCACATTGGATCGACCGATCGCTGTAAAAGTCCTGCTTAGTTATATCGCAGACGATCCAGATCTGCGCCGACGCCTGAGGCGTGAGGCCATGATCGTCGCGGGATTTCGACATCCGAATATTGTCCAGGTATATGATTTCGACACGATTGAGGACCATCCTTACATCGTGATGGAGTATCTAAACGGGCCGACGCTGGCAGGGTACCTGAAAAACCTGCACGCACGAAACGCGTGGCTCACAGCGCCACAGGTGGTGCAGTTGCTTAAAGGCCCGGCGGCCGCCCTCGATTACGCGCACGGGCTGGGCGTCATTCACCGCGATGTCAAGCCCGGCAACATCATGCTGCATGGAGCGACAGACGAAGCGTACGCCGGCAAGTTGCCCAGCGCGGACTTCAACCCGGTGGTGACCGACTTTGGATTGTTGCGCGTCGCCGGCGCCACCCAGTTGAACCAAACCAGCGTTGGAACGATCGTAGGCACGCCCAACTACATGTCTCCAGAGCAGGCTGGCGGTACCACAACGGATTACCGGACCGATATTTACTCCCTCGGCATCGTGCTGTACGAGATGCTAGGCGGCCGCGCTCCGTTCGATGGCGAATCCACAATGACCGTGCTGTACAAGCAGATCAACGAACCGCCCCCGCCCATACCGGGTATCTCCGCGAAGGAACAAGCCGTCATAGACCGGGCCCTTGCCAAGAATCCAGACGACCGCTACCAATCGTGCGCTGAAATGATAGCAGCCTATGAAGCTGCCATTACGGTGCCTGCGGCGGAAGGGATCAACCGTTCCCCAGTACCGCCGGCCCCTGCGGCTGCTGTCCCGGCGAAAGAAGCTGTCCCACACACAACCGAAACGACCATGGTCCCAAAGGAAGCGGCCCGGCCACCAAGAACTGGCTGGGCGATCCCCGCAGCAATCGCGGGGACTCTCTTGTTAGTACTGGCTATTGGTGCGCTGCTTATCCTTCCGAAACTAAGTTCCACGCCAGGCGACTCCTCAAAGCTGGCAACACCTGCTCAGGCCACCAGCGACACAGCGACCAGCGTCAGCGTGCTGCCTGCAAGTCAAGGCATGGTCAATATTCCCGTCGGCAAATATCAAGTCGGCATGAATCCCGCAGATGACTTTCATGCCGCGCCGCAAACTGTTTCGCTGGCCGAATTTTGGATCGACGTAAACCTGGTTACCAATGACCAATACCAGGCCTATGTGCAGAAAACGAGCGGCTCAGTGCCACAGGTCTGGCCGGGTGATGCCACTCATCCCGTCAGAGGCGTCAGCTGGGACCAAGCCAATGCCTATTGCACTTGGATGAAAAAGCGGCTGCCAACCGAAGCCGAGTGGGAGGCGGCGGGCCGCGGGAACGCTGACAACCCGCCGTTATATCCTTGGGGAAACGATCCGACAGACGGTGGGAAAGCGCTGCAGATGCCCGATCAGGACACCTATGAAGTCGACTCGCAGAGCTTTAACGTGAGTATCCTGGGGGTGAATGACCTGGTTGGGGATGTATGGCAGTGGGTAGGCGACGGGTATGCAGACGTAGCGCCAGGTCTCAAGATCCTGCGGGGAGGCCGTTTTGGGTTACCACAAGACCTGGCGTATCGGGTCGCCGTCGCACCGGATGACAACCGTTATGTGAAGTTCGCTGGCTTCCGCTGCGCGGCGGATGCGACCCAATAAGTGAGAAACCCTTATGACACCACAGGCTATTTCAGGATTCCGCTTTTCCGTGTCGGCCCTGATCTTAATCGCGTTTGCATCGGGATGTGCACCGCGCCCGACTGCATCGACTGCGACGAGCGTACCGTCCGGTACTAGCGCCGACACGGCATCCGTTGCATCGGCCTCCCCTGAGGCGACAGTGGCTCCCGAAATGGCCATGGGAACACTTGCGCCCGAGCCGGCCGCCTCGACGGATGTCCTATACCAGGATGACTTCACAAACCCCGCCACGGGCTGGCCGGAAGCCAAGTTTGACAACTACTTCATCGGCTATCACGAGCCGGAGTATTACCATATAGAGATTGACGGTCCCAATTTTCGGGTGCCGGTCTTCGTGCCGGGCAAGAAAATCTTTGGCGATGCCACTATCGAGGTCAAGGCGCAGATCAGTTCTGCGAAGACAGGTGTTAAGGGGGACTTCCTCTACGGCATTGCCTTCCGCCGCTCCGGCGATCAGTATTACGCCTTTGTTATCTCGCCCCGCAGCCAGAAATGGATGTTGCTAAAGAGCTCGCCCAGCGCCCTGACCACACTGGCTCAAGGCGCCGATACGAGCCTGCATACGGCCAATGCGGATGACCTATTGCGGGTGGATGCGCAGGGCTCAACCTTCTCGTTGCACGTCAACGATCGGCTGGTGGCCGAGGTGAGCGATGGCGATTACGCCAACGGGGAAGTCGGGCTGTATGTGCAGACCTTCGACAGCCCGCAAACACACATTCACTTCGATCAGATCAACATCCGGAAATACAAAGCGCCTCAGCCTGCGCAACCACAGACCACCGTGCTGTTCCACGACGATTTCACGAATCCCTCCTCGGGCTGGCCGGAAGCCAAGTTTGACAACTACTTCATCGGCTATCACGAGCCGGAGTTTTACCACTTCGAGGTCGACAATCCCAATTACCGGGCGCAAGTCTTCTTGCCGGGCAAGAAAATCATTGACGACGCCACTATCCAGCTCAAGGTGCAGATCAGTTCCGCGAAGACAGCTGCCAAGGGGGACTTCCTCTACGGCATTGCCTTCCGCCGCTCGGGCGATCAGTATTACGCCTTTGTTATCTCGCCCCGCAGCCAGAAATGGATGTTGCTAAAGAGCTCGCCCAGCGCCCTGACCGCGCTGGCGCAAGGCACCGATACGAGCCTGCATACGGCCGATGCGGATGATCTGCTCCGGCTGGATGTGCATGGCTCAACCTTCTCGTTGCACGTCAACGATCGGCTGGTGGCCGAGGTGAGCGATGGCGATTACGCCAACGGGGAAGTCGGGTTCTACGTGCAAACGCTGGATGTCCTACAAGCGCACGTGCACTTCGACGAACTCACCATCTCGGACTTCGAAGCACCCACCCTGTGCAAGGTTGTGAGCACAGGTACGGGCTTGAATTTGCGCAAGGGCCCTGGATCGAGCTCACCTTTTATCATTTCCATCCCCGGGGGCGAAGTCCTGGAACCGCTGGGGCACAGCCTCGACGGGCAGTGGCTCAAAGTACGCGTGGAGGCGAGCGGTCAGGGCGGCTGGGTAAACAGCTCCGACAGATTTGTGTCCTGTAATACGGATATTGATAGGCTTCCGATTGTCGTCCCCTGACAGCCGGGCTACAATCAACACTCTGACTCTCCCAGATATCATAGCCGCGATCGGTGGAAGAGAATCCATACCAGTGCGAGAGCAACTGCATGGATTGTTCGCGCAGCTTCCGAATTTGTCCAGGGACGCCGTCGATTGCGGCATGCGCAGCGCGGCACGGAGAATCATGATGCTTGCGAAGCATGTCGAGGCTGTTCTTCGGTTAAGGTCGGTTCCAACTGCTTGAAGCCAGCAACGTACTAAGGGTGGCAGAGGAGCGACGAACGCCAGAAGATTTGAGAGCGCTCCCAGATGTGCGCTGTGCACGCGGTGACGCGTTACAGGGAGAACTCACCACAATTCGGTTGAGCGATAGCACGCTTGGGGAGGCTTTACAGTTTGCCGAAGATGTACGGGCGGGAATTGAAAACGCTGACTATGAAGCAAAGCGGCGGATTCTCGGATTGTTGCAAGTACAGGTGGTTATTTCCGATAAGCGGTTCTCCGTCACAAGCCTAGCCGGGGCCTGGGATGGCGAAATTCGGGCTTTGCCGAAAGGGGGAACTGCAGGTGACTGGTCTCAGCCATGCATTTCCCTCCGTGAAAGGATGTACTCATTTTACAACTGAATCCTTGCTTGACACTCCTTTGCCACTCAAGTAGAATACGATGCACCCTAAATTCAGGGTGTGGCATCTGAAACGGGCCTGTAGCGCAGTTGGGAGCGCGCCTCAATCGCACTGAGGAGGTCAGGGGTTCGAATCCCCTCAGGTCCACCAGAACAGTGACCAGGTGATGTCACGCACGGTCCCGCGGGTTTGATCGCCAAAACGGCTTGAAGTACGGGAACCTGCGGGACATTTTGCAAAGGTAAGTGACCAGTACAGTCCGATGTTCAGTAAGCAGTTATCCGTCACTGTTCGACTGAAACCTGAACACCGAAAAGCCCGGGCCCATAGCGCAGTTGGGAGCGCGTCTCAATGGCATTGAGAAGGTCGGGGGTTCGAATCCCCCTGGGTCCACTTGCACGAAGAGTTCGAGCAAGCTGATCTGACAGCCGAATAAGAACACGAAGTCTGAGCCGGAGTAGTAAGCCAATCCGTCAGCGAGAAGGGAGAGCGAGGTGGAAGCCCTTCGATGTGCCAGCGGAAGCACGTCTCTCCCCCGGGGAGAATGACAGGGCTGAACTCGCCGGTTTCCCTGAGATAAGCCGAAGGGGACTTCATCGATGAAACCAATTAGTCGATGACGGGAAGAGCCCGTTATAGCAATCAAGTGACGTTCGCATGTGGAAGGTTGAACCATGCCGACGTAATCCGGGTGGTACCGCGGAGGATTCCTTCGTCCCTGATGTGGATGGAGGAATTTTTGTTTGGAAGACCCTTTCGTTTGGAGGTCCGATGCCCATCCCCAAAACCGAATGGATCTGGCAGAACGGCCGGTTCGTCAAATGGGACGAAGCTACGGTGCACGTGAGCGCGCACGCGCTGCATTATGGGTCGAGCGTGTTCGAGGGGCTGCGGGCGTATGAAAGCTCCGGCGGTTCGGTGATCCTGGGACTGGATGCGCATGTGAGGCGGCTGTTCGACTCGTGCCGCATCATGCGCATGGAGGCGCCGTATTCGGCGGACGAAGTCAAGACCGCGATCATCGAGACCGTGCGGCGCAACGGACTGCGGTCGGGCTACATCCGTCCGCTGGTGTACAAGGGGACCGGGGTGATCGGCCTGGACGCGCGCGAGGCGACGACCGAGATGACGGTGTTCGCGATCCCGTTCGGGCATTACCTGGGCGATAATGCGCTGGAAGAAGGCGTGGATGCGATGGTCAGCAGCTGGCGGCGGACGGCGCCCGATACGCTGGCAGCCATGTCGAAATCAGGCGGCAACTACGTGAGCTCGCAGTTCATTACCATGGAGGCGAGCGACCGGGGTTTTGCGGAAGGCATCGCGCTGGACGTGAACGGGCTGGTGAGCGAGGGCAGCGGCGAGAACATCTTCGTTGTGTATCGCGAGGCGCTCTACACGCCCCCGGTGGGAGCCTCCATCCTTATGGGGGTCACGCGCGAGTGTGTGCTGACACTGGCGCGTGACCTGGGCTACGCAGTGCGGGAGGAGAGCTTCCCGCGTGAGATGCTGTATGTGGCGGATGAGATCTTCTTCACCGGCACAGCGGTTGAGATCAGCCCGGTGCGCTCGGTGGATCAGGTGAAAGTGGGCAGCGGAAGGCGCGGCCCCATCACCACGAAGCTGCAGGATGAGTTCTTCGGGATCGTGCAGGGCAAGATCCCTGACCGGCACGGCTGGTTGACGAAGGTGTAAGCTCGGAATCCCCGGCCTCTCTCAAGAGACAGAGCGAAGCCAATAAGAAAAATACGGAACCACTCCGACGAATAGAGAACATGAGGTGAGAATGGCGACTGCAAAGAAAAAGACAACGGCCACGAAGAAGGCCGCGAAGAAGAAAACAACGGTGCGGGCCCGCAAGACCACGCCGGCGAAAGCGCGAAAAGCGGTGATGAAGCGGGCGAAGCCTTCTGCGAAGAAGGCTGCGACACGGAAGCAGGCAGCAGTCAAGAAGGCTGCGCCGGTTAAAAAGAGAGCGGCGGCTGGAGTTCGGGCGTCGCGCAAGGCGGCTCCGAGGCGAACGAGGGCGGCTCAGACCACGACCATGGCCCGCGATATTTCGTACAGCCCACAGACGCTGGAGCCCAAATGGCAGGCGAAATGGGAAGCCGATAAGCTGTACCGCGCCGTGATCGACGAGAGCCGGCCGAAGCACTACGCGCTGACCATGCTGCCCTACCCGAGCGGCGACCTGCACATCGGGCATTGGTATGCCATGACGCCGTCAGACGCGCGCGCCCGCTATAAACGGATGCAAGGCTACAACGTGATGTTCCCGATGGGGTTCGACGCGTTCGGCCTGCCGGCTGAGAACGCGGCGATCCGGGATGGGATCCACCCGATGGTGCGGACGTATCAGAACATCGAGCGGATGCGCAAGCAGTTGAAGAGCATGGGCGCCATGTTCGACTGGGACCGGGAGATGCTCTCCGCCGATCCCGAGTATTACAAGTGGACGGAATGGTTCTTCATCAAGCTGTTCAAGATGGGGCTGGCATACCGCAAGAAGGCGGCGGTGGACTGGTGCCCGAAGGACAACACGACCCTGGCACGCGAGCAGGTGATCGGCGATGAACGCGTGTGCGAGCGATGCGGGACGCCGGTGATCAAGAAGTACCTGGAGCAGTGGTTCTTCAAGACCACCAAATATGCGGACGAGCTGCTGGACTTTTCCCAGGTGGACTGGCCCCAGACCGTGCAGACGCTGCAAACGAACTGGATCGGGCGGTCGGAGGGGGCGGAGGTGCGGTTTCGCATTGACCGGGAATCGGAAAATTCGGGAGCCGAAACGATCACGGTGTTCACCACACGGCCGGATACGCTGTGGGGCGCGACCTTCATGGTGTTCTCACCGGAGCATCCGCTGGTCGATGCAGATCACAACGCCTGAACACAAGGCCGAGGTGGATGCCTATAAGCAGCAGGCGGCGCGCCAATCGGACATCGAGCGCGAGGCGGTGGACAAGGAAAAGACCGGCGTATTCACCGGCGCGTACGCCATCAACCCGGTCAATCAGAACCGCATCCCGATCTGGATCGCGGACTACGTGCTGATGAGCTACGGCACGGGCGCCATCATGGCTGTGCCCGCGCACGACGACCGCGACTTTGCGTTCGCCCGGAAATATGACCTGCCCATCGTCCCGGTGATCCAGCCGCTGGCGCCGGACGGCCTGCCGACCGATCCGATCCTGGACGGGGCCACGATGCAAGCCGCTTATGTCGGCGACGGGGCCATGATCAACTCAGGACCGTTCGACGGCACACGCGTCAACAACGAGAAAGGCCGCAAGAACCCGGGCATCAGCGCAGTGATCGACTGGCTGGCGGAGCAGGGCATCGGAAAAGAGGCGGTCAACTACCGCTACCGCGACTGGCTGATCTCGCGGCAGCGCTACTGGGGCGCGCCGATCCCGATGGTGTACTGCGAGAAACACGGCTGGAACCCGGTGCCGGATGAGCAACTGCCGGTGCTGCTGCCGGAGGACGTGGAATGGAAGCCGACCGGCGAGTTGCCGCTGAAACTGCATCCCGACCTGGAAGTACACCACCTGCCCGATCGGCGGCGAGCCCGCCGTGCGCGAGACGGACACGATGGACACGTTCATGTGCTCGTCGTGGTATCACCTGCGCTACCTGAGCCCGCATTATGACAAGGCTCCGTTCGACGAGGCAGAATACAACTACTGGATGCCGGTGGACACGTATACCGGCGGCATCGAGCATGCCACCATGCACCTGCTGTACACGCGCTTCTTCCATAAGGCGCTGCGCGATGCGGGCATCACCGAGGGCAACGAGCCGATGATGCAGCTGCGCAACCAGGGCATGGTGCTGGGCGAAGACCACGATAAGATGTCGAAGAGCCGCGGCAACGTGGTGGCGCCGGATGAGCTGGTGAAGCGATACGGCGCAGATACGACGCGCGCCTACCTGATGTTCTTCGCCCGCTGGACGCAGGGCGCGCCGTGGGATGCGCAAGGCATTGAGGGAACTGCGCGCTGGCTGCGACGGGCCTGGACGATGTTCACCGACCCGGCGCAGGCGGGTTCACAGCCGCCCTCGGCGGAGGTGCTGAGGTCGCTGCGCCGCAAGGTGCACCAGACGCTAAAGCGCGTGACGCGGGACTTTGAGGAGTTCGAGTTCAATACGATCATCTCGTCGCTGATGGAACTGCAGAATGAGATGCAGAAGGCACGCGAGGCCGGAGCCATGGGCACACCGGAATGGAAGGAAGCAACCGAGATCTATCTGAAGATGCTGGCGCCGGTATGCCCGCATATTTCCGAAGAGCTGTGGACGACGCAGATGGGCAAGCCGTACTCGATCCACCAGCAATCGTGGCCGAAGGTGGATGAAGCGGCGGCGAAGGAAGATGTGATCGAGATCCCCGTGCAGGTGAACGGGAAGGTGCGGGACCGCATCAGCCTGCCGGCGGGCGCCAGCGATGCCGAGATCGGCGCCGCGGCACTGGGAAGCGAGACCGTGCAGCGATACCTGGAAGGCAAAGAGCCGAAGAAGGTGATCGTGGTGCAGGGGCGGCTGGTGAGCGTGGTGGTATAGAGGCTTACGAGCCGGAAATTGAAAGAACTGGTTGAGTATCGCGTGGAGGATTCCGCAGGACTAAAAGCATTTAGAAGTTGTCTCAAAAATACCTTGTAGGCCAAACGGGAGATTGCTTCCGTTCGGCAAAAAACGCCTCCTCGCCCTGGAATGAGCAGGATCTCCGCTTCGCTCCGACAACGACGGGGGCTATTTTGAGATAGCTTGTGGTAGATTGGCCGTCTATCACCGGTTAGATGGCCAATTTGCTATATGGCATCAAGCAAGCCGCATCCAATCCGGCTTGCTGCTTTGTAATAGAGAGCCCTATGCCTGACTGCGTGTGTCCGCACTGTAAGACATATTTCTCTGCTCCTTCGTCTGCGTTTGGAGAAAAATACCGTTGCGGCTCCTGTGGGTCAGTGTTTGCATTAGACGTTGCGCATCTGGCACATTATCAATTACCCGCAGGTATTCGAATCAAACTAAAAAACGCTGACGGGGAACCTTTTACCCGCTTCCCTATCCCTGTGATAGTTGATTATGGGTATCGGCTTCCTCCGCTGCGTTCGAATGCGGATGGAGAGATATGGGTTACGAAGGAAATGTTCCGGAAAGCCGAGTTGGATGAAGTTTCGAACGGACTCATGGATCATAAGGGCGATTACTCGCTTAATCGTTTTGTCCGCATCAGAATTCTTAACGCAGTGAACTAAATGCAATTTCAAGTGCACGCTTAGCCTCGCAATGGGCTATCCTTGATTTTGAAAAAGAGCTTTATGGCGATATAGACTCGCCTCATGGCAGCCTATGTTCTGGAAGAGGATGTTGCTCCGACCGAAATAAGTGTCGATCTTTCGAGGGATACTGGAAATGTTAGTCTGGAACTGACGGTATCGTTCCCCTAAAGACCTTACAGCAAAATCCGCACCCAACAAGCCATACCTGGCAGGTGAAAAAACCGTGGACGCAACGCGTCCGATCATAGACTCCGAGTCTGAACCTGATGCTAAAAGCGCCCTTGTACAAGGGCGCTCTTAGCTGTAAGGCGAGGGTGCCCACATGACCCATACGGCCCAAGAGTGTCTAATTTGGTGGGCTCGCCTTGCGAAACGGGAGATTGCTCCCACTCCGCCACCGGCTGAAGCGGGGTCTACGCTTCGCTGGCGAGGTGCGCTGCGCAGCTTCGGAGGGGAAGAACGCCCTGCCGGAACTGCCGGCCTTCGGTCGCAACGACGTGGGCCTACTCTTTCAGACACTCCCTTGGACCCAGGAATTTGGACAGAGGGATAAGGTTAGATTAGAATATGCATAATGGATCAAAAGATACGACGGTTTCATCCGCCAGCATTTAAAGAACAAAAAACCTGGCAGAACTTTCATCGCAATTTGGGAACCGTGCAATGGTGGTTTCGAAATGGAAAGGGCAAGCAGAGAAAATTTTGGCAGAGGGATCTTCAGATAAAAGACAACAAAAGAAAGGACGAACACGGATTGGTACAAGAATTCTACCGTCAGACAGGCAGATTAAAATGGGCAAATTAATATAGCTTAATAACGACATCGCTAGATGGCTTTGTGGCTGATAGAAATGGTAATTTTGACTGGGCCATGCCAAGTGAAGAAGTACATGCTTTCGTAAATGACGTTGTACGTAATGCAGGCACGTCTCTACTTGGACGCAACATGTACGAGACTATGAAGATATGGGACACTATTCCAACAGAAGGGACAAGTGGGCCTATGGACGGGCCAAGTGAAGCTATGAATGACTACGCTAGAATTTGGCGAGCTTCAAAGAAGATAGTCTATTCCACTTCGCTTTCTGATGTCACAATAGCTAATGCGACGATTGAGCGGTCTTTTGACCCAAGCGCCATACAGAAATTAGTGGCAGAGTCGGATAAGGATTTTGACATTGGCGGGCCGCATTTAGCGGCTGAAGCGATAAGGGCCGGTATTGTCGACGAGTATCATCAAATCATTGTTCCCCAACTAATAGGCAGCGGCAATTACTGGTTACCGAAAGACGTTAACAGCAGGCTTAAGCTGGTGGATTTCCGAAAATTTGAAAATGGCTTTGTGCATCTTCAATACAGTAAGATTTGAATTCTGTAATGGGCTGCGCAGAATTAAGGGATGAGAATTTAACCTGAAGATCAGTCGTTTACTGTATTGACAATGGGGTCCACTTTACAAGATGTCTAATTCGGTGGGCTCGCCTTGCGAAACGGGAGATTGCTCCGGCTGCGCTATAGGGCACGGCGGGGTTGTGAGAGATAATGCTGACTGAAGGGTCGCCGTGCCCCTACGGCCTTCGACCTTCGGTCGCAATGACGTGGCCTACACTTTCAGACACTCTCCACTTTACTCTTCGGCGCGAGGCGCGACGAAGATCATCACACGGCTGGTGCTGAGAAGCGGCCCTTTATTCCAGTCTCCGTAGACGTGCTCAACAGTGAACCCGGAGCCGGTGAGAGTGCGGGTTAGCTCTTCCAGGCTGCGAAAACGGAGCTCGCTCCTGACCACGACTACCTCGCCGGTGGAGAGAAAGACATTGTGGCCTTCGAAGGTGACCCGGCCCTCGCCCACACGCACCAAGTCCAACCAACTCTCCATGAGGCCGCTGGGTGAGTCGGACCGTGCGTACGTTGCAGCTCGGTTCCAGCGCTCCCAGGCGCGGTCTTCGGGGTTGCGGCTCTCGAAGGCGAGATAACCGCCGGGGCGCAGGGCAGCGTGGATCGCCGCAAGAGTCGCCAGCCAATCAGCGTCGTCCAGGAAAACCTGGGCGACGTTGCCCGTCATGACGAGCAGGTCGGCGTCAGGTGTACCGAGGGCACTCGCATCACCTTCGATCCACTGCACGCGGTCAGCACCGGGCTGGCGGCGGGCGCAGGCGAGCATCGCCGGAGCAGGGTCGATGCCGGTCACCTGGCGACCGGGAGCTGCCAGCTCGCGCGTCAGCAGACCCGTGCCGCAGCCCAGGTCAAGAATGCGGTGAGCATCAAGCTCTGCCGCAAGACCGAGATAGAAATCCGTGTCGGCGCCGCGGGGGTTCTCGAGATCGTACAAGTCCACGAGGCGCGGGTCGACGTAGTGCGCATCAAGTTTTGTCACAGGGCTCCAAACTTTTCATATCGTCGCAGGAGGCGGCTAGAATTTCATCACGCTATCAAGCCCGCGGTGAAGGCCGACCAGTTTGCCTACTTCGCGGATGGCCAAGAGCGCTCCGCCCACATAGGGCTCTGCGCTGGAACCTGACTCGTGCCGCAAGATCAGCTTCTGACCGGGCATGCCGAAGATCGCATCCAGAGAGATCATATAACCGGGCAAGCGGACGGAGTGGACCTGCGTGCCCTTGCAGGCGGGCACCGCGGCTCTCCCTGTAGCCCTCGACCTTATCCAGGGGAACTTCCAATGCGGCTTCCCGTATCCGGGAAAGACGATCTGCGAGCTCGCGAGCGGTCCCGCTGGGCGCATCCTTCTTTCCGGCGTGAGCGTAATCAATTATTTCCCAGTCGGGAATATATTTTGCAGCCATCTCGGCAAATTTCTGCAGCAGGACCGCGGTCAGCGCAAAATTACCGGCCGCAAGGACGCCGCGGCCGGCTGCCTTTGCGACCGTGTCTATCTCGTCATAATCCTCGCTGCCGAGTCCGGATGTTCCGATGACCACATGCGCGCCGTTCTTTAACGCCGATAGGACATGCGATCTGGCGACTCCGGGTTTTGTATATTCCACGAACACATCGGGGCTGGTACGCAGCGCTTCCTCCGCTGTCCCAAAAACGGGCACGGTGAGCCCTTGCAGACCGATGGCTTCCTGCATGGTCCTGCCAGCCATGCTTCGAGAAACCGCAGCGACCAGTTCCAGGTCAGGTGATCCGAAGATGCCGCGTGCCAATTCTGAGCCGGCCCAGCCGGTGGCCCCTGCCAAACATATCCTTGTTTTATTCATAGGTTTCCCTTCCTCTCAAACGGAACAGCAAGGAGGCATCCAGCGCCCTGCCTCGGGCGCACTATCGCGCGCCGGTCCTTCGTTATACCGGAAAACCGAAGGAGCGAGCCAATGAAAAAGAACATTATCAAGTTCCTGATCGCCCGAAACCGTGCGCTGTACGGACGAAAAGAAGCAGACGACGATACGGATGATTACGCAAAGTTCGTGAATGAATACCTGCGAAAGAAGGGCTATGAGCAGGTGGACATTGAGTACGTGGATGACTATCCCACCGGCAATGCGGATGACCAGGCGGCCTTCCGCGAGGAGATCGGAGCTGCATACCGCCCGAAGAGAGCCACGGACCCGACGGATAAATTCGCGCGGTAGCGAGTGGTGGAGGCGGCTTGGCATAAGTAATGCGAACGACTGAAGTCGTTACTACGAGCGCCGCGGCGGCAAAGGCAGTGCGAACGACTAAAGTCGTTACTACAAGTACAGGACAAGCACAAGACAAGTGCAAGACAACGGCTAGGCCATGATGGAGATCATATCCAGAACGCGTTCAGCCAGAGCAGGATCGCCCTCCATCTTGACTTGCCGCCCTGCCGCCTCCATGTTGATGCCCTTCGTGAACAACCGCCAAGCCAAATCCTGATCGAGGACTATGCGAGCGGCTGCTGCCGGATCGTGACCGGCAAAGAGGAGCCAGTCAGCGCCCTGTTTGACCAGCGTCCATTCTCCGCCCAATTCCCCGCTGACCTGGATAGCGATGCTTGTGCCCTCAGAAGCCTGGACGTTCCGATAATGATGGGGCAGAGCGCGCAGGAATGTGTCCAGAACCGGGAAGAGCCACTGCCTTTCCGTTTGCAACGGCGCACCCACTGCTTCACGAATATGCTGCTGGTGCAGCCACTTCTCGGTATATTCGCGGGCAATGTCAAACCAATTGGGAGATGAGCTGTCGCCGGCCCAGGACACGGCGATCCGGGCGGGGGCGTCGGGCTTTAGAGACTTGAAGTACTCGTAGAGATGTCGATCGGTGAGATCGAGGAACTCCGTGAGGATCTCAGGGCTGATGCGGCGGGCCGCCTGAACCCACAAGGCATTTTCGCGATCGATGATGCTGACCAACTCATCGAAGGAGATGACAGGCTCACCGGATGGCTTAAGGATACATCCCGGTTCGAAAGCCGACCGAGGTTGCCGCCAAGCAGGTGCGCGGCCACATCCTTCACGGACCAGTCGCCGCAGGCCGTGGGGCTTGCCCAGCCGGCAGGGGGCAACTCCTTGAGCAAGCCAAGCAACTCCCGGCTCAGGGGCGGAAAAAGCTCGACCGTAAGTATTGGTTCGACAGGCTTCATATATATTGTTGGCGAAGGTGGGTGACGTTTGCGAGTCCTTAGAGTGACAGGGGTTTCCACGGCTTCGAGCGGGGAATCCAACGGGGGACATTTCTTTTATATTCCCTATACTCTTCGCCAAAACGCTTTTGCAGCCCGGGCTCTTCGGAAAAAATGAAATAGACCGTGTTGATGAGGAAGACGAGGATGGCCCAGGCAAATATGGACCACGAGGAGATAACCAGCGATTCGCCGAGCAGGACGATGATGACGCCCAGGATCATGGGGTTTCGTACATAGGCATACATGCCGCCGATGACCAGCTTGCGGGTGGGAACTCCAGGGAGCGAGGGTGCCGCGGCCGATGCGGATAAAGGTGAGAATGGTTTGCGCCATGATGAAGAGGCCGAGGGCGAGGAGGACAAGGCCGATCATTAGCGGAAGGCCGGAGCCTGGCACGATGTGCGGCTCAATCAACAGAGGGACGATGATGAGGACCGTAATGGGGAGGAGCAGGGAGAGGAGTTGGCGGAGGATTTCTTTCATAGTGCGGTGAAGTGGAAGATGGAGGGCGGAAGGCGTGATTCCAAAGGCAAACGCCTGAAGGCGTTACTACATATACATTTAGGATGGAGGGCGGCCGGCGGTTGCGGGATGGAGGGGCGACCGGCCGGTCGCCCCTACTGGCTGCCGACGTCAACGGTGTAATAACCACCGTAGGCGCTATCGGAAACGTAGGCATAGCCCACACCGATATCCCTGATGCGCGTGTCGAAGATAATGTCGTGGTGGACGGGGTCGTTCATCCACCAGTCGAAGGCGGCCTGAGGGTAACCGCTGGCGTAGACCATCTCTTCAGAAAATGCGGCTGGATAGCCGGCTGCTGCAATGCGCTGCTGGATCGTGGAACCATCCGAGCCGTTGTGACCATAGAAGCCGAAGCAGGCCATGTCGATGCTGTGGGCCTGCGCGGCAGATGTCAACTGGGCATTGACCGTCAGAGCGGGGAGACCCGCGCCGGCGCGCGCCTGGTTGATCAGGTTCGCGATCTCGCCGGGATATGAGCCGCTGGCAACATATTTGCAGCTCAGCGGGGCATGCGGGGTGGTCAGAGTGCCCGTAATCGTTGGGATAACGCTGGAGGCAGCAGGCAGCGTGGGGACCGTAGCACTCCCTACGGCGATCTTGACCCAGAACGACTTCTCGATGCCGATGCTTAGCGCCTTGCCTGATGAATTACGCAGCTCAAAGACGCCGGTGTAGACGCCATCTGTTGTGGGTGCCACGAGGTCCACGGAAACATTCACGGTCGACTTGGGCGCGGTGTCTATTACGGGCTCTGAATCCGGGGCACCCATCCGATCTCCGGACACGAACGCGATGGAATAGCCCTGCCATGGACACTGACCATTATTCTTGAACTGCCAGGTCTTGGTGAATTTCGAACCATAGGGGACATTCGTGCCATCGGAGATGGTCACATCCTGCAGGAGCAGCGCAATGTCCTTGCAGTTAGCCGGGACTGTCACCGCCGCGGTGGGCGAGGTGGAGGTCGAAGCGGTGACCTGGACGGTGGGGCTGGCGTAAGGAGTTCTTCGTGGAGCGCAGAGTGGCTGTCACAAATTGCGGCGTTTCGTCCACGGGCGCAGGCGTAG
Organism: uncultured Chloroflexia bacterium; assembly: GCA_963805515.1. GTDB lineage: Bacteria > Chloroflexota > Anaerolineae > Anaerolineales > Villigracilaceae > Fen-1038. The sequence continues at coordinate 6,977 of CAWDUZ010000027.1, read as the reverse complement.
CAATGGTGATGCAGGAAGCCGTGCCGAGAGCCGCAGCGCAAATGATCAGCAGGAGGGTTCGCATGGCGTAATTCTAAAGCAAAACGAGGTGACATAAGAAGCCACTGAGACGGGGAATCACAGAGCTCACCGGAAAGGGCGGTGCTGGGGGAAGTGTGCGGTTTTTGGTCTATTTTCCCCCGACCGTCGCCCTTGGGGGGACGGTCGGGAGATGGAATTAACGATGCAAATATTGAGAAGCTTACGGGGCGCCGAAGTCCACGGTGAAATAGCCGCCGAGCTCACTACGGGAGTAGGCCGCGTAACCGACGCCGATCTCCTTCACCTGTGGGTTGAGGATGGCGTCACGGTGGATCTGGTCGCTCATCCACCAATCTACAGCTGCCTGCGGGTTGCCGCCAAATTGAGGAGGCTGGGCGTAGATGTTCTCGCGAGTGATGGAGGCGGTGTAACCGGCAGCAGCGATACGCGAGGTCGGGAGTCGAACCGTTCCAACCATTATGGCTCAGGAAGCTGTTGCAGGCCATATCCTCGCTATGAGATTGTGCGGCCTTGCCGAGGTTGTCGTTCGACGTCAGAGCGGGCAGGCTATTGGCTGCGCGGGCAGCGTTGATCAGAGCCAGGGTCTGGGTCAGAAAGTCGGTGTTACCCTGGGAGACGCAGCTTGCGGTGGTAAGGCCTGCGCCTCCCGAGCCGGTGGAAGCAGGCACAGTGCTGGCGCCGGCAGTGGGAGTGGCGGGCGCAACGACCACCACTTTGCCAACGCTGATGAGCGCCCAAAGAGAATCGCCGGCGTCAATGGGCATGGCATCGCCCGCTCCATTCGTCAACTGATAGAAGATCTCAAAGCTGCCATCCTGGGCGGGCGTGGTCATATCGGAGGAGATATCGAGCGTCGCCTGGGGAGGCGTATTGGCAAGCGGGATGGACATCGGCGCGCTCAATGTGTCACCGCGCGAGTACACGGCCTTGTAGTCGGAGGTCCATGTGCAGGTGCCGGTGTTCTTCACGCGCCAGGTCTTGGTGAAAGCTTCGCGCTGGTCGAGATGCGAATAATCGGGAATTGTCACGTCGGCCACGAAGGCGGCTGCGTCCTTGCAGGCCCCGGATGTCGTAGGTGAGGCGGTCGTTGCCGCTGTTGGTCCGGGTGCGGCGGTCGTCGGTGCAACGGTGGCGGGGGGCGGGCTGGCGGGAGCTGTCGTGGGCACCGGCGCCTCTGTTGCCGTCGAGGCGGCCTGAGGGCTGCATGCCGAAAGCAGGATGATCAAGCTAACGCTTAGAAATAAAGATATACGTTTCATTACTCCTCCTTTGATATCAATAAACCTGCGCTAAAACATCATCAATTGACCTTTGGCTTGCTCCACCGGATCACTGGACAACTGCTCTTCGAAAGTCTCACGCGTGAGGATCGGCAGACTGGCGAGCGCACGCCATAACCGGTACTTCACCACGCGATAGGACTTCATGTGTCCAGCCAGAACCGGATCACGCTGCTGCTTATAAGCGATCAGCGCTGCGCGCCCGCCGGGAACCACGAGTATACCCGGCGCGGATGATTCCGGTTTGTTCGCTATCGCACGATCAACCAGGGCAGAGGCCAGCACGTAAAACGTTAAGGCAGGCTTTCGTTGCTCAGCCCAGATCACCGACTTTTCCTGTCTGCGAATCTCATAGTTGAGGCGCTTGCCAATCGCTTCGACCAGAGCGCCCATGGATGCAAGGTCTTCCTGGCGCGCGGCGGCGATATCCTCGCGGCGCAGTTTCCAATTGGCACCGTCCTTCTCCGCGTAGGAATTGAGGATGGCGTAGATGATTCCTTTGGAGGGCGTGAGCAAGCCGGGAAAGCGATGATACAACTCGTCTTCGATCTCAAGATAAATGGGGTCGCGATTCTTTTGGAGGTAGTTGACAGTGGCCACTTCGACACGATCCACCAGGGATTCGCTGGATCCGTCCTGCAAGCCCCATAGGCCGGCCTCGACGCCCTCGCCTGATGAATAGTGCACACAGCGTGGATCCTCGCTCAGCGCCTTCTCGATGATGGACTGCGTGCGGCGAAAAGCGGAATCAAATTCCTCCTGTCTCTTTTTCAGGGCATGCGCCCCGGTCAACGCGAGCAGGGCCGCTGCGTGAATGTATAAGTAGCGGACGGGCTCGCCGCGCGCGACGAGATATTCTTCAATGGCTGCGCGGACGGCATCCGCATCCGGCGGCTCGGCTTCACGCTCGAGATGCTCACCGCGTTCCCATACGAACTGAACCGGGTCGCTCTCTGTGCGCAGGGCCAGACCTTTAAGATCGAAGCCGGCTGCCTTCATGGCGATGAATGCGGAACTGAGAAAGGCCGGCTCCGTTTCGGGCAAGAGCCCGAGGAAGGGCGTGCCGAGCGCCAGCAAGTCGAAAAGATGGCGAAAGGTTGCGTTGAGGGCGGTCGCATTCCAGGCCCAATCGTAGCGGCGGCGGTGCAAGGCAACCTTGTAAGGCTCCACGGCAGGGCGACCCCACAGCCAGCCGGCCCACAAAGCCGAGAGAGTCCAGAACGCCTGATTGGGCCGCGGCACCGATCCGATGGCGGCGGTGATCGGGATCTCCTTTTTCACTTGCTCGGCGAGGCCTTTCAGGCGGCCCTCGTACACGCAGATACCGCCGGTTTCGGGGATGCGATTAGGCCAGGCCACACAGGGCACCGGCGCAGCGGTCTCGGCCCAAAGGGAAAGGCCGTTCTCCAGCATCATCCACACGTTGTGCTCGCGAAATTGATTGGGAGTGGTTAGCAGCTTGGGACGCGGGCGCTCTGAAGGGTAGGCCCAGAGGGTATTCCCGGCATCGCACGCCACCAGGATCAGAGCGGTGAGAGCGCGCTGGCGTTCGGGGCCGAGATTCAGACTGTCGAGGCGGTTGATGATGGTGGTCAGGGCGTAGAGCGGGCGAGGCAGGTAATGTTGAATAGCTTCCTGTGCATAGGTGCGGTCTTCATCATCCATGGCCGCGACGCGCTCAAAAGCACGCGCGCGATGCAGGGCGTCGGTGGCTGCGATGCGAGTGGCACGCTCGCCATCCTGCGGGTCTGCGAGGCGTTCCCCTTTATCTCCGCAGTCCTTACATTCATAGACACGGGCGAAGGGCGAAGGCTCCCCCTTGCGCCAGATAAAGCTATCTGCCTGAACTTCGTGCCCGCACTTTTCACAGGGAGTGAGATAGAGCGATTGCAGGTGGGTCTCGAGACGCTCATCGCCCTTTTTGGAGGCGCCCAGGCCGGCGAGCGCAGCTTTGAAGTCCGCTTCGGAGGGTGGGTTTGCGGCCATCTCGAGCAGGAAGCGGGTGATGGGGTTGTTGACCGTGACGAGCACGCGATAGCCTGCGCGGGCAGCCTCCACGGCAAGCCGCGGTGAAAATCCGAAAGGATCGAGCAGCCAGCCGGGCGATGTGGATGAGGGGAATTGGCGCGAGAGCCAGGTTGAAATAGTTCCTTCCTCCAGTGGAGGCAGGAACCGTGAAAGCGGCCCGGGTTCGGCGGCTTTCAGACCCGGGATGTAGGGCAGAGGCTCCATGCGTTATGTATGCAAGCGCCTGAGATCGGAACGAATAAGGCAATCATAAATAATAACGAGCCTGCCGAGGAGATCGGCCTATGGGGTAGCGGTAAAGATCTCAAACAGAGGAGCGGGCCAATAAAGCGTGGCGATGTGTTTCGTCTTGACGAGCCGATCCAGCGAATCCTGAATTTCGGCGACGCCGCGTTCGTGATAGTCACCGGAAAATTGCGGTCCCGCTATCTTTCGGCCCCAGCGGTAAAGGATGTTCTCGGTCGGGCCGGAAATGATCATCTGCCCATGCGGCTTTAGCAGGCGCAGCAACCGGGTGAGCGTGTCCGGCAGATCCTTTACATGCTCCAGGACATCCAGTGCCAGGATGAGGTCGACGGAGGCGGGGCGGAGCTGCGACTCGGGATCGCCGGAGGCATCGTGCACCTGCACGTTCGCGGCGAGCGGGATATGTTTCCGCACGTTCTCCGAGAGGAAGAAGATCGATATCGCTTGCCACCACGCGCCGGCTGACCTCGGACAAGAAAGGCAGCATGACGCCGCTGCCGCATCCGAAATCGAACACAAGTTGATACGGCGCGCCGTGCTCGACGTAGTTCATGACCGTGTGGATCCGCTTCCAGAACAACCAACTGATGAGCGGGTTCTCATGCGAATAGGCAGGGAAGCCATTCTCGTTCAGGCGCCCGGGTTCCATTTCGGCGAGGACGCTGCGAATGGCTTTGCGGTAACGCTGTTTGTAGAGGTTGAATTGTGCGGAGTTCACAGGGCGCCTGTTAACGGCTGCCGGGGGACAGACCTCAGATCGCTCTCAATGGCCGACAGCAGGAGTTGAATGCCGAGCAGGACGCACAGGGTCGGCAGGATCACCGTGCCGGTGGGCGCGGGAATTGCGAGACGGGCATATTGGATCCACTTGAGGCCCCCATAGATGATGCCGAAGAGCAGCAGAGGCAAGCCGGCGATGAGATACATGGTGATCATCGAGAAATCGTATATGAAGTTCTTCAGAAGTGCGCGCCGGCACAGCAAAACGAATAATTTCGGAGGGAATTCAAAAAGAACGCGGTGGATCAGAAGGCTTGAGACCTCGCCCTTATAGCGGGCCGGCATGGGAACGTCCTGGACGACCGCGCCGAGTAAATACAAATTGGCCAGCATGGACGTCTCGAAGAAATAACCGCGATCGATCTCATCCAGGGGCAGTTGCGCGAGCATCTCGCCGCGGATCGCGAGGAAGCCGTTGGTGGGGTCGAAGAGGTTCCAATAGCCGGTGGCAGCCTTGGCGAGAAATGCCAGCCCCATGTTCCCGATGCGCCGGATCAGCGGCATCTGCCGCAGCGCTGCGAAGTCGCGGAAGCGGTTGCCTTTTGTGTAATCAGCCTTGCCGAGGACCAGCGGAGCGATCAAGTCTGGCAGCCTGCTAATATCCATTTGACCGTCGCCGTCGATCTTGACAACGACCTGGGCGCCCAACTCCATACAGCGGCGAAAGCCGGTAAGCATGGAGCCGCCGACACCCTGATTGTGCTCGTGGCGAAGCAGTTCCACACGGCTGTCGCGCACAGCCACTGAGGTAACGAGCTCTGCTGTGCGGTCGGGTGAGGCGTCGTCCACCACGATCACGTGTTTAAGGTAAGGCGGAAGGGCACACAAAACGGACTCGATATCCCGTTCCACCCGAAAGGCCGGGACAATGGCAGCAATCTGATAGTCTGTGAAGTCCAGGGGTTGGGCCATTTTGAAGGGTAATTGTAACCGAAGCACACCCGGAGGGATGGCTGTTTTGCGTTAGAATAGCTTTGGTTTCGTGCTCGACCCGCGTTGAAACGCTGTAGTGCCATCGAACCTGCGGGGAGAACAGAGATCATGAATTCGGACAATAACTGACCAATATGGGCCCATCCGGGGAACGAATCCTTATCGTTGAAAGCGATCCTGATATCAGGGATCTGATCGCGCGGCAGGCCCTCAAACCCATGGGTTATAACACGCTCGTAGTCGGCGAGGCGGGCGCCGCCATCCAACAGGCGGTTCAGAGTCCGCCTGACCTCATTATTGCGAACCTTAATCTACCGGGTTTGAGCGGAAAGGATCTGCTCACCGCGCTTACTTCCCAGGGCATCACCGCGCCGTTGGTTGTAGTTGCCGAAAAAGGCCAGGAGCAGAGCGTGATCCAGGCGTTCCGGCTGGGCGCGGTGGATGTGCTGTTCTGGCCTATGCGCGATGCCGAGGTAGTCCGTGTGGTGGAGCGCGCATTGCAACAGACGCGTGAAGCGCAGGTCCGCCACAAACTGGGCCAGCAACTGGACGCGACCCATCTGGAACTTGATCGAAAGCTGCGTGAACTGACGGCGATCCTGGCGATCGGCAAGGCTGTGATCTCCATGACCGACCAGAACCAGTTGTTCGACCGAATCCTGCAAGGGGCTCAGCAGATCGCGGACGCTGACATGAGCTGGATGATGGTGCGGGACGAGAAAACGCGAACATATTATCTGGCTGCACAGCGGAACCTGCCGGCGGCCTGGGCCAAGAAGATCAATCAACCGCTGGATGATGGGATCAGCTCGCTTGTGGCGCTTTCCGGCGAGTCTCTTACGATCCACGGTACGCCGCTTGAGAAGTTCAAAGTGGCCACGCTGGGGAAATCCGCCGCGGTGCTGCCGATGAAAGTCCAGAGTGAAGTCATCGGCCTGCTGGTCGTCCTACGTAAGGCGGACCGGGAGATCGAGAAAACCATACAAACGCTGCTGGAGGCAGTGACGGACTTTGCCTGCATCTCGCTTGTCAATGCGCGTTTGTTCCAGGCCATCGAACAGACTGCGAAGGTGGCGCGGTCCAGTGAAAAAAGCCGGAATGCAACGCTGAGATCTCTTACGGAGTCGATCAGCGAAGAAATGCGGGTGGCGATGTATCCGCTGGAAGCGCTGCTCTCTTCGAAGTCGGGACCATTAACCGGGGAACAGGAACAAGCCTTGAAAACCGTGCGGAATTCCTTGGAGCGCCTCAGGCGCCTGGCCGAACAGACGCGGCCATCTGAACCAGTAAGGTTGAGCTGATCGGCATGGCAGATCATGAATTAGTCCTTCTTGCATTAGATGCCTCGCCCGCCCTGAGCCTGATGGAGCGCGCCTTGCGAGCCGTTGATTACCAGGTGGCGATCGTCCACACGCACGATGGCCTGCTAAAGGCCCTGGATGAATCCTCGCCGGCGCTGTTGATGATCGGGGAAAACTTCGCCGGGCAGGGTGGTCTCCAAATTGCGGAAACCCAGCTCGGGCGCTTCCCCACGCTGCCCGTGCTGTTGTTTGCGGAGAAGGACACCACTGGGATCGTCAAAGGTGTCTTGAAGGCGGGTTTGAGCGGATACCTGTATCCGCCGCTGCGGACCGACGATATTGTCGATGCTGTAAAACGGAGCCTGGC
>CAWDUZ010000026.1:0-54142 GCA_963805515.1 uncultured Chloroflexia bacterium | reverse complement strand
TCACCAATTGCTCCTCAGGGAGGAGGGTGAAGATGTCGAACTGCATGGGGTCATTCTAGCATAATCATGAGGGGAGGGCGTGGGTGGGGCTCAGGTCCCTCTTGGAACCTGAATAGACGAAGTCGGCAGGAGGCCTCTTGTCTAATCGCGCGCCGTATTTAATTCGAAAGAGGAACGATGCGGGTTTTGTGCACATAGGTGGGAGGGGAGACGTAGATTTGAGGCTGGCGGCCACATATGGGGGTAAAGGATGAGGAACAATGAGAGGGAGAATGGGAGGCGGATAAGCGCAGGCTTAGAGAGGCTGCTTGACGCTGGTTTGCGGCGGATGGTAAGATAATCGGGAGCAGACAGGCTGGAGAAGGATGCGTGGACCCGGTCGCCGGGGGATGCGGACTTCTCAGGCCGGAAGATAGGAACGCGATAAGTGTATTTAAAAGGAAGTAAATGGAGCATGAATCGGCGGCGCCAGCATTTCAACTGGTTCCGCATTGTGCTGCTGTGCGTGCTGATCGCTGGGGGGCTGTATTTGGACCGGTTCGTCATCCCGGCGACGCCGTCGCTGTTCGAGCCGACGCCGACGGCCACGCGGCCGCCGGAGTCGTTCCTGACGGAGGCGCAAAACCTATTTGAGCAGGGCAAGCTCAACCAGGCCATCACGGCCTATAAGCAGGCTATTGTGGCGAAGCCGGAAGACCCGGCCACGTATGTGGCGCTGGCAGAGGTGCAGGTGTTCGCCGGGACTTACAAGGATGCCCAGGCGAGCGCCGAAAACGCGCTGCTGTTGAACCCGAACAATTCCATGGCGCACGCCATGCGCGCGTGGGCGCTGGACTTCCAGGGCAATACGCTGGAGGCGGAGGCTTCGATCAAGAAGGCGCTGGAGCTGGACGCCCGCAATCCGGTGGCGCATGCCTTCTATGCAGAGATCCTGGTGGACCAGGGCGCGGAGAGCATCCCCAAGGCAATCGAGGAATCCCAGGTGGCGTAGACCCTGGCGCCGGACACGCTGATCACGCACCGGGCGAGGGGATACGTGCTGGAAGCCACGGCGAACTATGAAGACGCCGTGCATGAATATCAGGAGGCGATCACGATCAACGGCAACATCCCCGACCTGCATATCCAGCTGGGAGTTAACTACAGCGGGCTGGGCATCTATGACCAGGCCGTGCAGGAATTCGCCAAGGCGAACGCGCTCAACCCCGCCGACCCGATGCCGGACTACCTGACCAGCCGGACGTATTCGACGGTCGGCGAATTCACGAAGGCGCGCCAATATGCACAGACGGCCGTGACCGACGACCCGACCAGCGGGCGCTATCATGGCAACCTGGGCGTGATGGATTATCACAATGCGCTGTTTGCGGACGCGCTCAAGGAGCTGACCCTGGCGGTAAACGGCGGCCTCACGGACGATGGGCATAAGGTGGAGGCGATCGAGCTGGTGCCGGGCGCGGCGCGGATCGCGGAGATCTACTTCACGTATGCACTCGCACTTGCCAAGGCGGGGCGGTGCGGCGAGACCTTGCAGGTATCGCAACTGGTGCAAGCGCGCATCCCACAGGACGAGACCGCGGTCGCGAGCGTGAATGAGGCCATCAACGTGTGCCAGCAGGACCTTGCGGCGGGCACCGCGACCCGAGCGCCATTGGTGACGGGACACCGCGGTGGGGACGCTCGCAGTGGGAACGCCCGAAGCCACACTGGCTGTTGAAACGCCTGTCGATACGGCCGAGCCGCTGGAAACCCCCACGCCATGAACTTAACGCCACGCCGCCCGCTCTTCACCCGGCGGCCGGAATCCAACCTGTATCGCATGTTCTTCTGTGTGATCCTGGCGCTGGGCGGGATCTGGCTGATCCTGCAGTTGCGGGGAGGGCTGATCAAGTCGCCGTTCGAACCGCCCCCCGCGCCGACGCGTACATCCACATCGTACGAGATGGAAGGGGATGCACAGTTCACCGCGGGCAGCATCGATAAATCCATCGCGGCCTATCAAGAGGCCGTGCGGGTGGACCCGAAAAATTCCAAGGCCTGGGCCGAGCTGGCCCGCATCCAAACGTATTCGTCCTCACTGCTGACGACGGATGCCGAGCGGATCGCACGCCTGGAAGAGGCGCTAAAATCCGCGAAGAAAGCCACAGAGCTGGCGTCCGAAGACAGCACCGCGCACGCCGTACTGGCGTTCACGCTGGACTGGAACGCGGACCCTTCGCTATTCAACGACGACCATGTGCAGCAGAACCTGGCGCAGGCGGACCAGGAAGCGGTGCGGGCGCTGCAACTGGACCCGACCAACACGCGGGCGGTGGCGTACTACGCCGAGATCCTGGTAGACGAGCAGAAATGGACGCAGGCGGAGCAGTACATCAAGCAGGCGGTGGATGCGGACCCGTCGCTGATGGACGTGCACCGGGTGTATGCGTACTTGCTGGAATCGGGCGGCGAATATAACCTGGCGATCCAGGAATATGACAAGGCGATCGCGATCACGCCGAAGCTGACGTTCCTGTACCTGCGAGCCGGCGCGAACTACCGCACGCTGGGCTTCAAGAGCCCGAACGAAGAGAACCAGAAGCAGCTATTCGACAGCTCGCTGACGTACTTTGCGAAGGCCGCCAGCATCAATGCGGAACTGCAGGTGAAAGACCCGGTGCCTTACCTGTCGATCGCGAAGACGTATTCACAGGAGGGCGAGTACTTCATTGCGGCGCGCAACGTGCAGAAGGCGCTGGTCTTCCAGCCGGGCAACCCGGATTTCTACGGGCAACTCGGGATCATCTACTTCAAGTCACGAAACTATGAAGGCTCGATCCCGGCGCTGGCATGCGCCGTCAACGGCTGCGCGGGAGAGGACTCGTGCAAGGGCCGCGGACTGGACGCCTGCGACGAACAGGACCCTGCGGTGACGGTGGCGGCGCTGCCGCTGACACTGGGCTCGGTGGATTATTACCAGGTGTACTTCTCGGTGCTGGCGGCGCTTGGCCCGCGCGACAAGACTTACTGCCCGGAAGCGGCGCGGGTGATCTCGCTGGTCCGGGCGAGCGGATACGAGAAGGACCGGCCGGATATCACGTCGAACATCACGGCGGCGCAGTTGGAATGCTCGCCGAGCGAGGTGATCACGTCGCCGGGAGGGCCGACGTCTGCGGCGCCGACGCCGGAGGCGGCTTTTACGTCGACGCCGTTCCCGACATCGACGCCGTTCGTGGAGCCGACGGGGACGCCGTGAAGGAGCTGACGGCGTTCAGCGTTCAGCGTTGCCAAAAACGGTTCGCACTGCCCTGCGGCATTCTGCCAACCGTCGGTCGCATCCAGTCCGTCGCACCAACCCTAGGAGAGGATGCCGGTGTGAGAGTTTTATCCGTTTGAGGTACGCGAGCCGTAAATCTTCCTAACGAGGATGCATGCGACGGACTACGGGGTCAGGGATGAGCAGGGTGCCGTCGGCATTTTGCCAACCGTCCGTCGCATCCAGTCCGTCGCACCAACCCTAGGGAGATGATTCTGGTGAAATCTGAAGAAGCGTTAATCGTTTGTAAGGCTACGCGGGCCTGTAAAGTCCCCTGCCCCTACGATGGCCTCCGGCGGGGAATGCTGCCAACCGTCCGTCGCACCAACCCTTGGGAGAGGGATTCCGCGTCTGAGAAGCTCTTATCCGTTTTGGGAGGCGACGCGGGGCTATCAGGTGCGACGGACTACGACCTCGTCGTGGAGACAAATAAATCACACAAATTTACAGGTAATCATATGAGCAATAAAACAATTTCTGATGGTACGGTGCACAAGATGCCCGCGGATCTGAGGAAAGCCCTGGCTGCCGACAAGGCGGCGCTGGCGCTGTGGGAAGATATTACGCCGCTTGGCGCAACGAGTGGATCTGTTGGGTGGAATCGGTGAAGAAACCAGAGACGCGAAAAGAACACGTTGAACGGGTATGCTCGGAGCTGAAAGAGGGGATGCGCCGGCCCTGCTGCTGGCTTGGCTGCATTCATCGCACTGATAAGGCAATAAGCCCTTCGGTGCAATGGGTGCTCAGTAAACGATCTAAAACGAGACCATAGGGATTCGCTTTGGACACGCCCTCTCCCAGGCGCTCGCACGGAGGTCGGAGGCGGGGGGCTCCCATAAATTTGCATACAAACTCCAGCAATCCGTCGTGTGGTTACAAATGCTTCATGCAATGCCATTGCTGGCCCAAATTGTGTACATCTTTTCTTCCAAGTCGGCCCGCTTGCGCTTTGCCGCTTCGATCAACTCCAACTGTTGTGCTGTAATCGTTGGCGGCGGCTCGCCATACCGAACTAATGCCTTTCGGATCAAGGTTATGTACTCATGATCGGCCACCAGGAAGTCCGCTGTTACAGCCAGTATTTCTGTCCTGCTCATCCTACACCTTACCGCGTCATCAAGCTCAACTCTTGTAACTCGACCTGGAAGCTTCCGCGACGCCATTTGGAAGACGTACCGGGCTCAAGATGCCGTCGATAACCTTTCCCGCTTCGTTCTTTATGCCTAACGGTGAATGAGCCTAAATCGTTAGGGTGATGCCCTTGTCGCAGTGAGTTGATGGAAGGCGATGAAGGATAAGCAATATAGCGGAGAATCCGGCAAAGCCCAACGATATCTCAAGGTTACGCTGCAGAAGATGCGAAAGCGAACGCGGAAATCAGAGGGTTAAGATTTGAATGCGGCTCACAGGAGCATCCAATTCCATGACAGCCCAAACGCCAAATTCCAAGATCGTCACAGAGATCCTGCCAGAGAAGAAACAGATGCCGCTCGAGGGCCTGTATCTCGGCCAGGGATTGGCCGGGATGTCCGTGCAGAAGGGCAGGACCCTGGTACTCACCACGTATCTGACCGACAGGAATGAAGTGATCGCCAAAGCCGATCAAGACAATCATTTTCACGTTCCGCCCGAAACCAGAAATGCATCTGACTGGAGGCTCTCGCAGGAGTTGATGGCCCAGGCAGATGTCCTGATCAGCGGAGGGGATTATCTCAAGAGCGTATCGACTCCCGGCAGCCACCCTCAAGACATCCTGTTTCAATTTGAAAAGGGAGGAGAATTTGAAGAACTCGGTGCGTGGCGACTTCGCACGGGATTCGCGAAAAGGAGCCCGGACCTAGCTATCGTGACACGTCATTTGGACTTCGAGATCCCAGAGCAACTGCTCGGAGGCAGCCGCAGGATCGTGATCTTTACCACGGATCGCATGGCACATTCCGATGGGGCCAAGGCCCTAACCGCTTCCGGAGCAGCCGTGTTCGGCAGCGGCGAGACAGGGGTGGACGGGAAGGAGATGATCGACTATTTGGGTGAGAAATTGAGTGCTCACGTCATCGTGATGGCAACCGGCCCAACTGTACTCCAGCTTCTACTGCGGGCAGAAAGGCTGGATTTCCTGTACATTACCCAAGTGCAGCGCGAAATCGCATTCGACGACCCCTCGACTGTGAAGACGCTTCTGCCAGATGGCAAGGGGATCAGGGATCTCAAGGCATTCCAGCTTACCCATCAGTACGTGCAGGATCATGCGGTGGCGGGAGATGGCTCATCCATATCCCAGTTCTTCCTCCGGTACGACCGAATATAGAGCTCTAAGGATCACCCGCTAACCGGGCATGAGCCACGAAGGGGCTCAAGGGCTACGCATTGAGCTAGGCAACGCAAGAAAGGTTGCGCCTTGACTGCGGCAAGAGTGCGGCGACTTAGAGGATGCTTCCCCTGAAGGGGACCGATATCCATTGGCCCCAGACTCGCTTCACAAAGTGCCGCCGAGAGGCGAGATTTCTTGTTCAGTGGAGCAATTCAAAGTATAAGGCTGCATCCTGCCGGCCTGCCGCTGTATTGATGGTATAATACTCTTACTTATTCAAGGACCGTAAGCCGAGACTGCCAATCCTTCCGTGGGATTGGCTTTTTTGTTTGCCAGCCCCATCGAGCAAGGAGGCGCTAATGGATTTCCAGGTAGGTGATACCGTCGTTCATTGGAGTTATGGACTTGGCCAAATCATCGGCCTAGAGGAGCGAGCGGTAGGGGGAGAGAACCAGCTCTACTATGAGGTGAAGATCCAGGACTTTAGCGTTTGGGTTCCCGCAGACAGCAGGCTTGCGACCCGCTTGCGATGGCCCACATCTGCGCGGGCCTTCAAGAAGCTGTTCGCGATCCTGTGCGGCCCAGCCGGCGCTCTGCCAACTGACCGGCGCGAACGAAAGTTGCAGTTGCACATAAAAATGGACGGCGGAACGGCCAAGGCTATTTGCCAGCTGATCCGTGACCTCACCACGCTTGAACAAGAGAAGTCGCTAAACTTCGACGATAAATCCATACTAAAGAGGGCGCATGCTTTTCTTCTCGGAGAATGGGGATACTCGCTGGAGATGGCGCCCGCGCAGGTGGAGGCCGACTTGTATCGGCTGCTAAAGCCACTGCCTGCGGCTGTGGCCGGCTGATCGGCTTCGGGGAATTGCGGCCGTTCCGAGCATCGCTGAACATGCGGCGCCTATTGCACTACTCGAGTGTCCCCTAAAGGGGAATCGATATCCCCTGAAGGGGACCGATGTCCATGGCCCTCAGCCTTAGTAACATACAAAAATGCCGCTGCAAGCGGCATTTTGCTTAGATTTGGTTGGCGGGTTGGAAGGCTAGGCTGTGTAGGCAAAATGCCACTTGACATCGCTCCGAGACGCCCCCTCCCGGTGCTCGCACGAAGTGGAGGGCTCCCGTAAGTTTACATACAGACGCTAGCGATCTGTCGTGTGCTTACAAATGCTTCACGCAATGCCATTGCTGGCCCAAATTGTGTACATCTTTTCTTCCAGTTCGGCGCGCTTGCGCTTTGCGGCTTCGATCCGTTCCAACTGTTGTGCTGTAACCGTTGGCGGCGGCTCGCCATATCGAACCAATGCCTTTCGGATCAAGGTTATGTACTCATGATCGGCTACCAAGAAGTCTGCTGTTGCAGTCAGTATTTCCGTCCTGCTCATCCCACACCTTACCGCGTCATCAAGCCGACTCCTGTAACCTGGCCTGGAAGCTTGCGTGACGCCATTTGGAAGCCTTATCGGGATCGGGCTTACGATATCGTCGATAACCGTTCCCGCTTCGTTCTGTATGCCTAACGATGAATGAGCCTAAATCGTTAGGGTGATGCCCTGAGCAAGGAATTCGGCGCTAGTCCAGCGAGAGAACAAGCGCCGCCCCCATGCCGGGGCTCGCCTCACGGCTCGCGAGCAGGAAGCGGTCGATGACCTCCTCAATAGGAACATCCGGGAAGCCATAGGCCTCCAAGAGATTGCGAATCGAGGCAGACGACTCCCCGGTCACCTCGCCATCCCGTACTTCCGCCACCACCCTCGCCCCGTGGCCTGTGCGCTCATAAATTCGGTATACCGCGGCCATAACAATCCCGTCCCGGAATCATCAAGATTCCAATCCATTCATGCACAATGCATGCTTATGGGGGCCCTGCTCAATCGTTCATAGCGCTCGCCCATCAGGGTCAGCACCCTGTGAACGAATTCAAGATCCTGCTCGGATGTGTCCAGAGAAATATCGAGCCACAGATCGTTGAAATCCCGGTCAGACCTGAAAACAAATCTCTCGCTTACCAATTCCCCCACAACCGCCTCTACATTTCCCGGGCGAACGACAAAGCAGCGCTGCTCTTCCTTTTGGTGCACACGTACCTGGTGACACTTATCGTTTGTGTGAATTGTGATATGTGGATAGGGATAGTTCACATAAACCTGCATACTCTATGCTCCTATCATCGTCCCAACTCTCTCCGAACCGATCCTCCGGTGAGACTTGCTTCCGCGGAGATCCCGATGGAACCTTGCTATTCTTTCAATTTCATCCACGTAATGGCAGGGTCGTCCTGCTGGAACAGGTCTTTACTGAGACGCACCCCCGTGCGCTTCACAAGACTCGGAAAGTTCAGCAGCCCCTTTATAAGCAGCCCCTGGACAGTCCTGAACGGTTTGTCGTCCGAGGAGTATTCACCGACCGCCCGGGCGTAAAGTCGCTGGTGTCCCTGGGCCAGCTTAAGTAAGAACTCATGCGAGTCGAATTTCTCACCCATTTGAGCAATGACATCAGGATATACATCCTCTAATTCTTCAATTGCGCGTGTGGTCATGAGAATCCCCTTTCCTATGTTGCTTGCAATCGTTTGCCAACAGCGCTGGGAAGGCCCCTCCGTCAGCCGGGAGGCATGGAACCCGACCTAAGGCGAACCCGTAATCCGACCCGGTAGTTCTGATTGAGTGCGTCGATTGCCTCCTGTCTGAGAACCGGGCAGTCCGACGCGTGAAGTCGCAGCGGACTCTGCTTCGAGTGCTGTTAGTTATGAAACCAACTATTACACAACAACCCGCCGCTCCCATGGCATTGCGGGCAAATATGCTCATAATAATTTGTGTAGAACAGTTTGTTGGTCGCCGTCGCTGCATGAAAGTCCAGCCACGGATTGTTCGGCACTAGGCTCAGTACGGTGCCGACTCCATAGCAGACATTACAACGAAGCATATCGGGCATCGACGGTGTCCCCCCGCAATAAAGGCAGCGATGCATTTTTGACCTCCCCGGTCAGCAATGATCACGAACGATGCACACGATCCATTAGAGTGCCGCGCGGGTCCCAGGCAAAGTGACCATTATCCCCAAAAGGTACGCCAAATAGCACGCCAAAGTCGGTGCGTGCGGAGCGCCTCTCGGCGGGCCTTCTCTTTCTATTCAAATGTCGGGCGTACAGTAACGGTCCCAGGCACCCTCCGGGAGCGGAGGGAGGCCCGGATGGGCATTCTTCACTTCCCCACTTCAGTGCGTGGCCCTTCCTCCGTAAGCCTCCCTACTAGCAGATCATACTCCAAATGAAAGCAGGAAAGTCATTCGGAAGCGCTGCTCTCGATGGCAGCCCCACCCTACCACCCTCCGCTCGCGGAAGCGCACCGATGCTCGGCCGGGCGCAGGGATAGCCCATGAGGAACATGGTGAGGGATGGATAACGGATGGGGCGTCCGCCGGCCTTTGTACTGGAACTTATGCTCTGAATGGATTTCCGGATGGCCTATTGATTTGCCTTCCGCTCCGTCACGGTCGTCAGTTCAATCCGACCAATGGGCATGCGTTCCGATCTGCCCCGATCACGGTTATGTGCCTCTCCAATGAACCCTGAAATCGAAACGCTTTCAGGCTCAAAATTCCTGCTCCGGCGGTGTGCGCTTATTACGACATGCTGCAATGCCGTCTTTAGGTTCCAAAGCCTGCGCAATGGCCCGTAATACGCCTTCCATATCGTTTATCACCTGACTATTCCAGAAACGCAGGAACTCGGTAGCCCAAGAACTCCAGGTACGTTGTGCGGTCTGCATCGGCCTCCCTGGAGTCAAGATGCGGGCTGCCGTCCAGTTCGATAACCAGTTTTCGCCGGGGTGAGCAAAAGTCCACCACATATTGGCCGATAGCGTGTTGGCGCCTGAAGCTGACTCCACTCAGTTTGTTGCCGCGCAGATAGGTCCACAACTTGCGCTCGGCAGGGGTGGTTTCTTTCCTAAGCTCGCCCGCGCGGTGCATCATCTTCGGATGGGATCGTTTGAGGCGCATTTGTTCTCGCTATTCAAGCAGTGGTGTAGCTATCATCTCGTAGTATGGGCAGCTTCGCCATGCAGCCCGTCCATGCAGGCCATCCCGCCTTGCCGAGCAGCCCCTCCCGCCCTTCGGGCACCTCCCCATTTTGACTCAATTTGGTTCAGCCAAATTGAGTCAATTTGGGGAGGGATGGGGGTGGGGCGTTCTGAGTCACTTGCCCTCCACAATCTTGATCTCTTCTTCCGCGAGCCCATACAGCTCATACACCAGCCGGTCGATCTGACCGTCCGTCGCCTCAGTCTCCCGGCTCAGGGATTCCTTCTCCTGTGGCGTGCGCGGACTTTGCTTATGCAGCGCCAGCATCCCAGGCCGGGGTGAGGCGGGCATGGAGGGGGTTACCAAATCATGCTTTGAGCCGAAACATGGAAAGGTCAAATGCTGCATTGGCGAGGGACGTCTTTATCGGTTCTCCATTATTATCAAACGTAATATCGCTAAGGTGAAGATTGGACAAGAACCCCGCTTCAATGTTCGTGATCTCGCCGCTATGTATATGCTGTGACAACCCTTCCGCCAGGAATTGCGCAAGGCTCAGGCGTTCCCCTATGCCCTCGGCGCCGATTTGGAGAGCCAGCCGTTTTGCCTCTTCCGGGTAGCGATTGACAAATTCAATTGCCAGTTGATAAGCGCTGAGAAATGGCCGGCGGAAATGATGTTCCGGCTTGTTGTATTGAACATCGGCCAGGATGATCTGGATCTTCTTTTGAATGTCGTATTCCTGCCAATTACTCATTTCTATTCCTTTCAGTCAATGGGAAGCCTTGCTGCGCCATCCTTGTGCAGCTCTCTCGCGCAGCGGTGAGTGCTGGGGTAGGGTATCACTTCTCCACTACCACTCTCATTTCTTCCTCCGTCAATCTCCCTACGGCAGCTCATATACAAGCCGGCTGATCTTATTGCTTCGCCGCGCGTTCCAAGTTCAACGCCAGCAGCTTCTCCAGGATCTCTTCATCGCTCAGATCGGACTTCCAGCCATAGGCCGCGAAGACGGCTTCATCGAGCCGCTTGTGGGCCAGATCGAGCCAGGTGGGGCGGGCGTTATACAGGTTCGTGAGCGTGCGCTTCTTCTTCTCGGCTTCGGTGAGACCTTCGGCATTCAGCCACCGATCCCGCTGCTCAACCAATTCCTTCGCGGCCTGGGCGATTGCCTTGACGCGCGGGTCGCGCTTGGGCTCTTTGCCCGGCGGCCATGGGAATGGGAAGGTCTCGAAAAGTCGTCGTATGATGTATAACGTGGGATCGTTGCTCCAAGCATGAGCGCCAGTTGCTCAGCGACCAAACTTCGTGTAGACTTAGAGTGGAAAACGCCAAAGAAATAATCATCATCGCGGGCAAACACGTGAATTCGTGCTGTCAGGAAGCAGTTGCCTTTGACACCCAGATAAATATTCGGTGTTTTGCAACTCGTGGCGTGACTATGTATCGTGCCAGCTTCCAATTGCTCTCTCATCGCCGGTCGTTGTCGCTCAAATAGCCACCAGTTGTCCTTTATCGCCTGATCTCGTTCCTGATCTCGTATGGGTTTGACATTCCTGCTTCACGTATTCAAAAGGTGCCTCGTATTGCGCCGCATCTTCATGGCGTCCATATCGCCGAAATCAATAATCCACATGCCCCGATCGGCGACCCACTAGATCGCTTGCCATTTATCCAAGGCTTAACGACATCCGAATTAGGCCGGCCGTTTGGATTGCTCGCATCAGAGAGCATCTCAGCTGCCAGTGCTTCGTCTATATCAAACGGCCCAGCTTTTTTGGTGCCCAGGAAGCAAATGCCAGCATTTTCCAAGAGAGATTGCGCTTCTACGATGTTGGCCAATGAAGACAGATCGGGGTTGATTGATAGCACTGGACGCTCATCAAGTGAGCAGGAATTTGCTCCGAATTGCCATCATCGAAGCCGATCATTGAGACTTGACGGCCGCGCCATCAAGGATCCATTCGCGGTCTGCCGTATGCCGAGAAAATATCCCCAGTATGCTTTATTCGGTCCAGAACGGTTCGATTCGCGCCATTTCGAATTGATTGCGTCGCTATGAGACCAGCACCGCACTCGCCCTGTTCTTCTTCGATGGCCGTCGTGCCTTCTCAAACCAATAACAAACCAAATCGCTCTTAGGCGGCACCCGTCTCGCGTAGAGTCTGCAAATGCACCAACATATCTCTCCCCGAGTTCGATCGCATTGTCTTGACACTTCCTAGGAACGGCGGATTGCCTATGATGACATCAGCGGCAGGCCATTCCGGCTCGATGGGCTTGCCATTCTTCATCGTAGGCCAGGATGGCGTCCATGTGCATGATCCTCTTGGCGGGCTTGAGGATCGGCTCACTGGGCAAGCCATAGCCGTTATCTCTCAGCCATTGGATGTAGCCGATCTGGATCGTCATCTGCGCCAGTTCGTGGGCGTACTCGTTGATCTCGATGCCATAAAGCTGTGAAGACGTGACCGTAATATAGGGCCTGCCCACGCCCATCTCATCCGAGAAACTGAATACTTCGTTTTGCAAGTCCAACAGCAGGCGCAGGGCCACGTACAGGAAGTTGCCGCTGCCGCAAGCCGGATCGAGAACGGTTGTGGCGGCGATCTTGTCGGCAAAGGCCAGCAAGATATCCTGCATCTTCTTCTGTAATATCTTTTTTTGTATGGTGGGCGTCTTCTTGCCCTTGACTTCCGCCGGCTCCTGGGCCTTTAGCTTTCTGACTTCATCCTTCACGCTCTCCCATTCACGGCGCAAAGGCTGCATCAGCACCGGCTCGACGATCAGCAGTATGTCTTCTTCGCTGGTGTAATGCGCGCCGAGCTGCGAACGCTTGCCCGGGTCGAGCCCACGCTCGAACAGCGTGCCGAAGATGGACGGCTTGATGGCGGCCCAATCCAGCGCGTCGATGTCTGCGATGATGTCCATATCCGCCGCATCGAGCGGCAGGACGTTCTCGTTGTCGAACAGGCCGCCGTTGAAATACAGGATCTTGTCGGAGCCAAAGTAGCCGCCGTTATTCATGGCGCGGAACAACTGCCGCAGGACTTCGGAGAAGTCCTTGGAATTGTGGCGGGTCTGCTGGAGCAGGCGGGGGAATAAGTTTTCAGGAAGCAGGCCGATATCTTCGGCGAACAGGCAGAACAGCAAACGGATCAGGAAATGGGCAATTTCCTGCGGCTGATGGCCGTACTTGCGCAGGTTCGCGGCAAGCAGCGAGAACTGCATGGCCGCGGCCTGGGTAACGCTTTCAACCGTCTCCTGAGGCTTGAACTTTTCCGGCTCGGTGAAGGCGGTCTTGAGTATCTGGATGCATTCGGGCTTGAGCAGGTCATCCAGGGTGAGGCTGATCGTCCTGGTTGGGAGGTTGGTGAAATTGGTGCGGATAACGATATTGTTGATGTCGGATACGATCAGGAGCGGAGGGTTTTGGAGCGAGTCCCGATAAAGGAGCAACTGGGCATAGGCTTTATCCAGGTCGGCATCCTTGCCCTTGTACTCCCAACCGAAATAGCCGATCTTGGCAACGTCGGCCCAGCCCTGTCCGCCGCTGGTCTTGGCCGCGCCCATTTCAAAGGCAAAGTGTGTGCCGGAGGGGTCTTCGTCGTTCGGCGTTTGGTGGCCGATGAGCCGGCAGAGATCCATGAAGTGCTCCTGGTAGATCTGCCGTTCGCGACCCTTAACACGCTGCCATTTGGTTACGAAATCATGCGGAGTGAATTCAGTCATTGCTAATTCCCTAGCTTGAGTTCACTCATTATAGTCAGGTTGGTGGAGTTCGTGAGTCGGGGTGACTTCGGCATTCCGCGCTGCGTCCGTTGCATCCAGTCCGTCGCACCAGCCCTAGGGAGAGGATTCCAGTCTGAGAGCTTTATCCGTTTGGAAGGAGACGCGGGGCTATACAGGTGCGACGGACTATGGCGGGATCGGTGGGAGCATAGGGCGCAGCGGCGCTGTCCCGTCATTAGCCGGGATAACGCCCCTACGAGGAAGGGAGGAAGAGGGCGCAACTTATCATCCCCTCTTTTGCTCTCAGCGGATCACATCCCCGCGTTTGCGCTAGTGTCTAGATCTGAGGAGGCCGGGTCTTACTCTTCTGTGCTCGCACTGGCTGCAGGCTGCTCTTCACTGGCGCAGCGCGGTTCGACCACCAGCTTGACTGCCGTGCGTACCTGGTCTTCGATCTGTACCTCTACAAACTCAGGCACGAAGGCCACCTCGATCCCGTCGCCATGAAGATAACCCGTTGCCAGCACCAGCGCTTTAACTGCCTGGTTTACGGCTCCGGCTCCGATGGCTTGGACTTCAGCATGTTTGTACTCGCGAACTATACCCGCGATCGCCCCCGCTACAGCAGAGGTGCGGGAGTTCGCCGAAACTCGGATCGTATCCATATGCACCTCTTACGCTTTGATAAACGATTTGCTTAGACAAATTATACAGAATTTGTCTGAATACTTCAACCATGAGCGCACTAGCTGAAAACTTTCACAAAAGCCTGTTTTTGGCTCTGACATTATGGTCAGGTTGGTGGAGTTCGTGAGTCGGGGGGAGGCTGTATGTGGATTGCACGCCTCAGGGATGAGCAGGGTGGCTTCGACATTCCGGCCCCGTCCGTTGCATCCAGTCCGTCGCACCAACCCTGGGGAGAGGATTCCGGTCTGAGGGCTTTATCCGTTTGGGAGGCGACGCGGGGCTGTGAAGTGCGACGGACCATGGTAATGGAGGCGAGGAGGGGCAGGCTCACCGGGCAAGGTAGCGCGCGGCGGGAATCCGTGGGAGCTCCGCCTAACGGCGGAGAGGGCGTAGCACCGCTACGCCCCTACAGGGGCAAGGCCAGGTCGGGAATTGATCTTTTGATGGAGGTCAAGAACAAAGGGCGAAGAGCGATTGACGCCGGAGGGGTGCGGCGCGAAGTTGCCACTACGAGATTGAGTGCGAAGAGCGACTGACCCCAGAGGGGTGCTCCGCGAAGTCGCCACTACAATACAAAATACAACTAATACTCCTAATTGGAGGGGAGTTATCAGAATTTATCCACAGGAAAGGGGAGGAAAAATCGAGAATCTGGATGGGCTGTGGATAAATGTGATGGCGGGTGTGGTACTATCAGAAGCACGTAAGAGTATTGCAATCCCCCCTTGACGTAACCTTGTGAATTCGGTATCATACGTTAGCACTCAGAACGATTGAGTGCTAATCCCGTGGTAATTACACAAACAACCCAAATCAGGAGGTCTCAATATGGCAAGTAAACTCAAGCTCAAACCCTTGGGCGGCCGCGTAATCATCGAGCCGATCGAGCAGGAAGAGATGACGGCCGGCGGCATCATCCTGCCCGAAACGGCGAAGGAAAAGCCGCAGGAAGGTCACGTGATGGCAGCCGGTCCCGGCGACCGCGACGACAAAGGCGTGCGCATTCCGATGGATCTTAAGGTCGGGGACAAGGTGCTCTTCGCGAAATATTCCGGCACGGAAGTCAAAATGGATGGGAAGAAGCTTCTCATCATGCGCGAGAGCGACATTTTGGCGATCGTGGAAAGTTAATCTGGAGGTATTAAATCATGGCTGCAAAACAACTCGTTTTTTCCGAAGAGGCACGCCGCAAGCTTAAGAATGGCATGAACGTCGTTGCCAACGCGGTCGGCGCGACCCTCGGCCCGAAAGGGCGCAACGTTGCAATCGACCGCAAGTTCGGCTCCCCGACCATCACGCATGACGGCGTTTCGGTGGCGAAGGAAGTTGAACTCGACGACCCGTTCGAGAACATGGGCGCGCAGCTTCTCAAAGAGGCCGCGACCAAGACCAACGACATCGCCGGCGACGGCACGACCACCTCGACCATCCTGGCGCATGCAATCGTCAACGAAGGCCTGAAGGCGCTCGAGGCCGGTTACAACCCGATGCTGATCAAGCACGGCATCGAAATGGCGACCGCCACGGTCGTCGAAGAACTCCGCAAGATGTCGGTGAAGATCGACACCAAAGAAGAGATCGCCTCGGTGGCGACCAACTCTGCTGCCGATGAGAACATCGGCGGGCTGATCGCCGACGTGATGGACAAAGTTGGAAAAGATGGCGTCATCACCGTTGAAGAGTCCAAGTCCATGGCGGACGAGACCGAGTTCGTGGAAGGCATGCAGTTCGACCGCGGTTATCTTTCGGCCTACTTCATCACCAGCGCCGACAAGATGGAAGCCGTGATCGCAGATGCCGTACGTGCTTATCAACGAGAAGAAGATCTCGGCTGCGCAGGATATCGTCCCGCTGCTGGAGAAACTCGTGCAGGTCGGGAAGCGCGAGCTGGTCATCATCGCCGAGGATATCGACGGTGAGGCGCTCGCGACCCTAGTGCTGAACAAACTGCGCGGCATGCTCAACGTGACGGCAGTCAAGGCCCCGGGCTTTGGCGACCGCCGCAAGGCAATGCTGCAGGACATCGCCATCCTGACCGGCGGCACCGTGATCGCTGAAGAGACCGGGCGGAAGCTCGAGACCGCGACGATCCAGGATCTGGGGCGCGCTGAGAAGGTTGTCTCCGACAAAGAGAACACCACGATCATCGGCGGCAAGGGCGCCAAGTCAGCCATTGAAGCCCGCATCAAGGAAATCCGCGCCGAGATCGACAAGAGCACGAGCGACTACGACAAGGAAAAGCTGCAGGAACGCCTTGCCAAGTTGAGCGGCGGCGTCGCGATCATCCGCGTGGGCGCAGCGACCGAGACCGAGATGAAGGAAAAGAAGCACCGCGTGGAAGACGCACTCTCGGCAGCCCGCGCGGCTGTCGAGGAAGGCATCGTCCCAGGCGGCGAGATCTCACTCATCAATGCCATGGGCAAGCTGGACAAGATGCTGAAGGGCAGCGACGAGGACGAAGAGATCCGCGTGGGCGTCAATATTGTGAAGAAGGCGCTCGAAGCACCGATCCGCCGGCTGGCCTCCAATGCCGGGCAGGACGGCTCCGTCATCATCGACACCGTGCGACGCACAGCCATTGACAAGAAGAACAAGAACATCGGCTACAACGTCCTGACGGGCGAGTACACCGACATGATCGCAGCCGGCGTCATCGACCCGGTGAAGGTCGTGCGCGGCGCGCTGGAGAACGCAGCGTCCATCGCGGCCATGATGCTGACGACGGACGTGCTGATCACCGATATGCCTGAGAAGGAAAAGCCGGCTCCCCCGCCGATGCCTGAGTACTAAATCAAGAAACGGGCGGCCTGGAACGACGCAGGCAGCCCAGGAACCAATATAAATAGCGTCCCGCAAGTAAGCACCTGCGGGACGCTCGTTTTGT
The DNA here is from genome assembly GCA_963805515.1 of uncultured Chloroflexia bacterium. GTDB lineage: Bacteria > Chloroflexota > Anaerolineae > Anaerolineales > Villigracilaceae > Fen-1038. The sequence goes on along the minus strand of CAWDUZ010000026.1, from coordinate 37,201 downwards.
TAATGAAGTCCTCGGCGCTGAGCCTGATTCTAAAAACCGGCTCTGCACTAGGAGACTTCACCTGATATAACGAGGAGTGGGGAAGGGCGTTATGGGATGGTTACGACTGCCGGATTCAAAGCAAGTTCTCATTTTTGAACGGATATAATCGTCAGTAAATTTGACGAGGACAATACGCGAGGCGGAGCATTGCTACAGCAGGTGAAAAGACATGGCTGAGAAAATCCTGGTCGTCGAAGATGAACTATCGCTGCGGGAAACACTTGCCTATAACCTGAAAAAGGACGGTTATGCGGTGGAGAGCGTGGGTGACGGGCGCACGGCGTTGGAAGCAGCCCGCCGGATGAAGCCGGACCTGGTGGTGCTGGACCTGATGCTGCCGGAACTGGACGGGTTCGAGGTGGCGCGGGTGCTCCGGAAAGAGATGACGACGGCAATCCTGATGCTGACGGCGCGGGATGAGGAGATCGACCGGGTGGTGGGACTGGAGGTGGGCGCAGACGACTACATGACCAAGCCGTTCTCGATGCGGGAGCTGCTGGCGCGGGTCAAAGCGCAACTGCGGCGGACGCGGCTGATCCGCGAAGAGATGACCAACGCGCAGGCGGCAGCGCCGCATGAGAAACTGACGTTCGGAGGCCTGCTTATCGACCAGACGCGGCGCGAGGTAACGCTGGACGGAGGGAATCATCCAGCTCAAACCCAAGGAATACGAGCTGCTGCTCTTCCTGGCACAACACCAGGGGAAGATGCTCTCGCGCGAGTTCATCCTGGAGCGCGTCTGGGGCTGGGACTATGTGGGCGACAGCCGAACGGTGGACGTGCACGTTAGGTGGCTCAGGCAGAAGATCGAGGCGGACGCGTCGAAGCCATCGCGGATCGTGACGGTACGAGGCGGGGGATACCGGTTTGAGGGTTAGGGGATCTTGATGGATACCGTGTTGATCGCCGGCGTCGTGGTGCTGGCACTGGCGGCAGGCTGGTTTGCCTGGCGTTATGTAGACCTGCGCCGCAGACTGCAAGTGTACGCCCGGGAACTGCGGGAGAATGCGGGGACGCGCTCGGGGGCTGGAACGAGGGCACTTGAGGATGTGTCACTTGCGGTCAGTACGCTGCTCTCGGATTTCAACCGGCAGCTTTCGAGTCTGAACGACGAGCATGACCGGCTGGCTGCGGTGCTGGATCAGATGACGGACGGTGTATTGATCGCCGACGCGGAGGGCCGGGTGCAATTTGCGAACCCGGCCGCGCGGCGTCTTTTTGGCAGCCCGAACCCGATGGGCCGGAGCGTGACGGAGGTGGTGCGCTACCATCAACTGGTGGATGCATGGCAGCGGTGCCAGCAAACGCAGGAACTACAGAGCGAATTGGTGGAGATCTCGGCGCGGCGGCAGTTCCTGCACCTGATCGTGATGCCGGACCGGCATGCGAGCGGAAGCCTGCTGCTGGTGCAGGACCTGACGCGCGTGCGGCAGCTCGAGACGGTACGGCGCGACTTCATTTCCAATATTTCACATGAGCTGCGGACGCCGCTGGCCTCGCTTAAGGCGCTTACGGAAACGTTACAGGGCGGGGCGTTATCTGACGAGGAAGCCGGGCCGTGGTTCCTGGACCGGATCGTAGCAGAGGTGGATGCGCTGACCCAGATGGCGCAGGAGCTGCTGGACCTCTCGCGGATCGAATCGGGACAGGTGGCTTTGAACCTGGCTGAGTTGAAGCCGGACGATCTGCTCCAATCGGCAGGCGCCCGGATGAGGATGCAGGCGGACCGCGCAGGGGTGGGGCTGCGCGTGGAATGCAACGCCGATGTACCTCCTGTGCGGGCGGACCAGGCGAGGCTGGAGCAGGTGCTTGTGAACCTGATCCACAACGCAGTGAAGTTCACGCGGCCGGGAGGAGAGGTGGTGCTTTCGGCAGAGCCGGCAGGGGATGGAGAACCAAAGCCGGCAGTGAGGTTCGCGGTGCGCGACACGGGCATCGGGATCCCGTCGGACGATGTGCCGCGGATCTTCGAGCGATTCTACCGGGTGGATAAATCGCGGACTGGAAGCGGGACGGGACTGGGGCTATCGATCGCCAGGCATATCGTTGAGGCGCACGGGGGGAGAATATGGGTGGAGAGCGTGGAGGGGAAGGGAAGCGCGTTTTATTTTACGGTGGGGGAAGGGGAATAGAGAATGAGATAGAATGGTTAATGGATGACTGAGGATGGTTCGGTACGTTGTGAAAGACGATAATGGTTGAGAGAAAAGAAGGCACTGGCTCGTGGGGAGTGAGGGATGGAATTCTTTACGAGATGTTAACTTGACGTTGAGGGGGTATTAAGGGGTGACGAGTAACATTCCTGCTAATGGAAAAGCATATTCTTATAACTAATGACGATGGGGTGCTCGCCCCCGGACTGCTGGCGCTGGCGCAGGAAATGCGCACGCTGGGCCGGGTCAGCATCCTGGCGCCGGACCGCAACTGGTCCGGTGGGGGACACCCTTTGTCGTTGGTTCAAAGGAGATCTTTCCATGAAAGGGACAAGTACAGTCCATAAGACGAACGGACTAATGGTTGTAACGGCCAGGCAACATAACCCGGCCGTTGTGTTTTTAAGTGGACAAACGCCCGGCACCAGATACGCCTACATGATGGATTTACGAGGTATCTCAAATCTCCTCGGCTACCCAGATCCGCTTACATGTCCATGGGGTGCCCTGAGGTTTCAACATACACAGGCCATCCGCACTGTGCTGACCGAATTCGTTAGCCCGTACACCGGAAAGGGCCTTGCGTTTGTGACTATCAACAAGAAACTATCAGCCTTGAGGGGTGTATTGAAAACCGCATGGCGACTGGGTCAAATGGACGCCGAGAATTATTATCGGGCCATCGACGTCGACTGTATACAGCGATCGACCTTGGCCGCTGGTCGAGAGTTGACCGACGAGGAGATCACCCGGTTGATGAATGTGTGTTCGATGGATTCACGGGCTATGGGTGTCAGGGATGGTGCCATCATCGCCCTGATGTCTTCATGCGGCTTGAGACGAAACGAGGTCAGCTCCCTAAACCTTACGGATTACGAACCATTGACCGGCAAACTGAAGGTGAGTGGTAAACGACGCAAGGAACGGACAGCCTATCTAGTGAATGAAGCCGCCCTGGCTATAGCCGACTGGATCCGAGCCCGAGGATCCTGGGAAGGCCCTCTGTTCACCTCATCGAATGGAGGTTTCCACGAATCCACCTGCGAATTGGTCCGCCGAAGGATCAGCAACCAGGCTATATATAACATGCTTGCCAGACGTGGTCGCCAGGCCGGCATCCCAAAGTTCTCGCCTCATGATTTACGCCGGACCTTCGTCTCACACCTTCTAGAGGCTGGGGTGGATATCTCGACCGTATCTAAGATGTGCGGACACGCTAACGTCGCCACAACTATGCGTTACGATCATAGGCCCGAAGCTACAAAACGCAAAGCGGCAGCACTACTCCATGTGAAGTACAAACGACGGAGCCAGCCTCATCGAGATTGACGACGCTAGGATTGACCTTTGCCAAGAAGGGGATACGCTGAGATTGTTACTGCACGTTCATCCCTCCCGCCAGACGTAAAATGGTGGGCACCAAGTGACGCAACCACTTATAAAAGCGTAGGCGGATCGGAACGTTTATTGGCTGAAAACAAATGATGCAAACGGCAGTTGAAGCGACCAACTCAAAAGCGTAGTACGTGCTAAATAGACAGAAACCATCGCCTTCTTTATGAAGGCGTTTTGCGTTCAAGTGATTGTTGTATAGACCCAGAGAAACAATCCAGGATCCGTGTAAAGGGGCCTTCCATCTAACTGGAAGGCTTTCTTTACCGTATGATCGAGTGAAAGGCAGAATTGATATGGGCATTACCTGCTTGGCTCTGGTTTCATACCAATTACAATTATCGAAAGCATATTAATTTCTGGCAGCCTAAAGTTCTAAATTAATTTAGGAGGTTAGACGGTTTGTAATCTATAATACCTTAGGACGCAAAATGGCGGCTCAATACCAAGTTAGGCAGCCCGTACACGGAAGAGCATTGTCGTGCGCAGCTTGCAGGCGGTGCCGGAACTGATCCGCATTGTGCTCAATGCGGCAAAGCCAACGCAGCGAGCATTTGCAAGCAGCACCTTACCAACACATCGATCGAGCGACGGGGCGGCTACGCCTACGGCAAGTCCAAGACCTGCGGACCCGCCTGGGGGAGCTTCGCCGTGCCGCAGGTACGGAGGGCGGGTTCTATCCGCAGGCTCTGGAGAAAGGGCTGCGGAGCGAACGGGCGCTCACCCTGGCGCTGGCGGAGATGTATGTGCAAGGCGTCTCCACTCGCAAGGTGCAGGCCATCACCGAGCAGTTGTGCGGCGTGAACATCTCCTCCAGCCTGGTCAGCCAGGCGGCCGCCCAACTGGATGAAGAGCTGGCGAAGTGGCGGGAACGACCTTTGGGCGAATATCCGTACCTGTTCCTGGATGCCTATTACGAGCAGGTGCGGGAGGACGGACAGGTCCGGCATCTGGCGGTGCTGGTGGCAGTGGGCGTCAACCCCGAAGGAAAGCGGGAGATCTTGGGCGTGTCCGTGTCGTTGAGTGAGCATGAAGTCCACTGGCGGGCCTTCCTGGAAAGCCTGAAGCAGCGCGGGCTGGGTGGGCTGCAGCTCGTCACCAGCGACGACCACGCCGGCTTGCGAGCTGCCCGGCTGGCGGTTTTCGGTGGCATCCCCTGGCAGCGCTGTCAAATAACAGCAGCCTTCGGCCTGATTCGAGTCATCCACCACCACGTAAAGAAGCACCAGCAAGTCTTCCACGGGTTCTGTTGGCGGTCAAAATGTCGGTTCGAAGAGGGACTTCAGCAATAGTCTCCGGAACGGTATACTTAACTCGACTGAATTGTTTCTAACGAGGGTGAGCAAATAATCTGCACATACGATTAGCACCTCGCATGGGATATTATTCAGGACAATTCCGTGTAACTCAAAAGTAGGCGGCTTTGACCGTAAGGGTCCATAAATTCCTATGTCCAACAACGACAGCCTTATTATCCAGCCAGGTGAGGAAATTATTTCGTATACGGCTTCGCAGTCAGACGTGATAGTTTTTGACGAAGATAAACGTCAAAAAATGATCCAGATACTGCGTCAAATTCCCGCCTATATCGATGTAGCGAAAAAATTTAACAGAAGGAAAAACCTACCAGGCGATTATTGCTCCAGAAGTTTTGAAACGGATAAAAGAAGGTTCGGCTAGCTTAGACAAAATCGATGATGGGCTTTGGAGCACAACGATCCGGGATGTTAAAACAGGTCGATACATCGATCGTGTTAATTTGAAGGAAATCACGCCCGAGCTGCTCAGTTCCCTAAACCAGTTGGCAACACAGCAAACTCTAGCCAACATTGTTCATCGACTTGAAGCCATTGACGAAGAAATTACTGATATTCTACGAGGTCAAGTCAATGACCGTCTTGCTGACGTTGAAAGTGGTATTCACATTTACGAGCAAGCCGTAGTCGCTTCCGACCCTGACGTAAGACGCGAATTATTAGTTAGCGCGATTCAAACACTGAATATCGGGCGCAACAAGTTAATAAAATCTGCCGACTTCAGTTTTATAGATAAGTTGCCGCGGACTAAATTACGTATGTTTTTTAGCCTAAAGGGGGATATTCACAAGTACGTCCAGTCAAAAGCCAAATCTATTTGGAAAGAAGCTCATGCCATAGTCAAAGCATCGCGTTGTCTCGTAATGGCCTACTCTGAATTGAATGAGCCTGATACTTTACGGGTTTCGCTTGAACAAGTGGAAAGTGAAGTAAAAGTATTCCAAGACAAAATGGGAGAAATTGTGAATTGGCTACCGCCAACGAGTAATTGGCGTGCAAGCCTTACGACTATTTCGCAGGGTGTTTTGCCAAATGTACATGACTTGGACGACATCCCACAAAAAACTATTGTCGTAGAATTCCAACCCAAAGAGATTGCACCTCCTGAAGGAGTTTGATTATGAAAACTTGCAAGGCTATACTTCCAGATGGAAAGTTCTGCGAAAATGAAGTAGATGAAGGGCAGGAGTATTGCCCTTATCATCTTGCTGAGCAGATTACGTTGCCCAAAAAAATACTCTCAGTTGCGCTGCCAGTTTTGGGAGTTGTTGCCTCTGCCGTTGTCGCAGCAGTTTTACAAAAATTTGTAGGCGGTTCTAAACAAGAATAGCAAAATCCCAAACGCTGCCTAACAATGCGTGCAGCCGACTTGGGGTACGCGCCGCGTTTTTTGAGCTTTTTCATGGCTTTGAGTTTCGCCAGCTACCAAACATGGCTATAATTTTTACAGGATCCACAGTCCAAAACTAGCATTTCGATACTCCGGACGCATATGATTGAGCCTTCCAATAGGAAGGCTTTTTTCGCATAGTCCTCAAAAATTTAAGGTAGTTGGTGGTTTCAAAAACCTAAGTAGATGATTAGGTTCGATTTTTCGTGGGTGTATAACGTAAATTGCCTGGCCTTGTTAGGAAGGCAACGGAAGGCAACCAGCAAAGTGTGATCAAGACTGGCGTAGTCGAAACATAAGCCATAAGGAGAAAAATTGATCAACGTGGATCCGGTTTCTGGGTACATCTCCAAGCGGGAAATTGATGTGGTTGCTCCAGAGCCGAAAGTCAAACGTGTTCGTTCACCCAAGCAGTTGGCTCATGATGCCATACTTCGTCAGAACTCTATCGCCCGCCATTTGTCCCTGGGGCACAACGTTGTAGCCAAGCCCGAAGCCCAATCGGTCTCTAAGAAGTCCAAGGGGCAGCCAGCCGCTGAACAAGGCCTCATCAAACGCCCAGTCCATATTGCCCAGCCAATCCATCCGGCTCCCAAGCCCATCAAGAAACAGGTCGTCGTCATCGCCAAGGATCCTGACATGATCGTTGATATGCCGGACCCGTTCGAACACCCTGTCCTGGTTGAGATCCATTACGCCGAAGGCTAAGAAGCCCATCAAATCATCCAAGCGGGTCGTGGAAGTTGAAGTGAAGGGCAAGTCGATTCAGGTGTCCAAGATCAGCAAGAAAGGCCATAAAGTTGGTGCAGCACCCGCAGCCGAGTAACCACCCATGCAATACCAAACCAAAGAGGATCCTCGATGGATCCTCTTTGATTCTGTTGTCCGTTTCTGGAGAATAACTTAGACTGGCGGCTGCCAGCTGTTCAACTGGTACAAGGAGGTCCCAATGCACGTAATTTGTTCCGGTCGAAATCGTGGGTACTACGGAAGAGGTCTCGGATCCTTTACACAACGATAACCAGTTATTAGTTCAGCCATAACCTCCATCCATTACTATGTTGAGTAATGGAAAAGCATATTCTTATAACTAATGACGATGGGGTGCTCGCCCCCGGATTGCTGGCGTTGGCGCAGGAAATGCGCACGCTGGGCCGGGTCAGCATCCTGGCACCGGACCGCAACTGGTCCGGTGGGGGACACGTGAAGACATTTGATCGCGCCTTGCGGGTGAAGCAGTTTCGTCTGGCAGATGGCACCATCGGCTATGGCAGCGATGGCGCTCCGTCTGATTGCGTGGCGCTGGCGACGCTGGGCTACTTCAAGGAGCCGATCGACCTGGTGGTGTCGGGTATCAATGTGGGCGCCAACCTGGGGCACGACGTGACCTATTCGGGGACGGTGACAGCGGCGATGGAAGCAGTGATCGCGAACGTGCCGGGCATCGCGGTATCGCTGGAAACGACGGACAGCCAGCCGGACCAGATCGATTTCGGGCCGGCGGCGCGGGCCGCTCGACAGGTCGTCCAGCATGTGATCGAAAATGGTCTGCCAGCCGAGATCCTGCTGAATGTGAACGTGCCGCTAGTCAAGCAGGAAGAGATACGCGGCTTCCGTCTTACCCGGCAAGGGCTGCGTGTTTATCACGGGCGGCTGGATGAGGGGAAGGACCCGCGCGGCCTGCCCTTCTACTTCATCGGAGGGGATGCGCCGACCGGTGTGCCGGAGCGCGGAACAGATATCGGCGCGCTGGCGGAGGGCTATGTTTCCGTTACGCCTTTGCACCTGGATCTGACGGCTTATCGAGCTCTCAGTGACCTGAATACATGGGGCTGGGAAGAGAATTCCCCGATGCCGTTCTTTGAAGTGTCTGCCAATGAGAACATTGAACAAGCCTGATGGTCTTCTTCTCCTTTCTGAGTCTCCTTTTGGAGACGCTGCCCGCCTCCGGAACTGGCGGGCAGTTTTCTTTAAATCACTGTGGTGCCATTGCTTCTGCCATGCAAAGGACACAAGTGAGAAAGTTACACCGGCTATTTGGACGAGTAATGAGATTCAATTCCCCGGGAGGCTAAGATGATACCAGTCGTATGCATTTTGTTCGCAGGGCCTTATGTATGGTTACTCCATGCTTTTATCACGGCCAAACCTGGGTGGGAAGATGGCGGAGGATTTCACCGCGGGATCAGATCGTCTGGCCATATGATGGGTCTGTCTAGGCGTGACCGCGAGGCCGAATCTTATCGACTCTGCGGCTAAGTCTCCGTTTGGAAAAGCTGCCCGCATCCGGAACTGGCGAGCAGCTTTCTTTTGTTGAGGCTGTAGGCACGTCTGTAATCTGGAAGAACGAAGCGAATGGGAATCCGTTAAGCAGCGAATCCTGATATGCCGGTGGGGAAGATAGCCGTTAACCGGACGTTAACCAGCCTTTCCTTTGCTCTTAAAAGCGGTTTGATACCATGCCTCCATAGGAAACTCAAAAAGGAGAGAAAAGAATGACCAAGCTGTTTCGAGTAATAGTGTTCGGTTTCGTGACCATGAGCGTACTGCTATCGGCCTGCGGAACGTCTGCGAGCGCGGGGTGGTTGCCACGCCAGGGGCGCCTGTGGCGACCCAGGGATCCAGTGTGGTTGTTTCGACACCGGTGCAAGCCCAAGCAGGCGCGATCACGATCAATGGCGCAGGCGCAACGTTCCCATTCCCGCTCTACAGCAAGTGGTTCTATGACTATGCATTCGTCGATACGTCGGCAAAATTCAATTATCAATCGATCGGCTCGGGCGGCGGTATCAAGCAGATCACGGAGAAGACCGTCGACTTTGGCGCCTCCGACGCCATTCTTAACGATGACCAGTTCAAGGCCGCGCCCGGGATCCAGATGTTTCCGACCGTTGCCGGAGCTGAAGCCATTGCGGTGAATTTGAAGGATGCGGATGGAAACGCCATCACGGCACCCATTAAATTCCCTTACACCTCTGTGGCAGACATTTATCTTAGGCAAGATCAAAAAGTGGAACGATCCGGCCTTAACGGCAGCGAATCCGGATATCAAGCTGCCCGATCAAGACATCATCGTGGTGCACCGCTCGGACGGCTCGGGAACGACGTTTCATCTTCACCGACTACCTTTCCAAAGTCAGCCCGGAGTGGAAGGAGCAAAGTCGGCAATGCTGCATCCGTGCAATGGCCGGTAGGCCTGGGCGGCAAGGGCAACGAAGGCGTCTATGGGACGGTCTCGCAGAATGAAGGCGCCATCGGTTATGTGGAATTGGCGTATGCCCTCCAGAATAAGGCAGTCATCAACGTGGTTGAGAATAAGGCCAATCAGTATGTGGCCCCATCTTCCGACTCGACGCAGGCCGCGATGAAAGATTTTGGCACGGAGTTGGGCGATAAACTGGCCCTTTCCATCACGGATGGCCCCGGCGAGCAATCCTATCCCATCGCAGGGTATACGTACCTGCTGCTCTACATGGATCAGCAGGACTGCACGAAGGCTCAAAAGCTGGTGGCTTTCATGAACTGGGCTTACGGGTCGGATGGTACGAAGGATGCAACCGATCTCTCCTACGTACCACTGCCCGATGCAGTCAAGCAGCAAGTTCAGGCTAAAATATCCAAAATCACCTGCCAGGGCAAGCCGCTTGGATAGTAACGTAATCGATCGGCCCAACGTTTGAAAACCATAATCCTCTCCCGGTGATGAGCCGGGAGAGGAGAAATTGTGATTCAGGCCCATGTATAAATCAGAAGTGTCGAACACGGAAATCTCGTTGAAGCAGAGAAATGGAAGCCGCTCGTCCTCCATGGTCGTCAGGCGGATGCGGCGCTGGTGGCAGCACGGCGACCGGCTCTACCAGGCGCTACTGGTATTGAGCACGCTGGCTGTAATGGCACTGGTGGTGGGAATCGGCCTGCAGTTGTGGCAGAACTCGGCACTGGCGCGGCATGCCTTCGGCTGGAAGTTCCTGATCACCACTGCCTGGGACCCGGCGCTGACCAAGACGTTCGGAGCGCTGCCGTTCATCCTGGGCACACTGACAACCGGTGTGATCGCGCTGCTGCTGGCGGTGCCACTGGGGATGGGAGCAGCCATCTTCCTGGCTGAGCTTGCTCCGGACTGGCTGAGCCAGCCGCTGGGGTTTCTCGCGGAGCTGCTGGCGGCGGTGCCGAGCGTGGTGTATGGACTGTGGGGATTGTTTGCTTACATCCCGGCGTTCGTGCGCCCGGCATCGCAGGGGCTGGAAAAATCGCTGGGGTTCATGGCGTTATTCCAAGGACCGGTATATGGTCCGAGCCGGCTGGCGGCGGGGCTGCTACTGGCGATCATGGTGTTCCCCACGATCACGGCGGTGAGCCGCGATGTGCTGAGGGCAATCCCGGGCAACCAACGGGAGGCGGCGATGGCACTGGGGGCGACGCGTTGGGAGATGATCTCGCAGGTGCTGGTGCCGTATGGCACGTCGGGATTCCTGGGAGCCATTATCCTGGGGCTGGGCCGCGCGCTGGGCGAGACGATCGCCGTAACGATGGTGATCGGCAACAACCTGGACCTGACGGCGTCACTGCTGCACCCGGGATATACCATGGCATCGATCATTGCCAATGAGTTCACCGAAGCGACCTTCGATCTATACCTGCACGCGTTGATCGAAATCGGCCTGATCCTGTTCGTCATCACGCTGCTCATCAACCTGGCGGCGCGGCTATTGATCTGGCGGGTGACCAAGAGCACGCGGGCGGCGGTGCGCGCATGAAGAACATATCGAACCCGAAACGACGGCTGGCATGGCGCAAATCCGTCAACGTGGTGATGCTGGGATTGACGGGACTCTTCACACTGATCGTGATCGCTCCGCTGATCTGGATCCTGGCGTATGTGGTGCAGCAGGGACTGCCGGCGCTCACCCCGCAGTTCTTCACACAACTGCCGACACCGGTAGGCGTGCCGGGCGGCGGGATCGTGAACGCGCTGGTGGGCTCGTTGATGACGGTGGGCCTGGGGCTGGTGATCGCGGCGCCGATCGGGATCCTGGCGGGCATTTATGCGGCGATGTTCCCGAACACGACGCTGGGTGTGGCGGTGCGCTTTGGGACGGACGTTATCTCGGGGGTGCCGTCAATCGTAATGGGCATCTTTGCCTACACACTCATCGTGATGCCGCAACGGCATTTCTCGGCACTCTCGGGCGGGATCGTCCTATCCTTCATCATGGTGCCGATCATGATCCGCACCACGGAGGAGATGATCCGGCTGGTGCCGAACTCACTGCGCGAAGGCTCGCTGGCGCTGGGGGCCGCGGAGTGGAGGACCTCCTTCCAGGTGGTGCTGCCCGCCGCAATCAACGGCCTGGTGACGGGAATTATGCTGGCAATCGCCCGGGCGGCGGGCGAGGCAGCGCCCATGCTGTTCACGGCGTTCGGCAACCCGTTCATGAACACGGACTACAACCAGCCGGTGGCGACCCTGCCACACATGATCTTCATCTATGCCATCTCGCCGTATGCGGACTGGCATGCCAAGGCGTGGGCGACCGCGCTGGTGCTGATCACGATCGTGCTCTTATTGAACATCATTGCGCGGCTGCTGGTATGGTGGCGCACACGACAGCTCGGAAGCCTAAAATAGGAATCATGCTCATGCAAACTCAGATCCAAGTCCAAACCAGAGGCAAGACCGAAGACGCCGCGGATAACCGATAAGACGGTGAAGATGCAGACCGAGAACCTGTCTGTGTTCTACCGGGAGTTCAAGGCCATCACGGATGTCAACCTGCCGATCTATGCGCAAAAGATCACGGCGATCATCGGGCCGTCCGGCTGCGGCAAGTCCACGCTGCTGCGGGCGCTGAACCGAATGAATGACCTGGTCAGCGGGTCGAGAGTGGAGGGGCAGGTATACCTGGATGGTGAGCCGGTGTATGCCAACGACGTGGATGTGGTGGACGTGCGCCGCCGGATCGGGATGGTGTTCCAACGACCAAACCCATTCCCGAAAAGCATCTACGACAATGTTGCATACGGGCCGAGGCTGTATGGAATCCGCGGCAGGAGCGCGCTGGATGGGCTGGTGGAGAAATCTCTCCGGCAGGCGGCGCTCTGGGATGAGGTGAAGGACAAGCTGCACCAGAGCGGGCTGTCGCTCTCGGGGGGTCAGCAGCAGAGACTGTGCATTGCGCGGGCGATCGCGGTGGAACCGGAGGTGATCCTGATGGATGAGCCGGCCGCGGCGCTCGACCCGATCTCCACGCTCCGGATCGAGGAGCTGATGCACGACATCGTCAAGGAATATACGATCGTGATCGTGACGCACAACATGCAGCAGGCCGCACGCGTCTCGGATTTCACCGCGATGATGATGCTTACCGATTCCAAGAGCCGCTCGGGGACGGTGATCGAGTTCGGGGACACGCACGTGATGTTCACCAACCCCAAGGACAAGCATACCGAAGATTACGTCACGGGGCGCTTTGGATAAGGCGGCAACCGTGAAACTGGCTATAATTTGCACGTGCCGAAATCAACCACAGATGAAAACAGAACCCATGTGCTTCCGGACCGTTCGGACGTCATGTGTGGATATAGACTCCGCTAGCTGCCGAGGAACCTATGCTGCGAAAAACGTTTGAAACTGAGATCAAACAGGTGAAGGACGAGGTACTGGTGCTCGGCTCGATGGTGGAGCAGGCAATCGTGGATTCGGTGGACGCGCTGAAGAGGCGCGATATCAAGGCATCGGAGAGGTTGTTTGCGGCGGACCAGGACATCAACAACCGGCGTTTCGAGATCGAGAGCCAGCTAATGATGATGATCGCGACACAACAGCCGATGGCCCACGACCTGCGGCTGCTGGCGTCCATTATGGAGATCAACTCCGAGCTGGAGCGGATGGGCGATTATGCCAAGGGTATCTGCAACATCAACCTGCGGATGGGCGATGCGCCGCTGCTGAAGCCGCTGATCGATATCCCGCGGATGGCTCAGAAGGGGGCAGATATGCTGCACCGGGCGCTGACTGCCTTCATTAATGAAGATATGGAGACCGCGCGACAGATCCCGGCGGAGGACGATGAAGTGGACGAGCTCTACAAACAGGTGTATCGCGAGCTGATGACGTTCATCATCGGGGATCCGACGACCATCGAACAGGCGAACTGGCTGCTATGGGCGGCGCACAACCTGGAGCGCTTCGCAGACCGGGTGACGAACATCTGCGAACGCACGGTGTTCATCGTCACGGGCGAGCTGCATGAATTCACGGCCGCCGATAAGGAGTTCTGGAGCAAGAAGTAGGCAACTCGTGCTAGTCATAAACGCCCGCCATTTCAGATGGCGGGCGTTTTCCGTTATAGGGAAGGTGTGCCTCAGGGCACCAACGGCGTGAGGAGTGTCTAATTTGGTGGGCTCGCCTTACAATGCGGGGAGATTGCTCCCGTTCCGTCCCGCCTCCGGCGGGATCTCCGCACGCGCTACGACTTCGCTCCGACTTTGCTACGACTGCGCTATAGGGCACGGCGGGGTTGTGCAGAGATAATGCTGGCTGAAGGGTCGCCGTGCCCCTACAGGGCGCTGTGCAGTCGGGGAACCACGCCCTGCACATCCGGCAGAGAAAGCGTCTGCATCTCGGGCAGGGAAAGCAGCTGCACCGGCGGCCTTCGGCCTTCGGTCGCAACGACGTGGGCCAACTCTTTCAGACACTCCCGCGCGTGGCGGGCATGGAGGGGGGTGATTTGGCATTATGATGGGGGAAGGAATTTCAGAAGGAGAGCCCATGACAAGTCCATTCGACGTGCTATTTGAGCCAGTCCGCATTGGGCCGGTGACCGCGCCCAACCGTTTCTACCAGGTGCCGCACTGCAATGGGTTTGGACACCGCATGCCGCGCTCGCTGGCGGCGATGCGCGGCATGAAAGCGGAGGGCGGCTGGGGAGTGGTGTGCACGGAGGAAGTGGAGATCCATCACAGCAGCGATCTCTCGCCATACTTCGAGGGGCGGCTGTGGAGCGACGACGACATCCCGGCGCTCGCGCTCGTGGCGGATGCGGTGCATCAGCACGGCGCATTGGCGGGAATCGAACTGGTCTACAACGGCTTCGACGCGCCGAATTTGTACTCACGCGTGCCGTCGCTGGCACCGCGATCGATGGGCACGGTGGGCGGGTCGGGGTATGACCCGGTGCAGACGCGCCGGATGGACAAGGAGGACATCCGTAATTTGAGAGGCTGGCACAGGGCGGCGGCGATGCGTGCCCGGCGAGCCGGCTTTGACATTGTCTATTGCTATGCGGGGCACGGCATGACGGTGCCGATGCAGTTCATCATGAAGCGCTACAACGACCGCAGCGACGAATATGGGGGCAGCCTGGAGAACCGCGTTCGGCTGCTGAGGGAATTGATCGAGGAGACGCGGGAGGCGGTGGGGGATACTTGCGCGGTGGCTGTCCGCTTTGCGGTGGATGAGCTGCTGGGGCCGGAAGGAATCACATACGACGGCGAGGGGCATGATGTGATCGCACTGCTGGCAGAACTGCCGGACCTGTGGGACGTGAACGTAAGCAACTGGAGCAACGATTCCATCCCATCCCGGTTTGGGGCAGAAGGGCACCAGGAAAAATACATCTCGTTCGTCAAGAAGCTGACAAGCAAACCGGTGGTGGGCGTCGGGCGTTATACGTCGCCGGATACGATGCTATCGGCCGTACAGCGGGGCGTGCTGGACATGATCGGCGCGGCGCGGCCGTCCATCGCAGACCCGTTCCTGCCGCAGAAGATCCGGGAGGGGCGCATCGAGGACATCCGGGAATGCATTGGGTGCAATATCTGTGTGACCGGCGATACGCGGTTTGTGCCGATCCGCTGCACGCAGAACCCGACGATGGGGGAGGAGTGGCGGCGCGGCTGGCACCCGGAGCTCATCGCGCCGAAGAAGAGCACGGCGGAAGTGATGGTGGTCGGCGCGGGGCCGGCGGGGTTGGAATGCGCGCGGGCGCTCGGTCAGCGGGGTTATGGCGTGAGCTTGCTGGAAGCCTGCCGAGAACTGGGCGGCCGCGTAGCTGCTGAAGTCGGCGCTGCCGGGGCTGAACGAATGGCGGCGGGTGGCGGATCACCGGCTGACACAGATCGGGAAGCTGAAGAATGTGGCGGTCTATCCATCAAGCCGGATGAAGGCAGAAGAGATCCTTGAAGCCGGCGTGCAGAACGTCATCGTGGCGACGGGGGCGACATGGCGAGGCGATGGGATAGGGCGAACCCTGTGGAAGGCCATCCCTGGCTGCGACACGCAAGCGGTCTTTACGCCGGATGACATACTGAATGGAAGGATGCCTTCGGGCAGGGTGATACTGTACGATGATGACCACTACTATATGGGCGGCGTGCTGGGCGGAACTGCTGGCAAGCCAGGGCTGCGAGGTGACACTGGTGACACCTGCGCCGCTGGTATCGTACTGGTCGCAGTTCACGCTGGAGCAGGAACGCGTCCAACGCAAGCTGATGCAGATGGGCGTCAGGCTGCAGGTGCAGCACACGCTGCGGTCGATAGAGGGCGGCTCGGCGAAGCTGGCTTCCACGGTGACGGGCGATACGATCCCATTGGAGTGCAACAGCGTTGTGCTGGTGACAGACCGCATCTCGAACGACGCGCTGTACTATGAGCTCAAGCCGGCACTGGAGGCGGGCAAGCTGAAGTCACTGCGGCTGATCGGAGATGCGGAAGCGCCGAACATCATCGCGCAGGCGGTGTTTGCGGGGCACCTGGCGGCGCGTGAGTTCGAGGAAGTCCCGGTGCTGGGGACGCCGTTCAGGGTGGAGAGGGTGGACGTGGAGAGAAAAAACTCTACCACAGATGAACACGGATAAATAGGATTTTTAGGGATAACAGGTGTGTAATTTGGTGGGTTCGCCTTGCAAAACAGGAGATTGCTCCCGCTCCGTCCCGCTTCGGCGGGATCCCCCCGCTGAAGCGGGGCCTACGCTGCAGTGCGCTCCGGCTTCGCTACGACCCCGCGAAAAGCGGGGCCTTCGGCTGCGCTTCGATCTTGCTACGACAAGCCGACCTTCGTGACCTGCGGGCGGCGGGGTGAAGGCTGGCAGGCTGACCCTTTCAAGGGCGCTACGCGGAGCCCTGCCTCAGAACGTGAAAGTCGGCTGAAGCCGACTGGAGAGTTTTCGCAGGCAAGGGGCGTCTGTCGCATCCAGTCCGTCGCACCAACCCTAGGGAGAGGATTGGGGGCTGAGAGATTTATCCGTTTGGGAGGCTACGCGGGGCTATAGAGTGCGACGGACTATTGGTAAGCGGAATGCGATCCCCCAGGTACGGCTTGAAATGCGGAGAGCGGGATTCCCCCGCTGAAGCGGAGCCCACGATTGCTCCGACTTCGCTATAGGGGCACGGCGCAGTCGGGGAAGAATGCCTACGCCTTCGGTCGATCTGCGTTTATGTTTGGTCCGTTGGTGAAAACAAGGGGAAGAGCTACCAGACGCGCTTGAGATCGGGATTATCGCTCGGGTTGCGGCCAACCTTGGCCATATCGACCCATTGGTCATGTACCTTGACGCGCACAACGTCGGCTGTGAAATCGGTGACAGTGGCGCCATTGTTATTGAACAGGTAAGAGCCGACCGCGTAGATATCCACGGGGACGCTGAGATTCTCAAACTTGCGGATCCGATCGGGGTTGAAGCCGCCCGAGACGACAATCTTCACACCTTCACAGTATTCACGTGCGGGGCCGAGCCAAGAGTCCGGCAGACTCCAGCGCTGCCAGGCGGAATCCAGCGCCTGACGCACGTTGAAAACGAGGCGAGGCGTCACGCCCAGGTCGAGGGCGGCATCACCAAGGGGCGGCACTGAAACATCGCGGATGCTGCCACTCGTGTCGAGGCGGATGCCATACAACTTGTATTTTTCGGCCTCCTCTGTTTCGCCAGCCGACATCAATTCGCGATATTTTTCGAACAACGCGTCGAGCACGTAGAGGGAATCGCGCACCGAATCGTTGTTGAAATCCACGAGCGCGATACGAGGGATGGAGGCGGGCAGGACGCGGGCGAACTGCAGCATGGCCTCCGCTGTATCGCCGAGGAAGGATGCAATCGCAGCATGAGCCACCGTGCCGCCCCCAGCGCCGCCCCACCAATCGCCCTGGGCGTCGGTGGAGATGAACGCGCCGAGCTCCTTGGCATGGTCAAGGTTGAAACGCTGGACCGCAATATTGTAGGCATAGCCGTCGGCAGCCTGGACTTCATGCAGGTCGAAGCGAGCCGGGAAGAACAGCACCGGTTTGCCACGCGCGGCAACGAACGTCTGATAGACATTCGTTGCGACACGGCTGGAGCGGGTGAGGATGCCGAGCGTGGGAGTCTCCAGCAGGGCGAAGTCGCGGTAGCGCCCGCGCACTCGAAGCACAGGCTGAATATTGGTCGGATCGCCGTCATAGGTCACGGTACAGCCATCCTCCACGGCCCACATCTCGAGGTCGCCGGATGTATCGATGAAACCATCGCCGACGAAGTAGCCACTGGAATGCTTGAGCATGGCCAAGGCCTTGTCGACTCCAACGACAACAGTCGTCCCGGGCCGACGACAGAACCACTGCATCTCCACTTCAATATCGCCGGTCGATATGTTCTTCGAGGATATGCCAGTGGGCAGGTTGCCATGCCGACCCTGGTAGGTATAGCCTTCGGCCGACAGGGCGACGAGCATGCGATTGATGTTCTCGAAGTATTTGTCGGAATACCAACCGCGACGCATGCGGTCGACATCCAGCTTGAATGTTTCGTTCGTGAGGCGTTTCCCGTCGAAGATGGACATGGCCTAGGGAAGCTTGAATTTCGTAGGATCTTATGCGATGCATGCCGGCCTGCGCGAACTTCTCAAAGGCGGCATCGCCAGCTTCGGTATAGTCTGCGCCGGGGACGACGACAGACGAGGTGCAGTCCTCCAAAAGGTAGACCTTATCAGCCAGGGATGGATCCGTGGCATGGATATCCTCCAGCAGGTCGGATATCGTCCAAGCCACGCAATGGCTCTTAGCCTGCCCGGCAATGATGACGGCATCCACTCCCTTCAGCGTATCGATGAACTTGTTATTGTGAAGCGCCGAGGACCTCGCCCTGAGGACCACGCGTCACCTCGGGCCCAATGACCGAATAATGCTCCGTGAAAGGGCGGTCGCCCTTGACTTCGAAGGCAGGCTGGGTGAGCCGCGCCATCGAATGGAAGTAAACCGCTTCCTCGATAGCTGACACCAGCGCATGCCCGATGCCTCCGAGCATGGCATGATAGGGCCAGACGGTGAGGGTGTATTTGCCCTTCTGCTGCAATTCATCGGCGTAATGGATGAGCATGGTCTGACCATACTCGGGGGTGATGCCGAAGCCAGGCGCGAGAGCCGGGTTGAACCGCCACCTGCCGGACTGCAACTCGCCGGCCGTGATATTGGTATAAGGCGCCGGATGGTTGCCATCGGCATCCACGAAAAAGATAGCGTGGAACACCTGCTGCGGCAAATGCGTATCCATGGTGGCTGAAATGTTCGTGATGATATCGAGATTGCGATAGATGAAGCGGCATAGGCGCACATTATCTTCGACGGCGCCCCTTCCGCTGCGCCCACCTACAAACAGCTCGAACCCCGGAATGCAAAATGTGTTCTGCACGTCGACGAGCAACAACCAAATCTTGCGTTCGGAAGAGCCGGCGGGCGGGAGCTCGTGTTCATGAGCCCACTCGGCGGCCTGCGCGGCGCGTTCCTCG
Organism: uncultured Chloroflexia bacterium; assembly: GCA_963805515.1. Classification (GTDB taxonomy): domain Bacteria; phylum Chloroflexota; class Anaerolineae; order Anaerolineales; family Villigracilaceae; genus Fen-1038. The sequence goes on along the minus strand of CAWDUZ010000026.1, from coordinate 18,148 downwards.
TAGGGGACCCGCCATATTTTGTCGACGCTATCGGGGTCAAAGAAGTCGGGGATGGGGAGAGGCATGCGCCTATTCTACCGCGCAGATAAAGATGGTTTGCCGCAGGATTTCCGGCGGCTTAGATGCGCCCGAGCGAGCAACAGATAACAAGGGACCCGGCAGGCACCGAGCCTGCCGGTCCTTTTTCGCGCCGAGACATATTTGAAGCAATGCCCGTCACCCTGCCCAGCGACGGAAGCAACTCAATTCTTCAAATCCCGGCCGAAACCAATATCAAGTCGGTCATATAGGCAAACAGGAAGCCCGCAAGCGACACCCCAGCTCGCAGGCACCTTGGTGGCAGAGCGCCAATTCATCTGGAACAATTCGCCAATGATGTAAACAAGCGCCCCGGCAGCCAACGAGAGGAACAGAACAGACATTGCGGTGGAGACCACGTAATAGCCGAGCATCGTACCGAGGAAGGTGGGCCCGCCGCCGATGAGACCTGCGAGCGCCAAGAAACCCCAAGTGGGCCGTTCCTTGCCAACCAGCGGCCCCACGATGCCGAAGCCTTCGGTGGCATTATGCAGGCCGAAACCGACAATGAGTATGGCGGCAAATGCCATCTCGCCGGAGCCGGCGGATTGGCCGATGGCGAGCCCCTCGGAGAAGTTGTGCAGGCCGATGCCGGAGGCGATCAGCAGGGCGAGGCGGGTGGGGGAGAGGGCCTGGGTGACGCCGGCGCGCAAGCGGATGAAGCGCCGCTCGAAGACGATCAGCGCCAAGAGGCCTATCCCAAACCCGACGATAAATACTCCAAGGAGGAGCGAAAATTGCGCGTAATTCTTCTGGGTGAGATTTTTCTCAATGGGGCCAGTAAGCTGGGCAAAGATATCGAAGAAGAGGAAGATCAATATCCCAGCGGAACTCATGGAAAGGAATGAACGAAGCTTATCGGGCAGTCCCTTGATCCGCCCGATAGGCAGACCCAGATAGATAGTAAGCCCGGCGATAGCGCCCAGCAGAACGGTCTGGATAAAGCTCATGCAGTAATTCTCCTCGTGGGGGTTGAAACAGGTCAAATTGGAACGGATTTATCAGCATTCTATCATCTTACGGCCCCTTTGACAAGATTTTTATGACTTTTATGATAAATATTCATCAGGACTGGAAGGGGGAGTTGAGCAGATTTCAGGCAAATACTAGAAATGAAAGAATGGCGAGGCTCTAGATGACCCTGCCATTGCCTTGTTCTGAACGGAGGATTCGCCTCGAAGAGGGACTGTGAGATAGCCGTGGCGAGTCGGCTACCTGCGATGGCTGTAGCGGATCTTCGTGCTGCGGGCTTGCCATGATAGGCCGGCGCGGTGATGCCGATGATGCGGCAGAGGCGCGCGTCCAGCAGACGCGACCGCAGCCGAGGGTCCATCTCGTTCAAGGCGTCCGCCGCGATGGTGATGACGGTCGGCAGCTCGGCGTTGTAACGATAGGAGAACAACTGGTAGAGCTTCTCGCGCGCCCAGGGGGTGGTGGACTGGGTGCCGAGATCGTCCAACACCAGCAGGGGGGCGGTGCGGATCTCGTCAAAGAGCCGGTCGAAGGTGGTCTGGCTGTTCGGGCTGAAGGTGGCGCGCAAATGGTCCAGCAGGTCGGGCACCATGACGAACAACGGGGGATCGCCGAGCCGGGCGCGATAATTGGCTATGGCAGCGGCAAGATGCGTCTTTCCGGAGCCGTAGTCGCCGGTGAGCACCAGCCAACCGCGCGGCTTCTGAGCGTAGGCCTGCGCCGCATCACAGGCTTCCTTGAGGGACTTTGCCGCAGCAGGCGGGATCTCTTCCTCTTTGCGGAGGACGAACGAATTGAAGGTGCGGCTCGAATGCAGATCGAGAGAGGAGAGTTGCAGCTGGCGTGACTCCTCCATAGGGCGGCGGAAGTCGGGGGCGGTGATGCGGGTCTGCGTGACCAGCTCGGGGTCAGCGAGGCGGGAGCGGATGCGCGGCTCGATCTCATCGAGGAGGAGATTGGTGGTCACTACTGTGGGCAGCTTGTTGATGTAGCGATAGTTGACGATCTGGAAGAGCTTTTCCTGAGCCCAGCCGGTGGCATTCTGCGTGCCGAAATCATCGAGCACAAGAAGCTTCGCATTGCGGATATCGGTGAAGCGCTCTTCAAAGGTAGTGTCTTCACTGGCATAGGCGAAGCGGAGAGTGTCCAGCAGGTCGGGCACGGTCAGGAAGAGGGTGGGGATGCCCATGCCCACGGCATAGTTGGCGATGGCGGCTGCAAGGTGAGTCTTACCGGACCCATAGCCTCCTTGCAGGAGCAGCCAGCCGTTCAAAGATTCTGCATAGCGCTGGGATTGATTAAATGCCGTCTCGAGGGAATTGCGCCTGTATCTCGCCCAAGCCTTTGCGGCCGCGCGGTTTGAAAGCCTCGAAGGTGAGATGCTTGAGCTCATCGAGGTGGCTGACGGCGAACAGGCGGTCGCGGACCGCGTCGGTCACGCGTGCGCGCCGGCAGACACAGATCTGCAGCCTGCCAAAATCGGGATCGCCGACCGGCACATCACTGCGCAGATAGCCGACCCCATGGCAATGCGGGCAGTTCGGATCGCCGGGCAGGTCGTTAACCTGCTCCACCGCCGACGAATTTTTTGATCTTGTCTTCGACGTCATGCTGGCGAGATGCCTGATCGTCTCGTCCATTCGGCTTTTCGGCACGGCCATCTTCCTTCCAGCGTTTCAGAATTGCTTCGCAATATTTCCAACTGCGGGCGTTGCGTTTTACGGCCAACTCAATTGCGTCCGCGACCCACTCGGAAGAAAAGGTCGCTTCTGCGTCATTGAGCGCGTCGGCGATGAGAGGGGTGAGCGGGCCGATATTCTCTTCATAGAGCCGGAACACATTGGGCCGTTCGAGGGGCGCCGAACCAACACTGGCGGCCTCGGGCCAGCCTCTTTTGGCAAAGGCCTGCGCTGCGAACCGTCCGCTGGCTGAATTGATGAAGTAAAGCTCCTGCCCGTTGTAGACGGACTTTAACAGGCTGCCGCGCTTCTGCGCCTGCTGCAACGCCCGGATAATCTCATCGGCGCCAAGACCAAGGTCGTGACCATCGAAATCAGCCTCCGCCAAGGCACGGAAAGAACCGTCCATGTGCTCGATGCGCCACAAAGCGTACACCGTCACTTTCAATTCGCCGAGGTCCGTTATCTCGCCGAGCAATTGGCGGAACAGGCCGTCGGGGAAGCGGGAGGATGTGTCGGAGTCGCTAAAGCCGTTGAACATGGGAAGGGAGGAGAGATTAGATGACTAGAGAATAGAGAATAGATGAATGGAAAAGTGGAGATTGGCGTGCAGATAATCCGAATATCTGTCCTCTACAATCGGTCATCGAATCTGAGTCTGCCAGTTCGGTCACTCATTGGGATTGAAGATGCGGGTGGCGGCGTTCTCGAACTTTGCGAGGGCGCTGCGGAAGACCAACTCGACTGTTCCAACCGGGCCATTGCGGTGCTTGGCAATGATGATCTCGGCGACATTCTGCTTAACCGTGTCCTTCTCGTATTGGTCGGGGCGGTAAATGAACATGACAATATCTGCGTCCTGCTCGAGACTGCCGGATTCGCGAAGGTCGGAAAGCACGGGCTTCTTATCGGAGCGCTGCTCGACCGCGCGGCTCAATTGGGCTGCGGCCAACACGGGGACATTGAGCTCGCGCGCCAGGACCTTGAGCATGCGGGAAATATAGGAGACCTCCTGCACGCGGTTATCGTTGCGCGTATCGCCGCCCATCAACTGCAGGTAATCGAGAATGATCAGATCGAGGTGATGTTCGAGATGCAGGCGCCGGCATTTCGTGCGCAACTGCAGAGGCGTGATGGCGGGCGTGTCATCCAGGAAGATATGCGTATCAGAAAGCACTTCAATGGCCTGCGCAAAGAGCGGCCACTCATTCTCCTGCAGCTTGCCGGTGCGCAGGCGCTGGGAATCGATACCGGTCTCCTGAGCGATCAGGCGCTGGGCGACCTGCTCGTTGGACATTTCGAGCGAGAAGATGGCGACATGCTTCTTGTGGGTGAGGGCGGCGTTCTTTGCGATCGAAAGCAGGAAGCCGGTCTTGCCCTGTCCCGGCCGGCCGGCGATGATCAGGAGGTCGGAGGACTGCAAGCCGCTGAGCATCTTATCGAGATCGATGAAGCCGGTCGGCACGCCGGAGAGCTCCTCGCCGCGCTTGGCAAGCTCGTCGATGCGGTCATAGTATTCACTGAGCACGGCGTTGATGGGCTGGAGGTCATGGCGGAGGCGACGCTCGCTGACGCTGAAGACGGCCTTTTCGGCCTCATCCATGACCGTGTCGACGGCGGTGTCTTCGTTATAAGCGAGAGATGCGATGGCGTTGGCAGCCGTCAACATCTTGCGCCGGATGGAGTGGCTTTCGACGATGTGGCCGTAGGACTCGGCGTTCAGCGAGGTCGGCACCTGGTTGACGAGTGTCGTGAGGTAAGCGGGGCCGCCGACCTCCGAAAGCTGTCCTTTGCGGTCCAGCTCCTCGCCGACCGTCAGCAGGTCGACCGGGATGCGCTGCTCGTGCAGGCTGGCGAAGGCCTCCCAGATCCAGCGATGGCGATGGATGTAAAAATCGTCGGCCTGGAGGAACTGGGCGACGTCATAATAGACTTCGGGGTTAATGAGCACCGCCCCTACGACGGCTTCTTCTGCTTCGCGGCTGTGGGGAACTGCCGTAGGCGATGGCGTGGCGGGGGCGGTGGGTATTTCAGCTGGCTGGTAATCTGTCATTTCTTCTTGGGCTTTTTGGGTTTATCCGGCTTAGGCTTATCAGGCTTTTCGGCACCGGGCTCGTCGCCCTGGTCATCCTCTTCGCTCTCGGGCTTGTCCTTGTCCAGCTTTTCAAGGTCCAGCTTTCCGAGGAAATCCTCGAAGACGGACAGGCGCTCCGTGTTGACCTCGCCGACAGGGGGAGCCGGCCGCGCGGGCCTTTCGCCTTCAGCAGGCGTGGAGCCTGAACCTTCGACATCCGTCTCGGGCGTGATCCCTGCGTTCTGAATGACGCTCTCGTGCACGAGGATCGGCACATGTGCGCGCACCGCGAGTGCGATGGCATCTGATGGCCGCGAGTCCACGTTCGTTTCCTCGCCATTGACCTCGGCGACGATGTTGCCGTAGAAGATATCTTCCTTCAGCGCTACGATCTCAATGCGCTTAACCCTGGCATTGAACGTTGTGAAGACATTTTTCAACAGATCGTGCGTCAGCGGGCGGATCATCTCCACTTCCTGCAGCGCAACGGTGATGGCCTCGGCCTCGTAGGGCCCAACCCAGATAGGCAAATAGCGGTCCGCGCCCACTTCGCGGAGGATCACCAATCTCTGCGGAGACATCAGGTTCACGCGGACGCTATCGATCGTTACTTCTATCATTGTTTGCTCCAAGATCGTCTTATTCTATCATACACCCTAACAGGCCCCTCTGAGCGCAAGAAGGCCGAGGCAGCCGCCTCTTATGTGATTTAACGATGCGGTAACGGAAATCACACAAGAGGCGGGCGGTGCCCAAGGTGACGGGTTGCGAGTGTACAATTCGCATCCAAGGGAGAGAATTGTTCGCGGGGCTATGCATCCAAATGATAAGTATGATACCCATTCTGGCAGGGGTTGCCCCAACAGATATGCATTTCGCGCACGGTCAGGTCAATGACGAGAGCGTTGATGGTCTTCTCGCGGTCGAGCGGGTCGCTCCAGTCGACGGCATGATTGCAGATGGAATTTGGGAGGTTGACATGGTCCTTCTGGATGGCCTGGAGGGTCTTGAGGCTATGAGATGAGCTCTGGCGCAGCAGGCGATTGGCGCGGAAATAACGAACACGGGATGATATCAGCTCTTCGGGGTCGCTTTCCACCTCGCGCATGGTGGCTGAGAGATAATGATTGGTATGGACCATATAGCCGTCGGTACCATGCAGGATGTCAAAGCGACGCGCAGACACCTCGATGGTGTATATCTCGCCGCTCTCATGTGCGATCAGATGGTTATAGCCGGCGGCGCGGTGCGGCACGAGGGCGCGCCCGATGGCGCCGGAGATGCGGCGTGAGCCCAACACTGCACGCGAGACGACCAGGCGGGGGATGCCGATGCGGGAATCGTCGGGATAAACTGAGTCGATGAGCTGGGCGATGCCATACGCGTTGAAGCCCACATTGGGCAGCAGCCCGCCATACGTCATGGCAAGGAAAGGCGGCTCATCGTTCGGCTTGGCGCGGATGACGAATACATCGTCCTCGTCTTCGGGTATCCAGTCCTCGGTATGGGCGGCGAGGACGTGCCCGTCGGCGGTCTGCTGCTCGTTCACGGCGAAGCTGGTGCAGCGCGTAAGGTGCAGCGCATCGGTGGTCACCGCTTCCATGACGTTGAGCGCCATTACGTCGTCGAAGGCCACGTTGGCACCGTCTGCAATGCCCTGCATCTCGTCGATGTATTGGGGGTAGCGCTCCTCGACAAAGGGCACGTACTTGCGGGCCTGAATTGTGCGCCCTCCCAGGTGAGCTCGAGCTGGTCGAACGACTGCTCGATCAGGATGTGGGCATTGGCGATGCTATGCTGGATCTGGGCACGGCGCGCTTCGCCGATCTGGCGGCCCATTTCTCCATGGGTGCCGGAGACTTCAACCAGCGGCGGTGGTGCGTTGTGTATTGGAGTATTTGGTACGTCCGCTTTTGGCAACATGCTTTCCTCCTTTCAATAAGCAAACGCGCCCCGGCAAATTTCTCCGAGGCAATATGATTATATCACTCGCTTTGCTCGGTAAATGAAGGGCGCTGAGCAGGGTGTCTCTTTTGGTGGGCTCGCCTTAGAATGCGGGAGATTGCTCCCGCTCCGCCTTCGCTACGGGGCGCTGCGCAGTCGAGAAAGGGGGACAGGAGCGGAATCAATGCACCGGCAGGCTGATTTCAGCCTGCCGGTGCATTGATTCCGAGCAAGTAGCTGCGATTGGGTTAGGAGGCGGGCGGCATGGGAGTCTCGCCGCCTGGGACATCATTGCCGGCAACAACCAGCGCCGGACGAATTACAGGCCGCGTACCAAAAACTGTGATGACCGCCGCGCCCAGACCTACCAGACCAACGAGCAGAGGGGCGAGCCAGCCCACGCATGGGATCAGGTTCACAGTGCCGACCACAATGCCCAACAGGAAAGTGCCAAAGCCAGCCGAGAGCACGGGTTCCCAACTCTGATGCAAGGATTTCATCAAGCGGTCACCGACCTCCATACCCAACGCGACCACGCCGAACAGCCAGGCCAACACGAGGAGAGCCACCGCAGCGAGCGCCACGGGGATGAGGATGAGGGTGATGACCAGAATGATGACGGTCAGGGGAGTGAGGAAGGCCGTCAGAAGGCCGATGCTTCCAGCCATGAAGGGCTGCCCGGTTACAGCCTGCGCGACACGGTCCAACTGGGGGTGAAGGAAGAGGGTGAGCAGCATGGCGAGGGCGCCCAGGAAGATCGACACGAAGAAGACACTCACTGCCGAGCCCAACGGCCCGAGGTTGAAGTCAAATTTCGGAGACGGAGGAACCGGAGGAATCTCCGCCTTGGGCGCGCACCGGGACGCTGAGGGTGGGTGGAGGCAGGTTCGTGACGATATTGCCACCGATGTGCGAACCATCGGCGCGCTGGAGGGTGCCGCCGACGGTGACCATGTCGCCGCCCACAGAAGCCTTCGCACCCATGGAGACCAAGCCGCCGATCACCACGGCATTGCCAGTTGAGGCGCCATCGAGTTTCAGGCTTCCGCCAATGACGACGACGTCGCCCTTCACAGTAGAGCCGCTCTCGATGGATGCTTCACCGCCGATGACGACCAGGTCGCCATCGAGGGTGTCACCACTTTTCAACGTGAAGTTCTGGCCTATCACGACCCGGCCATCCAGAGGCCGGTTCAGGGCGTAGGCGGGCGCGGCCGGCAGAAGCAAGACAGCCAGCAGCACCAGCGCATAAATGATTCTTTTCATCTTTCACACTCCTTGCGGGGCACGGGCGACCCGCCAAATCGAAACTGTCCACAAAAATCCCAGCCCGGCAGCGCCCAACGTCAGGGCGATCCAACCAGCAGGTGTAATGAAGGCGGGCACCACTCGCAAGAGGATCGCGCTTGCCTCACTTAATACCCGAAGGGATGTCAACACAAAAAGGAAGTAGCCCACCGCAGCAGTGAGCCATGCAGCCGGTGACTGTATGGCTGCGAGGATGATGGGGCTTGCCAGCCAATAGACAAGGGCAAGGCCGCCCAGAACGAGGACGATGGTCCCAGCGACCTGCCGCCAGGCCTGCTCTCGACGGCGCTTTTCCAGCTTGAGGCGGAACCGATCTGAGAAGCCTGCTGCCGGTGCAACCGGATGGGTGGAATGGAGCGCCAGGTTGGATTCTGCGATGGCCGCGCAGGAAGTGCAACTCCGGAGATGGGCTTGCAACTCACTTTTTTGCACAGAGGTGAGGGGCTCATCATCCAAGAGCCAGTCTTCAAAAGGCCGGTGATCCATGGGGCCTCCTTTCATGATTCGACGGTGCGGTGTCGGCCTGCCAGAATCCGGCCAGCGTGCGCCGGGCCCTATGGAGCCGGGATTTGACGGCGCTGACCGTAAGGTTCAGACTTTCTGCTATCTCAGCTTCGGAACAATCGTTCCAGTAGCGCATGATAATTGCAGCCCGGTCGACGAAGTCCAGGCGCTTGAGCACTGCCTGCATTTGCTGGCGCTGCTCGCCGTAGATCGCTTCGGATTCGGGGCTGGGTGCGTCGGTATCCGGCAACTCGTACCCGCCTTCTTCCTCGTCCTGATCGATGGAGCTCATCGAGAACTTGCGGCGACGCAACCGGTCGATGCAATAATGCGCAGCGATGGAGAGCAGCCAGGTGCCGAATGGCCGTTTGCGGTCGTAGCGGTGGAGATGCTGGTAGGCGCGGAGGAAGGTTTCCTGAGCCGCGTCTTCAGCTGCCTCGGCCTCGCCGAGCATCCGATAGCACAAGTTATAGACGTGGGTCTGGTACGTCTCCACCAATTGGGTGAAAGCTTCGTCGCTGCCTTGCTGGGCCTGGGCTACCCAGGCCATCTCTTCGGTCACGCTTGCTCCTTGGACTTTCTATTAACCCTTACGAGGCTGGGGGCAAAAAGTTGCCGGCTATACGCTCTTGTTGGTGGATCCTACCCGAAAAACGGCCATTTGCCCCGCGGTCAGGCGTCGTGACCTGGGCTAGGCTTTATTCAGGCGGGCTGCCTGGCGGATCAGAGCGTGCAGAGAGCGGTTCTTCAGGTCTGCGGGCTGGCGAACCTTGACATGCCTCATCCGCTTGCCAGTGCCTTCCAGCAAGCCAGCCGGATCGGGCAAGTCCACGCCGTCCATGAAGTACAGGTTGACGTAGCCCTTCTGCGGGCCAATGCTCATGAAGCCGCGGCCGGGTGCGCCGAAGCCGTAATCGGCGACGCCATAGCCCGAATAGACCTTCTCCTGCGCCTTCGGGAGAAGGCGGCGAACGAGAGCACGCAGATCAAGAGCGAGCGCCTGCGCTTCGGGTTTGTTGGTTACCAGTAATTTTTCAAAGGCATCCATAGGTCACTCCTCGCCGGGCACCTTGCAGGATCAGGTCTGGACCAGGGGGACACTCGCGGTGCGAGTCTCCGCCTGGATTCTACTCAGAAAGAGGATGCTCAAGAGCATACAGGCTGCTCCGAAGATAAACAGGCCCTTGTATCCGACCCACGCACCCGGCCAGGCTGCGTTGAGGTAATCGAGGGCAGGGCCCTCGAGGCGCGCAAGGGCGCCAGAGCCGGCGGTGGCGATATTGGTGAGGCCGAGGAATTTGCCCGCCTGCTCGCCGGGAGCGAGGGCGTTGGCGAGGGCCCAGTTGGACGTCAGGAAGAGGCCGATGCCTGCGCCGACAATGCTGCCAAATATGGTGACGCCACGCATATCGGTGGTGAGAAGCATGAGCAGCATGCCCAGGGCTGTGAGGGCACTGGCGAAGTATAAGATCTTCTTTGCGCCGAAGCGATCCGTCAGCCAGCCGCCGATGAGCACCAGAACGACTAGGCCGATGGTGATGGCTGCCAGAAGATCGCCGGTCTGCTTGGGCGGATCGGGGACGCGCAGGACATCCTGCAGGTAATACTGGGCGAAGGCCTGCACACCATAGATGCCGAGCAGGAACAGGGCGCGTTCGGCGATGAGCCACCAGTATGGAGTGTTCTGCCGGAAGTCGATCTTTAAGTCCGCAATCAGGGCCCTGGCGTTCAAGCGCACGCGCTGATGAGTGGGCTCCTCAGGGGTGAAGAAGATGGTGATGGAGGCTGATATTGCCAGCAGCGCAATTAACACGAGCATGATAGTCGCAGGGTTGCGGGTTTGAGGGTCGAGCAGGCGACCGGCAACCAGGGAGGCGATGATGAGGCTGAACATGTCCATGAAGGTCTTGAGCGACGAGGCGACGCCGACCTGATTCTTTCGGGACGCGATCGGGGAGCAAGCCCTGAAGCGGGCCGTGTGCAATGTTGGAGCTGAACTGGAGGCCGATATATCCGATGAAGAGCCAGAGAAGGCCGCCGCCATAGGCCAGGAGGATCAGGAATATGAAATCGAAGAGGGTGCCGATGACGATGAGCGGACGGCGGCGGCCGAAGCGCGAGGCCCAACTATCGGAGAGGGCGCCAGAGAGGGGCTGGATGAGCATGGCAATGAAGAGGCCTGCAAAGGTGAGCAGACCGAGGTAGGTGTTCTTAAGAGCATTCGGGACGTAGTTGAGGAGGACAGCCGGCAGGATGATGGGATGCAGGGAGTTCCACATGAAGGATAGGCCCACCCAGTAGGCGTTGAGGACGAGCATCTGGCGAATGGTGATGGGCTTTTTCATTGGGATCCTGTTACCGGCGCTGGAGAATGTTGCGCGATGTGATTTAATGCAACCACAGATACTCTGCGAGTAATGTAACACAGATGAAACAAAGATGATAATGGGAAAGAAAATGCAGTTCGGAAATATGCTTAGTGAAAACTTTGTATCTCGGAGAGGGATCAGGTAATTTCGAAGTTGCCACGGAGGGAGAGCGGGAGGAGGGCGGCGATGTGGGTCATGACGGTGTAGGCGGCAAGGCGGTCCTGGTCGGCGACGGGGAGGTGGGGAGGAATATCCAAGTCGTACGCGGGATTGAAGTTCAGCGTAAGCTCTCCATCGCATTCATACACGCCGACCGGGACGAAGCGCAGACCGGCAGCGGCCAGGAGGAGGCAGAAGCGCCCCAGGCCGGGCGGGGGCATGGATAAGACGCCAGCCGGCTGATCGGCACCCTCGGGGGCGAGAGCAATGATGGGATTCTCGGTTTGCCTGGCGAAGCGGAGGAGTCGGAGAACGGAGGCGGCGCGAGCTGCCACGTCACCGGGGCGAGGCGGCATGGGCGGCATGGTGGTGAAGCTGTAGACGCGGGCGATGCGATCCAAGAGGAGGCGGGAGATGAGCATGCCGAACGGGGCAAACCATTTGCCGGGGAAAGTGAGCTCGCGGGTCATGAGCCAGTGCACGCTCGTGGGCACAGATGCCGAGATGGCAAGAGCAGACCACTGCGCAGCAAAGCCGGGACGGTAATAATGATTGGGCGTGATAACGCAGGGGCCATGCTGGGGGATGTGCTCTGCGCCGAGGATGCGGACGGGCGGATGAAGATGCGCGATGCAGAGGCGGGCGTCTTCTGAAAAGAGGCGGCGACGATCAAGGAGGGCGTCGCGGGCCAGGGCAAGTATGACCGAGCGCGGGATAGCGATAGCGCGGGACGGCAGTTGGTGCTGAGGCGTGCAAGCGGTCAACCGTTGAGGCGCCTCACTTCATCAGATCGTGGGCGGTGGATTCCATGATCGCCAGGACCTCGGCGGACGCGGCCGGAGGCTGTGTTCGAACGGAACATGGCATCGAAGCCGTCGCCGATCATCACGCGGACCTTGCGCCAGGATGCAAGCTGCGGCTCCATCTGGGCCTGGGGGAGCAGATCGACGGCCGCGGCCCACTGGGGATGACTCTTCTGGTAATCGCCGAGGAGCTCGAGGGCGGAATTGCGGAGAGGGAAGAGGCCTTTGACTTCCACCCATTTCTTCTGGTTATCGGGCGAGAGCAGCCAGCGGACGAAGAGCCAGGATGCCAACTGTTGCTCGGGCGTGGACTTCAGGATGACATAAGAGGAGCCATAGACAACGAGGCCGGAGTGCAGCGAACCGGGGAAGGCGAGAACGGTCCATTCGTCCGAGTTGGAGGCAGAGGCCATGGCGCGCGAGTAATCGGGCAACTCTTCGAGGTCGGCGGTGGCGAACAGCGCCTTGCGGGCTGCAAAGGCGGCGGGCAGATCCGCACCGGGCTGAGCGGTCCAGGCGCAGCTCTGATCATAGAGCAGCTTGACGAAGGTGAGGGCAGCAAGGTTCCTGGGAGTGAGGAAGCGGTAGCCGTTCCCGTCCACGACGCCGCCGCCGAAGGACACCATCCATGAGACGAACGTGGTTGCGCTGGCATCCACGAGCCAGCCACCCTGTCCATCGTTGTGGCGGTCGGTGTCGGTGAGCATGGATTGATGGGCGCGACAGGCTTGCTGCTGAAAGTCGTCGGCGCTTTGAGGGGGAGCGACGAAGCCGAGCTCCTGGGCCCAGCCGGTGTTGTAGAGGAGGAAGCGGGCGGAGCGCTCGGCGGGAATGGCAACGCGTTTTTCGCCGATGGTGTCCTGCGTCCAGAAGACGGAGGGGAAGTCATGGATATCGGCTTCGCTGAAGCCATACTTTGGGTCGTTCACGTAGCGGGTGAGATCGACGACCTGACCGCTGGCATCCCAGCCAAGGGCATGCTCGGGGAAGGCGATGACGAGCTGAGGACGGCTATCGGTGGGGAGAGCGGCGGTGACAGAGTCGTAAAGCTCGGTGTAGTTGCTCTGGCTGACGGCCTGGACGGTGATGCCCCACTGATTGGACTTGTTGAAGTCGGCGACCTGCGATTCGAAGAGATTGGCATCCTCGCCGAACCACGGCATCCAGACCTGGATGGTGAGGCCCTTGAGAGCTTCCTCAGGGATGCCAAGGTCGGTGCCGGGCGCCGGAGTGGAAACAGGGCCGGGGGTGAGAGTGCCTGGAACGGGAGGAACAGCCGTGAGAGCGGGCGAGGCGGGCTGGCAGGCCGTAAGAAGAAATACGAGCAGGAGAAGCAGTCCGCGCCGGTGGATCATAGACCGGAGAAGACGGCGAACGGCACGGGGCTGAACGTCAGCAAGAAGATGAGGATGGTGAGGGCGGCAACAAGGAGGCGGGAAGTGTCGAGGGAAGTGATCTGATCGAGAGGTTCGGCATGCACACGTCCAAGCCAGAGGAGCAGAGCGGCCCAGATCCACCAACCGTTCCAGAAGAGGCCGAGCGCCAACAAGACCAGCATGATGAAGGGGAAGAGGCGCGCGGCCTTATCGCCGAACCAGGAGTAGACGACGTGGCCGCCATCGAGGGTGCCGGCGGGGATGAGATTGAGGGCGGTGACGAGGAGGCCAGCCCAGCCAGCGAAGGCCACGGGATGGATGAATACATCGGTTGCGCCGATAGGGATGGGGCGGCCGGTGAAGAAATAGCGGATCCAGTATCCGGCGGCGGTGGCGCCGCCCAAGGATGCAGGGGAAGGCAGGAGTTTGCCAAAGGTGATGAACTTCGCGAGGAGATAGAGGATGGAATTGCCCTCCATCTCGACCGCGCCGCCAACGGGCCTCACGATATCGAGGTGCGACAAGGAAAGGCCCAAGAGCAGGACGGGAATAGCGACCACAATGCCTGCCAGGGGGCCGGCTACGCCGATATCAAACAGGACGCGCTTGTTCTTGGGAGTGCCCTGCATGATGATGGCGGCGCCCATAGTGCCCAGAGGCGGGAAGGGGAGCGGGATGAAATAGGGCAGAGTGGCGCGGGTCTTGTGGTGGCGGCTCATCAGATAATGGCCGAACTCGTGCGCGAGGAGAATGGACATCAGGCTGAGGGCGTAAGGCCAGCCGGAGAGGAAGCCCCTGCAGGAAATAGAGGGCCTGACCGGCGGGATCGGTCGGGAGGGGACCCTGCGGCTGGCTGCCGCCGACGAACATGACGCTGATGACCGTGAGAATGAACAGAATGATATTGGTGGAGACGCGCGCGGGTTTCGGTTCAGGCTTGGCGGGCGTGAGATAGATGACCTGCTGGCCCTTGTCCTTGCGGAATAGGGGGGTGATGTTGTAGGGCTTGAGGGAATCAGACAGCTGGTCGTAAGCGGCGACGGAATCGTCGGAGAGCAGGTGGCCGCGATAACGGGCGATGAGGCCGCGGGCGGGCTCGCCGCTGGTGACATCGTCGACGCGGAAGACGCGCGCTGACGAGGTTGTTGAGAACTTCACTTTCAGGGATGGGCATGTTGGATGTACCTTTATTGTTCGGAAGACCGGCACTGGCTTGACGGCGGTAGAGGCGAAAAGATTACGTGGTGCAATGCGATGCGTGAAATGGGGCCGGGATGAGCGAGAGTGGATGGGAGTCGAACCCACCGCGGCCCGCAACGCGACCCGCCACAGGTTTTGAAGACCAGGAAGCCCACCGGGACTTAACCACTCCCATTGGAAAGAGCAGGGGTAAGCATAATCGAGGCGGGGAGGATGCGCAAGTAGGGAGGATTTCATTAGCGGGATGAGTTGAGAGCCTGATGGATGAGGGCGACTACTTTTGGAAAGAGCAGGATGCCCAACGTTATGGCACACAGCGAGGCGAGGAGGGCGAGGCTGCCGACCCAGACGCCGATGAGGGCGAAGGTGCGGCCATCCTCTTTGGTGGCGCGGATCTCCGAGAGGGCGAGGATGCCGGTAACCAGGGAGATGATGCCGAGCAGGGCGGCGGCGGGATAGCAGAGGTAGCCGGTGAACGGGATGGGAGCGACGGCAATGCAGAAGGAGAAGAGGGTCAATGATGCCGCAAGCAGGCTGATGGTGGCGGTGCGATTGAGGGGACGGGGCGGAGGAAGGTGATTCATGGGAGGGAACTAGGAAATAGTGAGTGGCGAAAGCGATCACAAAAAAAGCTTTAACCACGACCCCCTGACGGGGGCAGGCGGGCACGAAGGGACTCAAAGGGAAGAAGGAAAAGGGCGTGGAGACAGTTGACCTGGCGTGAAACATCGGCGATACGGGCTTTCCACCTCTCCATTGAAAAAAGCCGATTTTGAGGCCTTTTGGAGGTTCAATGGAGGCCATATATGGACATTGGGACGCTGCGCACGGGTAGGCCTGCCATATATGGGGGTCGAAAATCATGCTTTTTACCACCTTGCTCTCTAGAAAAACAATGAGGAACAATTCGTTTCTTTTCGAGTAAAGCGTGCGCCGTGAAGAACACCTTGGTCTGTACAGATGAGAGATGGATGGACGGTGCAACGTCAAGAGTTGAAGGTACAAGGTCGGATGAGGTGAGGCAAGGTGAGTTGTAAGCATGGTGGTTCCCTGCGATCATTATAGAGAACAGACGTTCTGTGGTCAAGGACAAAGTTTGTACGTCCTTGTACGCCCTTGTATTAGTACTACAATGTTTTGGGGAATTCGGAGAAATGGTTCATGAAATCTTAGATCATGGGGAAGCTGGGGTGAATGGAGAATAGGCGAATCAATCATAACGGATGAGGGCAAGTGCGGGTCGGGCTGGCCCCGCTGAAGCGGGATCTTCGCTTCGCTACGACAGCCCGACCTACAAAGTTCGCGGGTTTCTCTCCGCCCTTGTGTGCGCTTGTGTTAGTACTACAATGTTTTGGAAAATGAGCCGTTGGCGGAGGATAGAATAACAGAAGGATCCCCGATAAGCACTGAGCGCTTCCGGTGACCTTCTTGTAGTTGAAGAGTCACTTCTCCGCAGTCTTCGAATTCAAAATTGAAGTTGCCCGGGCGTCTTCGAAGCGCTGTGGGTCACGAGCGTCAAATAGTATTCCTTATCGTCGGCTGCTTTCACGAGATCTGCACCAAGACTCTTGTTCAGAGCAACGAATAAAGCCGCCGACCTTGCCTGGCAATTCACGGATTTTTCAGGGTTGAAAGCAATATCTGTAAATCCCTTGTACGAGAACAGTTGTCCAGCCAGATCTTGATTCTCATGCAATGCTCTAAGGAATAGCCAATCATAGAAAGCTGTAGTTGGTCGGAGGGGAAAATACTCTCCCGCTAAGTTGAATGCTATCAATTCTCCGGAGTTCTTCAACCGTTGGTCAGTTTTTGCGTCCCGGCCCGATCTTTCATACAAATCATTATATGGTCCCCCATTTCTGAATACTTTGCTGCCTTGAAACGCACATTCGACCGGGAGGACTCTTCCATCATCAATTTCCAGGCGTAGATTGAAGGCACTGAGAGCCGCACCAAGAGCATTCGGCGATTTTGAAGAGATCTCCAGAACCGGAGAAATCCCCTTGTTAGCAGCTGAAATCATGCAAAGATTGGATGGACCTTTGTAGTTGCACCTTTGCAAATCCCGGATACCACTCGAAGTCAATATGGACCTCCGTGACGAACGGGAAGGCTTTCGGGTTTGGAACAAATACAGGTCTTCTGGCCATAGTTTTCAACGTGCGAAATCTTCTTCATTTAGGACGAGTGGCGGAATATTCTTACGAGGCTTCCACTCTGTATAATCTACACGGGGTGCAAAGAAATCGCGGCTATTAACAAATCTCTGCGAGAGATTTCTTCCGTTTTGGTCAAGCCAGTTTTCCATATCTGTCTGATCTATGAAATGAACTTCGGAAATATAGCTAGGCGCTATTGGTTCTAACACCAAAACTTCTGCTTGAGGATTAGTTGGATAGTTTACTGGGATCCCCAGGCCTTCCCTTTTATTCGGATGCTGGTCTGTGAACACCTGGACTAGTGATGAATATTCCCTTCGCTGGGCGAGTGTGATGCTCGTGGTTGAACTCGCTGCAGCATTCCTCTCATAGAAAGCGCAATCAAACTCCCAAAGTATATACGGTTCCAATACTAAGACCACCCAATCTCTCCGATTCATATTGCTCAGCTTATTGAACATGCGGTAATTGGGGAAGCTGATGCTCAGGCAGACGGCTTCCAGGACTCCGTCAAATCTATAGGCGTCATTGAGAATCGGGCGGTCTGGCGAAGGAAGGCTCTCCACGGCATATCTTCCCAGGAGGCCGCGGCTCAAAACACTTCTCAAGTTCTCAAGCCTCGTAAAATGAATAAGCTTCCTTATTCCGCGCTGAAGGCAAAATGCCCGAATTGATCTGGCCCGTTCTTGTTTGGCATCCCTTCTTCTCAATTCGCGTTCAGAAATCAGCAATTTCTCCAATCGCTCAAGGTCCAAATGCCCTCTGTTTTCGCTCTCCGAATTGAGTATCGCCAGATGTAGTGCCTCCGACGTTCTCTTTTCTTCTGCGACTATTCGGGCCCTAAATTGATCTTCGATTAGTTGCTTGTTCTCTTCAATTTTTTGTCTTCTAAATTCTTCCTTCTCATCTCTGAGCCTTTCGAGACGCATCACTTCCAGCCTTCTCTTCTCCTGTCCAATGGTTTGGGCCCGCAATTGGTCTTCGGCGAGTATCCTGCGTTTTTCGGCTTCTCGTCTTTCGGCCACTACTTCTTCCTGTCGCTTCTCGCTCTCCATTTCATTCTTCTTCTTTTCAAATTCCCTTACCTCTACAGCGATTACGGCCGGAACGGTCAAGTCGCTGAAGATACCCTCCCGAAAATACCTGAGAGCCACGGTGCGCCCACTGACAGAGAATCACAGACTCATCCAGATCCACCCCTTCTATTGTGCACAATCCCCAAATGCTGTGTTGTATGTGCGTGCCAACAATCTCGTTCCATATTTCATTGTTCTTTCCTGCAAATTCGTTGAACAGTGTAGGATTGAGCTTTTCGAGAGCAGTTTCCATGCTTTGTTCCCTATCTTTCTGAAGCGCTTTCTAGTGTGGGCAATTCCAATTGACAATGGATGGAACACCGGTGCTGGCTAGATCATCGTTGCGGGGCAATTCACGCCGTAGATCAATGGATGTGGTCATGGATCAGCGTATTCTCGCAATTGGAGAAGTAGTTATAGTTGCCGACAATGCCATGAGTTGCGATT
>CAWDUZ010000025.1:0-71566 GCA_963805515.1 uncultured Chloroflexia bacterium | reverse complement strand
TTGCAGGCGATCGCAGACGGAACGCTGACCGGCTCGGTCGCTCAGGATGACGCCGCCATGTCATTCTGGGGCTTGCAGGTGTTGTACAACTATGTCCATAATCAGGCCCCGCTCACAGTGGACAACAACTCAGCCCCAGCGAACACCGGCCCATTCACCCTCTTGATGAACGCGAACGACATCGACAAGAGCAACTTCCAGTACTACCTGGACGCCAACAAGCTCTACGCCTGCGAGGTAGCGTCTAGCATTCTGACGATCTGGGGATGCAGGCGTGCCTGCATCCCCGTCGTCTGTAGGATGATCATGGAAGAAGTCCTCAGGATTGAAAACGTATCGAAGGAATTCCCGGGGGTCAAAGCCGTCGATGGCGTCAGTGTCTCTCTGATGAAGGGAGAGATCTTAGCGTTGATCGGCGAAAACGGCGCAGGAAAAAGCACTCTTAGCCAGATTTTCTCGTGGCGTCTACAAGCCGGATACATGGCCAGTTTTTTCTGGCTGGGAAGCCGGCTGTATTCTCGTCGCCGAGCCATGCACTTGAGCAGGGCATCAGCATGGTCTTTCAGGAACTGTCTCTTGTGGGAGGCCTTTCGGTCGCAGAGAACCTTTTCGCTAACCGGCAGCCGACCGGCCCTGTGGGGAACATCCATTGGGCCGCGTTGCAGCAAAGCGACAACGGCCTTCCTGCAGCGCTTTGAGCTAGACCTGGACCCGCGACAGCAGGTAAAGTACCTGCCGATCGGTCAGCAGCAACTCCAGGGTGCTCAAAGCCATATCCTCCAATCCGAAGGTCCTGCATCCTGTACCAACCGACCTCGGCGCTGACGGAGACCGAGAGCGCATATCTCTTCACCAATATCCGGAAGTTGCAGCGGGAGGGGATGTCTTTCATCTATATCACCCACAAGCTGTCCGAGGTGTTCCAAATTGCCGACAAGGTGATGGTCATGCGCGTACGGGAAGTATGTCGGCAAGCGGGATATTCGCGAGGTGACGCAATTCGAGACTTGGTGAGCATGATGGTTGGGCGGGAGATTCAGACCTTTACGGCTCTTCCGGCAAGGCGAGCCGCGGAGGAGTATTTCCGCGTCGACGGCCTCACCCGTGACCGTTTTTTTGGGATATCTCGTTCGGTTTACAAAGTGGGGAAATCATCGGGCTTGCCGGCCTCATCGGAGCCGGGCGCACGCAAATCGGCCGTTCGATCTTTGGAATTGACCCCCTTGATTTCGGAGGAGATCTTCCGGGCCCCAACCCAGGTCCATTCTCCCACACCACTAAGTTCGATCGGGAATGGCATCGCCTACCTGACCGAAGACCGCAAAGGGCAGGGGCTCTTTCTTGGCATGTCAATCCGTGAGAACATCGTCGCGCCTCTCTGGGCCAATTCGTGGGGCGGAGCGGCTTTTTGGACGGCCGACGCATTGACCGGTTCGTCCGCGACGCTGTCGACAGGAACTTCATCGCAACCCCGTCCATCAACCAAGAAGCTGAACAACCTTTCCGGTGGAAACCAACAAAAGTGCCTATCGTGATGTGGATGGGCATCAATCCCAAGGTAATCATATTCGATGAACCGACCCGGGGCGTGGATGTCGGCGCCCGGGCTGACATTTATCAGAAGCTGCGCGATTTCGCCGTTGGGGGCACGGGAGTCGATTATGATCTCTTCCGATCTCCCGGAACTTATCGGCATGTGCGACCGAATCCTGGTGATCCACCATGGACGACTTTCAGGTGAGGTCCAGCGTCCGGATTTCGGCGAGGAACGAATTATGGCTCTTTCGGCTGGAATTGAATACAAGCCAAGTCCAAATGGCAAGGAGAATTACCGATTATGGCCGATCGCGTCTTCGGTAGTCACGCCCAATCGCGGCTCGTTGATCCTGCAGTCGCTAAAGAGAATTGTAGCCTTTCGCGAATTCTCGCTTAGCGTTGTGCTGATCGTCATGGGAGCTGCGATGGCCTTCGCATCTCCTGTATTTCTGGATGTGGGTAACCTGCAGGCGATTTTGCTCGCCTTATCCGTCGAGGCCACAATTGCCGTCGGGATGATGCTGCTGTTGATCTCGGGGGGATCGGACTTGTCCGTCGGTTCCATTCTGGGATTTACCGGCGTCGTCACCGGCCTAGCGCTGCAGGCGAGCATCTCCACCGTTCCCGCCATCCTGATCGGCCTGTTGGCCGCGCTGGTCGTGGGGCTGATCAACGGGTTGCTGGTGGCGAAGATGAACATCAACCCGTTTATCACAACCCTTGGCATGAGCATCACCATCCGGGGACTGCTGCGGCTGATCGCCAAGGGGCGCGCCGTGCTCAACCTGCCTCCGTCGTTTTATGTGATGGCGAAGGGAGTGTTCTGGGTTTCCAGTATCCGATCTTTGTCATGCTGGCAATTGTTATCCTGGGCGATATCTTGATGCGGAATTCGCGTTTTTTCCGCCAGAGCTACTATATTGGCGGAAACGAAAAGGCAGCCCGTTTGTCAGGCATAAATGTTGACTTCGTGAAAATCGTCAACTACTGTATCGTGGCGCTGCTGGTGGGCGTGGCCGGCATACTGACCACCGCCCGGTTTGGCACGAGCTCAGTGACCATCGGGACGGGCGTGGAGTTGCGCGTGATCACGGCGACGATCATTGAAGGCGCCAGCTTGAATGGCGGTGAAGGTTCGGTTTTCGGAGCCTTCCTGGGAGCGCTGTTCATGGGGGTCATCGCAAATGCCTTGAACCTGCTGGGCGTGGATGCGTACTGGCAGAACCTGATTACTGGACTGATTTTATCGTTGCGGTCTTGCTCGACGTGATCAACGAGCGACGCAAGAATAAGCAATAGTAGATACGCCGCTTGGGCATGCGCAATCAGGCCACCGGGACCAGCAGCCAATCCATGTGGGAACGACCTGGCATCGCAAGCATACCTCCCCGCACACATAACCAGCGGTGTTGAGCAGGCACGCACAGACCGCCCGGCTGAAGCCGTTGTTGGGCGGAATTTCTGCTCCCTCTCTTTGCTTTATTCCCTTACCAAGCCTTTTTTGAGAATGATGTTGGCATATGGCGCCGCTTCGCTCGTTGCAACCACGGCATAGGCATGCCTGGCACGCTCATAGAAAGCAAACCGCTCGACATATTCGAAGCCTAAGAATTTCTCGTAGCGCTGAATAACCTCCCGATATTTTTCCCAGATTACGGGCTGAGTGGAATCCCCGGGAACTACTGCCATAACCGCGACGGGGCATTCCACGAAAGGATCTAGGGAAGGAGGTGCATTACAGCTTCCAATAGTGTGGGCACGTCATTGCCATCACTCCGGGCAAGCCGCTGGGCATGCTCGCAGATGGAAATTGCCATCCGCAAGGACAATTTCGTCGCCGTGGCCCATCTCCATCAGGATCTTGAGCAGCTCGGGGAGAGGATAGATGGTATCCCTTTCAACATTATGTGGCTCCTTTCGAAAGCATGCGATTGACCATCCTGATACCGGCGCCCTTATCAGCGTCGACTATTGGACGGTCATCGGAAATCGGTGCGCACGCCGTGGTATCTGGTGCATCCTGCAGCGCTCTCTGCTCTCATCTGAAAAGGCTGTAGTAGTCGACTTTTTCAAAGACCTCCAGTTTTCCACCGACAGTGGCATTTAGAATCCTTCTTTGACTTGCCTGGTAGACATCCCTGGCGCGGCGGAATGCCTGCTCCATACGTTCCACCATGGGATCATGCCAGCGATAGCCTTTTCCGAAATAGTCCGAGTTGAAGTGGTTTGGATCGCTAGATTGGGAGAGAATGGCAGAGCCGTCGATCCTGGCGTCCGTAGGCATCTGGTAAGAGTGATCAAAGCCGATGAGATAGATCTGCGCAAACCCCATGTAGTATGCGAGCTGGAGACAAACATAGGTCACGGTGCCGCCGACCCATACGGTTCGTGCAGCATTCCGGCTGAAGTGCGGAAATCCCGGATATGGCCCGTAATCCATCCTGAAGATTCAGCCAGACAACATCGGGTTGGCTGTGGATACAGTAGTTGACATAGTTGCCGAAGAACTTGGTCGGTCCTGATAGTTGATTAATCTCCTGTGCGCGATCTTCCGCGACGAACTCATCTTCCACGACATAGTATGTTGGGTAGAAGCCCATCTTTGCGCGATCGAGGTAGATCGCATTTACGCCGAAAGTGACTTCATTCCGGAGCAGGCTCAAATTGCATTGATTTAGGCTCGGTCCGTTGCCAATAATGAATGCGCGTTGGCCCTCGTGCTTGCGTTTGAAACCCAACAGCCTCTTCTCATTGAGCGTTGTCGGCAGGTTGCATCCAGCTAGGCGATAGCGAGAGTTTTTAAGAACTGCCGCCAATCGCTGGAGTGGACTTTGGGACTCTGCGTATATGAATTAATCAGAAGATTGCGAAATCGCTCGGCGACGCCGAACCCAGGAATTGAAAGTTGGGTCTGATCGATTTTGGCGCCAGGCCGTTTCGGCATCAGATCCTTAACTGGAACCACGGAGTAGTAGTTGGAAAGAAATGAGCTGACCGGTAAGGCTGGTGACGCACACGCGGCGACTTGTTCGGGTCTGACTCTAGGATAAGGATTGCCGAGGAAGTTAAGAAGATCAGATAATTAGCTTCATGATGCTGAAGGCGGGCGAAGAGATCAACCACTTTTTATTTTACCATGCAGCCCGCGGTCCCGAGACGTTGTTCGCTAGCGGGGAGTGGATGGAATAGTGGGCTAAAATGGGGCGATGCAGAAATGTCCGAAATGCTTTAGCGTCGAGCGACAAAATCGAGCGGGGCGAACGCCAGCCGGCAGTCAGCGCTATCGCTGTATGGTGTGCGGTTCGAAGTACACGCCCGAGAAGAAACAGCACGGCTACGCAGCCAAAGTGCGTCGGCAAGCCGTTCGGTTGTATGTGGACGGCATGAATTTTCGGCGGATTGCACGACACCTGGGGGTCCAGCATAGTACGGTCTCGGAATGGGTGAAGGAGTATGTGCGCCAGCTGCCGGATGCACCGCAGCCGAAGAAGGTGAAGACCGCTGAAATGGATGAACTGTTCACGTTTATCGGCAGCAAAAAAGAGAATCTATCTGATGACCCTGGTCGATCGGCAAACCCGCTGCGTGTTGGGCTGGAAAGTCGCTCGGGAACGCAGTGCAGCAGTCATTCAGCAGCTGGTGGATGAAGCGCCGAAAGCCAGAGAGTATTTTAGTGATGGCTGGGAAGCCTATGCCACGCTCTGGTATCAGCTCGGTCAATACAGCCTTTCGGACGGCAAATCGGACACCTACTCGGTGGAAGCGGCCAATGCCGAATTCTGTCATTATCTTGCTCGCCTGGCCGAGATCTTCCCGCTGTTTCTCACGTTGTCCTGCTGCCTTGCAGTGCGCTCTTCGCCTATTTGTCTACTGTTTCAATTCCAGGCAGTTGCGTAAGCGCGCCTTTCTGAACTATCCTGCCCACTTGATTGATTTCGTGAGCCCATGAAATCATCCACTCCCCGCTAGCGGAGCATAGTGTGTATCCCTGCCGTTGTGGGTATTATGGGGAGCCGATAAAGTCCTGCTTGTGCGTGCCGCCGGCAAGAACGAATTATCAGAAGCACATCTCCGTTCCGCTGTTGGATCAGATCGATATCTACGTCTCGGTGCCGCGGAGCTGCTTTTAAGAGTTTTCGTACAGCAAGTGTACAGCAAACATGGTAGAAAGAGTGGACATAGTAGACAATTCGGGCTTTTTGAGCCTCAAATACAGGACTTTATAGACTGCGATCATCCACATGTACAGGATAGATGCAGAGCCGTGGGACTTTTAATCAGTGGGTTCAGGGTTCAAGTCCCTGGTCGGTCACCTAAATATGGGGGATTTACTCTAGAGAAACACCAGATATTGTGTCCAAAGACCCCTCTTACTGAACTGCACCCACTAAACGAGACACAAAAAGAAAGACCCCGGGAGACTATCCAGACAGA
The DNA here is from genome assembly GCA_963805515.1 of uncultured Chloroflexia bacterium. Classification (GTDB taxonomy): domain Bacteria; phylum Chloroflexota; class Anaerolineae; order Anaerolineales; family Villigracilaceae; genus Fen-1038. The sequence goes on along the minus strand of CAWDUZ010000025.1, from coordinate 65,596 downwards.
CACCGCAGCTGGAACGGTGTCTGTCTGCTTTTCAACTGGATGCGCTCGTAGTTGTAGAAGTGAATGTAGTCATCGATGGCCTGGCGCATCTCAGCGAAATGGCGACGCCGGGAGATGGCGCAGGTATTCCTCCTTGAGCTGGCTGAAGAAGCTCTCCATGGGGGCATTGTCCCAGCAATTGCCCCGTCGCGACATGGAGGGCGTGATGTTATACTGCGCCGGTGAGGACAGCATACGCCTGCGAAGTGTATTGGTGCCCTTGGTCACTGTGGAGGAGTAGCTCCGCAGTGACCTTTTCGTTTTGGCAGGCTTCTCGGAGCGTGCGCTGCATCAAGCCCAGCGAGTTCTCCCGGGCGAACTGGTGAGCCACGATGAAGCCATCGAACAGGTCCTTGATCACCGAGAGATAACCCCAGCCTTCTCGGGTGGCCACAAAGGTAATATCTGTCACCCATTTCTGGTTGGGACGGGAAGCGGCAAAATCTCTTCGAGCCGGTTGGGATAGTACTGCACCATCCCGCTGGTTTCCCCGTTTCGCGATAGAAACGCCTCCGGCGAGCGCAGGAGCGGATCTGGAGCTTGCGCATCAGACGCAAGACGGCCTTGGGGTTGATGACTGCGCCTTGCTTCTGCCGCAGCCACAGGCTGATGCGCCGGTAACCATAGGTCCGATGAGAAGCCTGGAAGGCCTGCTGGATGAGTGCCAGGCGCGGTGCATCGCGCGTCCGGCTCCTCCAGCTTGCTCAGCCAGGCATAGTAGGCGGCTCGCGAGACCCCCAGGAAGGCGCACATGGCGTTCATGGCAAAGTCCTTCCGGTGGTGGTAGAGCGTCCGATATTGCGCTGCGCGAGTTGCAGTTCCCGCAATTCGGAATGAAGTTTTTTTAGCAGCGCCACCTGCATGCGCAGCTGCTGCAGTTCCTCCCCCAGGCCCCTGGCCTTCCGGGGGCGGCCGATGGGCTTGGAGAAGGCACGGGCTCCTTCCGCCCGATACTGGGCCAGCCACTTCTGGATGCGCTGAGGATCCCGAATGCCCAACGCCGCAGTGACTTGCGCCCGCGTATACCCTTCTTCCTCGAACAGCCGCACTGCCTCCAGCTTCAGCGCCGCTGGATAGTGTTTCATACCCTTCTTGCCTGCCATAGAAAAAGCACCTCCTGTTCCATTTTCTCACAGGGGGTGCTTTCTTTCGTGTCCGGTTTTAGGGGTGCAGTTCAGATTGATGGAAGGCTCTTTTACTACAGCTGCCCTACAGCTACCGCCGTAGACCGAAGTCAAGACATTGACGATATGGCCATCTTTGCCTGCGCATGTGAGGCATACTGGACATGGGATCATGCAGTGTACATTCGTGGAGATTCGGCACACAAAAAATATCACCATCTCCGCCGATTGTCGGCCGGATATGGTGATATTTGTCCATCTGTGGGCGTGGAGGGACTCGAACCCCCGGCATCATCTGTGTGATAGATGCGCTCTAACCAACTGAGCTACGCGCCCGGAGTAGCCAGGATTATAGCTGAGATAATTTGCTTTCGCAAGTTCCGGGCCGGGCTGCTTACGGCGCCGGCAGGACATCCCAGGGATTGATCACGGCCGAAGAGGTGCGGACTTCAAAATGCAGATGGGCGCCGCTGGAGTGGCCCGTGGAGCCAGCCGCCCCTATAACCTGTCCCTGCGTCACATTGAAGCCGCATTGGACGAAGATCGCACTCAGGTGCGCATAGAGGGTCTGGAAGCCGGTGCCATGGTCGACCATGATCATGTTGCCGTAACCATAACTGTTGGAGCCGGCGTACACGACAACGCCGCCGTCGGAGGCATAGACATTGTCGCCGAGCTCGGCAGCCAGGTCAATTGCCAGATGGTTCGTCTTCGGAGAGTAATCATAGCCGGAGAGATAATGCCGGTCGGTTGGAAAGATAAACGTGCCAGTGCCGATGGCTCCGCCCGTCACCGGGGCGCATGCCCCTGAGCCGGCAACCTGCGCAGAGGCCGGGTTGCTGCGGGTTATACCCAACGGCAACTGGCCCGGGGTATGGTACTGATATTCGCCGCCGGGGATGATGAGGAAGGTGCTGGTCTTGATGGTGGCATTTTCCGGATCTCCGACAGCGGCGGGATCCAGATGATTGGCGGGATATTAGATGATGTCCTGCGGCTTGACCTTGAAATACGCGGCCCACTCTCCAAAGGGGATGCCGCCCAGCCACTCCCAATAGACGCCATCCACGGGAAGGATCCTGAGCTGCTGATCGGGCTGGAGGTTCTCCGGGTTGTCCTGCAGGATTTCATAGTTTGCGGCGAAGATCGTCTTGGGCTGGAGACCATAGCGGTCTGCGATGCCAGAGACCGTATCGCCTTTTTGAACCGTGTATTTGACGATGTCCTGCCGGGCTCTCTCCGGCACATTGGTATGCAGATCCGCCTGGCGCGGGATGCCCTCCGAGGCAAGGTCGAAGGGCGAGGCTTCGATGGAGGACGGCGCCTCCGGTATGATCGTCGGGACGGCAGAGCTGTGCCCGCCCGTGAGGGCATTCACCGAGGGCTGGCGGAAATACATTTGGGCCAGCCAGATCACGATGGCGATCGCGAGCACGGAGAAAATGTTGGTAGCGGCGCGCAGCAACAATTCGCCCAGGCCCATGTGCAGAAGACTCTGCATCCCACGGGCAATCATTCCAGGCTGTTCAGTTGTAATCGCAGTGCCATCCTGCTGTTCTGTCCCCCCGCGCAGATCTTCCGGGCCATCCTTGGATTTGTTTTGCATTCTGCTCCGGCCGCGGATAATATCATGCGGGGAATCGAGCGTCAAGCCGATTTGCTAACGCTCATCTGGCGCTAAGCTCAAAAGCGCTCTTTTTGCCTATTATCGGGCGGTTTGAGCCCTAATCGCCCTCACACCGGCTCTTTGGGAGGGGAGGCAGGAAAACCGCTCAGGCGGGCTGCACGCACTCAGCCTGGTCGTTTGCCGGGCTGTTGACCAACGCAGAAACCGGGTAGGCCTCCATGAGCTCGGCAGGATAGGAGGCGATCAGGTGCTGCAAGCTTTCCGGAGTGCGAGGGGCCTGATCCAGCCACTCGGCATAATCTTCCGCGCGCAAGATCACGGGCATGCGGTCATGGATGGTGGCGGCGAGCGGATTGGGCGCGGTGGTGATGATGGTGCAGGTGCGCACCGGCGAGCCGTCGGGTGCCTGCCATTCATCCCACAGGCCGGCGAAGGCAAAAGGCTTTCCGTCCTTCAGATGGATGAAGTGCGGAACCTTGACCTTGGTGCCGGGCTGCGATTTCCATTCATAGAAGCCGTCGGCCAGTATCAGGCAGCGCTTGTATTTGTATGCGCCGCGGAAGGCGGGCTTCTCTGCCAGGGTCTCGCCGCGGGCATTGATCATGCGGTTGCCAATGGAGGGATCCTTGGCCCAGGATGGGATCAGCCCCCAGAGCAGGAAATCCGCCATCTTCGTTCCATCATTGGGGATCGCCAGCACCGGCTGCGAGGGCGCAATGTTGAAGCGCGGCGCGTATTGCTCAGGGAAGGATATGCCTTCGAAATCGATCTTGTAGTTCAGCGGGGTCAACGGTTAAAGTAAAGCGTCCACACATGGTTCATCCCTTTCTGTCAGACACGGCGGGGCTGAGCCTGCCGCGTATACGTCTCATCAGTCTTCGTTTTACGTTCTCAATTTTCTAAAATCACCTTCGCGCCGGGTAAGGCCGGTGGCATCGAGGTGTTCCAGCAGCGCCTGTGCGTACTTGCGGCTCGTGCCGAACATATCGCGGACTTCGGCGAGGGTGATCTGTCCATGGTCAGCGAGGAACGCACGCACGCGGCCCACCATAGAATCATAGTCCACTTTTCGGAAAAGGACATCTCCCGAAACTGCCACGAATTGGCCCAACTCAATCAAAGCATTCACAAGCTCCTCACCTGCCTCAGCCTGGGATTCCTTTAAGGAGGGGGGCGAGAACGGCATCTCGCGCGAACTTGCGCTCCAAGGCCTCCGCCCGGGCCTGCTGATCCTTATCCAGCCGGATGGTGTGGCCGATGCTCGACATCGAATTTCCAAGATCGAGGATCATATCCTGCGAGACCAACCTGCTTACGGCAGCGTTGAACAGCCGGTTGGAGAGATTGAGGCGGCTCTTCAATTCCTCGCGAGGGATTCCGCGGCGGAGCGGGAACCTGCCATGGTAGCTGCTGACGACTCGTCCGGCCTTTTCTGCCAAGTCCTGCCAGTGAACGGCGGCCATCACGAGCGAGTCATCCGCAGGGATGCCGTTGCCAGGTTCGAGCAGCACCAATGCGCCGGAAGCGATGAGTTCTGCGACAGCCTGCCTGGCCGGCTGAGCGTCCAAGCGGGAACGGATCACCACCTCTTTGAGGGGGGCGGCGTTCAGCGCCAGCGCAGCTTCGAGAAGGACCTCGGATGGCGATCCCTCGGCGAGCGAGGCGAGCGACTTCAACACTTCGGCATCAAAGCGCTTGTGACGCGCTTTGGGCAGAGGATCGACGATCACGCCGCCGCCGAGCGTCTCGGCAGGCGATGGCCGACGCAGGATGTAGCGATCGCCACGCACAACCACGAGCGGGTCGCGCAACTCGAGCTGTACCCAGCCCTCCTCACCCGGAGGCAGTTCCTCGGTCCCTAATAAGCGCAACGTTGCCACGGCCTCGGTCGTTCCGACGAAGACCTTAACCTCTGTGTTGTGCTGAAGAGGAGCAGAGACTCCGGGGAGCAGACGAAAGCGCGCATCCACCCGGCGTGTCACCGGGTATTGTCCGGGACGGGTGAGGACGTCGCCGCGCCGGATCTGTTCCATCGAAATACCGGAGATGTTGACAGCCGTCCGCGAACCCGGCGCGGCACGTTCTTCCTTCTTCTTGTGTGTTTGCAAGCCGCGCACGCGACCGGTGAGACCGGAGGGGAGCACCTGAACTTCGTCGCCGAGAGCAAGATGACCATCGCTCAGAGTCCCGGTGACCACGGTGCCGAAGCCGCTCATTGTGAAGACGCGGTCGATGGGCAGGCGGGGCCTACCCAGGTCGGGGCGTAACGGTTCGTCGTGGAGAAGACCTTCGAGGGCGTTCACAAGCTGCGGCAGCCCGCTGCCTGTGCGAGCGGAGACGCGCACGAAGGGGGCATCCTGCAGCACCGTGCCCTTGATGGCGCTTCGGATATCCACCTCCAGCGCCTCCAGCCAATCCTTATCGGTGATGAGGTCTGCTTTGGTGATGACGACCAGGCCGGCAGGGATCTGCAGCAGGTCGAGGATGGCAAGGTGCTCGCGAGTCTGGGGCATGACGCCCTCATCGACGGCGATCACGAGCAGGACCGCGTCAATGCCGCCGACGCCAGCCAGCATGTTCTCGATAAAGTCGCGATGCCCGGGCACATCGACGATGCCGATCTCTTCGCCGCCCGGAAGTGTGAGCCAGCCGAAGCCGAGTTCGATCGTCATCTCGCGCGCCTGCTCTTCCTTCAGGCGGTCGGGGTGTGTGCCGGTCAGGGCCTCGATGAGCGTGGACTTGCCATGATCAACATGGCCGGCGGTACCGATCACGCGCATAAGGCGGCCGACTTCCTTCTGTTCTCCATCTGAGTCGTACAGGCGGACTTAGCGGGTGGTCTTCCTGGCTTTGGTCTTGGCATGGCCCATGATGCGTTCATAGGCGGTGAGCCATTCGTGCGCCACGTTCATCAGCTCCTGCAATTGCTTCTCGGTGGCATCGGTCGTCTGTTGGAGCTGATCCTGGATGGTCTGCGAGGAATTGTCGAGGGCCGTGATGCGCTGTTCCAGCTTTTCGAGCGATTTGCGGAAGTCGCGCATCGTCTCTTCCTGGGTGAGGGAATGCCCCGTCCAGCGTTTTTGTTCATCGGCCTTGAACGCCACCCATTCCTGACGGATGCGGTCTTCCGCGAGCCTCTGCATCTCGCCTACCTCGGCAATGCGGCGCTCCAGCTTTTGATTCAGGTCGGTGTAGGATTCCTGTGCACGCCTGGCCGCCCGGATGGAATCATCCAGGGTGATGACCTGCGAAGCCATGCTGTCGGCCTGCTGTTTGAAGACGTCGAACTTGACCTGCCAATCCTTCCAGGTGCGCTCGTGTTCCATCAGCGACATGGTCTGTTGTGCCAGGAAACCGGATTGGCCCTCCTTCCGGGCTGTTTCTGATTCCAACAGCTCGCTGATGCGGCTCTCCACGTTTCGGATCGCATCTGCGTGCACGGAGGCCTTGTCGCGGGCATCGTCGGCGCGTTTGCGGACCGCCGCGATCTCGCCTTGAAGATCGGCCACGCGTTTGGCGTCCTGGCGGCGGGCGTCTTCCATGGCCTTCTGGAACGTCGCAAAATCCTTGATCTGGTAGGCCACGGCCTCGATGCTGGTGCGAGTGTCCTGCACCGATACGGTTAGACGCTGTTCCTCATAGGTGCGCTCCTTCAGCTTTTTATAGATCTCGTCGGTGTTCACCGAATTGCCGACCTGGAAGATGGACTTGCGCACCTCCTCCAGCTGGGCAAGATACAGTTTTTCACTCTCCTGAAGGTGCCGCGCGGCGGCCTTTTCCACGCTGTCAATGATCTTGCTCAAGTCGGCGCGCTGCTTCTTGACCATCTCTTCGAACTGGTCGATGCGCGCTGAAACAGGACTGACCTCGGTCAGATCCTTGCTCAGCATCTTTAACTGCTGTCCGAGCGCATTAACACTTGTTTCAATGGAAGCCAGCCGGCTGCCGAGATCACCAACAAATGTCTTGCTCTGACGCTGCTGCTCGTCAAGCCACTCCAGGCGTTTGCCGATCTGTTCAAATTCCATGGATTCCTCCGGGCGATTTTGAATTATAGCATGGCTGATTTATTAACATTAATCGCGGGTGCGCGGCCTTCCTGGGAGCCGCTCTGGCTGTCAGAAAAGAGCATGGGCGGAGCCTGTTGCGCCTCGCCCATGCTCTCCGGGGATGCTGTTTGTCGAATCAGCTGCAAATGGAGGTGCAACCGCCCGAATCGCTCAGTGATTGAGGTGTTGGAACATAAGGGGGAGCTTCTGGACGATAAAGGCGACCGACTGCGGAAAGATCCCGAGCACGAATAGCCCCAGCATGCCGATACCCAGCATGCCCCGCTGCACGAGGTTCTCTGTAAAGGTCCACGGAATCTCATCGGTCCGGGTTACCAGGACGGCTAGCTGACGGACCGCTCCGATCAGCAACCCAAGCAGGCCGATGAGGAACCAAATGGCAGTGGTCGAGGACTCGGCGGAAATCCCTTGCCAAAGTGCGAGCCGGGCGGGGAATCCGGCCAGCAAAGGGAAGCCAGCACTGGAGAGCGCCGCCAGCACGATCCCGCCAGCAGCCAGAGGATAAGTGTGGGCAAGCCCTTGCATGGAGCCGAATTCGAAGGTGCGATCCGCACGGCGCATGACCGAGAGCGCGAGCGACCAGATCGCCATGCCGAGGCCGCGCGGAATGAGGAAAAGAAAGACCAGCGTGGCGCTCGCACCGGAGGTTAAGCTGATGGCCAGCAGGAGAAAGCCGGTATCTGCAATGGAGGCATAGGCCATGAGCCGCCCGAAGTTATGCTCGAAGGCCGCCCACCAGGCGCCGGACACGAGCATCACGATGCCAGTCAGTCGAAGCCCGGCACTGATCTGCGCGGAAGTGCGGAGCCACGCATAACGATCGAGGAAGCTCATCCCGAAGACGACCACGATGGTTGGAAGGAGCCAGATGAGGAAGCCGGTTACATACGGTGAGCCCTCTTCCATGAGCTGAGGGATCCAGTTGTAGAGCGGGAAAATTGCAAGAAGAAAAGCGAATCCCAACCCGAGCATCACGGTGGATTGAGCGGTGAATGAGAGATCGCCGGGGCTGGCCTCCACGCCTGCCAGCAACCACCCGGCAAATAGGATGAAGGGCATGCCAAGCGTCTGGTAGACCAGGAAGCGGACGACGCCCTTGCCCGGCTTTTCATCCGGCGGCGTCAGGAGGGGCACCGCAACCAACACGGCCGTTTCGATGAGAAGTGAAGCGAAGAGGAACGGTTGCACGGCAATGGAGGCGACCAGGAGACCGGTGATGATCAGTCCCAACGGGATCAGCCGGCCGGCGACGCCCGCGGCTTCCGCTCCGAAGAACCACAAAGCGCAGATACCGAAGACAACTGCCAGCAGGGGAGCGGTTGCCGGCGGCAATACCAGGCTTCGTCCAAGGAAGGAGACGGATGCCGCCACTTTCAGGGAGAAGGGCCCAAGCTTGAGCGCCTCGTCTATCGGGAGAAACAAGGCCAAGCCGGCCAGCCCGAGCGCCACGATGCCGCCTGCCAGCGCGGTGGCGTGCTCGTTGACGAGCATGATGGAGAAGATGCCGAACACAATCGGCAAGATGATCCAGAGGAACGGCGCGCTCAAAGTATTTCCTCCGGCATGGAGGCGTTCAACAAATAGGCACCCACCAGTCCCAACCCCAGGTTTACAACGGCCAACAGCGCGGCCACCAGGATGGAACCTTCCACCGCTGCATAGAGGATCTCGAAGCCAGCCAGCACAGTCAGCAATGCGAAGATCACGCGCAGGATCTGCGAGCTGGTTCCGAGCTGGAGGAGCCCGATGCCGGTGAGGATGATGGCACCAGCGACGACAGGCGCGCCAATGCCGGACAAGACCTGCTGCATGCGGGGTGTGACTGCCAGCGTGAGTACGAGGATCATGCCCACCATGAACAAGCGGAAGGCGCGACCCTGTGGCCAGAAGCCTTCACCGGGTTGTTCATGGATGGTAAGGGATGTCAGGGTGATGCCGAGGGCAGCGGTTGCCATCCAGCCGGTCACCAGTTTTGCCGCGGCCATTCCGAGCGGCCAATGCTGCCCGACCAGGATCGTAACGCCCACGTATTGGGCGGTGAGCAGGCCAAGATCCCAGCGCCAGTCCCGATTGAGGAGAATACCGGCAGAGGTCACCGTCACGATGACAACGGCTATCCAGGAAAGAATGGCGCTCAGCATGCTAGGGCGTCCTCTGCACGATCATCACCACGAACAGGATCAGGAACAGCAAAGTCCACATGAGACTGGCTTCGCCTTCGAGAATATTGGAGACGGTTTGGCTCACGCCTGACAGCCACCGATAGATTCCGGCCGCCAGGTTGAGCGCCTGGTCGAAACGTGAAACGGATGTGGGACGCAGCCAGTGGGCAGGCACGGGATTGAGGATCGCAAAGCGCGGCAGAGCCCATACCAGAGCGGCTGACAGAAGAACGGCTGCAATGCCTGCCGGTAACACTCCGAGCTGGAGGGCGCCGTCCCAGCCCCAAAAGCCGAGAACGAATTGAACGAGGACCAGGAGGCCGATGCCAAGAGGATAGACGCTCCTGGCCCACACTGGCTGGGATGCCAGCGAGACACGCATCGATGGGCGCAAAGCATGCCGCAAGAATCCGGCCATCAGCAACGCCTGGGCTGCGATGAAAATGGGCATCACGAGAATGAGTGAGCCTGTGTTGCTGCGCCAACCCGTTGCGGTGATCGAGAAGGGCAGTGAGGATATTGACCAGGCACCGAGAAGCAAAATGCGATTGAGCCAGACGTGTTGGATGGACGAAAGGAACAGCGCGGCGCCCGCCAGGATGAGGGCCACGCCCCAAGCCGCCGCACCGAGCGGATTACCGCGCAAACCAGCCAGGACCGCGAGGCTTGCGAGACCTATGATCCAAAATGGACGGCCTGCCAGCTCGTCTGGGGCGCGCAGCCACATCCAGCCTGCGTAGAGGCCGGCTACCGCCGATAACGCCAGAATAATCACTGCAAGAAGCGATGGAATACTGGCGGTTGGAATCCGCGATAGAAGTATCAGGCTGGCTGCCGCCGAAGCCAACCGCACACTCGTGCCGACTCCCCGGCGCAACGACGACTGCGATAGATACGGGAGATTCACGGGGAGCACGCCCAGGCGCAAGCCCGCGGCTGCCAGCAGAAGCAGGCCGGCCTGTGGGGTTATGGATTTGAAGTCAACCACCCTGGAGTTCGGGCTGCTGCTGGTCACCTGCGCCAGCAACAACAAGATAATGGCCGCCGCATGCACCGAGAAAGCAGTGACCACCCGTTGAGCCGCGACGGGGCCGGTTACCGACCTTAACGTTGTTATCAGCTCCACGAGGTCGAGGGCGGCCCATACCAACACTAGTGAGAGTGGATTGCCCGCGGTCACCGCCAGCAGGCCGAGAGCGCAGATCGACAGCGATATGGCGAGTGCGGTGGAATCGGGAAAGCCATCACGCACGGTCGCAGTCAATAGCGTAGCCAGTGCCAGCGTCACAAGGCTCAAGGCGTAAAGCCAGGAAAACTGGTCGGCCGCGAGCATGGGCGCGGACCGGAAGAGGTCGGCGGGCTGCCACGAATGCAGAACCAGGGAGAGCGGCAGCAGCGGACGCCACAGCACAACGCTGATCCAGGCGAGGAATGTCGTGCCGACTGCGATCAGCCATGCGAATCGGAACTGCGGCCTCAGGAGCCGCAAAAGCAGCAGCGCCAGAGCGGTTCCAAACAAAAGAACGACTGTGATCAGGATGAACATGGGCGGGATAATTCTATCAGCTTTGAGATGTGATCGCTACGCACGACGGGGCGCGCTTTGGTACAATCACCCTGACCATGTTTCACAGGCACTGCTCGTTGATGTTGTCAGCGCTCGCCTTTTGCCTGCTGACTTCATGTTCCCCAGCCGTGCCTGTGCCGCAGGCTGTATCAACTCCCACTGAAGCAACCTTCACCGTCTCCTCCCCAACGCCTTTTCAGCCTGGTTCAGCTAATTCATTCCTGCTAACGCCCGCGGCTCCGCAGGCGCTTCCGACATTTGTTCCGTATCCGGTCACGCAGCCGCGCGGCGCCGCGTCTGAAGTGCCGCAAGTCGATCCGCCATCCGGCGCGTTGGCAGTTTCCACAGGCCAGATCAACCCGCTCACCGGCCTTGTGCCGTCCGATCCATCGCTACTGGAGCGCAGGCCGCTGGTGATCAAGGTGTCCAATTATCCGCGGCGAGATCCGGCCGCAGTACGGATTGAGCCTGGCGGATACGGTATTCGAATACTATATCGAGTGGCTGGATACGCGGTTCATCGCGGTCTACTACGGCAACAATGCAAAGCAGATCGGCCCCGTGCGCTCGGGCCGGTACTTTGATGAGCACATCACGCGCATGTACCACGCGTATTACGTCTTTAACTATGCCGACCCGCGCGAGTTCACCTATTTCCTGGGGGGCGACCTGGAAAAGTTCGTGGTGGTGCCGGGCTTCGGCGATTGCCCGCCGTTCTTCCAATACAAGGTAAGCAATCTGATCCGGGACATCCACCATTACGAGACCTATTTTGACTCAAGCCGCTTCGGCGACTGCGTGGCGCGGAAGGGCGGTGATAACCAACGCCAGGCTTTGCACAGCGGGTTCTTCAGCGTAAAGATCCCATCGAGCGGCTTCGCCGTAGACCGCATCTTCACACACTATTCCAAGTGCGACTACAACTATTGGGAATATGACGCGGGCTCGGGGCGCTACCTCCGCTACCAGGAAGTCAGCCGAGTCCAGACCCCGCAGCACATCGATGACTGCAGTGATACGCCGGAAAGCTACGCTCCTCTGACGGACGCTTTGACCAAACAACAGGTGGGGGCCGACAATGTCGTTGAATTGTTCGTCTCGCATACATTCGCGAACCAGAACGAACAGGAAGACGAGATCTATCATGTGAACCTGGTGGACTCGGGCAATGCCTTCGTGTTCCGGGACGGTCTGGGGTATCCGGCACGCTGGATGCGCACGGACATTCAGCAACCGCTTCTTATTACCACACCTTCGGGGAGTCCCATCTACCTGAAACCCGGCAATACCTTTTACGAAGTCATCGGCGAAACATCCACCGATTGGTCGGATGGTGCTGACTGGCATTTCGATTTCCACACACCGTAAGCGAACCTAGCAAGAGATTCAACTTAAAAAAGAGGACGGCCCGGCAGTTCCGGCTCTCGCCGGGGCTTTCTGGGCTTTTGCGGGCAAATGTCTCCCGCGCCAAAGATCCGGTTGCCCAAAATGGTCTTGGAAGCACAGGCGGCAAGTGGATTAGAATAAGCCAAATGGGACTTTCGTCACCGGCTGGAGATGCCATGAGCAACCACAACTTCCGCATTGAGAAGGATTCGCTCGGCGAAGTCACGGTTCCTGCACAGGCCTATTATGGCGTTCAAACGCAGCGCGCGGTGGAGAACTTTTCGATTACGCGGCTGCGTCCATGGCGGGCTTTCATCTGGTCCATCGGCATCATCAAGCGCGCCGCTGCGGAGGTAAATTTCGAGCTGGGGTTATTCAAGGATCGGGAAGTGGATGGCCGGACGATCAGCGCGAAACAGATCGCGGATGCCATCATCCAGGCAGCCCAGGAAGTGATGGACTGCAAATGGGACACGGAGTTCGTGGTGGATCCATTCCAGGCGGGCGCCGGCACAAGCCATAATATGAATGCGAACGAGGTCATCGCCAACCGGGCAACGCAACTGCTCGGCGGCGAGCTGGGCAAGTACTATGTGCACCCGAATGACCACGTGAACATGGCTCAATCCACCAATGACGTAATCCCGACGGCGATCCGGCTGGGTGCCCTCTGGCGGCTGGACGAACTGCTCGGCTCGGTGCGCGGGCTGCAATCGGCACTGGATCTCAAGGCCGCAGAATTTGACGATGTTGTGAAATCGGGCCGGACCCACCTGCAAGATGCTGTGCCGGTGCGGCTCGGACAGGAGTTTGGCGCGTATGCCAAGGCAGTGGGCCGTGATGCGGAGCGGATCGAGCGCTCGGCAGAGGGCTTGCGGCGGCTTGGAATTGGCGGCACGGCGGTCGGTTCCGGGCTGAACGCCCACCCCGAGTATCACGAGCGCATGGTGCGGAAGCTGTCGGAATTGAGCGGCTTGCAATTGTACGAATCGGATAACCTGTTTGAGTCGATGCAGTCGATGGCAGACGCCGCCGATTTCTCAGGCTCACTCCGCACGCTCGCGTTGACCTTGATCCGGATCGCAAATGACTTCCGGCTGCTGGCTTCGGGCCCATCCACAGGCCTCGACGAGATCCACCTGCCGGCGGTTCAACCCGGCTCCAGCATCATGCCGGGCAAGGTGAACCCCGTGCTGGCTGAGATGCTGGACCAGGCCATGTTCCATGTGATCGGGTGCGACATGACGGTGGTCATGGCGGTGCAGGCCGGTCAATTGGAACTCAACGTGATGATGCCAATCATTGCGCATGACCTATTCGAGATGATGCAGGTACTGATCGGATCGATCAAGGCCTTTACGGATAAGGCAGTCAGCGGACTGACCGCCAACCGGGAGAAGGCGGAGGGTTGGCTGGCAAAGAATGCCATTGTTGTCACCGCCCTGAACCCGGTGATCGGATATTCGCAGGGAGCGGCGCTGGTGAAGGAAGCGCTGAAGCGCAATGTGGCAATCCGCGAGATCGCGCTCGAGAAGGCAAAGGCTGGCGCGCTCAGGCACCGCGACGATGACCGCGCTGTAACAGCCGAGGAGGTCGAGGCCGCCCTCTCAGATTTGCGCCGCCTGACAGAAGGCGGCATCGCCGGCAGCTCCGCCGGCGGATAGGAGAAGACATGCCTTTCGATCCGACATTCCTCAGCAATTTTCTGCTGGTGCTCACAGCCTTCGGCGGCGCTTTCCTGGCGGCGCTGTGGATCGCGCTGGTCATATGGACCTACCGCGACATCCGCGCTCGTGCACGCGACCCTCTCGTGCAGATCCTCTCCGCATTGCTGGTGGCCGTGCTAAATCTGCCAGGTGTGCTGGTTTATCTGATCCTGCGTCCGGCCCATACGCTGGAAGAGGAATATCAGCACACGCTGGAGGAAGAATCCCTTCTGCAGGCATTGGAGGAGCTACCGCTTTGCCCGGGCTGCGAGCGGCGCGTGAAGGATGACTGGCAGGTATGTCCCAATTGCCACACCAAGCTTAAGAAGACCTGCCATCATTGCGGAAAGTTAATGGAACTGCCCTGGAATATCTGTCCATACTGCGGCACGCCCGTCCCCGGGATGCGGCAGGAGGAACATCTGCATCCCCAGCAAGAAACCATCGACATGGACGATGCTCTGCGCGCCCTGCGAATTGACGAACCGGATTCAGAGACGAAGAACGGTTAGCGAGAATCCGCGCCATATCAGCCAATTGAGTCGAAAGCTCCATGAAGTGCAGGCGACCGCCCTTCATCGCATTTTGTCTTGCCAACCCGAGGAATTGATCAGCCGATGAATGTGTCTGCGCTTCAGAGCTGGGGCAAGAACTTTTCCAAGCTGAAGAGCTATTCTGAAAAGCCCTGGTTCTATCCGGCGGCCCTGCTGTTGATGGGGCTTGTGGCTTACGGCTATCAGCTCGGCTTGCTGGGCTACTACTGGGATGATTGGGAGGTGGTGTTCCTGCTCCACAGCCGGAGCCTTCCACTGCTATACGGCTACTTCGCGTTTGACCGGCCCTTTCGCCTGGCCCTATCAGGTCATGTACGCGCTCGCCGGATTGCAGCCGGTTGCGTGGCATCTCGTTACGTTGCTGCTCCGCTGGGGCGGAACGCTTCTTTTCTATTTAGCTCTCAAACAGATCTGGCCGCGCTATGATGGCATTCTGCGCTGGATGGGGGCCTTGCTGCTCCTATACCCTGGCTTCTTCCAGCAATCCATCTCCACCGCTTACGAGCGGCACTTCACCGCTTTCTTCCTGTTCATGTTGTCCGTCTACCTGATGGTGCTAGCCGTCAGGTATCCGAGAAGCGCCTGGTTTCTTTTCCCGCTCTCGTGGCTCACGGCTTTCATCCAGATCTTTACGATCGAATACTTTGTGGGGCTGGAACTTATCCGGCCGGTGATGTTGTGGCTGCTGTTGACCGGAGAAGGAAAGACCACACCCGGCAGCGCCCTCCGCAAGTCTGCAGTACTCTCCCTGCCGTATCTGCTGTTGTTCGGATTCTATTTCTGGTGGCGGCTGATCATATTCCCCGGCACCATCAGCAAGCTGAACTATGCGGGCGACTTCAAGATGCTGGGAGACTTTCAGACGTCCGTACTGGGCGGCGCGCTGGCACTCTTCACACGTGCATTCTTCGACTTCATTTATTCGACGCTGCAAGTCTGGCTGACGGGCCTTACCACGCAGGATGGCTTTACCTTTCAGAGCAAGGCGCTCTGGTTTGCGTTTGCTGTGGGGATCCTCGTGGCAATGGCTTTCGCCTTCTTCCAAAATGCGGAGGTCACAGACGAAACCGACGATCAGAAGAGCCTGCTTTCGCTTTTCCTGTTTGGAGGCTGGGCCTTCGTGGTGGGCAGCTTGCCGGTCTGGCTGACGAGCAAACAACTCAGCGGCAGCGGGCGCTGGGATGACCGGTTTGCGCTCTCCATTATGCCCGGCGCCGTACTGATGACGATGGCTGCCATCCTCTGGCTGATCCGCGCGCGCCAACGGAAATTGGTGCTGACCACTCTCCTTCTGCTTTCGGTCGCAACCCAGGTGCTGCTCGTCAACAGATATCGCCTCGACTGGCAGGCGCAACGGGATTATTACTGGCAGCTGGCATGGCGCGTGCCCGCGCTGCAGCCCCAGACCGCCATTCTGTCTTTTGAGCAGCCTTCGGCCTCCATCCCCGGCTATGACGCAAGCTTTGCGATGAACGTGCTTTTCAACGACAAGGGCGTCGACGAGGATGGAACCGGCGGCGCGGTGCCTTACTGGTTCTTCACCAACGATCGCTTTCTGAACTTCGAGCTTGTACCGGGCAAGCACATCGTCTATGAGGATCGCAATCTGAAATTTACCGGCAGCACGTCGGAAGCCATTTCGATCGTGAGGCAGGGTGAGAACCGGTGCCTGCAGGTGCTGGATGCTGCTTACACGGGCCAGCCGTTCTATGAGTCTGATCAGCAGCAGTTAATCGGCGTCTCCAACGTCGCCCGGATCCTTCCGGACGCCGGAGCCGACCCTCCGGACCGCGCTGTGTTTGGCACGGAGCCGCCTCGCGGCTGGTGCTACTACTTTGAGAAAGCAGACCTGGCCCGCCAATTTGGCGATTGGCAGGCGGTTTTGAAACTCGAGAAGCAAGCCAAGTCACAGGGGCTTTCTTCCCGGTTCGGGCCCGAGTACGTGCCTTTCATCGAGGCCCACGCGCGGACGGGAGACTGGCAAAGGGCGTATGAACTGAGCCTCTCTGCCCAGGCCGCCACCAAAGAGATGAATCCACTGCTCTGCTCCACATGGGAGCGGTTAAGCAAGCTGCCTTCGGCGAACGCCACACTTGGCGAACGCGCGAAGCAGAACTTCGCGTGCAGCACTCCATAAGGAACCATATGAAGATCGATTCGATCTGCCTTTATCAGGTACGCATGCCGCTGGTCGCTCCGTTCGAGACCTCCTTTGGACGCGAGGTGGACCGGGAGTGTATCCTGATCGCCCTGCAATCGGGCGACCTCACCGGTTACGGCGAATGCGTGGCATCCTACAACCCCGGCTACAACTACGAGACGACCGGGACAGCCGGACACATCCTCAAGGACTTTATCGCCCCGCTGATCCTGGGCGCGAACTTGCAGGATGCCGCCGATTTCCAGACTCGCGTGTCCGGCATCCGAGGACATCACCTGGCTAAGGCAGGAGTTGAAATGGCATTGTGGGACCTGCTCGGCAAGATGTCGGGCAAGTCCTTGCGGGAGATGCTTGGAGGCGTGCGGCACAAGGTGGAGGTGGGGGTCTCCGTTGGGTTGCAGGAGTCACCGGAGGCGTTGGTCAGAACGGTGACGAAATACGTCGAAGGCGGCTATGCCCGCATCAAGATCAAGATCAAGCCGGGGCGCGACGTGGACGATGCAGCCGCGGTACGCAAGGCTTTTCCCGTGATCCGTTTGCAGGTGGATGCCAACTCGGCCTTCACGCTTGAGTTTGCGCAGGCGCTCAAACCGCTGGATGACCTGAATCTGCTGCTCATCGAGCAACCGCTGTTCGAAGACGATATATGGGATCACCGCAAGCTGCAGGAGCAATTCCGCACGCCGATCTGCCTGGACGAGAGCATCGTCTCGCCGCGGCATGCCCGCTATGCACTGGAGATGAAGGCGTGCAAGATCATCAATATTAAAGCGGGGCGCGTGGGCGGGCTCAGCCAGGCGTTGCAAGTGCACGACCTGTGCCGGTCACAGGGTGTGCCGGTGTGGTGTGGCGGCATGCTGGAGACCGGCGTCGGGCGCGCCTCCAACCTGGCGCTGGCCTCGCTGCCGGGCTTCACTTTGCCCGCGGATGTGTCTGCCTCGGAGCGGTACTATTCGCAGGATATCACGCGTGAAACATTCAGCTTGAACGGGGATAGCACGATCGATGTGCCGGATGGTCCAGGGTTAGGCGTGAGCATTGATGAAGAGGCGCTGAACCACTACACGGTGGGCACCGTGGTGCTGAATAACAAGGCATGAGTCATCGTTCGCTCATGCGGGCTGAGCGCGGCACATTCTGGTAAGCTATAATCCGTCTCCGTGAAAAAAATATGGCTATTGGTGGCGCTTGGCCTGATGTTGGCTGCTTGCGCGCCTCAAGCCAGCACTCCCCCTGCAACCCCAACTGAACCGGCGTCCGTAGCTGCTCCGCCATCTCCCTCGACCACGCCGGGTCCGCTCACTTTGTGGATAAGCCCAGCCGTTCCTGCTGCCCTGCAAGATGTCGCAAAGAGCTGGGGTGTTCCTATCGCATCCGATGCTACGAAGGCGACCCTTAATTTGGGTTTCCATCCTGGCATGGAGGGCAATGGCAGCGAATGGGTCTATGCGCTCGTCGCTCCCTTCCCCACGGTATTAGATGGTGTGACCTCGGATCAACTGCAGGCTGTGTGGCAGGGCTCCTCGAGCGAATCGTTTGCCAAGTGGCCATTGTTGATGACGGCCTCCACACTGGAGGCATTCACTGAACTATGGGGAACGCCAGCCATCACAGTACAGGTCGTGCCGGAGGGCCAGTTGACCGATGAGGCCTGGAAGGAGATGCCAGCCTGGGCTATCGTTCCCTTCGAATCCATCGAGCCGCGCTGGAAGGTCCTGACCGTTGACGGCCAATCTCCGATCCGGAAGGATTTTGACGGCAACAAGTATCATCTGCAAGTCTTCTTTACAGTCTCATCATCCGCAACGGACAGTGCCGCGTATCCGCTGCCGAAGACGAACCGCGAAGCGGCGAAAATGGCTACGGTCATCATGACCGGCACGACGGCCCTGGTGCGCGAGATCGCATACCAGATGGAGGTCAACGGCCTTGATTATCCCGGCAGGGATATTGGCGACATCCTACGGCAGGCCGACATCCTGCATGTGAGCAATGAAGTAGCCTTCGATCCGAACTGCCCGGCGCCCAACCCTGGAAAGAATCGGTTCTATTGCAGCGATCCCAAATATATTGGCCTGTTCGACAAGGTGGGTGTGGATGTGGTTGAGCTGACCGGCAACCATATCCTCGACAACGGCGTCGTATTCCTTCCTCTATTCGCTGGACCTGTATAAGCAGCACGGGATGGCGTACTTTGGCGGAGGCGCCAACCTGGATGACGCGCGCAAGCCCTTCCTGACCGAGGTGCACGGCAACAAGCTGGCCTTCCTCGGCTGCATGGCTGCGGAGCCGCCCGAGCCGCTCGCTACGGGGATCTCACCGGGGGCCAATCCATGCGACTACCGGCTGCTGGACTCGCAAATAAAAAGCTTGCGCGAGCAGGGATATCTACCGATCGTCACGTTTCAATATAAGGAAGGCTACTCGCCGCAGGTGATGCCGTGGCAGGAGAACGATTTCCGCGGGGTGGCGGAGGCCGGCGCAGTCATCGTCAGCGGGAGCCAGTCGCACGTGCCGATGGAGATGGAGTTCTACAAAGGCACCT
The DNA here is from genome assembly GCA_963805515.1 of uncultured Chloroflexia bacterium. GTDB lineage: Bacteria > Chloroflexota > Anaerolineae > Anaerolineales > Villigracilaceae > Fen-1038. Next base: position 46,655 of record CAWDUZ010000025.1, on the reverse strand, counting down.
TCATTCATTACGGCCTGGGCAACCTGTTCTTCGGGCAAATGGGGAACCAGCCGCCCGGCCCCGGGCTGCCTCTGCAGCCGGCTGAACGCTATGAGTTCCTTGACCGGCATGTCTTTTATGAGGGCCGCTACATTGGCACCGAGTTACTGACCGCCATGCTGGAAGATTACGCGCGGCCGCGGCCGATGACGCCGGAAGAGCGCGCCGCGTTCCTGACCGCGTACTTTGGCTACAGCGGCTGGCTGCCGCTGGTTCCTACGCCTGCGCCGGAGCAGACGCCGACCCGGTATCCGCTGCTGAAGTTCGTGCCGATTCCGACGCATACGCCGCTGCCGACTACGACGCCCTAGGGAGTATTTCTCAGTTGGTTCCTATCGTCTGCGACCCTCCCTGAAGGGGAGGGAGAGTTCCGAATTTTGATATATGGGTGGGAGAACACCACCCATATATCAAAATTCGGAAGGCACTCTTAATCAAAATATATGTTCAGGTCCGAGCAGTCATAGCGGCTGCCACAATTTGGGCATACGACCTTGCAATGCTCTTCGACCATCTCGAACCCGCAGCGGTCGCAAAGATAGATGTGCTGCTTCTCATCTGCCGGTATCTCAGGCTTCGACTGTTGGATTTCATTCGGTTGATCGTTCACGCTCCACCTTCGCTCTCTTCCCACCTGAGCGGCTTCAGGAGACTTTGGTCGAACTCGGCCGAACGATCCGGACCAAGGCGCTGAAGCTCGGCGATGGCAGCGTCCATGTTGCGGCGCAATTGACCCACATCCACGCCCCGGCATTTCTCCGGCCAGCCCTTCAGCCAGCGCATGCTCCGCCCGTACACTTTAACGGCACCCGGGTAGTTGCCGCGCGTGATATGCAGATAGGTAACGGCTGCCTCCAGGATGCCCTGGTACAGCTCGCGCACCCTGCCCTTTTCCGCATTCCAGGCCGCTTCCAATTCTTCATGCGCCTCGAAGTAGCGCCCCTCGTTGAACAGCACCATCCCGAGGCGGGCGCGCGGATGCAAAGTCCCGTCACAATCGGCCATATTTGCGGCAGTATATCACGCGAGTCTGCGGTTTGGCATCGGCAAGACATAGCGTCGTTCGTCAGCGGTGCGTCGGAAAGCCGGTGGTAAAATTTCGTGACTCATGGACGGAAGACGCTGGGTTCTGGCTCTATGCATCGTGATCGTTGCGGCCGTAGCCGTCCTGGCATCCAGCCTGCATGACGTCCGCTTTCAACCCGGCAAATCCATTGCCGTACAATCCCCTTCGGAATCCACAACACCCCTCAATATCACAGAGGCTGTTTCGAGCACACCGCTATGGAAAGTGCTATTGTTCTGGCTGGCGTTCGTAATCAACCTGCTGCTGTTCTTCCTGCTTATCCCGCGTGAGCTTCGCAAGCGTATCCTGCGGCAGATGCTGAGCCTGGCTCTCGGATCGCTGGCGATATTGATGGCCCTGCGTTACCGGCTTATCGACCTGCCTTTCTTAAAGACAACCCCGGTCAACCAATCCAATGGGAGTCCGGCGGGAAGCGGCGCGAACGGGGCACCTCCGGCTTTTCAGCCGCCGCACGTGACGCCCTGGCTCACATTCCTCATCAGCTTTGCCGTGCTGTGCGCGGTGCTGCTTGCTCTATGGGCCGCCTATCGGTGGTGGATGCGGTCGAGCAGCCGCGGCTTCTCGGATCTCGATGCGCTGGGTGCTATTGCCCAGTCCTCGCTGGATGAGCTTGCATCCGGGCGCGATTGGAGCGACGTCATCATCCGGTCCTACGTCGCGCATGAGCGATGCGGTAAGCGCCCGGCGGGGATTGCAGCGACCGCGAGCGGCCACCCCGCGTGAGTTCGCCGAGCGGTTGGAACAGGCGGGATTGCCGGTGCATGCCGTCGAACGCCTGACCCGATTGTTCGAGTCGGTCCGATACGGTGCGCGGGCCTCCAGCCAGTCAGATGTAAATGAAGCCGTTGCCTGCCTGAATTCCATCCTGCAAGCGTGCGGGTTGAGCGAATGAGCCGGTCTGCGCTTGCTGCTCCTTGTGGGGATGGGGATGTTCTCGGCCCTGCTGGCTTATTTCCTGCGGGATGTGGCGTATGCTGTGGTCATTGTCCCGCTGGCTTATGTTTTCTTTGTTGCAAAATACTATTATTCGGCGATCCCGCAGCTGGTCCTTTGGAGCGTGCTCCTGGCGCTGCTCTTTCTGGCAGTACTTTGGAACCTGATCCCGGACGTGCGGCCTGTGCGACGAAAAAATACGGAGCGCCCGCGGCCAGAGGGGCAGGTGGAGGCACTCGCTCTCTGGATCGCAAAGTCCCGCAAGGGCAACTATTTTAAGTGGCAACTGGCCAACCGCCTTGGGCGAATCGCTCGCAGGCTGGCGGAAGGCTCCGGCGGTGCCGCATCTCTGCCCTCCGGAGGGGAGGCGGTCGATAAATACCTGGATGCCGGCCTGAATTATTCGTTCGTAGATTTCCCGAGCGCGCACAGTCCTTTCGAACGCCCGCCGCGGACGCCTTTGGATCTCGATCCCAAGGCTGCCGCGGACTACCTGGAGTCCCAAATGGAGAACACAAGTGGCCGGCGTTGACGAAGTCTCAGTATTAGGCAGAAAAGTGATCGCCGAGGTGGAGCGGGGCGTGGTCGGGAAGCGCTCCCTGTTGGAGATGGTCATGGCAACCGCGCTGGCCGGCGGGCATGTGTTGTTCGAGGATTTTCCCGGCCTTGGGAAAACCTTGATCGCACGAAGTTTCGCCACGGCTCTCGGGCTGGGGTTCAAGCGCATCCAATTCACGCCCGATCTGCTTCCCGGCGATATCACCGGGGGCTATATCTTTAATCGCACGCAGAACACGTTTGAGCTTCGCAAAGGGCCGGTGTTCACCAATATCCTGCTGGCGGACGAGATCAACCGGGCCTCACCCAAAACGCAGTCCGCTTTGCTGGAGGCCATGCAGGAAGGTCAGGTCACGATCGAAGGTGAGAGCCTGCAATTGCCAGAGCCCTTTATCGTGCTTGCCACACAGAACCCGATCGAATATGAAGGCACGTTCCCTCTGCCGGAGGCGCAGCTGGATCGTTTCATGCTGAAGTTGAGCGTGGGATATCCAAATATGGAGGAAGAGAAGGAGATCCTGCGGCGCCGGCGCGCCCGGATGCAGGATGAGGTGGCCCTTTACCAGGTGATGGAGCCGAGCGAGCTGCCGGCGCTGCGGGAAGCCGTTGAGAATGTCCATGTGGAGGCGGACATTGAGGACTACATCGCGGCGCTCGTGCATGCCACGCGCGGTGACCGGCGCGTCGCTGTGGGAGCGTCGCCGCGCGGCTCGCTGGCTTTTCTCAAACTGGCGCGGGCCAATGCCGCACTGGATGGCCGCGGTTACGTCATCCCCGATGATGTGAAGCGTTACGCGGTGCCAGTGCTCACACATCGTCTCATCCTCCAGCCCGAATTCTGGATGTCACAGTCGGTCAATGGGGAGGTCATTCATGATGTGCTGGCGAAAGTGCCAGTGCCGGTGATCTCCTGAGCTCAGCGGCGAAACTGCCACCGACCGATCTCCAACCCATGTCCCGCACGATCCTGCTCGGCTCCTTGATCCTCGTATTGGTGTTGGCGGGCCTGGCAAGCCTTCACGGCGCGATCCTGGCATTGTCCATGCCGCTGCTGGTCTATTTACTGTATGGACTTTGGCGGGGACCGGATCGGATCCATCTGGATGTCCGGCGCGAGCTTACAGCGGAGCGCGTGATTGCGCATACTCCTGTGGCTGTGCATGTGACCATCACCAACCAGGGCGGCGGTATTGATGAGCTGGCATTGGAAGACGTGCTGCTGCCGGCGCTTGCCGTGCAGGACGGAAGCAATCATCACTTGATCTCATTGGGTAAAGGCGAATCGTTCTCGTTTGAATACGGTGTAAGCGGTCCGCGGGGCGGCTTCCCATTCAATACGCTGCATGCCGAAGCAGGCGATCACCTGGGCCTTATGCGCCTGACACGGGAAATCAAAACGCCGGGGCAATTATCTGTCCTGCCGGATATCAACCGCATCCGGCAGGTGCCGATCCGCCCCCGCCGGACGCGCGTGTATGCGGGCGCGATCCCAGCCCGGGTAGGCGGCGCCGGAGTGGAGTTCTTCGGCGTTCGCAATTATGAGGCCGGCGATTCTTCGCGGCGCATCAATTGGCGGGTGAGCGCGCGGCATGCCGAGCAGTTATATTCCAACGAATACCAGCAGGAACGGGTTGCGGATGTGGGGATCGTGCTGGATGGCCGCGAGCGCTCGAACCTGCTCGCAGGCAGCCAATCGCTGTTCGAGCATTCTGTGCTTGCGGCAGGCGCGCTGGCGGACGCCTTCCTGATGCAGGGAAACCGCGTTGGGCTATTGATCTACAGCCAGTACCTGCAATGGACGCTGCCCGGATATGGCAAGCTGCAGCGGGAGCGAATTGTGCATGCCCTCTCGCAGGCAGCGCCGGGAGCAAGCCAGATCTTTGACGGCCTGCAATATGTACCCACGCGAGTGTTCCCGAGCGAATCGCAGATCGTGCTAGTGAGCCCACTCGTGGAGGATGACTACTCGACGCTCATCCAATTGCGCGCCCGGGGTTACCAGGTGCTGGTGGTGATCCCCGACCCCGTGTCTTTCGAGGAAGGATCGCTCGCACGGCGCCAGGGGAAATTCTCCAGGAGCGATGTGGAACTGGCAGCAAGGGTGGTTCGCATGGAGCGCAATTTGCTGCTGGAACGCATCCAACGCGCCGGCGTGCACGTGGTGGAGTGGGATACGGCGCAGCCTTTCGAGCAGGCCATGCGCCGCGCGGCCGGCTGGCGAAGGCACATGGTACACAGACTGTGACACTCTTCGGGCTGCTCCTCAGTATTGTCATAGGGATCGGTTCGCTGGCCTGGGGCTATCTCCAGGTGGGCCTGCCGCAGTTCGCGCGCTGGATCGTATTATTCGGCGCGGTGTGGATACTGGCGGTCTGGCAGCGCTGGCGGTGGTTCGCGACCATCGGGCTGATCTTCAATTTCCTGGCGGCAGCTCTCGGCCTGTGGTTCCTGGATTTTCCCCCCGGGTGGATGTTCGCCGGCGCAATCGGCGGATTGCTGGCGTGGGATCTCACTTATTTCCGCTACCGGCAACGCTACGTGTCCTCCGAGGAGGAACGCCATGCAATGGAGGGGCGTCATCTCGTCCGTGTGGCGGTGCTCGCGCTGCTGGGTTTCCTGTTCGCCAGCCTGGCGATGGCCGTCAAGCTCGAGTTCAATTTCGAATGGGCGCTGCTGCTGGCGGTCGTTGCCATACTCGGCATCACGCAACTCGTCAGGTGGTTCCGCAAGAGAGGCAGCTAAGTTTTCGCAGATTAATTCCCTCACGAATCCCGACGCTCGAGCGCGTCGGCGACCGCCTCCTTCAGGCTTAATGCGAGGCCTTTATCCCAGGCGGCAACAAAATCCGGCTCACCAAGCTCTGCACGGACGGACCCAATGGTCTTTTCATACTGAGGTTGATCCACGGGGTCCATGACCGATCCTATCGTCGCACGCAGGGCAGACGCGGCACCGAACAAGCGCACGGCCTTTTCGGGTTTATGCTGCGCCAGCGCGATCTCTGCGAGCCGCTCCAGGCACCAGGCACTGCCACCCTTGTCGCTGATCTCATCGCGCACTTCGAGGCTCTCGCCCAGCCGTGAGATGGCAAGATCCCAATCTCCGTCACGCATTGCCACCCAACCCAACGTGCCGAGCGAAACGCCAACACCCCATTTATTGCCGAGATGTCTTCGCAGCTCAAGGCTCTCTTCGAGGAGTTGTTTGGCACGCTTGTAATCTCCCTGGCGCAGGGCCACCTCGCCCAAACCGGAAAGCTCAAAGCCGATGCTTCTGGTATCCGCCAATTCGCGGGAGAGGGTCAATGCCTCCTCCAGCCGGTCTTGTGCGAGCCGGTAATCTCCCGGTCGCAGGGCGGCCCATCCCAGGCTGATGAGCGCTCGGGCGGTACCATGCTTGTCCTCCATTGCGCGCCAGATCGACAATGCCTCCTCCAGGAACCTGACGGCAGTCGCATAATCTCCACCCTCCGTGGCGGCGTTGCCGAGCTTGATCAGGGCGGATGCCATGCCCTGCCGATCCCCAATTTCGCGGCAGATATCCAGGCTCTCTGCGGAAAACGAGATCGTTGCGGGATAGTCGCTCTGGCGATAGGCAAGTTCTCCGGCACGCGCAAGCAGCCTGGCGCGTGCCGCTGTGCGACCTTGCGCGGCGCGGTGAGAAGCACTGCGGAGAGTCTTTCACGGCCCTCGCTGAAATAACCTCGCACTTCCCAGAACAATCCAAGCGAGCCAGCGAGGTGCAGGCACAATTCCTCTGCGCCTTCGCTGACCCTGCTCCACTCGAGCGCCGCGCGCAGGTTGTCATGCTCCTGCTCGATGCGATGCATCCACTCAATCTGCTCCGCCCTCTCGAGGGTCGCTTCCGCCTGTTCGGCGAGGGACAGGAAAAATTCCGCATGACGGCGCCGAATCACATCCGGTTCACCACTGGCTTCCAGTTTCTCCAGGCCAAAATCGCGCAGCGTCTCCAACATCAGGAAACGCGGCTCGCCATTTATTCCCTCCGCCACGCGCAACAGACTCTTGTCCAGCAGCGACCCCAGGAGGTCCAATACGGGCGGACGAGTCCGGTCGCCTGCAGCTATGGCTTCGACGGCATCCAGAGTGCAACCGCCGACAAAAACGGAAAACTGCCGGAACAGTCTCTGTTCGTCCTTATCCAACAGATCGTAGCTCCAGGCGATGGCATTGCGCAGCGTTTGCTGACGCGCGGGCAGATCCCGCGCCCCGCCCGTCAAAAACTCCAGGGGCGATTCCAGGCGGGCAAGCATGGCACGCGGCGGCAACAGCTTGATGCGCGCGGCTGCCAGCTCGATCGCCAGCGGCAAGCCGTCCAACCGCTGGCAGATTTCCATGACTGTCAGCACGGTCTCGTCCGTAACGCGAAAGTCCGGTTTGACCAACTGGGCGCGCTGGATAAAGAGCTCGACAGCCGGGTAATGAGAAATGGATTCGAGCGACGGCTGAAGGGTCGAGCGCCGGCAGCGCCAGCGTTGGGACAGGATATTCGTACTCGCCGCTGACGTGCAGGGCCTCGCGGCTGGTTACCAGGATCTTGAGCTCACTGCATGCTGCCAACAGGTCGGCGACAACCGGGGCTGCGGAGATCACCTGCTCAAAATTATCGAGCAACAGCAGCAAGGATTTGCCCTGCAGATATTCCTTCAAGCTGTGCAGGATGGACTGGCCCGCGGTCTCGTTGATGCTCAGCGATTGAGCGATCGTCGAGGTCACGAGCCCTGGGTCGGTGATCGGCGCCAACGCCACGAAGAACGCCCCATTATGAAAATCATCGATCATGTCTGTCGCGACCTGCAGTGCAAGGCGGGTCTTTCCGGTGCCGCCGGGTCCCGTCAGAGTTAGCAGGCGGTGTTCGCCAATCGCTTGTTTGAGGTAGGCTATTTCCCTTTCACGGCCGATGAAACTTGTAAGTTGAACAGGCAGGTTGTTCGGCGAAACCTCAAGAGACTTGAGCGGTGGAAAGTCAGAGGGCAAGCCTGCCATGACCAGTTGGTAGAGATGCCTGGACTTGCGCAGGTCTTTGAGGCGGTGCTCGCCCAGGTCGCGCAGCGTGACGCCCTCAGGCAATTCATTTTGGACCAAGCTTAGAGTCGTTTGGGAGAGCAACACCTGCCCGCCATGCGCTGCGGCGGCGATACGTGCCGCGCGGTGAACATCCAACCCCGTATATCCGAGCGCGCTGATCTCCGGCTCGCCTGTGTGCAGCCCCATGCGCACGCGCACCGTGGAGCCATCGGGCCAGGAGTGGGCAGCGAGTGCGCGCTGGGCCTGGACCGCGGCATTGATCGCATCCACTGCGCTCGGGAACGCGACGAAGAACGAGTTGCCCTGGGTGTTTATCACCCGGCCGCCATGAGCCACGCATGCCTGCTCCAAGATCTGCTGATGGCCCGCAAGCAGGGATGTGAATTTATCACCCAGCTGCTGCAAGAGCCGCGTGGAGCCCTCGATATCAGTAAAAAGAAATGTGACGGTGCCAGAAGGAAGATCGGCCATCGCATCCTCTAATGCTCGAACACTTCCAGCAAACCACTGAAACTTTGATCGCTGGAGGAAGCAATTGTACATCTGCTTATGAGACTCTTCGGCCGGATCGTATTCAAGAGGACTAGCGGGCGGTCGAGCCACGCGTCGAGTTTTACCTTTGCTACGTCGGCGCACGTTTGAGCAAGCAGGTGGGTACTCTGACCCGGATCACTTTCCTGCTGGAAGGATATAATCTCATACGGCGTAGCTGCCTGTTCATTCTGATTTCCCGGCCGCAAAATTCCTTTGCCACATGTGAGGCGCTGATGTTCGACATACCAGATGATGAGATCCTTCCTCTTTCCATGGAGCACGTCTTTTGGACATGGTCTGCACAGGCCAAAGTCAGTCCTATTGCGGTCAAGCGGGCCAAAGGCGTCTATTTCTGGGATGTGAACGACAAGCAATACCTGGACTTCAATTCGATGACGATGTGCGTCAACATCGGGCATGGCGATGAACGCGTCATTGAGGCCATTGTCCAGCAGGCGCGCGAGCTGCCGTATGCCGCGCCGGGCATGACGAACAAGGTCCGGGCGCTAGCCAGCAAGCTGGTGGCGGAGGTCTCGCCGGGCGGCCAATTGACCAAGGTCCTATTCACGTTGGGCGGTGCGGATGCCAATGAGAACGCGATCAAGCTGGCGCGCGGGTATACCGGCCGGTTCAAGGTGCTCACGCGCTATCGTTCCTACCATGGCGCAACAGCCGGCGCGATGTCCGCCACCGGCGACCCGCGCCGCGTGGCGTGGGAGCCGATGCTGATGCCCGGCACCGTTCACTTCCTGGACCCCTATCGTTATCGGTCCACTTTTCATCGGACGAATCCCGATATTTCGGAGGAAGAGTTCACGCGGGATTACCTGAATTATCTCGAAGAGATCATCCGATATGAAGGGCCGGAGACCATTGCCGCCGTGCTGATCGAGTCGGTCACGGGGACCAACGGCATCATCATTCCCCCCGACGGCTATATCCAGGGGTTACGCGCTCTCTGCGATCAATATGGCATTCTGATGATCGCGGACGAGGTGATGAGCGGTTTTGGAAGAACGGGCGCATGGTTTGCGGTCGATCACTGGCAGACGGTGCCGGATATTATGACGATGGCCAAAGGCCTTACATCGGCCTATGCTCCGCTGGGCGCGGTCGCCATGAAGCCGGAGATCGCGGCTCACTTTGATGACGTGCCGTATAAAGCCGGGCTGACCTATACCTCGCATCCGATCTCACTGGCGGCTGCCATTGCCAACATCCATGTGATGCGGGAGGACCGGATCGTGGAGCATGCCGCGTCCATGGGACCGGTGCTGAGGCGGCTGCTGAACGATCTCGGCGAGTCACACCCATCTGTCGGCGAGGTGCGCTCGATCGGCCTGTTCGGAATTATCGAGCTGGTAAAAGACCGACAGACAAAAGAGCCCATGGCGCCCTGGAATGGCACCAGCCCCGAAATGACCGCATTCAAAAAATATTGCTTCGATCACGGTTTGTTCCTGGATATACACTGGCATACCGCCCTGATCATTCCGCCGCTGATCATCAATGAGCAACAACTCCAGGAAGGTTTTGCCGTACTGGATGAGGCGCTAAAGATCACGGACAAGGCTGCAAGATAGCAATACCCGGCGCTTGTGTTGGCGCTGTCCATAAACAAATTCAGGCAGGGTCATGACCCTGCCTGAATTTGTTTCTCTCATCAGGTAGCTCAGGGATTGATCGTGAACGCGCTCATCAAGACGGCGGTGGAACCATCCGGGTTGATCACTCGCACATTCCAGACATCCGTATCATGATCTGCTTCCCCCTCCGTTTCCGGGTCGTTATCTACGGCGTTCACAACGACAACAAGGGTTCCGGGATCGACGAGCTGTATGCTGCCTACCTGCGGGGCAGGCTCGCTAAGCCCTTCGAAGCTGACGGTTGCACCCTCCTGAAAACCTGAACCGGTGATCGTCATGGTCACGACGGTATTGGCCCTGGCACTTGCCGGGGTGATACTCTGGATTCCAACGCCGCCATTGGCCTGTGTGCCAGTTGCTGCAACCGTGGGCGAGCCGGCTGGAGTTCGGTGTTGTGGGCGTGGTTGTCGTCTCCGGTGTTGGGGACCCAGACGCCGGCGCCGACGAGGTCGGCAGCGGCGTGGTGGATGCGCCAGGAGTTGGCGTTTGGCTGGCGGCAGGCGCCGCAGATGCTTCGACCGTCATGGTTATGCCTGCCGTAGGCAGCGCGGTGCCAAGAGGCGTTGGCGTGATGAAGAGCGGGCTGCCGTATTCTCTCCATCCAAGATCCGGAGCCGCGCCCGCGAAGCCCGCGATGGGAGTCGGCGGCACGGCCTCTCCATCGTTGGATCCGAATTGGGTAACGCCTTTGTCGATAGCCGGGGAGCCCTGCTGCAGGAGCAGTCCGCCAAAATCATCATCGACCGTTCCCCAGGAGCCATCCGGCCCGGGGCTGGGGACTGTCAGGAAGAGGGGGTCCTGCCCGAAGATATCGCCTGGTCCGAGCGTGGTCTGGTCTGTATCCACGCGGTTTCCGAAGAAGAGAGTATCGGCGATGACGGAGTTGGCTGCCGAGCCGCCTTGTACTCTCCAGGCTCCGCGTGAGGCCGTGTTCGCAATAATGTTATTGAAGGCCACGAGATTATCGCCGCCTGATATCCCATAGTCGTTCCCGTAAAACGTGTTGTTGTAAACCCGGACGGCTTCGGCTGTATCCGCGCCGGAATAGTCCTCATTGGTATTGGTATTCGACATCAGCCCGATGCCTGCCTGCCGGTTGTTGGCAAGCAGGTTACCCACAATGACGAAGCGGCGGTTGGCATCCAACGTGTTCGTAGCGGCATCCACGAACTTGATGCCATCCTCGCGGCTGCCGATGAGCATGTTGTTCCAAATGTCGACTTCCACCGGCGCTGTGGGTACTGAGTCCGAGGGGAGACCGACCTCTATGGCGTCGTCGCCCGCGTACATGATCCGATTGTTTTCGATGAGGAGCGGGCGGTTCATGTTATCGAGGTGGATCGCATCGTCTCCGGAATTGAAATACAGATTGCCGCGGTTAACACCGCCGCTGCCGATCTGATAGTGGATGGACAGCGTTGAGCCGTAAAAGAAGTTGTTCTCGGCGGTGAACTCCGAACTGGCCAGGATGCCATTCTGGCTGTTGCGGATCACAAAACCATACAGGGCCGGCATCTGACTGAGGCCGGCTGCGATCTGAACCGTCGCTTCCTGATCGCGGCCATCGAGGATGGTGGTGTTATTGGCGGGATTGATCTGGTCGAACGTCTCTGCGGTCAGGGATACGGCTTTATCGATCGTTATGTTCTCATTGTAGGTACCGGATGCCACCTGGATAATGTCGCCGGGCTTGGCTGCATCGATGGCCGCCTGAATCGTGCGGTAGTTGGCAGGCACCTTGAGCACAGTGGTGGACGGTTGATCCGGTCCGCCAAGCGCAATCGCTGCTCCACCGAATGCAACGGCCAGAGCCACGATCATGACCAGGATCACCACGGGCAATATCCATTGGTTGCCGCTTGCGGATGACATTCTTACCTCCAGTAAACCGAGCCTGGCATCGCAGCATGCTGAATGCCGGGGTCATGTTGTATTAGCGATTGCAGCCCGTAATGGAATCATCGAACTCTGGGCTTCCGTGATGAATGAGTGGGAATAAAAGCAACTGCCATAAACTCCCCCGTCACAGAAGGTAGTGATAACCTGCTGTGAGAGTCCTAACGTTTTTGCAAGGTTATTGCTTCATCGAAATTCATCATAAATTGCAGGATTGGGATTAGAACTCGCTAAGAGTTGGCCCTCTTCCAATTTCGGGCCGCGCTACAGATCCCCGAGCGGTACGGGGGATAATAGGATCGGTCAGCGGTAAGCCGAGCCGGCTTGATCGGCAAAACGCCCTGCGTTTTTTAGGCTGAATGGATGAAGGGCCTCCGCTTGCGGAGGCCCTTCATCCCGCGCAGGATGGGCCCGCGCAGTTTGCTACGTAGATGTGGATTGAGATAGAATCACCAGCCACAACCTCGATCGAGCGCCATTCTAGAGTAAGTAGGAACAATGGAGGAAATTACCTATGCGTGCGCTATCTGCTGAGTTTTTGTCCTGCCTAAAATCGGGCTTTTTGTCAGGGATCACAAAGAGCGTGAGAGTCGATCCCGACCTCAACCTTGAGATTCGGGATCATTACCTGAACGTTTACTACAAGGGCAACTCTCTCCTAAAACTTAATGAAGCGGGTGGCTCTCGGTACAGAGCGGAAATCGATGAGAAATTCCTGGGTGGAACGAATTTGTCACTTGACTTCACTGAACGCAACATCGGGAAGTTCCTGGCAGCCATCCCTTTGCTGAAACAAAATATCGTCTATTGCGGTAAGCGGTCATTGGAAGTGGAATACGAACAGATGATCATCCGAGCGAACAATTTTGAGCCGCGTAACAATACGGAGTACTTTATTGTCGATCGGCAGTATTCGGTACGGGAGGGACGATTTGACCTGACAGGTATCTACTGGGACAGGAAAGGTCGCCGGCGGGGGCAGGAGGTGCCCGTCTGTCTGATGGAAATCAAATTCGCACTTAATTCAGATATCAGCAAGGTTCATAGTCAGCTTGCCCGCTACTACGAGTCGATCAGGCCGCACGCCGCAGAAATTGCCGGCGAAATGCAGGCGGTGTTCCGACAGAAGCTCGAATTGGGCCTGGTTCAACAGTCCGGCGAACGCCTGAATGCTCTCAAAACGCTTTCGTTCTCGGGATGCATAGAGAAATTCCAATTTATCCTGATTCTTGTAGATTACAATCCGAATAGCGAGAAGTTGAATCTGCGAAGCCTGGCCGAGTTGCCGTTTGCAGATCAGGTGAAAGTATTCTTCAGCGGCTTTGGTATGTGGCGGCAGAGTGTTGAGCCGCTCTCGAGCTGCCTGCCATAGAGACTTGCACTCAACGAAAGAGTCTTGTTTATGATGGTGGAGCGGGTTTCGCGGGCTAAACTTGCGCGATGCGGGTTCGGGCGTGCGCCCTATTTTTTGACGTGCGACGATCTTGAAAAGTCGGTTCTAAGGTAGCGAGGATCTGGAATGAAAATCGGTACCGACGCATACGGACGACAATTGCTTGCCCAATATGTTGACCAGATCCCGACGGCTGAAATTGTCGAAAGAGATGACGGCTATATTGACACCGGTTCTGATCCGGGCACTTACTTTGAAGACTACCGCCAATGGATGCCGATGGAACGCCGCGCGATCAAGTTCGCGAGAGGAAGAGTGCTGGATATCGGCTGTGGAGCAGGGCGGCATTCGCTGTATCTGCAGCAAAAGGGCATGGATGTCACCGGCATCGATAGCTCGCCGGGCGCGGTGAAGGTATGCAGGTTGCGAGGCCTGAAGAAGGTGCGTGTCAGATCGATAGGGGAGATCGAGTAAATTCAAGCCCGGCTCGTTCGATACCATCCTGATGCTTGGCAATAACTTCGGTCTGTTTGGCAGCGCCGCGGGCACGAGGCGGATCCTCAAGAAGCTTTGGCGAATCACCTCGCCGGAGGCCCGGATCATTGCCGGGACTCGTAACCCCCATCTGACGACAGACCCGGACCACCTCCAATATCATCGGTTGAACAAGAAACGCGGGCCGCATGCCAGGACAAATCCGGCTGCGGGTACGTTTCGGCAGGATCATCGGGGAGTGGTTTGACTACCTGCTGGTGTCTCCAAAAGAAATGGAGACGCTCCTGAGCAACTCGGGCTGGCAGATCGAGCGGCTGATCGGCTCGGGAGAGCCATCCTACTTTGCCATCATTCGGAAGAGGACCGGCGGAGAGGTAGGGGAGAGACGGGTGCTCATAGTTAATGAGAGACGGCAGGACAATCCATGTCCTGCCGTCCTCTGTTTCACACAGTAGATATCAAGCTTTTGCTATCGATCAACGCCCTGGAATGACTGGACAGGGATTGTTCGACAGGACCCGTCGGAAGTTGTTATAACGGGTAACGAACCCGGCAGTGACCGGAGTCGGCATAGACCAACTTCAGCAACGCACCAAATTCGGCATGTGAGTTACCGCCAAATGTATGGGTGGTGCCCGGGATATGAGCCCCGCCTTCCTGCCACAGGCATTCATTGTGGCTGCCGCGGGTTGTAAAGATCGGGTAGAAGGCGGCTCCGTTGGGTGGATTCACGCATCCGGCGCCCGTGTCTCTATTGCAATCGTTCGGAGGGCCAAACACCTCAATGCGCGGCAGGTCGGTTTCGAATGCAACCCGGCTGTAGTTCATCAGTACCTTACCACTATGCCCGCTATTCCGGCTGGTAAACCTGAAGAGCGGGCTGCTAAAGAGATCGGCCTCGGGTTGAGCATGCGATCCTTTGCGTGATTTGTGATGGAACCCGGCCAAGTAAATCCATATTCGGGTCCATCAAAGTCAATATCCGTCCCGATACAGCCTCCGATCTGGACGCGGGTGGAGTCGCTGGCATTGAAGCATCCGGCGTCGTCTTCGTCAACTCCTCCCGGATCGGTTACGCCGGCGGTAAGGCAGGCTCCCGTATTCGGGTCGGCTGCATCGCAGTATTCGAAGTGCCCGATCTCATCCGAAAAGGCCACATTATAGGAGTGGGCCGCCCACGGTACACGGGTGTGCTCACTGGACGTGGCATACATGGGATGGAAGGCGTACGGAATACTGGTGCAGGTGGCGGCAGTCGGGTCGAACTTAACCTGTGCAAACCCGTTGGCAATGCTGGCTGTCATGGAGCCGGTCTGATGGCTAGTGAGGTCACGAATGACAACCTGGAACCCGTCTTTCGTGTCGTGCATGTCCACGGTCAACCTATCGCCTGAGTTCATGAACAGGTCCGTGCTGGGGTTGGGGGTTATGGCGGCAAAAGGAGGCTGGAAAACAGTGGTCGGATCGGCCGGGGCGTGAGCGACGCCGCTGATGGTAATGAACGCGAAGTTCACGTATTCGTCGCCGGCCTTGGCTTCGCAGTCGGCATTGTTGGTCGAGGTCAAACTTTCCGATAGGCTGTCGATATTGAGGGCAGCACACCACTTGGTGGGATCGCAGCTGACGCCAGCCGGCCAGGGTACCCAGCCGGGCGGATAGAACTGCATCTCCATGAACGCGGCGCCGGGGTGGTGGCCAATGTAATCTGCAGCCGTCGGGTTGCGGTTATCGAAAATATTTGCGTCGCTATCGGCCGCGCATGTGTTCGTGAACTCCGGGTAGGATTGGGAGTCGCACATGGCCATGCCGAACCAGAAGGCCGGGTGGAGCTGGAAGTTAAATGTGCCGCCCGTGCCGTCCTGCTTGGGCAGGGTCGGCGGGTCCTGAGGCAGTGTCAGCCGATACAGGCTGGAATTACCGGAGCCTCGCTTGTTCGAGTAAAACAACAGCGATGGCTCGTCGTGGCCGATATAGTTTCCTTCGTAGTTCGTGGGATTCATCGGCTCCGTACAGAGGGGCCCATTATCGTCACAGAAGGTGCGACCCCGGGCCGGAGAGGCCGAGGCAAGCTGGGTAGCGGTGGGTGCGAAACCCAGGAGGCTGATGACGAAAACGGGAGTAAAGAGAAATGTAACTGATGTTTTTGGCTTTCATGTATCTCTCCAATCGACCGATATGAAAAGCTCTACCGAATAAATTGGCTGCCCGTTCAAGTTATGTTTTCTTCGATATTCACCCTCCTTTCCAAGTGAAAAACAAAGAAGCACCGGATCGCAGTTGGAGCTGTCATCCGGTGCTTCTTTTATGTGTGGCAATACATCCGTCGGATTCGGATTCGAGTTTCTCGAAAACGAAGGACTGCCCCAGTTTTCCACTCTACCAATAAAGACTAGTTCAACCTAATCTGAACCAATAAGATTTTTTCATCTTACAACTAATTTGCGGGGATTTCAAGTAGTACTTTTGCCCTATATGATGTAAAGCTCAAGGGCCAACTCCAGGGGTCGGAGTGGCAGATCCCATGCAGCCGGCTGGAAAGGTCGGGCGGCCGAGGCTCGAAAATCGTCGATTATTTCCGTCTTACGGGAGAAAGATAGTCAGGCGATCGTCAGCACCGCCTGAAATTGTGCACCCCATTGCGTTTGCCGATGTAAGCAAATAAGCCGGATTGAAGCACCAAGCGAGGCAACCAGCCGGGGACCGGCGGCCAGACTGCCATGGTCCCGTTCGCTTTCAAGACCCGATGCATCTCCGGCAGCAGCCGTGCCAATGGCAGCATGGGGGAAGGGACTACGCCGAACAACAGGATGCGGTCAAAGCTTTCGGTATCCAATCCGGTATCCAGTGCATCGCCCCTGACCAGACGGATATTCTTCAAGCCGGCTGCATCGACTTTTCGCGACACCACTTCGATCGACTCTGACAATACGTCCATTGCCACCAGGCAACCCTGTTCCCCGATCAATTGGGCCGCGGCTATGGTGTAAAAGCCTGTTCCGCAACCGACCTCCAGGACCGTCTGCCCGGCCAGGATATCGGCGCCCTTAAGGATATTCATTGGGCCAAAGAATCGGTATCGAAATCGGCTCTCCATCCCGGCTCCCACGGCCTTGATCAGTGAGCTTGCCGAGGTTTGACTTTGCGATCGTCTTCACTTCCATCCGATCCTCACCACATCAAGAACTCAATTTGCCCCAATCCATAACCGCGCCGGTGACCGTGATTGCCGGAAAAATAGGAGATCCGAAAGCCAGTTGGTCAAGGCCCGCTGCAGCACCTAATTAATTATTATGACACACCGACGCCTAACTGGGAACCATTCGTTCCCTGGTGGAGATACGAGGCGGAGACCTGGATGACCATAATTTGATATACTGCTTGCCTCTATGAGGTGAAAGTAGTCTTTGGCGGTCCCCAGGTTCACGCAACTATAACGAGGCAAACATGCCGCTATCGATCGGTCAGAAGGCGCAAAGGTCGCTTCAGTTGACGGAAGAACATGTTCGGCTGTATGGAGAAATTACCGGTGATCAAAACCCGCTGCATTTCGATCCTGCCTTTGCGGCGGGCACCAAGTTTGGCCGGCTGGTGGTGCAAGGCGGCCTGACCACCGGTCTGCTGCATGCGCTCGTGGCAACCGACCTTCCGGGCCCGGGAACTGTTTTCTTAAGCCAGAACTGGAAATTTACGGCGCCGGTATTCATTGGAGATACGATCACGGCTGAGGCGGAGGTGATGAGCGTGCATGCGTCGAAGCCGGTGACCCAGCTCGCGGTCCGCGTCTGGCGGGAAGATGGCGAGACGGTCCTGGAGGGCGAAGCATGGTGCTATCAGTTCCAGCCGCAGCCGACACATGACGTTTAGCTTGTGTCCGTCCCCATCGATAGCGTAAAGAACACCGGAATGTCAACCACACGCATAATTTCGCTCACGTCCCTTGCAATGCTTGCATTTGCCAGCAATTCATTGCTGTGCCGTATTGCACTCAAGCACACCGGTATCGATGCCGCCAGCTTCACCACGATCCGATTACTGTCCGGCGCGCTGATGCTGTGGCTGCTCCTTCGAATACGAGGCGGAGCTCAAGCCGGCGGCAACTGGCTCTCGGCATCTGCGCTCTTCCTATACGCCGCCGGTTTTTCCTTTGCGTACGTGAGCCTGCCCGCCGCGACCGGCTCCCTGTTGCTCTTTGGCGCCGTCCAAATAACGATGATCGCGTACGGAGTCTGGTCCGGGGAGCGACTGCTCGGGCTGCAAGTCGCGGGCATCGTGCTCGCCTTCGGGGGACTGGTTGGTTTGCTGCTGCCGGGACTATCCGCACCGCCACTGATAGGCTCCTTATTGATGTTAGGTGCGGGCGGGGCCTGGGGAGTTTATTCACTGCGCGGCAGAGGAGCAGGCGACCCCACCGGGGTAAGCGCGGGCAATTTCATGCGCGCCGCTCTCATTGCCGGTGTGATGAGCATCCTGCTTATTAACCGCGACATCTCTTAACAACGCGGGGGTCTGGTATGCGATCGCGTCGGGCGCCCTGGCATCCGGAATCGGGTATGCGATCTGGTATACAGCCTTGCCAGCCTTGAAGGCGACCAACGCAGCCACCGTGCAGCTTAGCGTTCCAGTGCTTGCGGCCCTCGGTGAAATCGTCTTCCTCGGCGAGCCGCTCACTATGCGCCTGGTGATCGCATCCATCGCCATTCTGGGTGGAATCGCGCTGGTCACTCTGGAGAAGCAACGCACCACCGGAGTGCAACAATCCACACAATAGAGGAGTGTCTAATTTGGCGGGCTTGCCTTGCAAAACGGGAGATTGCTCCCGCTTCGTCCCGCCTCTGGCGGGATCCCCAAGGGCGGGGACGATGTCTCTGCTGCGCTCCGACTTCGCTCCGACAACCCGACCTACCTACCTGAACAGCGGCCGGCGGGCTCAAGCCCTGCCTCAGAACGTGGAAGTCGGCTAAAGCCAACTCAGGTGATAGGTCGGGTTGGCCACGCTGAAACGGGGTCTACCTTCGCCCGACTTCGCCACGACAAAAGCGGGGATGGTGTCTGCGCTGCGACAATGAGGGGAAGTACGAGATTGCTTCGGCCAAAGTACGGCTCGCAATGACAAAACAGAGCTCGCCCCGCGGGGAGCGGGATCTCCGCTGCGCTTCAACAAGTGCGGGGATGATATCCCTCCCGCTGAAGCGGGATCTCCGCTGCGCTCCGACAAGTACGGGGACGATGTCTCCGCTGTAGTGCGCTACGACAATCCGACCTACTTAACCCGGTTCAGCACGCGCATAGGCTTTGCGGTTGTTCTTGTAGATCCCCACGTATTCGGCAAACAGTTCATCGTAGATCTGTCGATGCTCCGGATTGGGCGTGAAGGTCCTTGCCACCGGAACGCACTCAGGGATCTCATCATAGCGAATATATCCGAGGGCGCCCGAGGCCAGCAGCGCGGCGCCGCGCACGTTCGCCTGGATGGGATCCTTCATTTGCCTGATCGGCCGGTCCAACACATCCGCCAGGATCTGGCACCAGATCTCCGACTTGGCTCCTCCGCCCACCGCGTTGATGCTTTCCACGCGCTGCTTGATAAAAGGTTCCATAGTGGTCAACAGCCAGCGCGTGTTGTAGGCGATGCCTTCATACACGGCCCGGATCATCTCTGCCCGCGTCGTCTGGAGCGATTGGTTGAAGAACCCGCCACGCGCGTAGCGGTCGTCGATCGGCGCCCGTTCGCCATATAGCCAGGGCGTGAAGATCAGTTTGCCGCTGCCGGCGGGCGTGGCAGCTGCGATCTCGTCGAACAACTGGTAGACGTTGTCCGGCTTTTTGCCGGTCGGCAGCACATCATCATGGAACAGCAGATTGTCGCGCAGGAATTGCAGGCATACGCCCGCACATTCCTGCAGAGTGGACCAGTATATAGTGTCCGGGGATCGCCGAGGGAAGCGTGGCCTGATTTGTCGCAACATCAGTTTTCTTATATGGCAAGTGGCACACCAGCCAGGAGGAAGTCCCGATGTAAACATGGGCCTCGTAGTCGCGCACCGCGCCGGAACCCACTGCCGCGGAGTGCGTATCCGGCGAGCCCATGACCACCTTAACATCGTCACGCAGACCCCACTCGCGCGCGACCTCGGGAAGGAGGGTGCCGAGGACCGCATCGGCCGGCTTGAGGTCCGGCAATTTGTCGCGATCGATGCCGCTTATCTTGATCAGCCCCTGGTCATAACGAACATTTTTGATGTCGCGATTATCGGTCAGCCAATACAATGTGACCGAGTCGAAAGAGGCTGCCATGCAGCCCGTGAGGCGCAGGCCCACGTAGTCAATGGGCTCGAGGAACTTGTACGCCTGCCGGTAGATCTCCGGCTGGGCATGCTGCAGATAGAGGATATGCGAGATCGGATCTTTGCCGGCGTTACCCGGAACGCCCGCGGTGACCTGCACCCACTTCAGGAGTTTTGGCAGCGAGTAGCCGCCAACCTTTAACGCGCCGCCGACCATCCGGCTCATGAGAGGCGCGCCGCGTGAATCCATCCAGATGACGGCATTGCCCAGGGCATTGCCCTGCCTGTCCACCGCAACCGTGCCTGACCACTGCCCCGTGGTCCCGATGGCAACGATCTGATCTTTTGGGACGCGGCCGCGCCCCAGCATACGCTGGACGGCTGAACTGATAGCCTGCCACCATTCCTCCGGCGATTGTTCCGCGCCTCCGTCGGGCAGCAGTTGCAAGCCGTTCGGCTCAAACTCGCTGTCGAACAGTTCGCCGTGCGTGGAGAACAGCGCCACCTTCGGCCCTGAAGTGCCCAAATCGATTGCCAGGATGAACTTTTCCTGTGCCGACATGCATTCCCTCCGAATCTCGTCTGTTAATTATCCTGCTACTTGATATCGCCGAATGACAGCTTGTAAAAATTGTCCAGGTAAAGCGTCTCACCGACATTGACTTTGGGGAGGAAGGTCCAACTCCGGCCCGTCCAGTCCGCGCCCAGGTTTGAATTATTCACGGTGCGCTGGCTTACGTTATTAGGATCCCACAGCACACCGAGCAGATGTCCGCCGTGCCCGACCGCCAGCAGCGCCTGATACCATGTATCAGGCTGGAGGGTGAGATTGCTGACCAGAGCCTGTCCGCCGAGATCGCTCGTACCCTGGAATAGATCGGCTGTGGGGTTGGCGCCATTATAAATGCCGAACTGCCTGAAAGCATCCGTCAGCCAGGGTCCGCTGACAAAGACAAGCTCCGAGCGGGAGTTGGCTTGCTGCACCTTGAATTTTACGACCAGACCATCGCCCTCGTTGAACTGCTGCTTGAACGAGACATTGCTTTGCCAGGAAGGCGTGCCGTTCAGTTGAAACACGCCATCCGTCAGGGTGCCCGTCTCAGAATGAAAGAGCCAATTGTCCATATTGTCCAATGGATCATACGAGACGACCGCCGCATTGGTTAGGTATTCAGATGGAACCGGCAGCGGATCAACAGTCGGGCCTGCCTGCACCGTAGGGGAGCCGGGAGCCGTAGCAGTGGCTGGCGCAAGAGGCTTCATGTTACAGGCCGTCAACATAACCAGGAGCGCGCACGCAAGAATGCCAGAGCCGGGCCTCCTGCTGGCAATATGCCGTCCGCGCGAGCGCCGTGCAAAGTCCTTCTGAGGGGAGCATAGCACGCTGCCCGACTTCGCTTCCCTGTCGAATGTCACAGTTTTGCTCATCACTTATCACCTCCTCACATCTGATAAAATGTTAATAGTAATAACGAAGCGCTACAGATTGTCACTATATAGGGCGAAAAATCGAGAGTGCATGAAGGTGTTCATCTCCTATGGGATCAAATGGCAATTCTAATCATGTAAAGGTTTTGGTGCTGGGCTCCGGTCCGGCAGGGCTGGCGGCCGCGCTGTATGCGGCGCGCGCAGAGCTCGCGCCGGTAGTATTGACCGGCATCCAGTTGGGCGGCCAGGCGGCGCTAACGTATACCGTCGAAAACTATCCGGGTTTTCCGGAGGGCGTCGGCGGAGCGCAGTTGGGTGAGCTGTTCCAGAAACAGGCGGAGCACTTCGGCGCTCGAGTCGAATTCGACAGCGCCAACGAAGTGGATCTTTCCGAAAGGCCGTACAAGGTCAAGACCGATAACGCCGAATACCTGGCGGATACCATCATCGTGACCACGGGCGCGAGCTCCAACCAGCTCCGCATACCGGGCGAAAGCGAACTGACCGGCCGCGGCGTGTCGTACTGTGCCACCTGCGACGGTTGGTTCTTCAAGGATAAGAAGGTTGTTGTGGTGGGCGGCGGCGATAGCGCCATCGAAGAGGGACTGTTCATAACGCGCTACGCCTCCTCGGTCACGATCATACACAGGCGCGGCGAATTGCGCGCGAGCCCACTGCTTCAGAAGCGGGCCAGCGAGCATCCCAAGGTCAATTTCATCTGGAACACCGTGGTCACTGAGGTGCTTGGCACCGAAAAGGTCGAGGCGCTGCGGCTCAAGAACGTCCAAACCGGCGATGAGACCATCTTCGAGACCGACGGTGTGTTCATCTTTATCGGCCACACTCCAAACACGCAGATCTTTGAGGGCAAGCTGGAAATGGACAAGCTTGGCTACCTGAAGATCGACGAAAAAATGCAGACCAGCCAGGCCGGCGTTTTTGCAGGAGGGGAGGTGGCGGACCCGCACTTCCGCCAGGTGGTCACGTCTGCCGGTATGGGTGCGGCGGCAGCCATCCAGGCGACACGCTTCCTCGAAGCACAAGAAGGATAGCGCGGCAAATAAGCTCACAAAACAGGACTTTCGTCACAGACTTGACTGGCGGAAGTCCTATTCTTTAGCACAATTTGACAGAAATGGGCCAGTATCGGCTAAAATTACCCCATCTTTTGTGCGGGAGGTCACATGCATAAAATCTCAATCATCGGCGCAGGTATGACGGGCGCCACAACTGCGCTTTGGCTCGCAGAACGAGAACTGGCAGACCTTGTGCTGGTAGACGTGGTAGAAGGCATGCCTCAAGGTAAAGGGCTGGATATGCTGGAGACCATGCCGATCATCGGCAGGGACGTGGAAATCGTCGGCTCCAACGATTATGCCGCTACCAAGGGCTCAGACATTATTATCATCACTGCCGGTCTGCCTCGCAAGCCCGGTATGAGCCGGGACGACCTGCTTTCCGCGAACGCCGATATTGTGGGCAAGGCCGCCACAGAAACGCTGAAACACTCGCCGGATGCCATCTATATTGTGCTCACCAACCCGCTCGATACGATGGCTTATCTCACGTTGAAGCTGAACAAACTTCCCCGTGAGCGGGTAATCGGTCAGGCCGGCGTATTGGATTCGGCCCGCATGCGGGCATTCGTTGCGCACGAGACCGGCGTGAGCGTGGAGAACATCCAGTGCTACGTGCTCGGCGGCCACGGCGATGAGATGGTGCCGCTCACACGTCATTCCAATGTCGCGGGCGTGCCGCTGCGCGAATACCTGTCGCCGGAAAAGCTGGATGCCATCGTAGCACGCACCCGCAAGGGCGGCGGTGAGATCGTCAATCTGCTCAAGAGCGGCTCCGCGTTCTATGCTCCCTCGGCGGCGGTGGCGCAGATGAGCGAAGCCATCCTCAAGGACAAGCACCTGATCCTGCCCTGCTCGGCTTATATGCAGGGCGAGTACGGCCTGCACGACATCTTCTTCGGCGTGCCGGTGATGCTTGGAAGTAACGGGCTGGAAAAGATCCTCGAATACAAGCTGGATGCCGATGAGAAGGTTCTGTTCGATAAGTCGGCAGCGGCCGTGAACGAAACGCACGACGCGTTGAAAAAGCTGGTAAAAATCTAAACTTCGCACGTTCCAACCCTGGAACGTGCGATTGCTATCCTGGAGGAAACGATGATTCTACATGACAAGATCTCAGCTCAACTTCCTGCCTGGCGGGAGCGGATGAAGTCACTGGTGAAGGAACACGGCGACGTGGTCGTCGATCAGGTTACGGTCGGACAGGTCGTCGGCGGCATGCGCGATATCAAGTCGCTGCTCAGCGATGTGTCCTTCGTCGATCCGGCGGAAGGCATCCGCTTCCGCGGCTTGCCGATCCCCGAACTGCTGAAGGCTCTGCCCAAGGGGCGGGGTACCAAAATGCCGCTCGTCGGCGGGCTTTATTATCTGTTGATGGTCGGCGAAGTGCCCACCAAGGAACAGGCCTTCGAAGTCGAGGCCGAGTGGGCCAAGCGCGCCGTCGTCCCTGATTACGTGTACAAGATGATCAAGTCGATGCCGAAGGAAACGCATCCGATGACGCTGTTCTCCCAGGCGGTGCTCGCCTTGCAGAACGGCTCAGCCTTTGCCAGGAATTATCACACCGGTATGAAGAAGGACGTCTACTGGGAGCCGGCTCTGGAAGACAGCATGGACCTCACTGCCAAGCTGCCGGTCATTGCCGCATTCATCTATCGCATGAAGTACTTCGGCGAGACCCGCAAGCCGCGTTACAACCCCAAGTGGGACTATGGTGCGAATTTCGCCCGGATGATGGGCGTAGAAGACAAGAAGGGCTACGCAGAACTGGCCCGGCTGTACTTCATCCTGCACAGCGACCATGAGTCAGGCAATGTCTCGGCTCACACCATGCACCTGGTCGGCTCGGCTCTGTCGGACCCGTTCTATTCCTTCTCGGCCTCGCTCGACGGCCTGGCTGGGCCTCTGCACGGGCTTGCCAACCAGGAATGCCTGGGCTGGCTGATCGACGTCAAGAATCAGTTTGGCGGCGTCCCGACCCGCGAGCAGCTTTACAAGTTCGCCTGGGACACTCTTAACAGCGGCAAGGTCATCCCCGGTTACGGGCACGCCGTGCTGCGTGTCCCCGATCCGCGCTACATGGCCCAGATGGAATTTGCCAAGGCGCGTTTCCCCGATGATGAGCTGCTGCGCCTGGCTGCCCTGGTCTTCGAGGTCGTACCCCAGGTGCTGCGCGAGCAGGGCAAGGCCAAGAATCCGGCCCCGAACGTGGATGCGATCAGCGGAACGCTGCAATACTACTATGGCGTCCGCGAGTTCGATTTCTACACGGTGTTATTCGGCGTGGGTCGTGCACTCGGTGTCACCGCCAACTATGTCTGGGCGCGCGCTGCTCGGTTGGCCGATCGAGCGGCCCAAGTCCGTCACCACGAAGATGCTGGAAGAAGCCGTTCAGAAAGAGCTGCAGCCGGCATAGCGTTTCCACGCTTCGATAATAAAGATAAAGCGGACGGTGCTTGTACCGTCCGCTTTTGAATTTAAGGGAGCACCCTTTACCAGGAGGGATGGTATTTTGGCCCATGCGAGACAGCCTGGATCATCTTTCCTTCTGTGACTGCTTGACGACGCGGAATCCAAGGTGCGTTACGCCGGGAGCCTCGATCACATACATGCTCTCCAGTTCGATCGGTTCGTTACCCAAATGGTCGAACAGCCGGACACCACCTCCCAGCAGGACGGGCACGATGCTGACGTGTATCTCGTCCATCAGGCCCGCCTTTAGGCATTGCTGCAGAACACTGGCTGTAGACACGACGACATTCTTATCGCCCGCGGCTGCCTTGGCCTGGCGAATCGCGCTGTCCACGCCATCCGTCACGAACGTGAACGGCGATCCCTCTTTCATCCATTCCTGCGGGGCGGCATGCGTAACGATAAAACAAGGTGCTGGGGAGGGCGGGTGGCCACCCCAGGCCCGCGTGATATCAAAGGTTCTCCGTCCCCATACCTCCGCACCGGCTTTAGCCATCCACTCTTTAAGCAGTTCGGCGCTCTGCGGCGAGACCTTGAGCGCCATGTCCCCGTCCGAGATCGGGATCTCGACGCTGCCGTTGAAGTACCATGTATGGAGCTGGTCTCCGCCATCTCCCAAACCGTTATCAGGGCTATCGTTCGGTCCAGCTACAAAACCATCCAGCGACATGGCGATGTGGAAAACGACTTTTCCCATGGTATTGTCCTTTACTTCTTCTCAGCTTCCTGTGGAAGCAGCTATATTTGTCGGGCCGGACGAGCAAACCGGAGACGGATTACAGCGATCAAAACGATCATCGATATTCTTTTGATATGCCCGCCACGTCGATCAGGATGCTATCACGGCGGATATAGATGCCGTTGTCCAGATGGACATACTCGCTGTTGTCCTTCATGAAGGCGCCGAGCTTGATCCAGTTGTCGGCGATCAGATCGGGGCGCAGCCGGCTGATGCTATATTCGTAGTTCCACTTGTCATGGCCGGGATAGAATGGCCCGGTCACCGGCCCCTTTGCGACGACGGGGTCATTCAGCCCGAGCAGGTCGATGGTGTTGCGTCCCGAATAGTAAGGGATCTGCCCGGCAGCATGCACAGCGATGACTGCCTGCGGACTGGTATGCTTTGCGATGAATAGCCCGAGTTGTGTCCGACGGATGTCGGCTTGCAGCAGTGGAGAATTGTCCCTGGCCCATGCCAGCCAGGGCCGGCCGCTCATCACCACAAGCGTGAACATTGCCAGGAAGATCGCCGCTGCATTCCGGGCCGTTGCTTTTCCATTTAGCCGGAGACGGGGGTCTATTACCAATCTATCCACCGCCGCACTGAACAAAACGATCAACGCCGGCATGCCCTGTGTGATGAACCGGTTGGCCGAGTCCAACTCCGCCTCGGCATAATCTCCGCCCACCCAGACGGAGTAGGCGCATTGGGCTGCGAACAGCCCGCCGAGCAAGAACATCTCCGGCCTGCGCAAGTCCTTATAGAGCGCCAGGCACACCACCGAGATCAGCCCTGGCAGCACGGTATCCCATCTGGCATGCTGATAGAAGACGAGGAGGCCGTTCCGGATGCGCTCCCATGCCAGCGTGCCGGCCATTTTTTGATAATAGGTGTTGGGAAGAAAATCTCCAAAATAGAGCCGCTGAAACCCCAATATCATGATGGTCATCAACAGCACAGTCAGAACAGGTACAACAAGTGTCTGCCGCCTCGGACGTTTGATCGCGATGAGATAAGCCAGGATCAGTGAAACCTGTATAAGAGCATCCAACCGCACCAGCACCGCGCAGGCAAGCAGCAGCCCGAGCAGCGCCGTATCCCGCGGCCGCGCGCTGCTGCTCATGCGGATGGCGGCAAGTATGCACGCATCAATGAGCAGCGCCAGCAGCCCTACTTCCATGCCCCTCAGCGACCAGAAGATCAATGGGAAATAGAAGGCGGTCATGCCTGCTGCGAGATAGGGAGCAACCTTCGAGCCGGGCCGCAACTCTGCCCCGACCCGGTAAACGATTGCGATATTGCCGAGCAGGATCAGTGCGGAGGCGACCATGACCCCCAGTGATATCCTGGAGGCTGGAATGGGGAAGAGGTGCAGGAATGCCATGAGCAACATCCAGCCGGGGTTGGTAAAGCCCTCCACCGGTTTCTGACCGATGTTCCAGACCAGTCCAAATCCGCCGGCCAGGTGTTGCGCGTAGCGCATGCTGACCATGGCATCGTCGACGAGCGTAAAGTATGTGATGCCGGCGATGCGGAATGATGTACGCCAGATGAAACCTGCATAGAGCAGCGCAGCAGGGATCAGCACGATGCCCAGCCCCTTGTTGATTTCCTGTCGTTTGCTATTCATGCTTATCAACCACATCGCCAGCTTACTTCACCAACTCCACCTTGTATAGCTGCGTATCCTCGTTCGCCACCGTCCGATACGCCTCGGGGATCGTGTAAATGGGTCGGATCGCCACCATGATATGCAGGTGCTCCTCATAATATCGCACCAGGTAGTCCTCAAAGATGCGCTTCGTCATGACGTACACGTTGGGCTTTTGGTACAACCTTTCCGGCAGCGGCTGCAGATCGAAGCGTTGCAGTGCGCCCTCATAGGACGGTGAGAAAGTGATCCAGCCGGTGTCCAGGAACGGAACCTCCGGCAAGTCAAGCGTCAGCGGGTTTGACCATTCCCACGGGATCCCGTGGGATGGGGAGACGATAATGGCATCTGGCGCCAGCTTCCCCTGTGCCTGCAGATCCTTGATATCTGCCAGGATCCCATGATACGCGTTTTCGCGCTTGTGGCTTTCATTCGACGTCAGGACCGCCTGGTTTACCAGTATTGCTATCAGCACCAGCGTGGCTGACATCAGACTGTAGTATGTCGCCCGGCTCAACTGTCTCTGCGGTGATGCTGCTATGGCTTCTGCATCGGGAGCGCCGCTCCAGGACAGCATCAGCAATTCGAGCGCGGCGGCGTTGGCCAGCAGGCAGAATAGGGAGTAGTCGGGATTCTTATAGAACCATTGGAGAAAGATATTCTCGGCCATGCAGGCAAGCAGGACCGTTGTAATCGCTAGTTTCTTCCGGGAAGAAGGCACCGTCGCAAGCGCCAGCAGCCATAGTACAACCGGCAGAACGGAGACCGGTAGAGCTTTGCCCCCGCTCAGCCGCTGAAGCAACGTGCGGCCGGAGCCCATTGGGTCTTGTCCGGTGCCCGGTACGTGGTCGATCAGATACTGCAGCCGCTCGACCGAATAGGTCCCTTCATCGGGAAAGAACGAGCGCGCGAAGAGCTCCTGGTCGTTGCTGCTCCACGAGATGTGCCGTATCTTAAGCCCCGCGTTTGCAAGCCGGTGTGCATCCTGCACTTTTTGCGCTGTCTTATTATAGAAGTAATACGTGTTCCAATCCATGTGTGCGCGTACGAACAGTCGGTCGAACGCAAGCCCTGCGCATACCGCCAGGCCTGCACACATTGCCGCGATCGTGAGGTTTCTAAGTCGGAGGGATCGCATGATGAACGGGAGTGGAGCCAGAATCATGGGCATCGCAAGTGCCAGCATCTGGATCCGGATCAGGCTGCCCATCAGCACCAGTGCGATGCCGCTGGCCACTTCCCACCTGGGCAACCGCGTTGATCGCGCCGATGCAATGATGAGGCACAGGCCCGCAAAGCACGCCAGCCCGGCCGCGTTCGTGAAAGTGATATTGAGCGCAAAATAGGAACTCGATGCAAGTAGCACCGCGGCGCCCACATACTTAATGGGCGCGGCCGCTGGAGCCGAGAACAGGAGATAGAGCAGGGCCCAGACCGAAAGAAGATCGACCAGGACAAAAAGCAGGATCTCCCAATTCAGCGCCGTGCCCAGTCCGTAGAGCGGCATCAGAACCAGTCCCAGTGCCGCGTTGCTGAATATCGGGAAGGGGGCCGGGTTGCCTGCTGGATACCCTGCCAGAACGGAAATGATCTTGAGGTCGTCGTTGATCGCGTAGCGGGGGTGCAGCAGCCCCAGGCATCCCAGGAACAATAGTGCCGCGCAGAACAGGGATGCGATGTGCGGGCGCGACAAGAGTGCGGCGAAGTCGTTCGGTTGGGAATCCTCCCATTATGAGGGCCCCTTCATTTACAGCAAGGTTCCGTGCAGGACGAGCCCCGCCACCGAGAAATAGATGATGAGCCCGGATACGTCCACCAGGGTTGCGACGAACGGCGCAGAGGAAGTTGCCGGGTCAATACCGAGCCGCCGCAGTAGGAACGGCAACATGGAACCTGCCAGGCTGCCCCATAGGACGATCCCGACCAAAGCCAGGCCGACCGTCAGCGCTAGAAGGAGCCAATACTGGCCGTAGGAATGAAATAGAAGCGCCCAGCGTGCTGATGCGGATAAAGCCGATCACGCCCAGGATTGCTCCCAGTGAGAGGCCGGAGAGGATCTCCCGCCGCATCACCTTCCACCAGTCGCGGAAGTGCACTTCGCCCACCGCCATGGCGCGGATGATCAGTGTGGAGGCCTGTGAGCCGGAGTTGCCTCCGCTGGAAATGACGAGCGGGAATGAAGATGGAAAGAATTACGGCTTTAGCGATCTCGCTCTCGAATCTGCCCATGGCGGTTGCCGTTAGCATTTCGCTGAGGAACAGGATGACCAGCCAGGTGGCGCGTTTCCGTACCATCTTGGGGATGGCAATCTGCATGTAGGGTTCGTCGAAGGCCTCCGAACCGCCGATCTTCTGGATGTCTTCCGTGGCTTCCTTTTCCGCCACATCGAGAATATCGTCTACTGTCACGATTCCCAGCAAGACGCCCTCGGTATCGGTGACGGGCAGGGCGCTCAGGTCGGTGTCCCTGAATTCGGCCACCGCAGTCTCGCGGTCATCTGTGGCTTTCAGCGCTACGAAGCGGTTATCCATCAGTTCGGAGACACGCGCCTTGGGCGAAGCCAGCAACAGCTGTCGCAGCCGCAAATCGTCAACCAGTTTGTCCTTCGCATCGATGACATAGATCATGCTCATGGTCTCGCTATCCACGCCATACTGGCGAATATGCTGGAGTGCTCGCGAGATCGTCCATTGAGGCCGGATACGCACAAAGTCCGGCGTCATGAGCCGGCCCACGCTGTGCTCGTCATAACCCAGCAATTGCGAGGCCACCGTCCGCTCCCGGGCTGAAAGGGAATTCAATAACTGCTGTGTTGCTTCGGCCGGCAGTTCTTCCAGCAGGGACGTCCGGTCGTCCGGGGACATGGCGTTCAACATGCTGGCGACTTGCTTGTGCCCCATGGCACGCAGCAATTGATTCTGGCGTTCCTCCGGCAGGTACGTGAAAACCGCTGCCGCCTGTTCACGGGGCAGCAGCCGGAAGACGATCGCTTCCTTCTCGGCGGAGAGCGGCTCCATCACGTCCGCCAGGTCGCCGGCGCGCCAGTTGCGGGTCAGCTCCCGCAGCCCTGCGAAATCCTTCGATTCGATCAGTTCGTTCAGAATGTTGACCGTATCCTCAACGACCGTAGTGGCTAC
Organism: uncultured Chloroflexia bacterium; assembly: GCA_963805515.1. Lineage (GTDB taxonomy): Bacteria > Chloroflexota > Anaerolineae > Anaerolineales > Villigracilaceae > Fen-1038. Next base: position 16,256 of record CAWDUZ010000025.1, on the reverse strand, counting down.
CATGCCGGCCTCCGTAATGAATGAGAAAACCACCTCCGGCGATTTTCCAAAGGTGGCTTTATCCAGAAGAAGTAGTGGGTGCTCATAAGGGCCGTGAGACTTATACTCCAGCGCTCTTTATTTCGTCAAGCCTGCAAGCCGCGATGAGAGGAATGCCCAGTGCTCCGCACTAAGCCGTCCACGATCTCATCCCGTGACTTGTCGTCCATGTGTTGGCTCCCCGCCTGTCCGGCATGCGGGTATTCTAATCCATCATGCTCGCGGCCTTGGAACGTTCGTAAGAGCAGAGAGAGGCGGAGCCCCAGGGCGCCTTCGCAACCGCTGTATAATAACTTCTACACTACCGAAAGCTGGAGCCTATGAGCACTGTAATCTCAGAAAAACCGGCCCATGCCGTGCATCGGCGCAACCCTGGCACTCCGCTGGACCTGGACTGGGTGATGGGCGCGCACGTGAACAAGAGCGCGGTGGAGCGCCGCGTCGAGTCGCTGCCGAAGCGCCGAACCGTCAAGAAGGACTGGCAGGCGGCCTGGTTGTTGCGTGCCATTACATGCATCGACCTTACGACCCTCTCCGGCGACGACACGCCGGGACGCATCAAGCGCCTGTGTGCCAAAGCCCGGCATCCCATCCGCCCGGATATGCTGAACCGCCTCGGGTTCGATGGACAGGCTCTCACCGTGGGCGCCGTGTGCGTCTACCCCAGCCGCGTCCAGGACGCAGTCGAGGCACTGCGCGGCTCGAACATCCCGGTCGCTTCGGTTGCCACCGGGTTCCCCGCCGGGCAGACACCGCTCCCGCAGCGGATCGGCGAGATCGAGCAGGCCATCGAGTTCGGGCGCGCGTGAGATCGACGTGGTCATCTCGCGGACCCACGTGCTGACCGGTGACTGGCTGTCGCTCTACGATGAGTTGCGCCAGTTCCGCGAGACCTGCGGCGACTCGATCCACATGAAGACCATTCTCGCCACCGGCGACCTCGGCACGCTCAAGCAGGTCTATCAGGCCAGCCTCGTCGCGATGATGGCGGGCACCGATTTCATCAAGACCTCCACCGGCAAGGAAACTGTCAATGCCACGCTGGAGTTCAGCCTGGTGATGACACGTGCCATCCGTGACTATCTCGAGCGCGCCGGCTATAAAGTCGGCTTTAAGCCGGCTGGCGGCATCAACACCGCCAAGCAGGCCATGGCCTGGCAGTCGTTAATGAAGGAAGAGCTCGGCACGGAGTGGCTCATGCCGGACCTGTTCCGCATCGGCGCCAGCAGCCTGCTCACCGACCTCGAACGGCAGGTCTATCATTACCTCACCGGTCACTATGCCGCCCGTCATCACATGCCGATGGGCTAGAAGGCTAAAGCAAATACTATGAGCACATTACTTGATGTCTTCAAAACGATGGACTACGGCCCCGCACCGGAATCATCGGCTGCGGTCAAGGCCTGGCTGGAAGAACACGGCCGCAAGTTCGGACTATTCATTAATAACCAATGGGTTACGCCGAAAGGCGCCAAGTACTTCCAGAGTCATGACCCATCCAACGGAGAATTGCTCGCCGAGACCGTGCAGGCCGGGCAGCCGGAAGTCGATCAGGCCGTCTCAGCGGCGCGGACCGCCTTCGGCACCTGGAGCCAGACCCCCGGCGTGCTGCGCGCTCGTTACCTGTATGCCATTGCCCGCAATGTGCAAAAGCACAGCCGCCTGCTGGCAGTGCTCGAATCGATGGACAATGGCAAACCAATACGCGAATCGCGCGATATTGACGTGCCATTGCTCGCGCGTCACTTCTATTACTATGCCGGCTGGGCCCAGTTGATGGAGACCGAGCTGCGCGACTATCAGCCGGTGGGGGTGGTCGGGCAGATCATCCCGTGGAACTTCCCACTGCTGATGCTCGGATGGAAGATCGCTCCAGCGATTGCCGCCGGAAATACCGTGGTGCTCAAGCCTGCTTCCTACACGCGGCTGAGCGCCCTGCTGTTCGCAGAGATCGTGGCAGAAGCGGGCCTGCCTCCGGGCGTGGTCAACATCATCACCGGCAGCAGCAGCGCCGGCTCAATGCTGGTGAAGCATCCGGATGTGGATAAGATCGCCTTCACAGGCTCCACCGATGTGGGCCGCACGCTGCGCCGCCAGACCGCCGGCTCCGGCAAGAAGTTGTCACTGGAGCTTGGCGGCAAGTCGCCCTTCGTGGTCTTCGAAGATGCCGATCTGGATGGAGCCATCGAGGGGGTTGTAGACGCCATCTGGTTCAACCAGGGGCAGGTATGCTGCGCCGGCTCGCGTCTTTTGGTGCAGGAGAATGTGGCACCCCGATTCATCCACAAACTCAAAGCGCGGATGGAGCATATGCGCGTAGGCGACCCACTCGACAAGGCCATTGATATGGGCGCCATCGTCGACAAGACGCAGTGGGAAACTGTGGATCAGTGGGTTAAAACCGGCGTCAGTGAAGGTGGGCAATTATTTCAGCCTGATATTCAGTTGCCCGATAAGGGCCTCTTCTACAAACCCACCCTGATCACCGGACTCGATCCGGCAGCTGCCACGGTTCAGGAAGAGATCTTTGGCCCGGTGCTGGTCTCATTAACGTTCCGCACTCCCGCCGAGGCGATAGCGCTTGCAAACAATACGCGCTACGGCCTCGCTGCCAGCGTGTGGAGCGACAACATTAACCTGGCATTGGATGTCGCCAGCAAGATCAAGGCCGGCTCGGTGTGGGTGAACTGCACGAACCTGTTCGACGGCGCATCCGGCTTCGGCGGCTATCGCGAGTCCGGTTTCGGACGCGAAGGCGGACAGGAGGGGTTGTACGAATATCTGCGCCCCAAGTGGATGCCGCGCCCGCGTCCGGAATTCACACCGCCTGAAGAAGGCAAGGCTGCCAAGTGGGGCGAGCACGTACCGGCGCGGCCCATGATGCCCGCCTCCGCGGCGCCGAATGGCAAAGCGAGCGCCTCATCCCCAGAGCGAGCGAACGGGCATGTTCTGCCGCATGTGGACCGCACGCCGAAGATGTATATCGGCGGCAAGCAGGTGCGGCCTGACGGACAGTACACACTGAGCGTGTTGAACTCCAAAGGCGAGGAGATCGGGCAGGTTGGCGACGGGAACCGCAAGGATATCCGCGAAGCGGTCGAGGCGGCCCACGCAGCCCACATGGCGAAAGCCGGCTGGGCCATGCGCCACGGTTACAACCGTTCCCAGATCCTGTATTTCATCGCCGAGAATCTGGACGCGCGCAATGCGGAATTTGTGGAGCGCATCGTGGAGATGACGGGCCGCACGCGCAAGTCGGCGCAGGCCGAAGTGGATGCGGCGGTAGAGCGGCTCTTTACATACGCTGCCTGGGCTGATAAGTACGGCGGCACGGTGCAGGAGACCACCCTGCGCGGCATCACCGTTGCCGTGAATGAACCCATCGGCGTGATCGGTATTGCGTGCCCGGATGACGCCCCGCTGCTCGGCTTTGTATCGCTGATGGCCCCTGCCATTGCACGCGGCAACACGGTCGTCATGATCCCAAGCCAGAAGTATCCTCTCAGCGCCACGGACTTCTATCAGGTGCTGGACACCTCCGACGTGCCCGGCGGGGTGGTGAACATCGTAACTGGCGACCGTGACCACCTGACGAAGACGCTCGTCCAGCACGAAGATGTAGATGCGGTCTGGTATTTCGGCTCGGCCGAGGGCAGCTACTACACCGAGCTGGAATCGGCGGCGAATATGAAGCGCACCTGGGTCGGCTCCGGTTTGCCGCGTGATTGGATGGACCGGGTGCAGGGCGAAGGACACGAGTTCCTGCATCAGGCCACACAGGTGAAGAACATCTGGGTGCCGACCGGAGAATAGTCTCCAAGCCGCAGAGTTCGGAAGTCTTCAGGACTTCCGAACTCTTTTAAGAGGATGGGCGACCATATGGAAAACAAGAGCAGCAGCGATCGTTCCGAGCGGATCAGCATCATCGAGACTGTCAAAACGCCTCTTGGCTTCTTCGCGTTGGCGGTCTTATTGGTCGAGGCCATCCTTGGGATCACCGCGAACTTAAGCGAAGGAACCGATCGAACCTATCTCATCGTTAGTATGATCGCCCTCATCTTTCTGCTGGTGGCCATTGTCGCTGCTCTTGCCTACTTCAGACCCGAGGCGTTGATGGGCAGGCGCCCCGTCGGCGGCAGACCTGCCTCGCCGGGCCACCGCAGGTGCAGGCGGTGATCGGAAGCTTGACCAGGCATCGAAGCTCACCGATATCATCCTCATGCACAAGCGGAACAAGATCACCCCCGATGAATATGAGAGATACCGGGATGAGATACTGGGCGTGAAGCGCAGTGCCAGCTCAGCAACGATTGATCCGGTTCAAGCCGGCGAGGCCGGGCCGAATAACTACAGGATCGGCTATACAAAGGAAGGGGACAAGGTCGAGTGGATACCCGATGACAAGCATCCAGGCAAAGAACGGCCTTTGCTGCTCCGGCGCAATGACAACGCCATCCTGGCGGCCGAAAAGGAATTCTGGGAAAAGGTCTGGTGGAATCGGCACCAGGATTGGCGTTCCCGGATAAAGAGCGGCGCAGAGTCTTTAACTGATGAACAGAAGCCGCTCTACGAGCGTGCGGAGAAGGAAGCCAAACTTCTCGAGCAAAAGTACGGCCGCAAAAATCTTGAGTGGGATGACTTCGAGTGGGGGCTGCTGTGCGGGCGACTTTCAGCACTCGCCTGGGTCATGGGCGCGGAGTGGGAGGAGTCGCTGGATACGTAAGCCCCAGACAGCACAGTATTTTCAGTATCAATCAGTGGCAAGTGGAGCGCCTGCGAACGTGTCAACCCCCAACCGTCCCATCTTCGAATTGCGAGTTGCTCTCACAACACGCGACTATGAACGATCGGTTAAGTTCTACTGTGATGGCCTCGGCATCGAGCCGGCCCAAATCTGGAACAATGGTGATGGCCGTGCGCTGATCCTCGACATGGGCCGGGCTACCCTGGAACTCTTTGATGAAGCACAGGCCCAGACCATTGATCAGATCGAGGCGGGCGAACGCCTGAGCGGGCAGATCCGTTTTGCCCTGCAGGTGCCCGACCTAAAAGCAGCTATGGACCGGTTGCTCGCCCACGGCGCGACCCTGGTTCATCCGCCGGTCACTACCCCATGGGGCGACTATAACGTGCGCCTCCAGGACCCGGACGGCATGCAAATCACACTATTTCAAAAACCCGATAAAGGCGAAGAGGCGAAGTAGTAGCAGACGCAACTGCGTTTTCCAGATGCGCCAAGGCACCAGTATCATCCCCGATACTCCACGATTCAGTTTCTGGTCGGCCGGCGTTGATGCTTACCCTGCCGCCTGCCAGGACGCCTCGAATTCGCTTCTCAAGAGGCCGTAATAGAGCGTGCCGCTGAATGTCCCATCGGCATGCCTCTTGTTCTCCCGGCGATGCCCTTCCTGCACCATGCCGCAGCGTTCCGCCACTTGCCAGCTTCGTAGATTGCCGTCGTCACATTCCAGGCTGGCCTTGTGCGCTCCCAGGTTTTCAAAGATGAACTTCAGAGCGGCTTTCACCGCTTCCGTGACATATCCCTGACCTTCGTGTGCCTGGTCAACGAAATAGCCGATCTCAAATTCCGGAAGGGAGGCGTTCACGAGACCGATATAGAGCTGGACGACAAATTCATCGGTGCCTTTTCGGAATCCTGCCATGAAGAAGCTCTTCCCCTTTTCCCAGACCGCCGCCATATCCCGCACGATCTGTTCTGCCTCTTCAATGCTCTTCGCTTCCAGCGCGACATTTTCAGCCTCGAACTCCGCCAGGTGCGAACGGTTCCTTTGGCCCGCGGCGTAATACCATTCGCCGTCACCGGGCCGGAAGCTGCGCAAGGTCAATCGCTCAGTCTCTATTGTGCTGGGAATGGTGGTATCCAGGGGTAGCATGCAAGCCCGCCTTTCGATGTCCGATGCGTGGAACCTGATTCTTCTGTCCCCAGTATACATTAACTACTTCAAGCCTCTCGCATTTAAGGTTCGAAGCTCCAGGATTTGATTACATGCTAAAATATGCGCGCTGCTAATTCCGCAGCGCCTTAGAGATAGTGAGATGCATTGGATTGTGTTGGAAAACATTATCGGACGCTGTTATGGGGTCACCGCGGGCATTCCCAAAGCTATCATGGTAATTAATGACTCCGTCTCATCCGCGCCCCGACTTCGTTCCAAGCCCCTATGGATGACCTGAGCATTTATCTGCCCCAGGACCGCCGCCTTGCCCTGGCACGCGGGGAAACACTCCCCGAGCGCACAAGCGGCGCGGCGCTGTTCGCCGATATATCCGGGTTTACTCCTCTCACAGAAGAGATCACCCGCAGCCTCGGCACGCGGCGCGGCGTCGAAGAGCTCGACCGTGCGGATCAATAGCGCGTACGATGCACTCATCGGCGAAGTGGATCGCTTCGGCGGCAGCGTGATCAGTTTTGCAGGGGATGCCATCACCTGCTGGTTCGATGCCGGCCTGGAAGAACCCTCCAGGCGCGCTGTCATGTGTGCGCAGGGTATGCAGTCGGTCATGCTCCGCTTTCCCGATCTGTCGGTCAAGGTCTCGGTCAGCAGCGGGCCCGTGCGTCGCTTTGTCGTCGGGGATCCCGCGATCCTCCTTATCGACACACTTGCCGGTGCCCCCGTTGCGCGGCTCGCCATGGCGGAACACCTGGCGAGGGCGGGGGAAATCCTGCTGGATGAGCCCACGGTGGCCGCGTTGCGACTGAGTGCCCTGGAATCACGCACCTCGGAGACGGGCGAGCGGTTTTTTGTTCTCGACCCGGCCATCATGGTACGTGAGCCGCGTGCCATTCATAGCTCTGCTGCGACGAGCGTAGCAGATACGCAGGTTGATTCGAGCTTGCTTAAGTCCTGGGTTCTACCCATGGTCTACAACATTCAATCGACCGGGCATGGCTTGCTCCTCACGGAACTGCGCCCCACGGTCGCGTTATTTGTCCGCTTCATAGGCATCGATTACAACAACGACGAAGGCGCAAGAGAAAAACTGAACACGGTCATTTCGCAAGTGCAGCGGATCGTGGGGCGCTATGAAGGGGTGGTTTTGGAATTTACCATCGGCGACAAGGGCAGCTATCTCTTTGCGTCCTTTGGGGCGGCGCACGTCCATGAAGATGACGCCCGCCGCGCGGTCCGTGCCGCGCTGGAGATCAAGCAAAAGCTGGATGGATTCCTCTTCCTGAACTCGGTGCAATTCGGGCTGAGCAGCGGCACCATGCGCGTCGGCGCGTACGGCAGCCTCACTCGCCGGTCGTTTGGCGCTATGGGAGATGACGTAAACCTGGCGGCGCGTCTCATGATGGCTGCTGCGCCCGGCGAGATCCTAATGTCTCAGCGGGTGCGGAAGTCCGTCGCCGAAGAGTTCATGGTGGAAGCGCGCCTGCCCCTGGCAATGAAGGGAAAAGCCGAGCCGGTGCCCGTCTATGCTGTTCTGGGCTTCCAGCGGCACCGCGCCATCCGTTTGCAGGAGCCATCATACGTCCTGCCGATGATCGGCCGAAGGCGTGAGTTGGCCCTGCTCGAACAAAAGCTCGGATCGGTATTGGAAGGGCAGGGGCAGGTCATAGGTATCACTGCGGAAGCCGGCATGGGCAAGTCGCGTCTTGTCGCAGAAGGCATCCGGCTGGCGTCGCGCCGCCGCATGGCGGCCTACGGAGGCACCTGTCGCTCCGAAGGGATTAACTCGCCCTATCTGGTCTGGCAGGACATTTGGAGCGCGTTCTTAATCTCGATCCTACAATGTCCTTGCGTAAGCAGGTGCGTGCCTTGCAGGGAGAATTGGAGGACCGGGCTCCCGAGCAGACGGATACTCTGCCCCTGTTTGGGCCACTCCTTGGGCTGCCGCTGCCTGATAATGATTTCACCCGCGTTCTACAGCCGAAAGATCGCAAGACCCAGCTTGAAACAGTGCTGATCGAGTGTCTGCAATCCGCTGCCCGCGAGGCTGCCGAGGAAGGAACCGGCCTCCTCTTCGTTCTGGAGGATCTGCATTGGATCGACCCGGTATCCTTTGATCTCCTCGAACTCGCTGCACGCGCGGTCGAGAACCTGCCAGTCCTTATCCTGTTGACCTATCGTCCACCCGATGCCGACCCGGCGCGGCGCGCTCTTGTCCGCCTGGAGACTTTGGAGCACTTCACCCAGTTCAGCCTCACCGAGTTGAACGCCGTGGAGACGGAGCAGGCCATCCGCGCCAAGCTCGCGCAGCTCTTCCCTGAGCGTGCGGGCGTCGTGCCGCCGCTCCTCATCGAACGTATTAACAGCCGTGCGCAAGGCAACCCATTCTATGTGGAGGAGCTTCTCAATTATTTGCACGACCGGGGGATCGATCCGCACAACATGGCCGCGCTGAATTCGCTGGACCTGCCGACGAGCCTCTACAGCCTGATCCTGAGTCGCATCGACCAGCTTAGCGCCTCCCAGCAACTCTCGCTCAAGGTCGCGAGCATTATCGGGCGCATCTTCCGCTTCTCCGATTTGCACAACTATTATCCCTCCCTGGGCACAGCCGAACAGCTCAGGGCAGACCTGCAAGAGCTGGCGCGGCTGGAACTGACGCCCCTCGAATCAGCGGAGCCGGAGCTAACGTATCTCTTTAAGCACCTGGTCACGCACGAGGTGGCGTATGAGAGCCTGGCTTACGCCACGCGTGCACAACTGCACGGGCAGTATGCGAATTATCTGGAAAGCACATTTCCAGAACGTATCGACCTGCTCGCCCCGCAGCTGGCTCATCACTTTGAACAGGGGCAGGATCAAGTCAAGGCGCGCCTTCTATCTGCTGAAGGCCGGGGAACAGGCCGCTGCCGGTTATGCCAATGAAGAGGCGCTTGCCTACTTCAATCGGGCTTTGCAGCTCACGCCGGAGGCGCAGGCACGCGCCCGCTTCGATACGTTGTTGAAACGCGAACGCATTTTCGATCTCCTGGGGAAACGCCCTCACCAGCGCCAGGATCTGATGGAGCTTGCCCATCTTGCGGACCGATTTGACGACGCGCCTTTCCTGCGCGCACAGATCGCGGCCCGCCGGGCGCAACTGGAGATCGATGTGAGCGATTACGCTGCGGCGAAAACCAGCGCTCGAACGTCCATCCAGGAAATGGCATCTGGCAACGCATCCGCAGATGCCCGTGCAGCGGAGCTTCTGGTCGATGCCCATCTGTTGGAAACGCGCGCCATGTTCCTGTCTGGAGAGACGGCCTCCGCTAGGAGGCAGCTTGACATCGCATTGTCGTTGGCGCGTCAGTATGCTTACGTTCGTGGGGAATATAACGCGCTGGCGCAATTAGGCACCTTGAACTGGTTTGCGGGAAATTACACTGCCGCCGCGGACCTTATGGAGAAAGCCTTGTCTCTTGTGCGAATGGCCGGCGAAGTACGCCGCGAGCTCGAGATCCTGAACAACCTTGGCATCGTGTATAAAAGCAAGGCAAGATTTCCAGAGGCGATCAGCTACTATGAGCAGGCGCAAAAGATCGCCCGCAAGATCGGCGACCGTTCTGGCGAAGCCACCCTTCTGAATAACATGGGCAGCGCCAGCCTTGCCTCCGGCGATTTTGTCCAGGCCGGCCTTTACTCCGAGCGGGTGGCAGCCGTAGCCGCTGAACTAAACGATCCCACGTTGCGCGGAATTGCCCTCACTAACCGTGCGGAGGCGCATCGCGAGCTGGGTCAGTATGATCTTGCGCAGGTTACTGCGGCCGAGGCGCTGTCGCTTGTCCGATCCAGCGGCTACCGGCGCGGCGAGGCGATCGTGTTGGACAATATCGGTCTCATCGAGCATTCCCGGGGGAACTATCCACAGGCGTTGGAGGCAGCCGAAGCGGCTCTGGCGCTGGCACGCGAGATCGGGTCGCGGCCTACCGAAGCCGGCGCTCTTGCTCATCTGGGACGGATCCACACAGACGCAGGCGATCTGGCGCTGCGGAGCAAGCGCTTGCTGCAGCAAAACGCATAGCAGAAGATCTCGGCGATCGCGCGCAGTTGCTGGAGATGGAGGCTGCCGCCGCCAGTGTGGCGCTTGCGAGAGGAGGCGCGAAAAATCTGAAGGCGGCATACAACTACATCGAAGAGCTCGCGGCCGAGATCCTGATGGATCCGCCGACCGAGCAATCTCACATCGTGCCGCTTTGGATGTACGTCACCTGCATCCGTGTGATGCAGCTACAAGGCGATCCGCGGGTGGCGCAGATCATCGCCCGCGCCGCGGCGGAATTGCACCAGCGTTGTGAAAAAATAATCGATCCCGCGCTCCAGGCTGGCTACTTGAATGTGCCGGAACATCGCGCCATTGCCACTTTTTCAAGCCCCTCCTGATACCTGGCCAATCCAGGATTTGACGGCAACATTTATCGGTAAACCATGATCCAAGCAGCGCCTTATTGGAGCACAGTATGAGCGAGCCAATAAAGTACGAAGCCTTTTTGAAACTCGAGACCGGCGGCCATACGACGCGCGTCAATCAAATACTGGTGAGCCAGGACAGCAAAACATTGATCACCTCGGGGGAGAAGACGATCCGTGTTTGGGATGCAGACACCAGGAAGCAACTGCGCATGTTATTGGGCGAAATCGGCGCGGGAGCCAATGGCAGCATCCAGCGCATCGCACTCAGCCGGGACGATCAATACCTGGTGGCGCTTGCATCGCGAAACCCCCATGGAACGCATGATGAGCTGGAACGCGAGACCGATGTGCGAGTGTACGAGTTGGCGACTGGCAACTTGCAAGCCAGGTTTCACTACCCGGGCATCCTGCAGGATCTTGACTTTAGTTCGGACGGCAAATATCTTGCGATGGTTGGCAGCCCCAAACAGCCTGTCCGTCGCGGCGCTGTCGAGCTGTATGAATGGAGCGCCCTCATGCGGGGCTTCGGCGCGATTCCCGTTCCCCTCGCGTCCGATGCGCTTTACGCCTATGGCGATGAACTGCTGCCTGCCTGGGTTCGTTTCGTGCCGGCTGATCTGGACACTTCGGCCGACTATCGGATCGTCGTAGCGGCAGGTGATCGGGGTTCAAGGCAGGAGTTGGAATATGCCGGTGCGCTCTTTTGGTATGGGTTTTCTTCCCCGGGCTCATTGTCCAGGCTGCCGGCTTCCCATAAGGGGGAAGACCAATTCCTGCCACGTTCGTTGGCTGTCAGTCGCGAGTTTGTGGTGGTTACCGGCGACCGGAAAGAATTCTTTTGTTACGATCATGACGGACAGCGCGTGGCAACCGTCCTGCGCGAATTGGTTCCCGCATCGCCTGCTTTTTCCGATGATGGAAGCCGTCTGATCGTAGGCCAAAGCCGTGACAGCGCCCTCGTTGAAGTCAGCATCTACGATATCGCCCTCGGGCAATTCCGGCTGAAAAGCGTCTATCACGGGCATGACTCAGAAGTCTTCGCGGTCGCCTTCCTCCGCGACGGCACGGCGGTTAGTGCCGGCGGCGATCGAAATGCGATCCATTTCTGGAACCCGGCCCACTTCGAGGGCGAACAGACCGGCCTCATCAAGGGCGCGGGCGCGTGGTCCATGCAGTGGGTATCAATGCGCAGGGGCATATCGGCATTGGAAACTACGATGACCTGCGCTCCGAGGATGGCCGCATTGTCTTGCAGCGTGTGTTTGACCCGCAGAGCATGACCCTCAACGCCTTATCGATACACGACTCTACAGACTTTCAACGTGCGCAAAGCCGCGCCGGCGAGCAGTGGCTTGAATTGAGGCTGACGGAAGGCTCTGCCTATTTGGATCTGCTGCCAGATCACCAAGCTCTCACAGACGATTTGTTTGCCGGGCAGTCCGATATCACGACATTTGGATTCACGCCTAAGAGAACGATTGTTATCGGCGGCGGCGATGGCACGCTCCAAGTGGCGCCCCGCGGCGCGGATGGTCGCTACAAGCCGCCGGAACGGTACCTGGTTGGGCATACTGCTCCCATTCGCGATCATGCTGCGAGCGGGAGGTGGCTGGTTACCGCTGGCGCTGACCAGATCATCCGGCTCTGGTGCCTGGAAGATGTGGAGCAGGACGCAAAGGCAGACTTGTACCCCGCATTGAACTTATTTGTGGGGTCAGACGATGAGTGGGTGATCTGGAGCAGGAGCGGTTATTACAACGCGAGCCAGCGCGGGGACCGCCGCTTCGGCTATCACGTGAACCGCGGGCCGGATAAGGAAGCCGTCTATTTCTCCAGCGACCGTTTTATCAAGGCCTTTTTTCGCCCGGATATCATCCAGGCCATCCTTGAATACGGAAGCGACGAGAGGGCCTTTGCGGAGCTGGCGAAACGGGAGCATGACGCAGCGCCGATCGATGTTGAGCAAATATTGCCGCCCATTGTCGAGCTGGCGGAGAACGGTATCCTCGCCACCCCGGAGAAGGTCACGCTTACTTTCACGGTCGAGGTATTGAATCCGGCAGCCCCCGCTACCCGTGTGTGGATCGTGCGCAATGAGCAGTTTGCGTGGGAGAGTGAGAAGCCCCGGAAAAAATATCGGGTCACGCTTCCACTCCTGCCCGGACGAAACAGGTTCAAAATCCTGGCAGAGAATGAGGCCGCAAAGTCAACGCCGCTCATTTACACCATTATGGGCCCGAGCCCGCGCAAGCGCAGCCAGAAGACTGCCAGGCAGGACGTCGCTGCACCATCAGGGGCCTCCTTCTCTCGAAGTGGACTGTCGGAAGCCCGCGGAAGCAAGTCCAAGACACCCCGCTCTGGCCCGAATACGATCCTGGGAGACGGGCAGGATGCGCTGCCCGGGAATGGCATTCTGTACATGCTCGCGGTGGGAGTCTCCGATCTGGAAAAGCCGCGTCCAGACAAGGGCTTCAATAGTCTGCATTTTGCGCACGAGGATGCCATTGCTGTCTACAATGCATTCGCCAAGTCGAGGCTGTCCGGCAGCCTGGACAAGGAAGTCCCTCTGCGAAACAAGGCATTTCAATCGATCGAGGCGACGATCCTGCTGAACCAACAGGCGACGAAGGCCGCTATCCTGAAAGCGGCCGACCGCATCTGCTCGCGTATCAAGAAGCGCGCGAAACAGCGCGGCAGCCAGCGTGATGTATTTCTTGTGTTCCTCTCGGGGCATGGTGTGCGGCGGACCGACCCCAGGACCCATGAGCAGGAGCTGTATTTCTGGAACTACGATCTGAACTTTGAGAACACCCGCGGTACGGGCTTGTCATTGATCGAACTCGGGCGCAAAATCACTTCGGTGCCCGCAGACGTGATCCTCACGACCGATGCCTGTCATTCCGGCCTGGCGGGCAGCGACGTGGTCAAGGGACTCGATCCCAATGAACTGGCTAAGCGGATCTACGCCATTAACGAACGCGGCATGTATATCCTGAATGCGGCTCGCAGCGACGAGCTGGCGATCGAATCCAGCCGCAAGGACATCCAGCATGGCGTCTTCACCAAGTCGATCCTGGAGACGCTGCACCTCGGCAAAGATGTAAACATGCTCAACCTCATTGCCTCTGTCCAACAGCGCGTGCAATACTACACCAATCGTGAGCAGACCCCCATCTGTCGCACGTATGGTGACCTGCTTCCCCTGGTGGTCTATCAAAAATAAGGGCGGGGCTGCCCGCGCATTCTCTATTCTGTTTTGCGGGAGTGCCCAAAACTATTGCAGCCGCGTGGAATTATGGTATCCTCGCTGCCCAATGACGATCCGCGTTCGATCTTCCGGAGGAGAAAACTCATGGCAGTAAAGAAGAAGACCGCAGCGAAACGCCCGGCAAAGAAGAAGGCCCCCGCCAAGACCATCAAGAAGACCACTGTCAAAAAGACCCGCCGCACCCCGGCCGGCGCCGGCGCTCCTTTGATGCCCAGGAAGCAGGGCACCAAGGGCGGCTCAGACGCGACCAAGGGCGGTTCCGATGCCACCAAGGGCGGCTCGGATGCAACGAAAGGCGGCAGCGACGCCACCAAGTGACTGCAGGCGCATACCCTCCCTCTATTGAATCGTAGGGAAAGCCCGGTCCACGGCTCTCCAGTGCCGTGCTGGCCCATCGCGTTCCATTTCGATTTCCAGCGTATACGACAACATCCAGGCTGTTATGGCCTGGATGTTTCTTTATTTCGTCGAGTGCCTTCGATGTCGACTAATTGGGCTGTCAACAATTACGTCTTGCCTGGCTTGTGATGCCGCTTCCTCGGCTTTCGCTTGGGCTTTGGCGATGGGCCGGGCAGCACGGGAGGTGGAAGCGGCGTTTGCGCAAAGTCGAAGCACTCCGCCATATCATCTGATGCCGCATCCCGCGAGAGAGGGGAGCCAGTCCGAACGTGGTCTCGCAAAACCTCGCCACGCTTGCGTGTGAATGGAAGGCTTTGGCAATGGCACCCTTCCGTGCGAACGGGCTGATCACAAGGCAGGGTACGCGGGGGCCGTAGCTGAATTGCGTGTCCGTATAAGATGGGCCCGTCGATGGCCCGCCGTTCTTCCAGGTATCCTTCAATTGTGGCTCAACGTGGTCAGACCAGCCGCCCCAGTCGTCCCATGTCAGGAACACAGCGGTGCTGGACCACTTGCTGCTCCTTGCTATCGCATTGATCCTGTCGACAGTCCACTGCATTCCAACCGTCACCACCGGCTTGCCTGCGCTGCTTCCGTAAGGCGGATGCTCGCTGAACTCGCTGGGCGCATAGACCCAGAACACGCTGGGAAGCTTCCCCGCAGCTGCGTCCACGTCGAGATCCGTCCAGGGAACGATCAACGGGCTGCCTTTCGAGCGCGGCGATATGATCGAAGTAACTAAACGTGGGGTCGCCGTAGGTCTTCCAGGTGAGACCCGCCTGAACCAGGCTGGCAGGTAAGGAAGGCAGATCGAACGGCGGCTGCGGCTGGTAGGTGCGATGTGCGCTGGCGTTATCGATGATCGGCGAGTCGGCGGCGATGAGGATCAGGTGGTTGGGCTCTGACTGGCTGGCGATCTCACTGAAGAAGTTGTCGCACAGCGTGAACTGGCGCGCATAGGAAAAGTAGGCAGGAATGTCCGCTTCCAGGTATTGCTGCCGGACTGCACCAGTGGCCCGCCGAAGCCAGGCGGAATGGTCGTGCGGCGGATCGCTGGGAGGAGGTCCGGAGCGTGCGGCAGGGTCGACTCACCGTTGGCGCCGGGGAAGGTACCAAAATAGTTGTCGAAGGTCTGGTTCTCCTTCACGATAATAGCCACGTGCTCGATGGGGTTGAATGGCTTCACTCACGCCTCCTACCATTAGAGAACACCGATTTGCCCGTAATGGCCTATCTAACCGCCACTGTTCCCCACGACCGCCCGCGGCATCGGCAGTATCTCATACTTCAGCAGACCGTTAGCCGGATCCTGATCCAGGAGTCTCTGCATTTCCGCTTCGTCTTCAACCCGATACACACCCATCCCATATACGCCCTTGGGATCCATCACGGGGCCGAAAACGATCGCAATGCCGCGGGAGACCTTCTCTGACCAGTAGGCAACGTGCCGCTCCATAATGGCGCGCTCCCCGGTTGTCATATCGAGATGGAACGTAGGTCTTGGGTTCTCCGTCCTGACGAAGAAATACATGTGGCCCTCGTTTTTACAATGCAGGATGCACGGGATTCCAATGTTCAAGGTTTGAAGGTTTCCCCCCTTTCATCCATTCCTTAAGGGTTATACGGCCTCTGAATATCCTTAACCATCTTGATCCTCGATACATCGATCCCATCGGTATCTCCCGGGCTGACCAGCGGTACGATGCAGTTATCGAACTGCGGGAACCCGTTTACGGCATAAGTCCCGTCTGCCAGTCTCACGTTGCTTCCGGTCGTGGCAAAGAAGTGCCTGGTAATGTCGATATCCTCGGGCTTGGCTGGCACAGCCGGCGGATCTTTCCGGCTATTCAAGGTATAGATCTCCATGTGTTGTCCGTCCGGAATGCCGGTCACCATTTCGTGAGTAGCGCCTCCACAGGTGAGGCTGTGTAGGGCGAACTTCGTGGAGGCAGGGCCTGTGCCGTTCGTAAAGGCCCGGTTCTCGGCAACCAGGCTCTCCCAGGACTGTTCGAAGGCCGCCCTCGCTCATCTGCGGATTGCAGAGCCGCAGGATGCCTCTCCAGTAATCCTCCCAGGCGGGCGTTACCAAATTCTGTGCGCCCGAATAGAGCGGGCATGTCTCCGGCACCGGATTTTAAGGTTTCTCGGCTTGTGGTTATATCTTGCCAGTTGATGATCCCACTTTACGA
>CAWDUZ010000024.1:0-25749 GCA_963805515.1 uncultured Chloroflexia bacterium | reverse complement strand
TTTTTGTTGCACTACTATCGTCGCGGAGTTCCGTAACTTCTTGCCTTGACCCTGCAATCTCAATGTTCCGTGTCGATATCTTCTCCCCCGCGCGGATCGGCACCTGCAAGCGATTCTCGAATGGGGTCAGTGGGCACGACCAGTGCTCGTTGTACGCGCAGTACGGGTTGTAGGCCAGGTTCAGGTCGATCAGAAAGCTCCCGTCCGGCATGGGTTCCGGTTCCAAATAGCGCCCCGCCGGGTAGGTTTCCTTGCCCGCCAGTGAATCGACGAACGGCAGGAAATATCCATGTTCGCCTTCGTAGATGGTAAGCTCCGCTCCTTGCCCGTCTACCTGGAACTGGAAACGGCTGTGGCGAAAGTACTCCTGGATATCGCCCGTGGATGTCTGCATCTCGATCCGTTCCTTCGCAGACAGTTCCTGCACCTTGACCTTCAGCCGCAGCTCGGGATTTTCCGGAAAATAGTGTTAGCCCGTGAAAGCTCCGCTTCTGCTCCGCAGTTAACGGGCTCTGCGCATCATTCCCAAAGAAGTCATCTTTTTCAGCACGAAAGTCATCCAGATCGCTCATTGTGTTCTCCTGTGAAAGTCACACAACTGACAGCGGGAAAAACCCGAACCTTACAGGCCCCTTGCTTTTTGGGTGGTCTTGTGCTATTTTACACGAAAGTTTGCTGCGTGCCACAACCCAGAAAAGCGTCATGATCATCGAGGACCAGCCCGATGCTGCTGATCTCTTCGCGGAGATGATGCGGCTCAATGGCCATCGCGTCCTAAAGACCTACTCCAGCACGCCGGCGATGGCGCTCATTGCCCAGGAAATGCCGGACGTGATCATTCTGGACATCATGATGCCCGATATTTCAGGCTTGGACGTGCTCCGCTATATGCGTAATGATCCTGCTTTGGCTTCGATCCCGGTGGTGGTGGTCTCCGCCAAGGCTACCCCTCAGGACATCCGCAACGGCCTCGAAGCCGGCGCATCCATCTACCTGACCAACCTGTCAGCTATGTCGACCTGGTAAACGCAGTGGACACCCTGACCCGGATCACGTAAGCAGATATGGGTCTCTTGCGTGCCTTTCTGGCGGCCGAAATCCCCGTTTCCCTTCAGGATCACATCCATACGGCAACTGCCGGCCTGCATGCGGCGCTGGGTGATGCCCTGGTGCGCTGGGTTCCTCCCCATAACGTGCACCTGACCCTCAAGTTCCTGGGTGACGTTTCTCCGTCGAACCTCGACCTGATTGAGCAGATGCTTCTAAAGGAAGCCTCTCAGTTTGCCGCCTTTGATATGCAGGTGGAGGGGCTGGGCGCATACCCTAATCTCCGGCGGGCGCGTGTCCTATGGGTCGGCCTGAAGGCCCCTGCTGAACTCCTGTCCCTTCAACGCGCCATCGAGTTTGCTGCCGCCCGCCTGGGTTACGAATCGGAGGAACGCGGTTTCTCGCCGCATCTGACCATCGGCCGCGTCCGTCAAAATGCATCCTCCGGTGACCTTCAGAAGATACGCTTAACGCTGGAGGGCTGCCGCTTGGGCGAGCTGGGAACTGTGCGAGTGGACGCCCTCCACCTGTTCAAGAGTGAGTTGCGGCCCGAAGGTTCCCTCTATACAAGGCTGTTTTCGGCGCCTCTGCACGAAGGCTCGAAAGCGTAGTCAGATCTACACTGTCTCGAACGCAATGTCGTTCCTACTTATGCTCATGAGGTGATTTCTGGACGCACTCGAACTGGCTCATACCATCGTTGATTCGCTGGAAGATAAAAAAGGCGAAGACATTCTCCTGCTCGACATAAAAGACGTGGCTTCCTTTACCGATTATTTCGTGCTCTGTAGCGGCACGAGTGACCGTATGCTGGACGCGCTGGCTGAGGGCACGCTCGATGCCGTCCGCACAAAGCACCGCAAGAAAGGTCGCAAGCAAGGCGAGGCTCGTGAGGGTTGGGTGGTCGTGGATTACGGCGATGTAGTCGTCCATTTGTTCTCCCCCGATCAGCGCGATCACTACGACCTCGAAGAGCTTTGGCAGGACGGCAAGGTCTTGCTAAGACTCCAATGATTCACAACGGGCCGCCTCGCCGCCTCGTATTGTCACGCCGGTCTTCCCTGATCCTGCATCCTCCGCTCAATTTCACCGGCCATTCTCATCCCCTGGCATGAGAGCATCACAGCAGCGCGAACTTCAGGAAGTGGCGGCGTTGTTCCTAAAGCTGGGCTTCACTGCCTTCGGCGGACCTGCCGCGAACATCGGCCTGATGCACGCCGAGATCGTTGAGCGCCGCGAGTGGCTCAACGATCAGGAATTCCTCGATCTGCTCGGCGCTACCAACTTGATCCCGGGACCCAATTCCACCGAAATGGCGATCCATGTCGGCTTCCTGCGCGCCGGCTGGCTTGGACTCATTGTCGCGGGTCTCTGTTTCATTGCTCCTGCCATGCTCATGGTCCTGGCGCTCGCCTGGGCCTATGCAAAATTCGGCTCGATGCCGCAAGCCCAGCAGCTTCTCTACGGTATCAAGCCGGTGGTGATTGCCATCATCGCACAGGCCATCTGGAACCTCGGGCGCAGGGCAGCCCACACATTTTTCCTCGCGGCTGCCGGCGCAGTCATCCTCGCCCTCTATTTCTTCTTGCATATCAACGAGATTGCCCTGCTCTTCGGCGGCGGTTTGGTCATCATGCTCCTCGTTAACATCCGCCGTCTAAGAGAGCAGCCCCCGCCCCGCGTCTCTTTTGCCCCATTGGCAGCCTGGTCATCAGCATCCATCTCTGCTCTTGCGGGCACGGCCTTCAGCCTGCCTGTCTTGTTCCTCACCTTCCTGAAGATCGGCGCGATCCTCTATGGAGGCGGCTACGTTTTGTTCGCCTTCCTGCACGCCGATTTCGTACAGCGCCTGGGTTGGCTCACCGACCGGCAGTTAGTCGATGCGATTGCCATCGGGCAGGTGACGCCCGGTCCTCTGTTCACCTCCGCAACGTTCATCGGCTACCTGCTCGGCGGAATCCCCGGCGGATTGCTGGCCACCGTCGGGATATTCTTGCCTTCCTTCGTGTTCGTTGCCATATCCAATCCGTTGATCCCCCGCATGCGCAAGTCGATATGGGTCGGCAGCTTCTTGGATGGCGTCAACGTTGCGGCTCTTAGCCTCATGACCGCCGTGACGATCGAGCTTGGCCGCGCTTCCCTGATAGATTGGCCAACCATCCTGATAGCAGCCGTGGCCCTCGGTTTATTGCTGCGCTTCAAGCTCAATTCCACCTGGCTCATGGCCGGCGGAGCCATCGCAGGCTTCGTAATATCAGCCCTCAGATAACGAACATCCCGCAGAGCTCTCTGCGGGATGTTGCGTTCTGCTTTCTATTATGTGATCTTACTTCTCAAATATCCACTGATCGACTGCGCGCTTCCAGTCGACAAGCTCGTCCTTCTTGAACCATAACCCAACTTCCTTCTCTGCGTTCGCCGGCTCGTCGGAGGCATGCGTGAGGTTACGCCCCACTTCGAGGGCGAAGTCATGGCGGAGCGTGCCCGGTGCGGCCTCGGTCGGGCGTGTGGCTCCCATCGTTTGCCTCACAGCCGCAACCGCGTTGGGGCCTTCCCAGACCATTGCCATCACCGGCGCAGACGTAATATAGCTGATCAGCCCTTCATAGAACGGCTTGCCTTTATGGATGGCGTAATGCGTCTCCGCCAGGTCCTTGCTGACCTGCATGAACTTACCGGCAACCAGCCGCAGTCCGCGATGTTCGAGCCGCGACATGACTTCGCCGATCAGTCCACGCTGTACGCCATCGGGCTTTACGAGCACAAGAGTGCGTTCCACATTTCCTCCGTGAAATTTATGATGTCAGTGCTATTAAAAGAACAGGGGCGACCGGTTGGGTCGCCCCTGGGTGATCACCGCAGTAGTTCTTCGGCTTTGGTATACGCGTCCAAGGCTTCCTGCAATCGGTTGGCCCTCATGTAGGCATCACCCAAGGACTGCCACAGCGGCACCTCCACCGGATAGCGATACAGCGCGTCGCGCAGGTCTCGGATGATCTCTTCCAGCGATTTGCCTTTGCGTATCAGCTTGGTGTAGATGTCCAGCGCGGCCGCGATATTGCCGCGTCCAAGTTGAGATTGAGCATCGCCGAGCGATAGCGTCGCCGCCTTTGCCGCAACGCTGATCGGCTTCGGCCGCACTGCTACTGGAGTAGCCACTGGCGCTCGCACTTCTGGCTTGCGCCTCGGAAGCGGTTCCGTGATCGGCTCTTCCACTGCAGGGGTCGGCTCGGCAACCGGCGGCGTTACTACCGGAGGCTCCTCGATCGGCGTCTCGGGAACCGGTTCAGCCACCGGTGGCTCATCTCGGACAGGCTCAGGCTGCGCCGGCTTCCAGTCAGCGGGACTCGCCGCCTGCGTAGCTTGGGGCTCGGGCTCCGCTTCAGCTTGCAGCCAGGCCGGCAGATCGTCCGTTGGCAGAGGGTTGGTGGCTCCGGGCGTTGATATGCGCGGCTCTTCCTCATCCAACCCGGCAAGCCAGGCTGGCAGATCGCTCGTCTCGCTTGCTGTCTCCGGGACCTCGGCAGGTGAACTGCTTGGCCACTCCGGCATTCCCTGCAATTGCTTGGTCGGTGCTTCCGACGCTGGCATGCTGGTTTCGGCTGGCTGCTCCAGATGCGAGGATTCGGGTTCCTCGGATTCATTTGAAATTCCGCGCAGCCAATCGGGAGCATCGTCCAGTTCATGCCGCTGCGTGGACTTCGGTGTGAACTCGTTGAACCAATTGGTCGTCTCGGGCTCGTCCATGATGGACGGCTCTTCCTTCTTCGGTTCAGCCTCAACGCTTTGGAAGGCGGTTTCTTCTGCTACGCTGCTCTGGAACTCCTGCGACTCCGGTTGAGCAGTTTCCGGTTCCTCTGCCTTCGGAGTGATCGTTTCGCTTTCTTTGGCTTCAAGACTGCGCAGCCAGATGCCGGTCTCATCCCTGGACGGCGCGGTGGGCGGTTCGGTCACAGCGGGGGTTGGTGCGGGAGTCGGCGCCGCTTCCTGCGCTTGCTCGCCGATCTCCTTCGCCTTGTCGACCCAGTCCGGAGCCACTTCGGTGCGCGCGTTGGGATCGGTTACCAGTTCTTCGGGCTTTGCGCCGTGCTTCGCTGCCAGCCCTTCAAGCCAGGCCATCGCATCATCCTGCTCCTGCGCAGTCGTACCCAGCGAACCCAGTGTCGCTGCCGGCTCCACGTTGATAGCTTGAGGTGCCGCGGGCTGTGGGGCTGGCGGCTGCGGAGTTGGCGGCTCGGGATTCTCAACCTTGGCGATCGGCGTTTCCAGATCGTTGCTGAAATCCTTGAGCCACGCAGGGAACTCATCAGCCAGGGGTTCTGGCGATACGGGTATATCTGTTTCGCTGGAAGGCGTTGCAGGTGAAGTCGGCTCGTCCAGTTCGTGACCGGCGAGTGCCTTGAGCCAGTCCGGCGTATCCTCGGCAGCCTCTGCTTCCAGAGGCGTTGTATCAGCAGGCGCCTCGGCCTCCAGCTTGCGGAGCCAATCAGGCGACTCGGCTGCAAGAGGAGTCTCCGGCGCAGCCGGGGCAGGCAAGTTACTCTCCGGTGCTGAAGCCGCCGGCTGTGCCGGTTCTTCAGCATCGAGGCTGCGCAGCCAATCGGTTGTGTCCACCGCGGCTGTAGAAGGCGTTTCTGTCTGCGGCGCGGAGCTTTCCGGGAACGCAGGGCCGGCCTGCAAAGTATCGTCCGCGCCCAGGTCTCGCAGCCAGTCTGGTACATCCTCGGGCAGCGCGGAAGGCGTTTCTTTAACGGGCATGACGCTTTCCGGTTCTGCAGCAGCCGGCTTCGTGCTTTCTTCGGAGCTGAGGCCGCGCAGCCAATCGGGTGCGTCCATCGGGAGTGCGGAGGATGCTTCCATGCCCGTCGGCGCAGTGGGAGCCTGCGGTGTTGGCTCTTCGGAGCCAAGCTCTCGCAGCCAATCGGGCGTGTCTGCTGCGAAGGTCGAACCGGTTGCCGGGCCTGTTGGCGGCGAAGCCGGGGATATCGGCGGTGAGATTGGTTCATTCTCATTCGTCGGAGCAAGCGCCCTCACCCACTCCGGCAGGTCCCCTTCCACCGCCGCCTCGCCGGGCGTCTCGGCTTCATGCTCTGGGCTGAACGCAGCCGCCGTTTCCGCGCTTTCAGCGCTCGCCGTGTCCCATCCTGCGTGTCGGAGAAATTCCGGTAGTTCTTCTTTATTTTGCGCGGGCGCGACTGAGGAAGGCGCAGCGGCGTCGTCGGCTGTTCCACTTAACCATGACGGCAGGTCGCCTCCGGCCTCTGTGCTTCGATAAGCCTCCCGCTCGTTCTATCCTCGGTCTTGCAGTTCCTGTGTCGACGCCGCGCCGGGTTCAGCGCGATCGAGAGTCCAAACCGATTCCCAGCGTTCCTGTGAACTCGCCGGTCGGGCCCGTATATTCGAGGCGCTCCAGGGACACTGCGCTATCTGGCACCTTCTCCGTGTGGGAAAGGGAATCCTGCCGCGAATGCAGCATACGGGTCCAGCTCAATGACGCGGTCGCGATACTCCTGCGCCGAGTCCGCGCGCTGCGTTCCCGGCAGGATTTCAACCATCAGCCGGTTGGCATCCAGACAGTATGGAAATGCCGCCAGTAGCTCCGTGCAGATATCGGTCGCTTCTGCTTTTTGGCCGTTCCGGAAATACGCCCGGGCCAGCAGCGTCTGCATGTCTGTGCGCTTGGGATCGCTCGCCAGCACCGCCCGGATTTCCGAGATGGCCTGGTTGTAGAGTTCGCCTTGCACGTACATATGCGCCAGTGCGCCGCGCGTCAGGCGGATCTTGGGCGGTTCCACACCGTCCCGCCGGCCGAAGAGCCGTTGCAGTTCACCCTGGATGGCGGCATTGGAGGGCTGCACCTCAAAGGCGCGCTCCATGTGCCAGATGGCATCATCCAGCTTGCCCTTGTCATCCGCTATGATGCTCATCCCCACATGCGACACAAAATCATCCGGCGCAGCCACGAGCACGCGCTGAAAGATGTCCACGGCCTGGTCGTAGCGCTTGGCTTCCAAATAAGCCTTGCCGAGCAGCCGGTATGTTTCGAGATATTTGGGGTAGGTCTTGAGGATCTGGCGGCAATGCGCAATGGCCTCGTCGAGCTGTTGTGCGCGCTCGACCAGGCCTTCAATCTCGCGGTTGTACATGCGTAGGGAGATTTTAGCCATAATATCGTCCTGCCTAAGTATGCCGCAATCTTAATAAATCCGCAAGCCTCAGGCCATATCAACGGCATGGCAAGTTGAGGTCGGCCCCTCGCGCGTGGGACTCTGGGGGTTGCTCAACGTGCTTGCTTTTGGATGCTTCGTGGGATTTGTCCGGCGTCTGTCTTTAGATGCCTGGATCAGCCCCTTCACTCATAAAAAAGTGGCAGGGCCGGCGCCGCCTTGTCGCTGAAGGTATGGGCCCCCAGCACGGCTTCCCGTGCAGCATCTGCTTTCTTTGGATCGTTCGCATGCACCGCGAATAGCGGCTCCCCTTCCTCCACCCGGTCGCCTACCTTATGAAGGATCACGAAACCGACAGCATGGTCCACAGCATCAGACTTCTTCGCCGCGTCCTGCCCCCAAGATTACAGACGCCTCGCCGATCGTGCCGCGCGTCCACCTCAGACAGCCACCCGCTCCGTGGCGACTTCACCGTCTCCACAAGCTTCGCCTGTGGCAGCTTTTCCGGCTCGTCCACAAAGGACACCTCGCCGCCCTGTGCCTGCACCAGCACGCGGAATTTCTCAAAGGCGCTGCCATCCGCTATTGCTTTCTCCGCCATGCGGCGGCCCGTTTGGAGGTCACTCGCACGCTGCCCCACCAACAGCATTTGCGCGCTGACGTGCAGGCAGTGCTCCCGGAAGTCGCCCGGCCCGCCGCCCTTGAGCGCCTCGATCGCTTCCTTTACCTCCAGTGCATTGCCGACCGCTTGCCCCAGCGGTTGGTTCATATCGGATAGCAGGCATACGGTCTTCCGCCCCGCCAGTTCGCCGATCTGCGTCATTAAGCCGGCAAGTTCACGCGCCATATCCAGCGTTTCCATGAACGCCCCCTTGCCCACTTTCACGTCGAGCACGATGGCTTGCGCGCCTGCCGCGATCTTCTTGCTCATGATCGAGGATGCAATGAGCGGGATCGACGGCACCGTGCCGGTCACGTCGCGCAGGCTGTACAGCTTACCATCGGCGGGAGCCAGGTCCAGTGATTGCCCCGTCAGCACGATGCCTTTTTCCTTCAACTGCTTTTTGAACTCGTCGGTATTCAGGTCCACACGATAGCCCGGTATCGATTCCATCTTATCCAGCGTGCCGCCGCTGAACCCCAGCCCCCGTCCTGACATCTTGCCAACCGGCAGGCCGCACGCCGCCACAGTAGGCAGCACGGTCAGCGAAGTCTTATCTCCCACCCCGCCCGATGAATGCTTGTCCACCGCGATATCAACGACCCCGCTCAGGTCCAGGATGCGACCTGGAGAGCACCATCGAAAGCGTCAGGTCGGTGGTCTCCTGGGCAGTCATGCCGTTCAGTAACACGGCCATGGCCCAGGCCGACACCTGGTAATCCGGGATGTCGCCTGTGACAAACCCCTGCACGAAGAAGTTGAGTTCTTCCTGTGTAAGTTCTCCCCCATCGCGTTTCTTGATGATGACGTCAACGGCGCGCATGAGAAATCTCCTGAAGTGATAATTCTAGCGCATTTACAACGGTT
The DNA here is from genome assembly GCA_963805515.1 of uncultured Chloroflexia bacterium. Lineage (GTDB taxonomy): Bacteria > Chloroflexota > Anaerolineae > Anaerolineales > Villigracilaceae > Fen-1038. The sequence continues at coordinate 17,007 of CAWDUZ010000024.1, read as the reverse complement.
CAACGTCATTGGGTACAGGAACGTTCGGGACACACCGCCTTCATCCCCGCTTTGGAGTCACAGTATCAGCCCCTAACCCTCACGGGATCGGATGCCGCCTTCCGAATTCGCTTGCCGCCTGAAATTCGAACGCCAGCCTCAGCACAGCCGCCTCACCTCCGGGCATGCCGGCGATCTGCAAGCCCAATGGCAGCCCTTTGGGATCAAAACCACATGGAACGCTGATGGCAGGCAAGCCATAGTAATTGGCGAACATGGTGTTTTCTGCCGAAAGTTCTTGCGCATCACCGCTGGCATCTTTAACGGTCGGCACCCCGCTCGTCGTGGTCGGCAGCAGCAAGATATCGACGTCTTTGAACGCCTGCCCGGCAATGGCCTTTCGGTCGGCCTCTATGTTGGCTATGCCATGCTGAATATCGGCAAGCGGCACCGCGGCGCTGCTCATACTATGACCCAGCCCTCGGATCGTTTCAACCGCCTTCGAAAACGCCGCCGAAACATCTTCGTCCGCTTTGAAATTATTGCCAACGCCTACCCGCAGCTTCCCGCCTTCCGTGAGTCCCGCGTAGTATCCTGCCGTCCCTGCCTGCTCGCTCCGCTCCGCCAACACGTCGAGCACCAGGGCCGTATCTTCTACGCCACGCGTGGTGATCCCCGGATGGTTGAGCCATTGGATCGTCTCATCGGGGGGCGCTTCACCCTCCAGGATGCCCTGAGGGCTGATGAGTCCGTAACTGCCTTTGAAGCCCACTACGCCACAGCATGCCGCCGGCAAACGGCATGAGCCGATTGCGTCCGTATCCAATGTGGCATAACACATGCCGCTGGCAACTGCCACAGCCGAGCCCGCCGACGAGCCGCCGGGGATATATTCATCGTTCCATGGGTTGTGCACCGCTCCAAAGAAGCTCTCAAGCCCCGTTGTACCCATTCCCAGCGCATGCATGTTCATCTTGCCAATGATGATGGCACCGGCCTCCTTGAGTTTCCTCACGCCGGCTGCATCCCTTTTTGGTACTCGGTTTTGATAATGTTCGGACCCCGCGGTCGTTCGTGTACCCGCCGTATCGTAAAAATCCTTGATGCCCACCGGCACGCCATGCAGGGGACCGCGCCACTTGCCGGCTCCGATCTCATCCTCTGCGGCTCGTGCCTGCTCAAGCGCCTGCTCTTCCAATACCGTGATGAACGCATTGAGTCTCGGCGTTGAGTTCTTTGATCCGCTCGAGGCACGCGCTGACGACCGCCACCGGCGAGATTTTTTGCTCCCGGATGAGCTTGCTCAGATCGTTGATGCTCGAGTAGTAATAGGTTTCCATGTTTGGGTCAGTCTGCCGCTCATTCAGACGTTCGCTCACGATTTCACTAACTTCTGCCCATCCTTCGTGTCCTGCACCGTCCAACCCAGCGCCAGGATCTGCTCGCGCAGCCGATCCAACTCGGCCCACTGCTTGCCCGCCCGCGCCTGCTGCCTTTGGTCCACGAGCGCCAGCACTTCTGCCGACGGTTGCTCATCCTGCAGGTCCGGCGCGTTGTTGACCAGGTCCCACGCCTTGGCAGAGATGCCCTCCTCGAACGGATCGGGCATACCCGGCGTGCCTAGCTGGCTCAGGGCGAATTTCGCGCCCGCAGGATATATCTTTGCCTCGCAATCGTGGACGAGCGACACAGAGCTTACACCGCTCACCTCGCACTCCCCGCTTTCAAAATCGATGATGAGGCCGGTATGCTCATCCAGCCCCACGGTCATGTTCTCAGGCGGCAGGCTGTTGCACCAGATGTCGAAGCGCTCGCGTCCCACAAAACACCGGCTGGTATCCACGTCGTCTCCGCCTTCAGCATTGTTCCAATGCGGGATGAAGGAGACGTCCGCGCCAAAATCCTTGAAAAGATCAAGACCCGGCACGCTGTGGATGTCCTGCCCCACTTTATACACTTCGTACACCGGCAGCGCCCACGCTCCCACGGCGATTGTCGCAGAGGATGCGAACGCCAGCGTTGCGCCCATCCGATGCCGCGCACGCAGCAGGTCCCAGGCCAGGCTGCCTTGCAATTGCCGTATTGCATACGTCGGGCTGCCCGGGCCCATGAAGATGAAGTTCGCATACAGCAGCGGCTTGAGGACCGATGCCTCATCCGGGCTGAACGGCGTGCCTCGTTTGCGGGCGGGCACGACGTCAATGGTGGGCGTGTAGTTCTGCAAGCGCGTCCGCATGAAGTCAGCCACGCGCCCCGCCACCTGGTGTGAATTGAGTTCGAAGCCCGCCGGCGTTTCAAGTACCGCGATGCGCAGCGGCTGGGGCAGCGCCCGCGCCAGGCTTTCAAAGATGCTGCCTCCCGCTCGTGATGTCTCGCCGGAACCAAGGAAAGCGATCTGTCCTAATGCCATGTCACCTCGAATACAGCTCTCAGGAATACTAACGCTGGCCCCCTTGCTTTCAATCTATTTGGATGCCGCGTTCAACTGCTCTATTACGTCCAGCAGTTCCGCGTTGGATGGGATATCCGACATGGATGCCCCGTAGTGTGCGAAACGTATCATGCCATGCCGGTCGACCACCGTAACGAGCGGCATCCGTCCGAGCTTGAACAGGTTCACCTGCTGTTTGTAGCGCGCAGCCACCGCGTGCCCGGGGTCGGGCAGCCCGATGAACGGCAGCCTCTGCGTGCTCCAATAAACGCGGAACGCCGTGGCTGAGTCCGGACCCACGGTCAGCACTTCTGCCCCGCGCTTTGTGAACTCGTCGTATCCATCCCGCAGGCGCGCCAACTGCGCGCGGCAGTAGGGTCACAGAAAGCCGCGCAGGAAGGCCAGCACCACGGGTCGCCCTCGGTAATCAGCCAGCCGGGTAAGCCTGCCGCGCGTGTCCTCCAGTTCGAACTCCGGCGCAGGCTCCCCCGGCTGCAGAAGCTCAGGCACGCTCCACCAGTTCTCGCGCCTTCGTCCATATTTCGTCGAACATCTTCACCGTCAATTTACCGGTCGCAGTATTCTGCTGGCTCGGATGATATGAGCACAGCAGCCAGTGGTCGCCCTTGCGCAGCCACCCGTACGCGCTCGATGGCCCCGGTTCCAATTTATGCAGAGCGCCGTGTGCAAACGTCAGGCTGGAGCTGCGGATGGAGAATATTCGCAGGAGGCGCTCGAACGCGATGCGTCCCAGGCAGACAAATATTCTCGGCCTGATCAATTCGATCTCGCGTTCCAGGTAGGGCTGGCAGTTTGCAAGTTCTTCGAGGCTTGGCTTGTTGGCCGGCGGCGCGCATCGTCCGGCTGCGGTGATATATAGATCAATCAGCTTGAGTCCGTCACCGCGCGCCGTGGCCTCCGCCTGGTTCGCAAAGCCGGCCCGGTGCAGCGCCGGATACATAAAGCCTCCGGATGCGTCTCCGGTAAATGGGCGTCCCGTCCGGTTCGAGCCGTGCGCGCCCGGTGCCAGCCCCACTACCATCACATGCGCCTTGTGATCGCCAAACCCGGGTACCGGCTTGCCCCAGTAATCCCAGTCCCGGTAAGCTCTGCGCTTCTCTTGCGCTACTTCCTCACGCCAGGCCACCAGCCGCGGGCATTTCCGGCAGGCAATGATCTCTTCGTTTAAAGTTGTTAAATTCATATCCTGATTCTACTTCGAGATTCTCCTCAAATTGCCCTGCTAAGTAGCAGAGAGTTACCCATTTTTGCCCATTCACCGGGCGGGCAGTGGATGGATACAATACTTTATAGTCTCAAGCCTATTCCCGCAGAAGGCCATTACCGCTGGTACTTTTGCGCTCACCTGGTTGTTTAGGAGGACGATCCCATGAAGCCCTTTCGCAAGAACCTGGCAATTGCCATTGATGGCGGCGGTATCCGCGGCGTCGTAGTCACCCGCGCGCTGACCATGCTGGAGGAGAAGCTCGCGCGCCCTCTCCACGCCACCGCCCGCTTGTATGCCGGCACTTCCACGGGTTCGATCATTTCCGCGGCTCTCGCCGCCGGTCTCTCCGCTTCCCGCATCCATAGCCTTTACCTTGAGTTGGGAAAGACGGTCTTCCGCAGAAGCTGGCGCACCGCCCTCTTCCCGGTCAGCCGCTATCGCTATCCGCAGGAACCGCTGGAGGCCGTGCTCCATGACCAGCTCGGCGATCTCAAGATGAAGGACCTCTGGGCCGACCTGCAGCTAACAGACCTGGTCATTACCAGCTTCGACGTCCTCCAGAATAAGACCCTCTTCATTAAGCCTTGGAAGGTTGAGTATCAGGACTGGCTGCTGAGTCGTGCTGTGCTGGCTTCCAGTTGTGTACCCACCTACTTCCCACCGGTCGACGGCCGGTATGTGGACGGCGGCGTGGGCGCCTACGCCAATCCTTGCTACCTTGCCGCCTATGAGTTGAATTTCTGCCTCGGATGGAAGCCGGAGGAGACCACGCTCATCAGCCTCGGCACCGGCCGCGATCCCGATTTCATCAAGCCCGGTCAGGCCGGCCGCCTCCATGCCTGGAACTGGCTTGAGCCCATCCTCGACGCCTTCATCGCCTCCGCCAGTGATCAGCAGGTGCGCCTCGTGGAAACCTTTTTCAAGAAGCTGGACTTCCGCCGCTTCCAGGTCGACTTGCAGGAGTTGCTGCCCTGGGATGACGCAACCTGCATTCCGGAGTTGCTCGAATATGGCACCCTCATGGGCAATATGATCCTTAATGATGATCTCGACCGCGCCCTGCGCGTCCGGCCCACCACCCCGCGGCTGGAGACCAAACAAATTTAGACAGCCCTCAAGCCTTTCTAAAGTCGGGGGTTGAGCCTCCCTCTTTGTGAGAAGGGCGGGGCTGGGGCTGATGACTTGGACTTTGAGAAAGTCGTGACCAGTCCCTAAAAGCATCTGGACTTATGGCCTGGTTTTCATTATTATTGGTAAAGTCACCGGAGATTCCATTTTAGCGTAGAGGAGTCCGCCATGAAGCCATTTCGCCGGAACGTAGCTATCGCCATCGACGGCGGTGGCATCCGCGGTATTATCGTCGCCAGGGCGCTAAGCCTCCTGGAAGCGCACCTGGGGCGCCCTCTCCATGACGTCTTCCGGCTGACAGCCGGCACATCCACCGGTTCGATCATCGCCGCCGGGCTGGCGAGCGGCCTCACTGCCCAGCATATGTCCGAAATGTATCTCCAGATGGGCGCGGACGTATTCAAGAAGGGCATCCGCTCCCGTCTTTGGTATTTATTCAACTACCGCTACGCCAAATCTCCTCTCGAAAACGCGTTACACACCTACTTTGGCGACAAGACCGTCGGCGACCTGTGGAGCGCGGACCCGCCCACGGATATCGTGCTCACTACATTTGATGTGGTGGAGAACCGCACCCGTTTTATCAAGTCCTATAAATCAGAGTACGTGGATTGGCCTCTTGTGAAGGCGGTATTGGCCTCGGCTGCCGCGCCCACCTATTTCCCCTCCGTGGAGGGCCGCTACATTGATGGTGGCGTCGGTTCCTACAACAACCCGTGCTACCTCGCCGCCTATGAGATACAGTACAGCCTCCCCTGGAAACCGGAGGAAACTACGCTGATCAGCATCGGCACCGGACGCGACCGAAGCCGGCTGGCGCAAGGCGCGGTCGACCGCTTCCTTCCCCCTCAATACATCGGCCCGCTGATCGACGCCTTCACCCATTGCGCCGCCGACCAGCAGGTGGACCTTGTGAATAAGCTTTTCACCGGCTTGGACTTTCGCCGCTTCCAGGTGGACCTTCCCACCCCCATGGCCTTGGATGATATATCCATGCTGAAGCAGATGCTCTCTTGTGGTGAAGAATTGGGGAACCTGATGCTCACCGACCAGACCGACGCGGCCATGAGAATACTCGCCCAGCCGGCTCCAATGGATGCCGCCGAACGCCTCCGCTCTAGAGAATTAACATAGCGTCCCCGAACGAATAGAACCGGTAGCCTTCCTGCTTCGCGGCCTCATACGTTTGCAGGATTGCCTCGCGCCCCGCAAAAGCACTGACCAGCATCAGCAGCGTCGACTTCGGCAGGTGGAAGTTGGTGATCATCGCATCCACCAGCGCAAAGCGAAAGCCCGGCAGGATGTACAGGTCCGTCTGCCCGGTGTACGGCGCGATCTTTGGCAACCGCCCCTCATAAGAATTGCGTGCCGCCGACTCCAGTGTGCGCACCGATGTGGTGCCCACAGCGATGATGCGCCCCCCCGCCTCACGCGCCTGATTTATAAGCTCAGCCGTCTCCAATGGAAGTTCGCACCATTCCGTATGGATCTTGTGCTCCTCAGGGCTCTCTTCCGTCACGGGAGCGAACGTATCCAATCCCACATGCAGCGTTACATACGCCAGCTTCACTCCCCGCCCTTCCAATTCATGCTAATAGCCGCGGGGTGAAATGCAGTCCCGCCGTCGGCGCCGCCGCAGACCCCGGCTCGCGCGCGTATACAGTTTGATACCTCTCCGGGTCGGCTAGCTTCTCATGGATATAGGGTGGCAGCGGCACATTGCCCACTTTCGGAAAGTACGGCTCTATCGGCTCCTCAAAGCGGATAAGCCGTTCCGATCCGCTTAGCTCATCCACGATCTCAGCCCTCGGCCCGTTCTCCACTTTTATAGCCTTGCCAGCCGACAGTCCCTTGCCCCCCACCAGTGCTTCCCATGTCGTCTCATCGCGCCGGCGCAGCAGCAGCAGTTCCACGCGCCCGCCGGTTTCTTTGCGCGCGAACAGCCGCGCCGGTATCACCCGCGTCTGGTTCAGCACCAGCAGGTCATTCGGTCGAAGGTACTGCCCGATCTCGCGAAAAAACCGATGCTCGATCTGCCCCGTGTCACGATGCAGCACCAGCAAGCGCGAAGAATCCCGCGGCTCAACAGGCCTCTGCGCAATGAACGATTCCGGCAGGTCATAATCAAAATCCGTAGTCTTCATGAACACCTGTAGCAATCTCGGTTGTAGTAACGGCTTCGCGACAACGTCCCCTTCAGGGGAAGCACCCCTCTGGGGTCAGCCGTTCATGTCTTTGCTCACTCCTTCCCCCGTTCCGCTCTTGCCAGAGACACCCTCCCTACTTCCGAAACAACCTCACAATAATGTTCAACACGATTGTCAACACCAAAGAAAGCACCAGCGACGTTACCACCGGAAAATAGAAGGACCCATTCTTCCCCTCAATGCGGATATCCCCCGGCAGGCGCCCAAGTGGCAGCCCCAGCTTCGCAGCCAGATAGAATCCGCCCCCAACTAGAATCAAAAGTACCCCTCCGATCACCAGGTACCGCCCAATGTTTTCCATCTCGAATTACCCTGTTGTTGCCTTTCTTCTCTCCATCACCATTAACCACGCAAAGCATCCATTAACCATGATCCATTAACCATTCTCTATTCTCTATTCTCTATTCTCTTCCTTATATCAACCTCGCCTGTCCCTCTTCCGTATACGGCAGCCCCAAATGCTCGTACGCCGGCTTTGTCGCGATCCTCCCCTGCGGCGTCCGGTCCAGAAAGCCCAGTTGCAATAGGTAAGGTTCCACCACATCCATGAGCGTATCCTGCTCCTCGCTGATGGATGCCGCGATCGTATTCAGCCCCACCGGCCCCCCGCGGTACTTCTCGATGATCGTCCTCAGCACCCGTCGGTCCAGGTCATCCAATCCCAGCGGATCCACCTGCAGCAGGTCCAGCGCCTCTTTAGCCACCCTCGCCGTCACCTTGCCATCCGCCCGCACCTGCGCGTAATCTCGGACTCGCCTCAGCAGCCGCAGAGCCACCCGTGGCGTACCGCGCGCCCGGCGTCCGACCTCCTCGACGCCGCTCTTATCCACCTGCACATTGAGCAAACGTGCGGCCCGCTCAACGATCAATTGCATGGCGGTCAGGTCGTAATAGTCCAGCCGGTACACCGCCCCAAAGCGTGCCCGCAGCGGCGCGGTCACCAGCGCCAGCCGCGTCGTTGCCCCCACGATGGTGAAGCGCGGCAGCTTCAAGCGGATCGACCGCGCCGATGGTCCCTTTCCGATCACGATATCCAGCGCGAAGTCCTCCATCGCCGGGTACAGCACTTCCTCCACCGCATGCCCCAATCGGTGGACCTCGTCAATGAAGAGCACATCGCCGGCCCGCAGGTTCGTCAGTATCGCCGCCAGGTCTCCCGCGCGCTCGATCGCCGGCCCTGATGTCACCTTGATATTGACTCCCATCTCGTTCGCCACAACATGCGCCAGCGTGGTCTTTCCCAGCCCGGGTGGCCCATAGAACAACACGTGGTCCAGCGCCTCCGACCGTTTCTTCGCGGCCTGGATCAGGATCGACAGGTTCTCCTTCACCCCCTCTTGCCCGATCAGATCCGTCAGCTTTTGCGGGCGCAGCGCGTTATCCACGCGGTCGTCCGGCTTGGCCTCCGGGTCAAGTTGTCGTTGGTGAGTATCTGCCATTTCATAATTATACTGCTCAGATGTTCGGATTGGCTCACGCATTGCGTACGACGTTCGTTGTCCCATCGCGCCGGCCTGGCATGAGTTCGACGGATCGTCCGATGGGCAGAATGTCCCAAACAAAAAGGCTCCGTCCCTTCGGGACGGAGCAGAGTTTGACGAAACCTCGCACGTTTTAGACCTACCAGGAGCGGGGCATCCCGGCGACATAAATGAAATGACCTCCCTTATCCCGCGGCTATCACTGAGCGTGATGCCGCTCGGCCCGCTCAATGGACTATCGGCAGGGTCCCAGCGGGTCCACCATCGGAGATTCGCGCCATGCCGCCCTCAGCCCCTCAGCATAGCCATTCTTGTATTTCTCTGCCACCGGCCCTCGTGGAATGACTGCCGGCTTGCGGTGGTAGGCATCCGCAAAGCCCCTCAGATACCAATCCCCGCCCGGTCATCTTCGGCAATCGCAATGGTGCAGTGTGCTCGCGTTCGTCGTACATGGATTCCTCACTTGGCGTGAGAAAATATTATCACCCTCAGTCGCCGCGTAATCTTGCACCATCATTGCTTACGGAACTGTTAGCAGGTCATAAAACGCAGATCCGGCAATGATGATCCCCCGTGCTGCAGATCGGCCAGACGAAACTTGAGAGTCGGCCTTTCAGGTTCTAACGGGAGTGTCTGAAAGAGTGGGCCCACGTCGTTGCGACCGAAGGCCGAAGGTGCAGGCGTTTTCCCTACGGCCAGTGTTTCATTTCGGCGGCAGGGCGTTCTTCCCCGACTGCGCAGCGCCCTGTAGGGGCACGGCGACCCTTCGGTCAGCATTATCTCTCACAACCCCGCCGTGCCCTATAGCAGAGGGCGAACAATCTCCCGTTTCGTCTGGCAAGCCCACCAGCTACCATTCCCCCAGATTCGGCGCGATAATCACACTATACCCGGAGGCGATCTCATGGCAGACGATTCCGACGACCTGGCAAGATACACAGATGCGAAGGAAAAGCTGGATACAGCCTTAACCACCCGTCACAACCTGGCGACCGAACTTGCCGTGTTGGCGAACAAAATAGCCACGGGCCCGGACCTGGATGAATCCAATAGCGATGAAGCCGTAGTGGCCTCATTCGATGCGAAGCGCGCGCTGGATATTGTCGGCCAAATGATGGACACGGAGACCGAGATAGATTCGGCCGTTGAAGTCATCAACCGTCACGCAGCCGAGGTCGGCAAGCCCTTTATGCGCATGTCAGATTTATGAGGTCAGTCACCGGCTGGCGGTAGAAAGTCGCTTCCAGTAATCTCTGGATCCAGCTCAAGGTTGGTATAAAGTTGCGTCGTCGTCACGGATGAAGGCCCCAAAAAGCTTTGAACTCTTGCCGAAACATCGGCCATAATACGTGCTCTCGGGGCCCGGCGCAGTCTGGCTACCGCGTGTGGCCTTACCACCCTGGCGCTGCGATCCGCGGCGCATGTCTTACCCCCCGGTCGCGGGGGGCGGTTAGGCTGGGCCCGCGCTGCTCACGCACTATGCGCAAATGGCAATGAGGATCTATTGCAAGGCCGCCAGGAGCGCTGCCCCGTAGATGGGCCTTGACCTGAGAGCCAGTGGTGCCACAAACTTGACAATGGATAAACTGTATGCTGTCCCTTTTGCGCTAACTATTTTCTAAACAATATGAACGTTCTTTTTGCGGAAAAGCGCTGCTCTGAAGACTTGCCAGCTGCTATATACGTCCCCGTAGAAGATATCGTGCCCTCGAGTGTACTGAGATTGCCGCTAAGACTTCCGGAAAATTTCTCCGTATCTTCTTCCGTTCCAGTTATCTTGTCACGACCTAAGTGCAGCGAGCCATGAAGATCCGCTTTTGTCCCTTCAAAATTCAAGGGTGGAATATCAGCAAGATACTTATCAAGCGTCCCCGAAACATGTCCTTGAGCATCTATTGTTATTCTCGCCACAATTACTACATTCGTCACACAATAACAATTTTCGCAGGCGCAACTCTGGGTTTGACCTTCATAGATGTATGCGACGGGAGATGCTGGAGTCTCTGTTTGGTACGGTGTACTGGTTAATTCTACTGGTTGCAGTTGAGCGCTTGACACTGCAGCCGTTTCTGTGAGTGCAGCAGAATAGGTGAGCGCGATAATAGTATCAATGGGAGGAGCGACGGTTGCGACTTGAATCGGTGCAGGAGTAAAGAGTGTACATGCAATGGAAGCTACACAAAGAACGATAAGCATAATGAGTCGTTGAATGGCTTTCATACGAGCCTCCTCGGCCTTGACCTACTGTACTGTTTAGGACATGTTTACTATAGCGGCGGGCAGTTCTTTATGGGCTTACCACAGTATAACGAGCACGAATCGCACCCAGTCGCCACCGTTAGCAAGCTCCTGCATAAACCATTCGGGGTTGTGTAAGATAGCCCTGTTCCAAGAAGGCCGACGGTAGCTCATTCCCCGCTTGCCGAAGTTCACCGAATGACCACGCCCGCCAATGGATGTGCTGATTCCTCCCTTGCTTAGGTTGAGAGGAATACGCGGTCCGACCTTCAATGATCTGCGGAAACGCCAAGGCATATTGCACCCCTTTCTGTATGTCCTTGAGTCTAAGTAAGTCGGTCAGAGGAGTCAAGTCAACAGGCCTTGCAATACCATATAGGATTTGTGCGATTTTCGGATTCTTCTCTAAATGGTGAGGCCCGAGCTAATCCGACAGAGATCGGAAATCGAAACTCCGTTCTGAAGGGGCCGGGCAGAGTCGGTCGAACGTTTGCCAGCATTACGCGAAAATGACTTAGGAGGGTCTATTACACTCTCACCAGAGGCACAGCCCTATAGATAGCCTTTAGTGATTGTTTGGAACGGCGATTTGTGCTAGGATGAACATGGAAAATAAGGAGGGCACCGGGTATGACAGACCAGATTCCTGCTAGCTTGTTCAAATATCAGCCCTACAACGTACAATCGCTGGACAATCTCAAGAACCGCGTAATATGGTTCTCCAAGCCCGCAAGCTTTAACGATCCCTTCGATCTATCAATGACTAACCTAGCGGAGGACTTCAAAAACGATGAGTGGCAAATCTTGATTAAAAAGTGGATGCGACAGCATCCATTGGGTAGTAGCGAGCTTGAACAAGCCGCTTTGACTACTTGGACACAGGACGAGTTTTTTAGACGAGTAGCCTTAGAAGCCGCACGATCTGGCGTGGACCAAGCCCGCAGAATGAATTCACAACTTGGTGTTGCCTGTTTTTCTGAAAATCGGGATGATATGCTGCTATGGGCCCATTATGCTGACGGGCATCGTGGATTTTGTTTGGAGTTTGACACCAGTGCTCAGCCATTCCGAAAAGCAAAGAAGGTGGTCTATTCTACAGAATATCCAAGCTTTAATTATTTCGATCTTGCTATAAGAAAGAAGTTTGACGCAGCGAGTATGCTTGCCACCAAATCTAAACACTGGGAATATGAACAGGAATGGCGAATTGTGAATCAGTTTGGAAATGTGGAGGTTCAAACAGATGCGATGGTTTTGATAAGTATCTATTTTGGTTGCGCTATGCCCGTCGTACACAAGGAAATTATCGAAATGTTACTCAGGGGCTCGCCGACGAAATTGTACGAAATGCAGCGCAGTGAAACGGATTTTAGCGTCTACCCATCCGTAACCGAATATAGCCGTTTTGATTATCCTGTGGCGAGCAACTAAGTCGCCACGAGGAGGTACTTAGATGGAAGACCCAACGATCCGAGTAGCCCTCGTAAATCTCGTGGGAATATTGATTGCGTCTCTTATAGGTGTCGCTGGTGGGATCGTGGGATCGTGGATTGGGGCGGATACTTCAAATCGTGCGGCACGAGAGCTCGAAGAAGAACGGTGGCAGCGCCAAACGAGGGAACAGCAGGCCCAAGCGCAACGGACTGCGCTGGCATCGGCTCTGGATTGGTACATCCCGATCTGGAATGCTTTCGCGGAAGTGAGTGCGATCATCCGCGGTGATATTACTCAAGGCGTGACGGAGTGGCCGGACTTGGGCGGTGAACTAAAAGCGCACGCCTTGCGACCGAGCGACATAGCTCTCTTACCTAAAGGGATGTATACAATGCCCGCCGAGATGATCTCGCAAATTGAGCGTATGAAGCTCTTATACTGGGAGCTGGATGAAAAGCACCGCTCTGAGACAGTGCTGTTTGAGTGGCGGCAACGTCAACCAGATGAAGAAAGCGAAAAGGCGATTGCTGAGCTTGAGTCCTACTTGAGCAATATTCCAGCGATTTCGAGCCGAACTCTACGCTAAATTGGATGCACTGCAAGAGATGGTAGTGCGATATAGGGACGAACTGCATGAAGCACACCAGGCGACTTACATATGACTTGCCATCAATAACGATTCCCATATTCGTCGGATTCAATCTAGCGAGAGCGGCACAAAGTCGCTGCCGGTGATATGGGTGTTCAGCTTCAACTCAAGATAACGTTTTGTCGTCTCAACGCTGGCATTCCGGACAGATATTAGGCTCCTCAATCCACCTTTCTGCGCAAGTTAGGCGAACGTTCGGCGGAGGTCGTGAACTGTTAAGCGCATCTGCATCAGCAAAACTTCCCCACCAAGCAAATTTTCGGCTATAATACGCTCTCTCGGGGCGTGGCGCAGTCCGGCTAGCGCGCTTGCATGGGGTGCAAGAGGTCGGAGGTTCAAATCCTCTCGCCCCGACCAACAGACCACTTACACTCTTCACACGAGCTGTAAGTGGTTTTTGTTTCCCTACTATTTCATTTTGACCTCCACGAGACGCCACAACCGCCTCCCTCTTCCGATTCACCCCTATAACGACTCCCAGCTCTTCCCATTCCCGATTCCCCAATAACGACTCCCGGCTCTCCTCCCAATCTTGACTATTTCTACCCCTTCTGTATAATGAATTCACTGGGCGCGGAAAGATCGCTTGCCCGCTTGGGCAACCAGCCTTCCCACCTTCCTGTTTATCCGAATACTGGTCCGACTGCTCAGGAGAAAGACCTATGGATCCTGCTACCCTTGCCGCTGCTGCAACGAGTTTGCTTATCCCCTTCCTCGCCAAGGCCGGCGGCGCGATCGTGGATCACGCCGCTAGCGCCCTGCCCGAGGCAGCCGCCAATCTCTCGATCATGATTACGAAGCATTTCGAAGCCAGGCCTGCCGCGGCCGCCACCGTCACAGACCTCGTGAAAAATCCCTCCGATGAAGACCAACAGGCCGCCTTCGCTCTCCAATTGAAGATGGCGCTCAAGAACGACCCCGAGTTCGCCGCCGCCGTGGAAGATATGGTCAAGAAGGCCAGTGCCGGTCAGCAGGGCAGCAACAACGTCACGGTCACCACCGGCAATATATCCGGAGTGAGTGACAGCAGCATTGCCATTGGCAGCAACGCCACTTCGAAGAAGGGTTGATCCGTCGCTCAGCGCCCATCCGGCAGAACCTCGGATTGCATCTGCGCTGTTTGGGCGCTCGGAATAGGTTGAGCTCCAGTCTGAGCCCTCATAACGAGCCGTGCCGGTCATTCGCCGGTATGGCTCCTTTTGTACCTCCAGCATCGCCGCCATCTAACAGGGTGCCATGACCACTCCCGACAATGTGATCAACATAACCACCGGCAACATCGAGAACATCGAGAACGCCGCGGTTGCGGTCGGCCCCGATGCCATCGCCGTCAATAATTCCCCCGGTGCGAAGATCTACAAGGTCGCCTCCAACGCGGTAGCCACCCGCCGGAAGGGACTGCTTCGTCTCCTTCCAGCGAAGCCCGAAAATTTCATCGGGCGCCAGGCCGACGTGGAGACCCTGCGCAGTGCTTTGCAGGCTTCGCACAAGGTCTCGCTTTGGGGTGATAACGGCATCGGCAAGTCCACCCTGGTCAGCAGTGTCATGTATTCGCTGGACGATGGCTCGCGCAACATCGCCTACCTCGACGCCGGCAGCCTCGGCCTGCACGGCGAGGACCTTCTCCTTGGCCTCTGGGACCTGTTCTATGAGCGGCCCCTCGGCGACGAGAACGTCCGGTTCAAGCCCGCCTCCACGCAGATGCTCCCCGACCTGCAGGATGCCGATGCGCTGGTCTTTGTGGATGGCCCCGACCTGTCCGGCAACGACGTTGCTTCTCTGATCAACGCCGCGCCCAAGTGTTCATTCGTCTTCATAGCGACCCGGCGCGCTCTCCTCGATGGCAAGGCCCTCCGCCTTCAGGGCTTGCCCGGTTCGGACGCCGTCCGCCTCTTTAGCGGGCCCTACGAGGAGCAGCAGCAGCCGCTGGATGATTCCGGCAGGCAGGCCGGCATCCAGATCTGCGAGCTGCTCAAGGGCATCCCCGATCTCATCATCCGCCTCGCCATTCGCGGTGCCGGTAATGACGAGACGCCCGCTCAATTGCTCGCCGAGCTGAAGGCCGCCGGTGTCGATGACCTCTCGCTCGCCAACCTCACCACCGCGAACTCTCAGTGCCAACGAGAAGAAGGTGCTGATGTTCCTCGCCGTCGCAGGCGATGACCTCACCGTGCCGGCCAAACTCCTCGATGCTTTGCAGAACCGTTTTCCAGATCTTGATGTGGTCGCCATTCTGGACCGTCTCAAAAGCCTGCACCTCGCCCAGTCGCACAGCCCGCGCTACAGCTTATGCGGCTCACTCCCATCTGTCCTCGCTGGTGCCTGGGACCTCACAGCCGCCCGCGACCAGATGCTCGCTGTCGCCCTGGACTGGCTTCCCGCGCAGGAGCCTTCCGCACCCGTGGAAGATTCCCTGCCGCTCATGCAGCGCCTCCTCAGCGATGCCGCCGCCCGCCTCAAGTGGCCTGAGGTCGTGCGCCTCGGTCGTGCCCTCGAGCCTCTCGTCTTCCGCTATACGCGCTGGCAGGCTTGGGCCGACGTGCTGAACGTCCTGCTCCGCGCCGCGCAAGCCACTGCCGATGCCGCCCTCGAAGGCTGGGTGCTCCATCAGTTGGGAAGCCGTGCACTCGCGGAAGGCACGCTCGACGCTGCCTCAACTTACCTCTCTCAGGCCCTTAAGATCCGCGAGTCCGTTCACGACGGTCCCGGCCTTGAGGTCACTCGCCACAACCTCGATGTCCTGAAGGCCGCCACTGCCCCCGCCCGTGGAAATGGCAGCGGCAAGAGCGGCTCCGGCGGCGCACGATCGCTTACGTTCGGCATCTTCGGCTTTGCCGGGCTGGTGGTGCTCGCCCTCGCCGGGTATGCGCTCTTCCGTCCCAGGCCGGCTCCCCCCGCTCCGCCCGCCCTCTGCGGTTCCCCTCGTTGCATTTACCAGCTACCGCCCCTCTTCCCTCGACCGACGTTCCGACCGCGACCGTTACTGCGCCTCCGACATCCACCCCCATTCCGACGGATACTCCGACTGCCCCTCCAACGGATATCCCCCTACCGCGGCCCCATTCGGAGCCACTGTCACCGGCGTCGATTTCCTTGCATGCCGCTACGGGCCGGGCTCGGCCTATATGTTCTATGGCCTCGTCGGCCTGAAGAACGGTGCTCCGGTTCAAGTCCTTGGGCGCGCGGATACCGCCTTGGGTCAATGGGCCCTCGTCCAGTACGCTCCTACCTTTAAATCCAGTACGAAGATATTGCCTTGCTGGGTAAGCGTGACCTACCTCAATATGACCGGCGATATTTCCCTCGCTCCCGGAACTCGACCCGCACTACGTGTTCCCCCTCTTCACCGATCCCAAATACGTGCCCGGCGTTTTCCCCTATCCGACGATTACCGATGCCAGCCGCTCCGGCGATCAGCTTCAGGTCAGCGTCGAGGGCAAGGACCTGGTCTATATCGACGAGAATCATACCGATCGCGAGTTCCGGCACGAGCCCCCTCTTCCTCGTGGAGTTCTGGGTTTGCCAGAACGGCAAGCTCCTCCTCAACCCGCAGCGCATCTACTTCGCCTACGACCCGGCCCAGCCCACCGCCTCCGGTGCCGCCCTTGCCACCGATGATGGCAGCTGTGGTCAGCAGCCTTATGGCTCCGTATATCTCGCGCACCGGGATGGCTACGTCGGCCCCGTCCAGTTCCAGATCCCGCCCTGATCTGCCCTCTCGCCCCGACTGATCGCCTCCGGCCTTCTATAGGCCGGAGGCTTCTGTTTAAATGATGGCTCCCGGCACGCCTTACTGCCGGATCCAGGGGTTGGTTCGCAGAACGAAGACCAGCGGCTCGCAGTCTGCCTCCTGTCGAAAGAAGCTCACCTCATTCCCATTGACCTGCATCTTGAACGTTCCCACCGCCTCCCCATGATTGGCACACAACTTTGGGGCGTTTAGGATGAATTGTTTCTCGGCATCGACATACCTGCTGCCATCCACCACCTGCCCATCATGCCGGAGTTCGTATTGAAAATCCTCCAGCAATTGCAGTTCCCACTTGCCTGCCAGACCCGCTGCACTGTTGCCCGCAGCCGCCACATCCTCGGGCGTGATGGTCTTCACCCATGTGCCCAGTCCTACCGTCGGTTTGCTTCGATGGAACACCGCTCCATCGAGCGGCGCAGAACCGGTCTTCGCGCGCCAGGTACACGGATCGGAGATCATCTTAAGCTCATAGGTGTCCGCA
>CAWDUZ010000023.1:0-10576 GCA_963805515.1 uncultured Chloroflexia bacterium | reverse complement strand
CGCCACTTTTTGTTTTGCGGGGATCGCCATGGAAGAGTTATTGAGGGAAGGCATTTTTGCAGGGCAGGGGACCAACTTCAGGGTACTGCCGGTCGGGTCAATTCTACAGGCCAACGCACGGCTGTGGATGGGGTCTGTGCTGCTGGCAACGGATATGCTGAGCCTGCTGGCGGCGATCGTGCTGGCGATGCAGATCCGCTTGCCGGGGATCTCGCTGGACCCGTATTACCAGGAGATCTTCATCCTGCTGGCCCTCACGCTGGCGGTGGCATTCTCTCGCAAGGAGTTGTACCCGGCGGTGGGGATGAACTATGTGGATGAACTGCGCGAGATCGTAAGCAGCACGAGCTTCGCATTCCTGATCCTGATCGGGGTAACGTTCCTGCTAAAGACGACCTCGATCTATTCGAGGCTGGTGCTGTTGCTGACCTGGGCGATCTGCCTGGGGGCCGATCCCGGCCGGGCGCTACGCGGTGCGGAGACTGTTCATCCATCTGAACCTGTGGGGCGAGCCGGTGGTCATCATCGGCGACCTGCATGGCAACCTGGAGCTGGCAGACTATTTCACCAAGAACCTGCAACTGGGTCTGCGGCCGGTGGCGATCTTGCGAGACCGGTTCTTCTCGGACCGCCTGCCGGAATCGGGGCCGGCGCTGACGATGGCCCAGATCAGACAATACGCGCAGCGCCTATCGTCGAGCACTGCTCTGGTAGTCATCACCGATCTCAATAACCTGGATGTGCTGATCGACCGTTACCGGGCGGCGTTCCAGCGCGTGATCCTGATCAAAGGGCGGAATGGCAGCTACAGCCTGAACAGCCTGAAGTCGCTGGACCTGTCCGATATTCTGGGCCTGCAGGTGATGAACAACCTGCTCAGCTTCTGGGCGCAGCTCTTCAAACGCATGACGGATGTGCTGATCTCCGCGCTGGGGTTGCTGATCCTGGCGCCGTTCTTTGCGCTGACCGCGGTGTTGATCAAGCTGACGTCGGCGAGCCGGCCATATGGTGTGTTCTACCGCCAGCTTTGCATAGGTCGGGGCGGGAAGACGTTCAACATGCTTAAGTTCAGGACTATGCATCCGAATGCAGGCGCGGTGCTGGACGAAATGCTGCGAGGCGATCCCGAGGCCAAGCGCGAATGGGATACGTACCAGAAGCTGCGAAACGACCCGCGCATCACAAGTGTGGGCAAGCTGCTGCGCAAGTTCAGCCTCGACGAGCTACCGCAACTGTGGAACGTGCTGACCGGGGAGATGAGCCTGGTTGGGCCGCGGCCGATGCTCCCGAGCCAGCAGGAATGTTATGGGGAGAGCTTCAAGGAATATATCCAGGTCTCGCCGGGGATGACCGGCCTGTGGCAGGTATCCGGGCGCAACCAGACAACCTTTGCCCGCCGGACCGAGCTGGACCGTGAGTATATTCAACGCTGGTCTGCGCTGGCTGGACATTTTTATCATGGTCAAGACGATCAAGATCGTGTGCTGGCATGAAGGGGCGTATTAACAGGCGGGTATGCCAACTCCAATCGCTCATCCAGCAGCATCCATTCCATTCACCCGGGCAGGCCTGGTGTTTTCCGCGCTCGTATTTGGCAGCATCTCGCCTGATTTTGGGTATTTCGCCCCTTTCTTGCCCACGGCATATTACATGTATTCGGTCCCCGGTATGCTTCTGTTTGATGTGCCGGTGGCATTCGTTCTGTTGTGGCTTTTCCATGCCCTGTTGAAGTGGCCTTTGCTCTCAGCCCTGCCGGAGAGCGTGCAGCGCCGTCTCATCAAGCCCGCCGAGGGATTTTCCTTTGGGCCGCCGAAACGCTTTGGCCTTATCCTGCTGTCGCTGCTGGTGGGCACGATGACTCACGTGATCTGGGATTTGTTCACACACGAATATGGCTGGATGGTCGAGAATTTCAGCTTCCTGAGCACTTCCGTTGGAGGCACGCCGCTTTACACAATTTTGCAAAACCTGAGCAGTCTACTGGGCATCTGCGTGCTGGCGTATTGGCTGATCAGGTGGCTGCCGACTGCCCCGCAAAGCGATGCAATACTGCCGAAGCGCTTTTCCAATAAGGTGCAGGCGGCGCTACTTGCGCTCGGCGCCATATCCCTGGTAGCGATCGAAGGCGCCATCATATATATGCGCGTCGTGACCGGATCGCGCCTCGAGCACGGGCATTTCTGGATGCGCAGCACAACGTTCTCGGCGATCTTCATAATTTCTTTTTTTGTAGGCGCATATTGCCTGGCATGGATGATCGCATTTCGTAAGAGCAGCCGCCGAGTTGATTGATCCGTTGGTTGGCCGAAAGCACTGGCCTTCGATATAGCATGGCGTAGGGATTTGAACACTCGACCTGACGATTACAAACAGCCTGCAGAGAATTCTGCAGGCTGTTTTTTTTCTGAAACAAGGGTTACGCAGAAACTCGCTCCGTGTAACAGATGATGGAAGGCTGCCGGCCTATGGCACACTGCAGGCCGGCAGCCCATGCAAATACTAGTTCTGTTCCAGGAAGAGGATGATCCTCTCCATCTCGGCCCCGGTGAAACCTATGTTGAAGCGCTTATTGTAGAAGGTAAGCACGTCCTGCAACGTATTGGCCGCGCCGTTATGGAAATATGGCGCGCGTGCAGCCAGTCCGCGCAGGGCCGGCACCTTGAATCTGCCGATGTCATCGAACTTGCCGGTGCGCAGCGCCAGCCCGGGATCGGTGGTGGTGACCTGAGTGCCATCGCTGTTGCTGCGGAAGGTGTAATTCGGGAAATCGCTTAGATTACGAGCCAGGGCATTGTCGCGGAGGGACGGGTTGTCGACTCCAATGCGGAAGAAGCGGGGCTGTGAGTGGTCGCCCACATCCGGCGTGTTGTGGCAGGTGGTGCATGTGCCCACGACCACTTGCTGCCCGAGCACATCGTTCAGCCCGGCTACGCCGGTGATGTTGAACTGTTTGGTGTAGAACAAATTCTCTCCGTCGCCGATCTTCCCGCGATTTGCGGTCAACCAGGCGTTCTGGGGCTTGCCATTGACGGTCGGGTGACGACCCAGCGTAGCCGACTCCCAGGGTTCGAAGACGATGAACGAGGTGTGATTGAAGTCCGGGTTGTTGAAAGAGTTATTGATGCCCGGGAAGAAGGCTGGGAAGTCCTCGTTCCCCTCCGTCAGCACCTTCGAGAGCTCGAGTCCTCCGGCACGAGCAGCGTCACACGGCTGGCCAGGATGATCTCCTTGCGGCGCCTGGATGTCGCAGCCTTTGACGTTCAGCGGGCCGACCAGCTTGCTGCTGATCTGTCCCGCGAACAGGTGGAGCTGGAAATCAGCGATGGCGGATACCTGTGCGTCGGTGGGCGGGCTGGAAGCCTGGGCGTGACCGAGGGTCGCATCAACCGCCTGATGCTTAAGCGCGTCGAGAATATTCGTGCGCCCTTCCTCGCTTTCACGCCCGTCCCACATCGCCACGGTATGGAAGGCTACATCGACCGAAGGCAGCGGGCGGCGAAAGAGCGAGAGCTCTGCCGGGCTGGCAAACCGATAGGGATCCTTGATGGAGACGATATTGAAGTCCGCACCTGACGGAACGGCAGGTATGCCGACGCGGATGACTCCGTGCCTGAGCAGCATACTGAATGATCTCCAGCGCTGGAAACGCGTGGCAGTTTGGGCGTAAAAGCCGGTCGGGGCGTTGGAGCCGTCGACCGTGCGGAAGATCGGGTCGAGGCCGGCGGTCTTCTTGAAGAGGTCGTTGATGGTGGCAGTGGAAATGCCGAGGGCGTCTTGCAGTTTGTGGCAACTTCCGCACGACCGCCCGTTGGTACCCAGGCTCTTGAAGAAGGGATTGTTGGCGTCGATCCCATTGTTGTTGTCTGTGGAAAACACTTCCAGCTTGCCGAAAGCGTTGTTGAATATCTGCCTTGTGGGGATCTCGGCAGAGAATACGGCAGTCGGAACTGCAAGAGCGAGGGCAAGCAGGGTGAAGATCATGCCCAACTTTACCAACATCATGCTCCGTGAATATCGTCTTCTTGCATCTCTTGGGCTAAACATTGGATATGCATCTCCTTTTTCGATGGCCATTAAAGTTAAGCCGGTTCATGACCACTCGCGTGGTCAGTACATCACCTCCTTTCCGTGAATATCCCTGCTCGTGTCTTTCCCCGACGAATTAATATCTGTGTGCGCTCGCGCCAGGGCGCGCGAAGCGCAGGGCAATCCCATATCAATGGAGCTGCCAATGTGCAAAGTATGCAGGCAGCGTCCATGATACGCAGGAAAGCCTATGGGTTATGTACGAGTAGCCTTTAAAATGGGTAAAAAGAAATTAAAGGGGAAACGGCCACATCAGTGATCTATGTCCCCACTTGGCATCTTTTTGGAGCTGGAAGTCCGGCATCTTACCTGATTAAGATAATTGAGGCAAGAGAAACCTGAGAACGGATCTACTCCACTCCGGTGATCTTCGCGCACCCTTGAAGTGCTGCCTTGGCGCGGTCTCCAGCCCGCGCTCCGGGAGTTGCATCATATCCCTTCGTGGCAGTGCTCGTGCAATGACCCTAAGGTACTGTCTGTAGAACTTGATTGCGTGGGGAGAAAGGCCGGCTGCCTTGCGGTCGATCAGGAAGGACTGGATCGTTATAGCCTAAAAATGCCCCCTAGCGAATTTCAATAATCGTCTGGTCATGGAAATTATAAAAAACACGTGGTTTTTCCTTCCTGAACCGCCTATAATAGGAAGCAAAAACCAGCTTACTTTTAGCTGAGCCACCGATGCGATTTGAACGCACGACCTGACGATTACGAATCGTCTGCTCTACCAGCTGAGCTACGGTGGCCGGTTTAGCGGCGGAGATTATAAGGTATTAGGGGTAATCTCGCAAGTTTTCTTACCCAGATGTTGTCTGAATTGCGGTGAATCATAAATGAATATAGCTATGCTTTCTTATCACACCTGCCCATTGGCAACGCTGGGCGGCAAAGACACGGGTGGAATGAATGTCTACGTCCGCGACCTGACGCGCGAGTTGGGGCGCAGGGGCATTCATGTCGACGTATTCACGCGCTCGCAGGATGAGCATGTGCCGCATGTGCTGCATGACCTGGGCTATGGCAACCGCGTGGTGCATATTCCGGCCGGCCCGGAGTTGCCGGTCCAAAAGGTGAGCCTGGCGGACTACGTGCCGGAGTTCGTGGACGGAGTGAAATCCTTCGCGGCCGAGAAGGGCATCACCTACGACATCATCCACAGCCACTACTGGATGTCTGGTCTCGCCGCCATGCCGCTTTCGGACGCGTGGGGCGGGACGCCCATCGTGCAGATGTTCCACACCCTGGGTGAGATGAAGAACCGCATCGCGCAGTCCGATGCGGAGCGTGAGAGGCCGGAGCGCATCGAGGCGGAGAAGCGGATCCTGGCGCGCGTGGACCGTGTGGTTGTTGCCACGCTGGCGGAGCAGACGCAGTTGCGCTTTCTCTACAAGGCCGATGATCGCAAGCTGGAGATCATTCCGCCGGGCGTGGATACGATCCACTTCTATCCCATCCCTTCGGACGAGGCCAAGCTGTTCCTCGGCCTGCTGCCGCAAGACAGGATGGTATTGTTCGTCGGCCGTATCGAGCCGCTCAAGGGAGTGGACACGTTGATCCGCGCCATGGCGTGCCTCAAGCTGAGAAGGCGCAGCCGGCCCGTGCACCTGGCGATCATCGGAGGCGACCCGGACGTTGACCCGGAGGATATGACCGCCGAGATGACGCGCCTGCAAAACCTCTCCGACGAGCTATGTATGGGGCAGACCGTGGTGTTTCTTGGGAAGCGCGGGCAGGACACGTTGCCGTATTACTACTCCGCTGCGGAAGTGGTGGTCATGCCATCCCATTATGAGTCATTTGGGATGGTTGCGTTGGAGGCCATGGCGTGCGGCACTCCGGTGATCGCTTCAGATGTTGGCGGTTTGGGATTCCTGGTACAAGACGGCGAGACCGGCTATACCATCCCCGACGGCGAGCCGGATAAGTTGTGCGAAAAGCTCACGCTGCTGTTGGAGAACCCGCCGTTGCGCGAACAGATGGGGCGGCGCGGGGCGGAGGTCGCACAGTCCTATGCCTGGGAGAAGATTGCGGCACAGATCGCCGGTGTATATGAAGATCTGCTGAAGGTGCAGGCGGTCTAAGGCCGCCGTTTTTCCCCTTACTCTTTCATGCGGATGAGGATGAGCGTCGAGCTCTCCAGTTCCTGGCTTTTCATTTCGAATTGATCTTTCAGGCTCTTGATCAGGCGCGAGAGCTGCCGCTGCCCATAGGTCCGCGGGTCGAAGCCGGGGTCCAGCTGATAGAGGGCGTTGCCCATCAGGTCGAGCCGGGCCCAGCCATCCTCCTGCACCGCCATATCGAAAGCCTGCTCCAGCAGGGGCATGGGATCGCTCTCGCTCTTGGGGGTGGTTTTCGAGGCAGACTTGCGTTTGGATGAGCGGGCCTTGGCGGCCTTATTCTCCGCCACCAGGTTCTCTGTATAAACGAAGACGTCACAAGCATTCACAAAAGGCTTGGGCGTCTTTTTTTCGCCTATTCCCATCACGAATATGCCGGTCTCTCGAATGCGTGTAGCAAGTCGGGTGTAATCGCTGTCGGATGATACCAGGCAGAACGCATCCACCACGCTGGAATGAAGAACGTCCATGGCGTCGATGATCATGGCGCTGTCGGTGGCGTTCTTTCCGATGGTGTAACGGAACTGTTGAATGGGTTGGAAGGCGTGGAAATTCAGCGTTTCTTTCCACGAGTTCATGTTGGTTGTCGTCCAGTCGCCGTAGATGCGCCGGACGGTCACCTGTCCGTAGCGAGCGGCCTCCACCAGCATCTGTGAGAGAAGTCCCGCCTGGGCATTGTCGCCGTCGATCAGCATGGCGATCTTCTGACGCGGCATGTTATTTAGCTGTTCATCTGCCATGGAGTTGATTATACATTAGGTTAGCGGAAGAAATTGCTTGCTCTCATGGCACAGGCGTCAGCACGCCCAGTGTGACGACCGAGGGCAGCAGCAGCCCGATGGCTGTACATGCCGGCTCGCCGGCCCTGACCAATAGTGCGCCTGCGGAGGTAACGTCCACCTGAATGGGGCTATCCTCTTTGTAGGTTGTGTCCACCGTGAGCTTCAGGGTCACCTGGTAGCCGGTCGGTATGGATGGCACGCACTTGGTTTTGTCCGGATGCGGCCGGCCCTCGTCGAGTCCATTCAATGTTGCGCAGACGATCACGACATCAGACGTGCCCACATTTTGCAGGGTCACGTATGCGTTCGTCACCTCGCCCATGCCGTGCAGGACATCGAAGCTTGTGTCACAGCCCAGGATGTTGACCTTGATTGCATTGGTGAGGACGGGCGCAGTGGGAGTAAGCGTAGAGTCGGCCGGTGTTTCTGTTGGCGTGATGTTCGCTTCGGGCGTCAGGGAGACCGGAAGCGGAGCCAGGATCGGCGTCGGCGTTAACGTGACAGGTGCCACGATGATCGGCGTGGGCGTGCGGACGGACGGCGTGCGCGACGCGGCCGCTGTCGGCGGGTTGTATGGTGTGATCGCAACGGGCCAACCCTCGCAACCTGCGAGAGCGATCGAAGCGCACAGGCAAAGGAAATGGAAGTGTCTTCATAGCCGCGAACCCTTTAGACTTATTGTACCTAACGGAGCGCAAAGTGGACAAGTCACGGACAGACCAGATCACCATCGAGACGCGCATTACAGCCGCATTCATCGTTGTCGTTCTACTGCTGGCGTTCGTCGCCCTTTATGTGCGGCCCGATCACACCGATCAGGATTTCGCCTGGACCATCCTGCCGCGCACCTCGGCGGTGCTCATCGGAGCTGGATATACCGCTGGCGCTTACTTCTTCATACGCTTGCTGGCGGATCGAAAGTGGCACCACTATCAGGCCGGCTTCCTTCCTATCACAGCGTTTACAGTCTGCATGCTCGTCGCGACGCTGCTGCATTGGGGTCGCTTTCACCAGGGCAGTCTCGCTTTTTACTCGTGGACGATCATCTATATCCTGACGCCGCTGGCGGTGCCGTTCCTGTGGTGGCGTAACCGGGCGACCGCCTCCCTCGACTTGGAAGAGACGGATGTTCGCTTCTCCTCGACCATTCGTTGGGTTCTAGGCGCAGGCGCGGCGATGGGCGCGCTCGCTTTCGTGGTCGTCATTATCCGCCCTGCCATCCTGATCTCGCTTGCCCCCTGGAAGCTGACCGAGCTGACCGCCAGGGTCTTCGCCGGTTGGAGCATTCTGACCTTACTGACCGTACTGAACATTGCCTATGATGGACGCTGGAGCTCGGCCCGCATCCTCGTTGAGAGTGCGATGGTCGGCGTTTTGTTGACGCTGCTGGCGCTGCCCCGCATCTGGGGCGACTTTGACCGCAGCAATCCCCTGGCATACCTGTTCGTAGCGGCTTCGGCATTGACCTTGATTGTTTTAGCCGTTATCCATTGGCGCCTGGATGGCGCAGAGCCGCCTAAAACAGCCGCGAGCCGCCGGCTCCAGCGCCTAAGAAAAGTGACAACTAGTACAGTGGATTCAGCCGCAAACAACGGTAATTTCCGAAGAATCTGCCCTAGTTGTACCCTTGTCTTTTGTGTCGAAATGTGACAAAATAGACCCGGTCCCGTTGTTGGGTGCCCCCCTCACCCAGCGGCGGGATCATTTTATTTAAAGCTCTCCGCTCAGATCCAGACTAGACAAGTTTGCCTGGTACCCAGGGTCGGAATAGCGCTCCGGCGAAAAGGCCGGCGCATAAGACGGCAGTGCTCCTCCCGCGACATGCGCCGCCAATAGCTCACCTGCCGCGCAGGATGTCATGATGCCGAACCCCGATAGCGCGCCCAGCACGTACGCGCCTTGCACCGGCAGGGGGCCGGCCAGCAGCCGATTCTCAGGTGTTTTCATGTAGTAGCCGCCGTCAATGTATGGTCGCGGTGCACGCTCCAAATAGCGGCGCAGCCCCGGCAGCATCGTCGAAAGCCCGCGCAGCACCACCTCCGCATAGAGTTCGTCGGCAGGCGGCGGGAAAGTTGGCGGCATGCAGCGCGCGTTGTAATCCCACAGCATCATCACAGTCTGGCTTTCGCCGATGCCCTCGGGGCGGATGTGCACGCCCGGCGGGAACGGCTCGGTGAGCCAGCGCGTCTCTTCGTCTGCCCGCAAGGCATCCATCTCCTCCGCCTCCCAGGGAAGCGTCTGCGTATCTCCCCAGATCAGCAGCGGGGCCTCGCGGTCCAGGATCTGCAGGTGATCCTTGAAGGTGACCTTAAGATGCAGCTCGGCTTGCACCGGCAGATCCACTCCCAGCATCTCCCCGACCGGCTTGAGGAACGGCCCCGCAGCATTCACGAAAAAATCGCAGCCTATCTGCTCGCCGTTCGCCAGGGTTACGGACCTCACGCCTCCGCCTGCTGCCTCGACCCCCTGCACTTCCCCGGTCTCATATCTCACCCCAAGCTCCCGCGCCATCTCCAGCATGTACATGCCCAGTTGCTGCGCGCTGAGCCAGCCTGCGCGCCTGATGTGCAGGGCCGCTACGGTCTTATCGGTGATGTATGGAAAATGTTTGTGGATGAGGCCTGGGTCGAGCAGCAGGTCCGCGCCGTGCAGCTTAAGCTCATCGCCCGGAGTCGGACCTCGGCTCATAGTCAGACACCGCGCCCGAGTGGATTTGCAACGGCCCCGCGCCCAATTCGGCGATGCGCTCCGCGCGCTCCTTGAACTCCGGGATGCTGCTTTCATCTGCCGTCAGATAGACATACCCCCGCCGGTTCATGCGGAAGCGGTTCCCGCTCGCCGCGGCGAGTCCCTCCATCAGGTCGATGGAGCGGTTCATGAGCGCCACCATGGCCGGGTCCGGCCACCAGTTGCGGTAGCCCTCGGTCGAGCGGTCGCTCGTCAGGCTGAGTGGGGGACGCGAGTCGACGATCAGGATATCTTTCATCCCCGCTTTGGCAAGATGATAGGCGGCGCTCACGCCGGCCATTCCCGCCCCACAGATCACGATCTGCGCGCGTCGGCTCACGTGTGGAATTGTCTGCGAAGGTCTTCCCAGCTTGGTTCCACCAGCACGGCGCCGTCCGGGAAGATGATGGTCGGCACGCTGTGGAGGCCGTGGTTCAGCTCTGTGACGAACTCGGTCGCCTGGTCGTCGCCTTCGATGCCGATCTGAAGATAGGAGATATGGTTGGCTTCGAAGTATGCCTTGGCGCGCAGGCAGTCGGCGCAGACCCTGGTGGTATACATCACAATTTGTGAGGGCGCGAGATTATACAGGTCGGTCATGGAGTTGTGGCCTATTGCATCACAGACAGATTATGATTTGCCGATCTACTCGCCCAGCGACTTGAGATACTCGCGGATCGCCAGCGCCGCCGACGCACCTTCGCCGGCCGCGGATGCAGCCTGCTTGGTCGAGCCGGCTCTGACATCTCCCGCCGCAAACACTCCTGTATAGCTGCTCATCATCGTGGGCGCGCAGATGAAGCCCGCCTCGTCCAGCTCTGCCTTGTCCTTGATGAGTTCATTGTTGGGAGTGACTCCGATGAAGAC
>CAWDUZ010000022.1:0-6875 GCA_963805515.1 uncultured Chloroflexia bacterium | reverse complement strand
ATTTTTTCAGCCAGCTCTTCCTGCAAAAGCCGCTGCCCGGGAGCAAGTTGACCGCTCAATATCAGGCTACGGAGGTGTTCGACTGCAGCTTTTCTGCATCGTCTGGATGACGAGTACCGATCCTTCCAAATCTTGGGTTTTCATATGAAATATACCGATTTGCATCTCGAACAGGATGACGAGGGAGCTAAATAGCTACGGGTATTGTATCCAATATACAATATACACAAGGGCAAGTCGAGTAATGAATGTCATATCCTGACACCTCAGAATTTCAGGATGGGAGCTGGCAGGAGCCGTAGGGATGTACAAGCATCGGATCTGCTTTAATCCGGAGGGCGGATGGGTAAAGTGGCTTTACCACGCAAAAAGAGCGGGATCCGGTCGAGGGGCGCGTCTGCGGTGATGATCTTGACCACCTTCGAAAACCTGGTCGGTCCACGCTTCCGTCCAGGTCGTCCCAGCCGGCAGGTAAACGGAGCGGCTCCTCTGCCCTTCATGCAGCACGGGTGCAACCATCAAATCCGGGCCGAACATGAATTGATCCTCTATGCGGAAACAACCCTGATCCTGCGGAAAATCGAAAAACAGAGGCCGCATCGGCGGATGGCCTTTTTCGTGAGCCAGCCGCATTTGCGCAGCGATATATGGCCGCAGACGCTCCCGCAGAAACAGCAGCCCACTGAGGATGGCATATGCCTCGTCACCATACGACCATACTTCGTTTGGGCCTCCGCTTGGGATCGGATAGCGGACCGCAGGTTCGCGCCAGCCGTGCGAACGGAATAGCGGACAGAATACGCCAAACTGGAACCAGCGAACCAGCAACTCCCGGAAATATGGCGAAGTCCGGATCGCCACCATAGAAGCCACCGATATCCGTTGTCCACCAGGGGATGCCGCTAAGCGCCATATTCAATCCGGCCGGCACCTGGGCCTGCAATACCTCGAACGTGGAGAAAATATCCCCGGTCCAAACCGCGGCACCGTAACGCTGGCTGCCGGCCCATGCTGCGCGGCACAGCAACAGGATATCCTGTTCACCCTCGGCCTGCATGCCCTCATAAAAGCCACGCGCATGCAGCATGGGATAAATGTTGGCTACGGCCGGTCCGTGGCCAATGTGATAGCGCATATTGTCAAAGTGAAGCGGGTCAATTTCCGGTTCCGTCTCATCCAGCCACCAAGCTTTAACGCCATGCCGATAGTATCCCTCGCGAGCCTTCTGCCAGATGAATTGGCGCGCTTCAGGGTTGGTGGCATCATAGATATGCAGGTACACCGGCCCTTCGGGTTTGTTGTCTACATAGGGCATGAGCGCCGAGATGCCGCGCTCCGTACGAATGAGCAACCCGCGGTGCTGCATCTCCAAAAAGTTGGGACTGAGGGCGTTGACGGTAGGCCAGATCGAGACCATTAATTTGACGCCCATGTCATCCAACTCGCGCACCATCGCCGCCGGATCAGGCCACTTATCCGGATCGAAGCGCCAATCGCCTTGCAAACTCCAGTGAAAAAAGTCGGCAACGATCACGGAAAGGGGAAGGCCGCGCTGCCTGTGCTCGCGAGCCACCGAAAGCAATTCTTCCTGAGTGCTATAGCGGAGCCTGCACTGCCAAAATCCCATGGCCCATTCCGGCATCATCGGTGCGTGACCGGTAGCGGCGGCATAGTGTTCCAGAATCTCGGCGGGAGTTGCGCCTGCGGTGATCCAATAATCCAGCTGGCATGTCATCTGGGCGATCCAGCGTGTGGCATTTTGGCCCAACTCTACGCGTCCGATTGCCGGATTGTTCCACAAGAAACCGTAGCCCCGGCTGGAGAGCAGGAATGGAACCGTCGATTCGGTGTTGAAGTTAACCAGATCAATCACGCAACCTTTTTGATCCAGGTAACCGTGCTGGTGGTGACCGCAGCCCATAGAGCCGCTCGCCCTCATAAGATCTGAAGCGTACTTGCAGCTCAAAGTGGTCTCCGGCAACGGGGCGAAAGTAGCGCGCGGGCGGCCAATGGCGCGGCGCAGCTTCAGCAAGATATTCAACACCACTGACCGAGTTGAAAAACCGGATGGTGTTCCGGTCCAGCCGTACCTCGGCAGCAATTGCACCATTGGAGATGGTCGCAATGCTGCGAATTAATTTTGATCCGGGAGGTAGCGGCCGCGGGGGGGAGCAAGGCCTGTGGCAGGTCATCGCGGATCGCGGCATTCTCTGTAGCGCGGACGCGCAAGCTGTCGGTCCCCCATGGTTCGATCCGGATGGTCTGGTGGTTCAGATTCCAGATAAGCGCTTGATGCTGTTGTTCAAAGCCTGCCAAGATCCGATCCTTCACTTCCTGGCTGCGAGGTGCATCCAGTTCCCATCAGAGCCCATGGGCGCGGATGGGCGCTGGATCAGCGGTTTAGACGCGGTCTAATGCGTCGCGCAACCCATCGCCGAGCAAATTGAAGCCCAGCACGGTGATCATGATGGCAATGCCGGGGATGAACAACAGGTAAGGCGTATTGAATACATTGTTGCGCTCCTCCCCGAGCATCAGCCCCCATTCAGGTGTGGGGGGTTGAGCGCCGAGACCCAGAAACGAGAGGGCGGCAGCGTCGAGGATGGCTGTGGCAATACCGAGCGTACCCTGGACAATGAGCGGTGTCATGGCATTGGGAAGGATGCGCTGGAATAGAATGCGGGCAGGGGATGCGCCCAGGGCGCGGGTGGCGGTGACAAAGTCCAACTCTTTGATCGAGAGCACGCTGGCGCGCACAATACGCGCGTAGTGTGGAATAGAAACGATACTGATCGCGAGGAGTGTGTTGATCAACCCAGGCCCCAATACGGCGACGATGGCGATCGCCAGGAGCAAGCTGGGGAACGCCAGGAGCACGTCCATGACGCGCATCGTAATGTTGTCCCACCAGCCGCCGCCGTAGCTGGCTACGGCGCCAAGCAAGGTTCCCACCACGATTGCAAACGTTACCGATACAAGGCCGATCTGGAGCGAGAGCCGCGAGCCATAAACGACACGGCTGAAGAAGTCCCGGCTGTTGCCGTCTACACCAAAGATATGCTGAGTCTGGGAGGCGGGGCAGCCTAACAGATGGATGCACGGCGGAGTGTTGCGCTTGGCATCCAACAGAATCTTAGCCGGGTCATACGGTGCGATGAGGGGAGCAAAGACCGCAATGAGGATCAAGGTCCCCAACATCACCATTCCCACGACGGCCGAGCGCTTTTTCAGCAGGTGCTGCAGCGCGTTGTGCCAGAGACTGTTTGGCTCCTGCGCGTAGGCTTCGGCGTCAAGGGTATCATCGAATTTCATGTGGTGCTCCATTATTGCAGACGAACGCGCGGATCGAGATACGCATAGGATGCGTCTACGACGAGATTAACCGTCACAAAGATGAGTGCAATGATGACAGTGAAGGCCTGTACGACCGAATAATCGCGCGCAAAGATCGAACCCACCAGGAAGGTGCCCACCCCCGGCAAGCCGAAGACGGTCTCCGTGAGGACCGCGCCACCCAGCAAGGTACCCAATTGCAGCCCGACCACTGTGATAATGGGCAGCATGGCATTGCGCAGAGCATGGCGAAGGATCACCACAGTTTCACGCAAGCCCTTCGCGCGGGCCGTGCGAATGTAGTCCAACCCGAGCACCTCCAACAGACTGGAGCGGGTCATGCGCGCGATGATCGCCATGGGGATCGTGCCCACAGCAACGGAGGGGAGGATCAAATGGCGAAGGGCATCTCCGAGCACAGGCCAGTTGCCCGAGACGAGCGAGTTAAAAACAACCATATTCGAGGCAAAGGTCACCAGGGCGAGCGGAAGGCCGGTCAGATTGGTGAGATGAAAGGTCACCATGAGCGGTACCACGGATGTGCCTGATGTGAGCCGTCCTGAAGGCGCCAGCCAGAGAGGGGTGCCTTTGAGCATGATCGCGAACAGATAAGCCAGCATCAGACCCAGCCAGAACACCGGCATGGAGACGCCGAAGTTTGCCGTGATCATCGTCAGCACATCCGCAATTGAATTATGCCTGGTGGCAGAGATGATCCCCAATGTAATGCCCACTGTTGTGGCAAACAGCATGGCACAGATGGTCAACTCCAACGTCATAGGCAGACGGAGGAGTATGATGTCAACTACAGGCTGGCTGGTGCGCAGGGAGATTCCCAGGTTTCCGTGTGCGAGATTGCTCAGATAGTTACCAAACTGAACCAGGATCGAATTGTTCAGGCCGGTACGCTCGCGGAATTGAAAGCATGCCTCGGGTGTGAAATGTTCGCCCAGCGCTATCACGCAAGGATCCCCCGGGATCAGCCGGCCCAGGGCGAACGTGATGAGTAAGATGCCAAAGAGCACCGGGATGACCAGCAATAATCGCCGGACGAGAAAATTTACCATTGCGTTGGACTAGCCTCCTGGCGAAGGAACATGGCGATGGGGCATTGCAACATGGCAGTGCCCCATCGCCGACGTGATCCAACTATACCAGTAACCTATTACTTGGGTGCATTCAACTGCTTGGCGAAGTAGCCGCTGAAGTACTCAAAGACGCCCGTATTGCCCTTGTGCAAGGGATTCGAGGCATCCCACATCACGACAAAGGTCTCCACCACGTCATTTGCATCCATCGGTGTGCCGTCGCTGAACTTGGCATTCTTGTTCAGAGAGAAGGTCCACTCGGTAAGGTCCTTGTTGACCTGGTAGCTATCGGCTGCCGCCGGCACGAGCTCCGTTGTTTCGGGCTTGTACCAGTAGAGCGTGTCAAAGATGTGGTAGCAGGGACGCAGTGTCTCGCCATCGGTTTCGTCTGCACAGTAGAGGCTGATCGGTTCGCCGTTCTGTATGAAGTTCAACTGATCCTGGCCTGGCACCGACATGAGATTGAACTGTTCGTCGGCCAACGGGCTGGCCTGTGCCCCATCCACGGTAGCCTTATAGGCTATACCGTTCGTGCCGTGCGCGACGGGGACCATCGGCACATGCTGCTTGACCAACTCGGCTACCTTGGTGTACAGCTTGGTGCGTTCCGTTGGGTCGGCTACCTGGCCGGCTGCGTGGATCGCGTCCACCAGATCGGGATAGACATCACCAAAGTTCTTGGATGCGCCCGTAAAGTGGAAATCGTAGAAGTTGGTCGGGTCAGGATAATCTGCACCCCAACCCAGCATGAACATGCCTTGTTCGCCGGCGGCGACCGATGCCAGGAACTTGCCGGATTCGATGGGCTCGAGCGTGACTTTGACGCCGATCTGGGCCAATTGCGACTGGATCTCCTGGCCTACCTTGCTCGGCAATGGCAGGTAAACGCGTACTACGTCGCGATAGGACAGGTTGGTAGAGAACCCGTTCGGGAAGCCTGCTTCGGCCAAAAGTTTCTTGGCCGCTGCAACGTCGTAGTCATACCACTTAAAGCCATCGATGTAGCCCGGTACCATCACGGGCGGGACGAATTGTTCGGCAGGGATCGAGCCAGCCGGGTAGTAGTTGTCTACAATCCGCTTCTTATCGAGGGCCATGGCCAAGGCCTGGCGCACTTTTTCGTTATCGAACGGCTTGTGCGTGTTGTTAAAGCCGAGGTAGAAGACATTCAGCCCGGTGCGGGGAAGCAGCTTGAGGCTGGTATCAGCCTGGATCTTGGCAAAATCATCCGGGCTGGGATTATCGATGACGTCTGCGGTGCCGGCCTGGAGTTCCAGCAAGCGGGCTGCGGCTTCACTGTTCCAGCGGAGGATGAACTCCTTATTTTTGGGAGCGGGTCCCCAGTAGTTGGGATTGGGGACAAGGGTCAGATGATCACCGCGGACCCATTCCTTAACCATATAGGGGCCAGTGCCGATGGGGTTGTTGAGCAATTCAGCACCGCCGCCGCCAGTCGCTTCCAGGTGCGCAGCACTCTGGATGCCAAAGACCGGGAAGGCGACCTTAGACAGGAAGGCCGGATCCGGCGTGCATAAGGTGAACTTGACCGTGTATTGATCCGTGGCTTCAATGGACTTGATCTCGCCGCCGTAGCTGCAATCAGGGGCACTGAGGTTGTACTTGGCCGTAAACGCAGGCGCAGCAGTTGGCTGTACGGGTACCGCTGTTGGCTGTGCAACAGGAGGCGGCTGGGTGGCCTGAGGGGCTGCGGGTTGCGGCGCGCAGGCGGTCAGGAACATGCTGACAGCCATTGCGACTGCAAGTAACTTGTAGAGCAAATTGTATTTCATGATGAACTTCTCCTCGGAAACTAAGCAGGTGAGTTAGACTGAGCGTTGCGGTCATTCAAATCATGGTTGTGGGGAAATTTCAAAGCACCTCCTCTCCTCATGGTGATGGCATCCTGCGAACCCGATCGAACCATAGGCGAATCCCTATCCCGCCTCGAACCTCTAATCCTTAAAGGAAACTCTTGCGGGAGAACCGTTCCTGACTAATAAAAGCCCGCTCATCCGGCTGGATGGAGTACACTAAAGGCAGGCATGTTTTTGGATATTTTGAGTTTTGGGATAAATGAACAGACCAGTGCATCCCACCGTGCCAAGTGTGGGGAGGCCTGCGATTTTGAGGATGATCCAGCCCGCCAAAGTTTGTACCTGGAGAGGATCGATTGTGGCCTTTCGCCTAGTATACTGCTAGTTTAGCAAGGTGACCGGGGAAATAGTTTAACAGCGTGTATACAAAATACAATATCCACAACCCGGTGTCTAGTGATAAATGTCATATACTTTCTGAGAGTTCTTAGCCGTAAGTGCGGGGTTTTGGCCCCTTCATAATGAAGGTGTCGCAGCGGCCCGGCTGCGAGTAGGGAGTCGGGCTCGCAAAATTCTGGCGGTCTTCTGCCGTTCCATTCTTCCGAAGGAGTAAGGCTATGCTTGATCCTGACCATTACGA
>CAWDUZ010000021.1:0-125993 GCA_963805515.1 uncultured Chloroflexia bacterium | reverse complement strand
CCACACTTGTGAGAGGCGGCAGTTTCGGCAACCGATCATGCCGGCATACCTTTGCCTGGCATAAGGGCTGGAAACGCCTGGCTCCGTGTGCTGCACAAACAGTGGCGACACTCTCGGTGTCATCTTAATGGCGCAGGCAAAACTAGCTTTGCCTGGTAAGCAGTTCCTTTACGACCGCGCTGATTTGGTCACCGGCGGCGCGCCCCGCCACCTTCGGCATGAGGGCCTTCATGACCTTGCCCATATCCGTCTGAGTGGAAGCGCCGGTCTCGGCAACGGCAGCCTGCGCCAGAGCGCGCAATTCATCCTGGCTCATAGCCTTCGGCAGAAATCCCTCCAGCACCTTGATCTCGGCCTCATTGTCGGCCATTAGGTCTGAGCGATTGGCCTTGCGCGCTTCTTCCAGCGCCTCGCGGCGATTCTTGATCTCTTTTTGCAGCAGCACAATTACGGCCGCATCGTCGAGGCTGATCCGCTTATCCACTTCGGCCTGCTTGATCGCCGCCAGCGCCATGCGCGTGGTTCGCCTGGCGACGTCGTCGTTAGCCCGCATGGCCTGCTTCATGGCCTCGGTAAGTTGAGCCTTAATGTCCATAATTTAAGATTATACCCTTTCGGTAATCCGCTTTTGCGCGAGTTTATGATAGTCCGCATTGATCTCGTAGCCCACAAAGTGCCGGTCTGACTTCAAAGCCGCCAGCGTGGTCTGCCCACTGCCCATAAATGGATCGAGCACCACATCCCCTTCGAAGGTGTATAGCTGGATGAGGCGAGACGGCAATTCCAAGGGGAAGGGTGCAGGGTGCCCGATCTTCCTGGCAGACTCTGCCGAAAAGTCCCAGACGGATTTTGTGTATTCGAGGAACTGTTCCTTGGTGATGGTATTTTTCCGGCTAGTCGGCTCCAGCTCGCCATCTGGCTGGGAGCGGCCCCGCTGAAAGCTGCCCTTGGAGAATACCAGGATATATTCATGAATATCGCGCAGGGTGGGATTGGCTGCCGATTGCCAGGAGCCCCAGGCCGTAGAGGCGCTCGCCGAGGCGCCCTTATCCCAGATGATCTCCCCGCGCATCAGGAAATGCAAATCCAGCATATCGCGCACCATGAAGACGTGCAGGGGGATATATGGCTTCCGGCCGAGATTCGCCACGTTGATGCATGCACGCCCACCGGGAACCAGGACACGATATGTCTCGGTCCATACGCGCTTAAGTAAGGCCAAGTGCTCCTCGAGTGTGAGGTCGGTATCGTAATCCTTGCCCACGTTATAGGGAGGAGACGTGACCATGAGATGCACGGAATTATCAGGCAACTCCGACATCAGCTCAGAGGATGAATTGAAAATGGTA
Organism: uncultured Chloroflexia bacterium; assembly: GCA_963805515.1. Taxonomy (GTDB): domain Bacteria; phylum Chloroflexota; class Anaerolineae; order Anaerolineales; family Villigracilaceae; genus Fen-1038. The sequence continues at coordinate 124,644 of CAWDUZ010000021.1, read as the reverse complement.
TCGAGATGTTCAGGGCGGATCTGGTTCTCCGTGAAAGCTGCACCGTCGGCCTGGGGCTGATCTTCATAGAGACGAGCCGAATAAAATGCAGAGGCGTCGTGCCCCGCGCGTCCGGGCGAACCGAAAGAAGAGGTCTTGGTTTTCTTGGGCAATGGTTCAACGCTCCTTCGGTCGCTAGCTGGGGAAGTTCGGATAGACTTCGCCGCCGATTCTGACCTCGTGAGGGCACCAGATGGCACTCATGGCTAAGCCACTTTTCGAGCACTGCAATCGGTCAGGAAGTTTCTCTGAACAGGCGATCCAGTTCCTTCGTAAGGTTTTTCGCAACCGCGTCCAACTCGAACCGTGTGCGCTTTACCGCCGCCTGGAACGCGTACTCGAACATAGGGCCGCGCTTCTCGGAGTCCAGGTTCATCCAAGCGTGCGAGTTCGCGGGGCATGCGCGGGATGATCAGCATTTTGAGCCCCGGAACAAAGCTCAAAACGCCGAGCGGGTAATACATCTTACCGGAACGGAGCGACGGGTTCTCGATAAGCGTATCGTCCAGCGGATCGATCTCGCCGGCGCCGGGCACCATGCCATTCGGCTGGCAGGCGAGCCACAGATCCACATAGTTACTATGAGAGTAGAAATCCTGCGCAGTATGGGTAAGCCGACCGAACGCCTGCCAGGCCTGCTCCACTTTGCCGGCCTCCAGTGCGGGCCGTATGAGGGCGCGCTGCTGCTCGATGTAAGCACGCGAGGCGGCGAAGGCGTTGCCGTCGAAGTGATACTCGTCGTGCCCGAGCTGGTTGAACAGGCCGTCCTGCCGCACATTGGCCTGGATCATGAGATCCAGGGCATGCGGGCTAAATTTGTCGGTAAGGGCCCGACGCATGATATGGACGTGGACGGGCTTTAGCATTGATTTCGGCTCTCCAAGTTCATGGTATCGACTAATATTCTCTGGCTAACGAATAAGTTGGAACGGCAAGAACCCGCGCCGGGCACGGGCCGGGATGTGCATCTCTCTCCGTTGAAATTATAATCCAGCCATGCCATTCTTTACGCGCAGAGGGGACGATGGAACCACCGGGCTGCTCGGCAAAAGCCGCGTACCCAAGCACGACGCACGCATCGAGGCGATTGGGACGATCGACGAGGCTTCTGCGGCAATGGGGGTGGCGCGCGCCGCGACCAAGGATGCGCGCTGCGGGCCCCTGCTGCTGGCGGCTCAGAGGGACCTATATCTTCTCATGGCGGAGGTGGCCGCCGTCCCCGAAAATGCGGAGCAGTTTCACTTTGAGACTTCGCGCGTTGCGGGGATCGAGCAGCAGATCGAGACCCTAGCCAGGATCGTGCAGATGCCAGGGGAATTCATTGTTCCCGGCGATTCCGCCGGCGGAGCGGCCCTTTCGCTGGCACGCACGGTAGTGCGGCGTGCGGAACGCCGCGTGGTGGAGCTCTTCGACAAGAAGGAAACTACCAACCCCGCGCTTCAACAATACCTCAACCGGCTTTCGTCGCTGCTATTCGTCCTGGAACTGATCGAGAACCGCGCGGCCGGCGTGGAAACCACGAAAGCAAGATCAAGCGACTAACCACAGAGTGGAGCGCGGAGAGCCATGCCAGGAAGCTCTGGGGGTTCCATATGGTTACCAGGAGCCACATTTGACAGGCACTTTCATTAACATCGCTGCAGTCCTCGCAGGCGGCACGCTTGGCCTGGTATTTGGTGCGCGTGTGCCAGAAAGGCTGAAGGGAACGGTCATAGCGGGCATGGGATTATTCACCACCGCGATCGGCATCCAAATGTTCTTAAAAACCGAAAATGCAATCATCGTCCTCGGTGCGTTGTTGATCGGCGCACTGCTTGGTGAATGGTGGCGCATTGAGGACGGCCTTCAGACTCTTGGACAATTCCTGGAAAAGCGCTTCACAAGAAATGGAGAAAGCAGTGAAGGGGCATCAAGCAAGTTTGTGCGCGGATTCCTGACCACATCGCTGCTCTTTTGCGTAGGTCCCTTGTCAATCCTCGGCTCCATCCAGGATGGCCTGACCGGGAATTACAACCTCCTGGCGGTCAAGTCGGTGCTGGACGGATTTGGATCCCTGGCGTTCGCCTCCACCCTCGGGCCGGGCGTGCTATTCTCTTCGGTAGTGATCCTTTTCTATCAGGGTGGCATTAGCCTCCTTGCTGCTCAATTGAACACAGTGGTTACCGCGTCCATGATGAACGAAATGACAGCGGCCGGGGGCGTAATCCTGATGGGCCTGGCTATCAGCAGTCTGCTCGAAATCAAGAAAATCCGGGTGGGCAATTTGCTGCCTGCACTTGCCATCGCACCGCTGATCGTATGGATCTTGTCCCTCTTCGCAAAATAGCGCCTGCGTTACGAGACCCGGTACAGGCAACATACCGTTAATAAAAGGTCGGGCAGCAACATGCTGCCCGACCTTTTATTAGTCTTGATCCAGCCTTACTTTGCGCCGGCTGCCTTCAGGGCCGCATCCAGCTTTTGCTGGAACACGGAGAACGGCTGAGCTCCGTCAATGGTATCGGTCTTAGGCTGCCCGTTGACCGTGTAGGTGATGACAAAGAACGGCGTGCCGGTGATGCCCGCAGCCTTCGCGTCGGTGAAGTCCTGATTGACCTGGTTCTGGTACTTGCCGCTTGAGAAGCAGGAATTGTAGGCACCCATGTCCAAGCCGATTTCCTGCGCGATCTCCTGCAAGCGGCGGGGAGCGAAGAACCCTTGCTCCTCCACATCGCGGTTATTGGTAAACAAGGCGTCGTGCATCTGCCAGAACTTGTTCTGGTCGGCCGCGCAATAAGCAGCCATTGCCGAGTCCTGAGACTCAACGCCTCCGCTGCCGCTATTGAGGCTGACCCAGTTACCGGCTGAGCGGTACGTCAGTTGCACCTTACCAGTCTTTACGTAGGCATCCTCAATCTGGCCCTCAGTCTGCTGCCAGAACTGCTTGCAGAACGGGCATTGGAAATCGGAGAACTCCTCTATCTTAACGAGCGCCTTTGGGATCTCCGGCGGTATTACGGTTGGCGTTCGGGCGTGGCACCGGCGTCACCGGATCGACGCCGGCGACGGGTTTGATCTGCGGATAGATCAGAAAGAATGCAACCACGAGAGCGATGAATATCACGACTCCGATGGTGATCATGCGATTGCGCTGCTCGGCGCGGCGGCGCTTCTCGCGAAACTCCTGGCGTTTGCTCGGGCCTTCTCCAGCCTTTTTACTCATCCAATTCACCTCATTCGATTATGGTCTACGATTTCAAATTGCAGCTCTGCCGTGTCCTTGCTTCCCGGCACGAAATTTTGCCATGTTCAATCGCTTTTGTCCAGCAGCAAGTTCCAATACTTAGCAGGCACTCAGGTATGCATTCCACCTGAGAGCCTGCTCGGGCGCAGCTCCAATTCAATTCTTAAGCTGCTCGTCCATCCATTGGATGGCAGTCTTGAATACTTCAGCCTTTTCCGGCTCATTGTGTGTCTCGTGATACAGGTTATCCCAAAGCACCAGCCTGGCCTTGCCGCCCAAGGCCGCCGCAAACTCTTTGCTGCCGGATGGGAATGCGATCGCATCGGCGGTGCCGTGCATGAGCAGCAGCGGCAGGGGGAATTCCGACGCATGCTGCAGGGCCCATTGATTGGCAGACAGCATGACCTTGCCAAAACCCAGCGTGACCTTGTCGTGCACGAGCTTATCGCTCACGTAAGCACGCTCCACCTCGGGATCGTGCGAGAGGGCAGCCGTGGATAGACCACTGGGCATTGCGATAGTGGGAGCCAAGCCCCCAAGCACCTTTGCCAGCATGATCTTGACCGGCTGCCTTTCAAGCTCCGTATGCAAACCAGCGCTGGTGGCGATGACGCCTTTCAGGTCGGGCTTGCGGCGCAGCCCATAGTTCAGCACAAGGATGCCCCCCAGACTGTGTCCATATAGAAAGACCGGAAGTCCCGGATAACGCCGCCTGACTTGTTCCAATAGGAGATCGATATCCTGCATGTAGGCTTCGAACGACGGAGTATGGCCGCGCGGACCGCCTGACTGACCGTGCCCGCGCAGGTCAAAGCCCATGAGCGCGTAGCCCGCCTGATTGAACGCCTGGCCCATGTGGGCAAATCGGCCAACGTGCTCGCCGAGGCCATGCACCAGCGCCACCGCAGCCTTGGGAGCATCGTCCGGTTCCCAACCCTTGGAATAGAAGTTAAGACCATCTTTATCGTTCCAATTGGATTCAAATGTCTTCATGTTCGCCCTCCACCAAGTCATGGAAAGTGCCCCTCTACCGACCGTATCGCTTCAGAATATCGGATATGTATACACCGGATATTGCTCACCCGTTCGCCGGAAACCAAGCCGGGAATACAGAGCCAGGGAGGCTGCATTATTCGACTGGGTGTTTACCGTGACCCTCGAGCCACCACTCTTCTGCATGTGCAGGATCAACTCCTCAACCAGCGCCCGGCCCACGCCGCTCCCCTGCTCCTCCGGCATCACAGCCAGGCGTGCAAGGTGCGCACCAAAGGCTCCTCCAGTGGAGATCTGATAACCGATCAGTCGGCCGTCAAGCTCTGCGACGGAAGCATACGATGCCTGTTCGAAGGCTTTGCTCAAGGCTAACAGGGAGTTGTGCCAGAGAGGCTCGAATGCGGCAGCATCCACTTCGGTCACACGCGGCAGGTCTTCCACGCTCATAGGGCGCACGCTCACGGCACTCGAAAGTGAGATGCGGACGGAGGGACTTTCTTCCCATTCCAGAAGTACGATATGGCCCGCGAGTTCGAAACGGGCTTCCATCAGGATCTGTCCGAACCAGCGCTGGGTCGCGATGGCAGCCGCGGTCGCATTGCCTTGTTTTGCAAGGTCACTGCGGGCGGCCTCCCAAAGCGGGGGCCAAACCGAGTATCCGGAGAGACGCGCGGTATACGCAAAGAGCCGTATCCACGCGATAGAGTCAGGATCGGGCGGGCACGCCAGCGCACCGGTGATCTGGCGTCCTTCTTCCTGTACCCAGTAGGGCGAGAATCCAAGCCAGTCCAGCGGGGTGCGCCAATCGAGGTGGCGATGCACGTGCGATTTAAAGAAAATAAGATCAGCAATCTTCTGCTGATCTGAGGGTGTTGCCGGCCGGATATTCCGGACCGCTGTATGTGCGCCCGAACCACTTGCGGGGATCATCGCTGCGCGAAATGCAGAATGAACTTGAGCACCCGCTCAAAGAGCGACGGTTTGTCCTTGGCTTCCAGGGATCCGATCATCTTATAGGCCGACTTGCTGACCTGGCCGCGCCGCAACTTGATGCCGGCAGCGGCTTTCAACACCATCGAACGCAGTTCCCCTTCTCCTGCTTCGGCAAACAAGGCCGCCGATCGTTCATAGGCTGCCAGAGCATCATCCCAGCGCTTTAGAGCTTCCAATGCCGCGGCCTGATTCCCTACTGCCATGCCCTGCCGCCTGAAATCATTGGAGAGGGCGAAGACCTGTTCGGTACCGAGAGCGGCGTCCAACGCGGCCTGCCCCCTGCCCAGCTTCAAGAGCGCCACGCTCTGGTCGTTCTTCATCTCTGCGGCATTCGCCTTGTCGTTCAGCGACGCATAACCCTGCGCCGCGGTGTCGAACATGCCCGCTGCAGACTTGTACTGCCCGGCCTCAAAGGCCTGCTTCCCATCGTCGGTCAACTTCTTGAGTTCTGATGCTGTTACCATATCTTGCGTCCTACTTACCTGGGAATTAGAGCGTGATATCCAACAGCCCTTCCGCAACCGAGCGCAATTGATCGTTCGACATGTCGCTCAGCTTACGGGCGAGGTCCAAGTATGGACGGTTGACGGGCTGGCAAACAAAGGCCTGCAAATCCTTCGGCAGTTCGAGGAACTGCCGGATCGACTTTTCATCAACGATCCATTGGCCGATCGGGCCACCCTGATCGAAGAAATTCTCGATGCGGCTGGTGAGCGAGGAGATCAGGATCTCCAGTTCAGGGAGCGGGATCGGCCGTTCACCCAGCTCATAAGCCTTGATGCGCGCGGCAGGGATACCGGTCTCTTCGCTAAGGGCCTTCACCGACATGCTAGCCTTGGTCCGCTCCTGACGCAGGAGGGCGCCGATCATACGCTGCCGTAACTCAACCAATCTCGGCATATCGAGGGGCTCCGGTGCGGGCTGTTCCCCTGAGAGCGAAGCCTTGCTCCAAAAGTGCTCGATGGGCAGCTTAAGATAAAAGGCCAGGAGTTCGAGTTGCGGTAATGTGGGCGCGCGCTTTCCTTCTTCAAAGGAGCGAAAGATGCCCCTGGTTACGCCCATGGCCTTTGCGCAATCCTCCGGGCTGCGTCTGGCAGCCAGGCGTGCATCCCGGATGAGTACACCCAACTTCTTGGTGCGCAGAGTGATCTGAGAAGGAGTTTCCATGCTCGCTCGCGCCGGCTCACCGGCGATCAGGGCTTACAAACGGAGTTGGTATGATGGCCCTACACTAGCTTTTCGATTATAGCAGAGAAACCTTGATGCCCGGTCTAATGCCGCTGGCGAGCTGGCGAGGCGGTCGGCTATAGTTGAGCCGAAGATATCAGCACCGAGCTTGTAGCCAGCGGCCTCCAGACGCGGGGTGAATAGCGGCCGGATGCCCGTAGCTTTTGTCTGCCCAAGAACCTTGCCGTTCTCCTCCACGCCTGTTTGCTCAAATTTAAAGATGTCGGTCAGGACAATGGTTTCGCCTTCCATACCCGCCACCTCTGTGATCGCCGTAACCCGGCGCGAGCCGTCTTTCAAGCGTGTTTGCTGCACAATTAGATCGACGGCGGAGGACACCTGTTGGCGCACCACCTTCAGAGGCAGCTCCAAGCCGGCCATCAGCACCAGTGTTTCCAAGCGGGAGAGCGCGTCCCGCGGGGAATTGGCGTGCAGGGTGGTTAGCGAGCCGTCATGGCCAGTGTTCATGGCCTGGAGCATGTCCAGCGCCTCACCACCGCGGCATTCGCCGACCACGATGCGGTCAGGGCGCATCCGAAGGGAGTTGCGTACCAGATCGCGCACACTGGTTTCGCCGCCGCCATCCACGTTGGCGGGTTTCGTTTCCATGCGGAGTACATGTTCCTGCTGCAACTGGAGCTCCGCTGCATCCTCGATCGTGATGATGCGCTCGTTTTCAGGGATGAAGCCCGACAGCACATTCAGAAGAGTAGTCTTGCCAGAACCTGTGCCCCCGGAGATCACGATATTGAGCCGGGCCAGTACGCAGGCGCGCAGAAATTCTCCCATGTTGGCCGTGAAGGTTCCAAACTCAACCAATTGCCCCACGGTCAGCTTATCTTTGAGGAACTTGCGGATCGTGATGGACGGCCCGTCCAGCGCGACCGGCCTCACCACGGCATTGACACGCGACCCATCCGGCAGGCGTGCATCCACCGTGGGGCTGTCGGCGTCCACGCGGCGGCCAAGCGGCAGGATGATGCGTTCAATGACCCGCATCACGTGGGCATCGTCGTCGAAAGCTACATCGGTGCGGACCAGTTGTCCCTTCTTCTCCACGTAGACCTTCTTGGGGCCGTTGACCATGACCTCACTGATGTCCGGGTCATCCAGGAGCGGCTGGATGGGACCATAGCCCATCATATCGTTCAGCACATCCTGAAAGATCACCCGCTGCAAGTCCTCCGGAAGGCTGACGCGTGCCTGCTCGTAGACGCCTTTCAGATGCAGCTTTACGAACTCGGTCCTTTTCTCGGCTGATATTCCCTCGCTCTCCATGCCGCGCGAGAGGGTATCGATCAGAAACCGTTTGAGTTTGGTCAGATCGGCGGCAGAGAAGCGGGATGTATTCGTTGGAGCTCGTTGCACCATCAGGAGCCCTCGGCTTGTTCCCGGTCGGGCAGCACCCAGACGATCTGCGAGCGGCGCACAGCCATAAACGGCGCCTCGAACTGCGCCTGGCCATCGACGCCGACAATACTGGCGTCGGTGACCGCCAGGAAAAGCTCATCGCGATCCAGCTCATCCTTAAGGCGCTCCCCTTCTCTTACATGGATCTTACCGCGCACGAGTTGCGCCACGGTCTGCACCAGGGCTTGCACAGGTATTTTAGGCACGACATCAGTAAAGAATTTGCCTTTTTCATCAAATTCGATGGCCATGTTCTTCCTCTTATGGGTTTTGGGAAACGCAGTCACGCGCTGAGGACGCACGCAGGCGCCTTGAAAGATCGATCATCAGCTTCGCCGTATCTTTGAATACGATCGAAGCTGTATCAGCCGGGAACTTCACCGCGAACGGGATATGCTGGTTGTTAGCCAGCGAGAAGTTGCCTCCCAGATAGGGGAAGGAAGTCTTGATGGGGATACCCATGATCTTCTCGATCTCGGCCTTGGTCAGCCCTTCCAAGCCCACGGCACGGTTCAGGATTGGGAAGGCGGTGGCAGGCTCCAGTCCTTTCGACTGCAGATAGTCCCAAGTGATCTTCGTCAGCGCGACCGTGCTGGTATCTGCGCCCAAGATCAGCGCCACCAGGTCGGCATGCTGGATCAGCGGGAGACTGATTCGTGAAAGCGAGCGACCCAAGTCCAGAAGCACAAAGTCGTACGCGGACTTAAGTCCATTCACCAACTCACCGATGCGAGCAACGTTCAACTCGTTGCCGCGTCCCGGATCCGGCGAACCAGCCAGCAAATGAAAGCTCCATTGCTCCATGGCCGTCAGCCGGTCCAGGAGGAAATCCGGCGTAGTTTCGGCCGCGGGCAGCGCAGCCAGAGTAACCAGGTTCTGACTTTCGGAATAACCAACGATCCCTGCGATCGAGCCAATGGGCAGGACCAGGTCTGCCACCACAACGTGCGACTCCGGAAGCTGCGCGGCGATGTTCCTGCCGATATTGGCGCAAAGGGATGATGTGCCGACGCCGCCTTTTGCGCTCAGGAAGGCGATGAGGAGGCCACCGGCTTTAACGCGCTTTCCGCCGCCAAGCAGGTTTGCAATGAGGTCGATGAGAGCGGGAATTGCTTGCGGGCTTTTTACCAGGTACTCGTTAAAACCGGCTTCGCGGCAGGCCTGCTGCCGGGCCGGATTCGGGTCCCGGTGAGCGCGACCAAAGGGGTACGGGCTGTACGCGGATCGGAACGCAGGCGGGCGGCCAGCAATTCTCCCGGGAGGTCAGGCAGTTCCGGCTCAACGATGACGATGTTGGGATGATCGCGCCAAGCCACGATAAGGCCTTCTCTTCCAGAGTCAGCCTGGAGGATGCCGTGGCCTTCCTTCTGCAGTGTTGTGGCTACGTACGTGCGGCTGGCGAGATCTCCGTCGATGATCAGGATCGTGCTCGCTGCCATAAGCCTCCTTATGCCTCGGCGGGCGGCATAAAGTAGCCCAGACCCGAGCGTGTGACGATATGCCGCGGGTTGTGAGCGTCACCTTCCAGTTTTTGGCGCAGACGCGCAATGCTCACCCATAAGATCTCTTTATCCGATTTGTACTCGGGGCCCCAGACGCTGGTCAATAAGTCTTCTGATGTGAGGATCTTGCCGATGTTGTGGGCGAACTGCAGGAGCAGACGATATTCAGTGGCGGAAAGCGAGATCGGTTGTTCATCGCGCCAGACCTCCGCACGAGCAAAGTCGATCTTCAGATTCTCGTGGGTGAAGAAGCGCTCCTGCCCCTGTTCGGTGGGCAATTGGGCGCGGCGGAGCACGGCGCGCACTCGGGCGAGCAGTTCAGTAGCGGAAAAAGGCTTCACCAGGTAATCGTCTGCTCCGAGATCCAGGCCCTTGACGCGATCCTGTTCCTCGCCTTTGGCCGTCAACATAATGATCGGCACGTTGGAGAACTCACGGATACGCTGGCAGGTGCCGAATCCGTCGAGGCGGGGCATCATAACATCCAACAGCACAAGGTCCACGGGCTGCGCCGCAAAAGCATCGATCGCCTGCAGGCCATCCGCCGCCGTAACTACGGTATACCCCTCGGTCTTCAGGTTGGCTTCCAAAAGACGAAGGTAACGCGGTTCATCGTCAACAATGAGGATCCGCTTCGACATGTGCACCTCCTTAAATCAGCGGCATTGGATGAAAGATCAAATGGTAACTTCGACGGGCAGCTCGATGAAGAACGTGGTGCCCTTGTCCAGTTCAGACTCTGCCCAAATCTTACCATGATGCGCCAATATTATCTGCTTGCAAATATATAACCCCAAGCCGGTGCCTGTGGCGGTGGTTTCCGCCGGCACCCGATAGAAGCGTTCGAAGATGAACGGGAGATATTCCTCCGGGATCCCGGGGCCTTGATCGGCAAAGGCCACCCGTAAGGTGGCGGGAAACCGCCGCATGCTGATCTTCAGTGGAGAGCCGGACGTATATTTGATAGCGTTGCTAAACAGGTTTTCAAAGACCTGTGCCAGCTGAACGCCATCGCCGAGGATGGGCGGTACCACGTCGAAGTCGAGGTCGATCTGCACCTGAGGCTTGTAGGCGTGTATGCGCGTGGTAACATCGCGGACGAGGGCATCCAACCGCAACGGCTGGAATTTGAACTTAACAGTGTGGCTCTGGAGGCGGGCCAATTCGAGCATGTCTTCGATGAGGTGCGTCAGACGGTCGGTCTCCTCATCGATGATGGTCAGGAACTCGCGCTGGGTCTTCTCGTCCCAGTGCGCGTCCTGGCGCAGCAGGCTGGTGCTATAGCCCTTAATGAAGCCCAGCGGCGTGCGAAGCTCATGTGAGATGGTGGACACGAAGTCATCCTGCAAGCGCATCTGCCGCTGGACCGACTCCAGCTGGCGGCGAGCCTCCTGTAGCGCCTTGGATTCCAACATTGACGATGCAACGCGACCGATCATCTCGCCCAAGAGCCGGTGCTGAGGCGAATATACTGGACCGCCGAAGCGGACAAAGACCAACGCGCCCAGCAATCGTCCGCCAGCGAACAACGGCAGGCCGATGAGGTAGGGAGCATCCAGACGATTAGCAGCCGGCAGACCGGTGGGCTCGCGAACGATGGTATGCTGCCGGGCAATCACTTTGCCGGCGATGCCCTCACCCCAACTGATATCTGCTTCTGCATCCTTGCCGCGCCCGACGGCACGAGCGTAGCCCACATCGATGCTCTGGCTGCGAGAGTTCGAGCAGGTACACCGCCACGTTATCGTAGACAAACTCCTCGCGCAAAGAACTGAGGAGCTTATCCAGCGCCGTTTTCCAGTCTACTTGCAGGCCGGCTGTTTGCAGCAGCGAATAAACAAATTCCAATGTACTCGGATCAACCATGGCAATTCACCGCCTATTGTTCCTGCGTGCCTTGCGTCCCCTGTTGTTCATTTTGTGGCGCGTGCCATTCTTCGCTTGCTCTCCTCAGAGGCGACGAGCAGAGGGAATTTAAAGGTCGTGCCGCGCCCCTCGACGGAGATCACATCCAGAAGAGACCCGTGGGCCTCGATGATCTGCCTTACGAGCGACAGGCCCAAGCCCGTGCCACCAGCCCTGCGGGTGGACGAAGCGTCGAGCTGATGGAACGGCTCAAAGATCTCCTGCAGCCGATTGGACGGGATCCCGATACCCGTATCCGTCACGGTGACCATCACCAGATTGCTGCTCTCTTCCTTGAGGCTCGCCACCACACGTCCGCCCGACGGCGTGAATTTGACTGCGTTATCGAGCAACTGGTTTAGCACCCAGATCATCTTCTCTGAATCCCCCTGGACCATGGGCATGCGTTCCTTAGCTACGGCTTCCACGATGACGCCCCGTTCATCCGCTTTCTGGGTTGCATTGCGGACCGCCATGTTGATCAGACGCTGAATATCGAGCGGTTCCTGCTTGAGGCTCAACTCGCCGTGAACAGCCATGGAGAACATGATCAGGTCTTCGATCAGGTTCTCCAATCGATCCGAAGCTTTTTGGCTGACCTGCAATGCATGACGCTGCTCGTCGGTAAGCGGCCCCAGAGAATCAGTCACCATCAGTTCCATGTAGCCTTTGATGTGCGTCAAGGGCGTACGGAGCTCGTGGGAGATATTGGCTACAAAATTGGCTTTCATCTGGTTCAGCTCTGACAGACGCTGCAGAGCCTCTTCCAATTCGGCGGTGCGCTCATGGACACGCTGCTCCAGCGTGCGATTGGCGGCCTGCAGCGCGGACCGCAATTGGATGATCTGTTCGGTAACGGCCTGGTCCAGAGTGCCCTGGTCGATCAGCTTCAGGTTCATGAGCGCCTGGCCGAGGAGCATGGTAGCACCCGTCGACACCTGTTCCTGCTGATATGCCAGAGCTTTCTGCAGGTCGAACTCGTTGATGTGCCCGTCCCGGACCAGGGCCTCCCCCAACCGTGGGACAAGCATTTCAGGTGTCAGTTGAGATTTATCTTTTTGCATAATGGCGTACTCCAAGGCTGTGTAATCAGAAATAAAAAATGCGCCCTATATTACGTCTCAAATACCCACTCGCCTGCAACCATTGTAGCAGAGGATCGAATATCCTTCACTTCGTCAGGGTCGCATGCAAAGGGATCCTGCTCCAGGACGATCAGGTCTGCCAGCATGCCTGGAGCAAGCCGGCCCTGCCGATGCTCGGCGTACGCCGCGTAGGCCGCGCCGGTGGTGAAGCCCTCAATTGCCTGCTGCATGCTGAGGCGCTGCTCCGGGTGCCATCCATGCGGGGCCAGGGGAGCCATCTGCACGGCGGCGGGTGACCGCTGCATGGATGCCGTGGAACGGGTTCGGCGACTCTACCGGCGCATCAGAGCCGAACGCAACGTGTGCACCCAAGTCAAGCTGGCTCTTCAAGGCGTAGGCGTAGGCCGTACGCTGGCCCCAGTATCTATCAGCCATCAGCATGTCTGAAGTGGCATGCACCGGCTGCATGGAGGCAATGACGCCGAGAGCAGCCAAGCGCGGGACGTCGTCGGGATGAAGCACCTGCACATGCTCGATGCGATGGCGCAGGTGAGGGAGGCCCTTGCTGGTCTCATAGGCGCGCAACTGCTCGTAGGCATTCAAGACCTCATGGTTGGCGCGATCGCCAATGGCATGGACGGTCATGCCCAGGCCCACATCGGCAGCGCGCCGGCCAAGTTCGAAAAGCTGCTCCCCATCTACAAGGAGGCTGCCCTTGTTCTCCGGCTCGCCATCATAAGCCTGGAACATGGCTGCCGTGCGGGGACCGAGCGCCCCATCCATGAAGACCTTGACGGAACCGATCCGCAGCCAGTCATCCCCGAAGCCGGTACGCAAGCCCAATTCAAACGCATGCTCCAGCAAGTTCGACGGGGATGTTCTTCGTCACCCGAAGCTTCAACCTGCCCTCGCGCGTGGAGTTGCTGCAGGGCCATGAACGAATCTCGCCGGTCAAAATCATGGACGCCGGTGAGCCCCATCTTCCATAAGATCGGCTGGGCCTTTTCGATCGCGTCTGCAAGCGCAGATAGGCCCGGATCGGGGACTCTATCCGCGACGAGTGCAACGGCGTTCTCCAGCAGGATGCCGGTCGGCTCGCCATGCTCATCGCGCTGGATCGTGCCATCTTTGGGGTCGGGAGTCCCGGCGTTGATATTGGCTAATTTCAGTGCGGCGCTATTGGCCCAAGCGGCGTGCAACGACTTGGCGGTGAGGTAGACGGGATGGTCAGGCACGATGCGGTCGAGGTCGGCTGCGGTCGGCCAATTGCCCCAAACGTTCTGATTCCAGCCGTGTCCCAGGATCCAGCTACCGGCCGGCAGGGAATGGGCCCGGTTCGCAACGCGGCGCAAGCACTCGTCGAGCGTGTCGGTCTCGCAGTCCACCTTCTGCAAGGCCTGCGCATAAAATTGCAGATGCAAGTGCGCGTCGGTGAGCCCGGGGAGGATGACGCGCCCGCCGAGGTCCTGCTCTTTGGCTCCGGCATACTTGGAGCGAAGCTCATCGCCGCCCACTGCCAGAACCTCGCCGTGATCTATTACCACAGCCGAGGCGAGCGGTGTGATGCTATCGAGCGTATAAACGCGGGCGTTGCGCAGGATCTTCATGGCCTACAGTAATTTTTCCAGGATGGTATCCAGCTCTTCATTGGAATAATAATGGATGGTAAGCGAGCCCCCCTTTTTGCCGTGCTTGAGCTCGACCTTGGTGCCCAGGCTGGCGCGAAGGCGCTTCTCGATGTCGGTGGCGTCGGCGTTGCGCGAGGGTTTCTTTTTGGACGCGGGCCTGTGACCCGACAACTTGCGCGCCAGCATCTCGGTCTGCCGGACGCTGAGATCCAGGTTGACGACCCGCTGCAACAGGGCCTCCTGGGCGCGCGCCGAGCCGAGCGCCAGCAAGGCACGCGCGTGCCCTTCCGAGATCCGCGCATCCACCAGGGCCTGCTTGACAGCCGAACTGGCATCCAACAGCCGGATGGTGTTGGTGACGGCAACACGGCTCTTGCCGACGCGACCGGCGATGGCCTCGTGAGACAGGCCGAACTCCTTAGCAAGGTGCTGGAAGGCTTCGGCCTCTTCGATGGCGTTCAGGTCGGCGCGCTGGACATTCTCAATGAGGGCGAGCTCAAGCAACTGCTGGTCATTCGCCACGCGCATCACGACCGGAACGGCCTTTAGGCCCGCCAAGCGTGCGGCCTGCAGGCGCCTCTCTCCGGCAATCAGTGTGTACTTGCCACCAAGGGAGGGTGAGACGATCAGCGGCTGGATGATGCCATGCTCGCGGATCGATGCCGCAAGCTCATCGAGCTCCTGTGCCTTAAAGCTCTGCCGCGGCTGGCGCGGGTTGCGCACGATCGCATCGATCTGGACCTGCACCGCGCCACCATCATGCACGCCCGCAGACCCGCCGGGGATCAGCGCATCGAGACCCTTACCAAGCCCGGAACGTTGAGGCATCACTTGCTCCTTGGACCCCGCTGGAATTTCGCCGGGGGTAAACAGAGATCAACATAAATCGTTCAAATCCTGATTCGCGTGAAGTCCGATTGCCCATACGTGACAAATCGCCGGCGGGGGATCATTTCACTCCACGATCTTCTTCCCATCACCCTTGAGCAATTCGCGGGCGAGCTCCTCATAGGCATGCGCACCGATGGATGAGGGCGCATACGTCAGGATGGGCAGGCCGTAAGATGGGGCCTCCGCCAGCCGGACGCTACGCGGCACGATGGCCTTGAACACCTGCCCGGGGAAGTGACGGTTGACCTCCGCCACCACGTCGCTGGAGAGATTGGTGCGCGAGTCAAACATCGTCAGCACCACGCCGCGCACCTTCAGCTCGGGAAAGAGGGCGGCGCGCACCCGCTCGACGGTCTGCGTAAGCATGCCGAGGCCTTCGAGGGCGAGGTATTCGCATTGGACCGGGACCAGCACACCCTCGCGGGCGGCGACCAAACCGTTGATGGTGAGGATACCGAGTGAAGGAGGGCAGTCGATCAGGATGTAATCATAGCGGTCCGCCAGCGGCTCGAGTGCGCGCTTGAGCCGCATCTCGCGCGCCAGCTCATCGACAAGCTCCACTTCTGCGCCAGCCAGAGCCGGAGATGAAGGCAGCAGGGAGAGCTTGAGCCGTTCATTCAAGAGGATAAACGGAGCGGCAGCACCGCCGAGCAGCGCCTCGTAGGTCCCGCCGCTGACGGTGGTCTTGTCGACGCCCAGGCAGGAGGTGGCGTTGGCCTGCGGGTCGAGGTCGACGACGAGCACCCGCTGCCCGAAGCGTGCGAGATAGGCCCCCAGGTTGATGGCCGTGGTGGTCTTGCCAACCCCACCCTTTTGATTCACGAGCGTGTAGATGCAGGTCATTGGATTTGCGATTGCTTCTTTGAGGACGAATGACTCATGAATAGTGCTTTTTTAACCACAGATACTCTGCGAGTACGATGTGAACGCAGATAAACATTAACTCTTTTTATCACTGTTCATCTGTGGAAAACTTTTCGGCACATCAGAAAACCTCCACGGCGCTGGCTTCGATCTCCGGACGGGTGGGAATGCCGGACAAGCCCGTTCGTGTGACGGAGTAGGAGGCGAGCCGGGTGGCGAAACGGGCTGCTTCCCATGGGTCACGCGTGGTGTAGAGACGGGCGAAGAGGGCAGTGGCGTAGATATCACCGGCGCCGGTGCCGTCGACTTCGGAGACCTGCGGCGCCCCGAAGCGCCGGCGGTCGCCGTTCCAATAGAGCACGGAGCCCGCCGCACCCTCAGTGACCGCCAGAATGCGCGTTTGGTGTGCAAGCGCTTCCATGATCTCCTCATCGCCGCCAACGTCCTCGCGGCTGATGACGACTGCGCCGGCATAGGCCCCCACATCCGCAGAGGATTCCCAAGGCTGGGGAGATATGCGACCACTCTCATCCCAGGCGCGCATCCAGCCCTGCGGAGTTACACCCAAGAGGGAGGCGGAGAGTCTCTGAGCAAAGATGGGATCGACCTCGTGAACCACCGGGCGCGAGGTGGATGATCGGAGCGGTGCGCCAGGCTTCCGGCACGCTCTCGAGCGGGATGGGCTGCGCCTGATGCTGCAAAGTCTGGGTGCGACCGTGAGGCGTATAAACGTTCTCGAAGGTGGTGTTGTTGGCGGAAGGGATTACCACAACCCTTATGCCGTCCAGCTCGGCGAGCGATTTGGCGGAGCTGGCGGAGGTGACGACCCCCACGCGCAGGCCCAGACGCGCGCGCCGTGAGCGCCGAGAAAGCCGCGGTCCCTCCGAGCCGCGGACCGGTGGGCGTCAGATCGTCGGTCACATGACCGATGACCAGATAGTCCACTGGCTCGACAGGGACAAGGTCAAACATGGATGGATTATATCGGATAGTAGGACAGTTCGATAGTTTCATGAGGGACGGACGGAGCACGAAGGATGAGCGGATAGAGAATAAATTATGAATTCTGAATTATGAATTATGAAGGAAAGATCTAATACGAGGGTCAATTGGGATTTGCGGGAAGCATCGGCGAGTCGTCTCGGCCGATGTGCGCAAGGGCGGCATTGCCGCGGTGCGGGATCCCCCCCGCTGAAGCGGGATCTCCGCTTCGCTCCGACAAGATCGGGGACGATGTCCCCAAAAGCGGGGATGGTATCAGAGAAATTCTTCGAGATGCCGGGTCTGCGAGTCGTCTCGCAGACATGCGCAATGGCGGCATGACGCCGCCTTGCGCGACATTGCGCGATGCGAATTCGAATGAGGTTCGAATAGTACATACGGTAATCCCATCGTCTCCTAGTTGAAGAGTCTGACAATTGTATAACCAGATAGCGTACGCATTGAGCGCTGGCTCGGTTATGAGCCGAAGGTTGGGCATCAAGAGGTGGCACGGCGCTTTCCACCTCTCCATTGAAAAATGCCGATTTTGAGGCCTTTTGGAGGTTCAATGGAGGCCAGATATGGACATTGGGACACGGCGCACGGGTAGGCCCGCCATATATGGGGTCGAAAACCGGCTTTTTACCACCTTGCTCTCGCAGAAAACAATGAGGTTCAATACGCTCTTTGTCGAGTAAAGTGTGCTCCGCGAAGAGCACCTTGGTATGTACGGATGAGAGATGGATGGACGAGGGAACGTCAAAAGTCGAAAGTCCAACGTCGGATGAGTGGAGGCAAGGTGAGTTGTAAGCATGGTGGTTCCCTTCGGTGATTCGTATTACCGAAATACATAATGGCGGCGGGATGCCGCCTTACGTAATCATTATAGGGAACAGATGTTCTAGAGTCAAGGTAAGGAGAATGTACGCCGCTGTACGCCAGTGTACGCCCTTGTATTAGTACTACAATGTTTTGTCGAAGGGACGCTTTTTGGCCCGCAGACCCCGCTCGGCGGGGAAGCAGAGAATAGAGAATAGAGAATGGAGCAAGGGGATACGGGCGAGAAAAGCTTAACGTCTAAGGCGCTACTACAGTTGGGGAAAGGGCAACGGCCGGCGGTGTTGGAATTGTGCAATTGGGGCCGACGAGTGCCATGCAAGGCACGGCAGGGATGGGAGGGATGATGAATGAATGGCTCGCCCTGCAGGACACGGCGGGGTTATGAATGATGCTGGTGATCGGAGGGCTCGCCGTGTCCCTACGTTATCGAGGGGGGCATGGTGGAGGCTGAAAGAGGAAGATGGCCCTACTTTGGGGCGAAGATGAGTAGGGAAGGTTCGCCGGGGTACCGGGTGTACGCGGATAAACGTTTGACGTTTAGCTGAAGCGCATCATTCCGGTGTTGAAGGTAACGCTCTGCCAACGCATGCGGGGTTTGCCGAGTTGATCTGCGTACTGGTTGGCCTCATTCATGGCCGCCGCAATGCGCGGGGTAAGCTCGTCGATCTTCTCCAGGATGTCGCGTGCCTGAGTTGTCTCGAACTCGAAAACCATGGAAGACGTGGGTGCAGTGCTCACGGCCCGCCCTGCCATGATGCTGAGGCGTTGCAGCAGTTTATTTCTCATTACGATGAGATCGTATAGACGGGTCCACGCCTCCTGATGGAACCGGCGAGCATCGGCAGTTGTCATACTGGAGCCTCTCCCACTTCAAGAATAGATTGAGGAGCACATAAAATTGCTGCTCACCGGCCTGAGGGGGGCAGGCCGGTGAGCAGCGAGATCATTATAAATTGCTTCACGCCGAATTGTCCAGAGGCAGCGGCCTTTCATTTCAGTAATCAATTTGCAAATGCCATTATGGCCTATAATGAAATCGGATGGCGCAAGTTTGCATCCAGAAGAGAGCAGACCTTGAGGCGGAAATTGCTCGTTTCGCTGACGCTCGCGGCCCTGTTGCTGCTGAGCCTGCCGGGGCAGACTTCGTATGCGACGCCAAGCCCGCCGTATATCCTGGTCAACGAATCCACACACCAATGCTACGTCAGCATCATGAACGACGAATGCTTTTCATGCGAGCCGCCGGCAGGCTGGAAAGTCCAAGGCACGGGTAATCCGAGTTACGGCCCAACGGACTGCCCCGCGGGCTACAGCAAGATCGACAATCTTGCGCTGAACTGCACACGCTACAAATCCCGCGAATGTTGCGGCATCTTTTCGGCTCATGGCGATTGCGAAGACATGGTCGTCAACGCCACGCAGCAAGCCTGCGCCTTTGTGGACGATGTTCATGCATGCAGACTGCCCCAGGGCTGGACGGCGCGCCCGACGGATGTCCTGGAAATAAATTGGGGCTGTAACTTCAACGGTGATTACCACTGGGTAGATAAGGTCAGTTGCCTGCCGGGAGCGCCCATTCCGGCGGCAGTTGCGGATATCCCGATCCAACATCCGGCTGTGTTACCGATGATGGGCATTACGCTGATCCTGCTGGGCGGCGGGCTGCTCGCCTGGTTGGCGAGGAGGCGGGTAAAATAATCATGAAGTTTAGAATCAGAGTGACACAATGAAGACCGGGCCAATCAGGCAATTCCTTATCATCGGCGGTGCTGTGGGCATACTGCTGCCATTCTTCTTTTCGCTTTGCCTGTTCGGGACAAGCCTCCAGGAATTCGTAGCGGGTGCACAACCAACACCGGGCTATTGGAGCGGGGCAGCTACACCCGTTCCCACGCCAGCCAGGAGCCCGGTTCAGGTCTGGACGGGCACGGCATTCAGCTCGGCAGGCGGGGCTGTCTTCGTGCTCTGGAGCATGCTCGGGGCGTTCGCAGGAGAGGGCATCGCCGTGCGGCGCTGGGGCAAGGATTGGGGCGCGACGAGAAAAGCGTGGCTGGGGGCAGTCGTGGGCAGCCTGCTCTTCATCGTCGTCACGTTATGCGGCTTTCTGCGCTGAGGCCGAACACAGATAGCTGCGCTCTTCTCCAAGTGCAAAGCGCCCCGCAGGCTTATGGCCTGCGGGGCGCTTCTCGTTATTATTGGTCTCAAGCTTGCCTTCCGCCCTGCTTAATCCTTCGGAAGAATCGTCACTTTGCGATGCGGCTCTTCGCCAGTACTTTGGGTCGTCACGGCGGGATGGTCGCGCAACTCCATGTGGATGACGCGCCGCTCGGAGGCGGTCATCGGCTCGAGCGTGAGCTTGCGCCCGGTCTTGATGACCTGCTCGGCCATGCGGCGGGCCAACTGCTGCAACTGGCGCTGCCGCCGGTCACGATGGCCCTCGACGTCCACGATCAGGTGGACGAACTGCGCCACCTCCTTGCCGACCATGAGCGAGGCGATGTACTGGAAAGCATCGAGGGTCTCGCCGCGCCGTCCGATGAGGACGCCGAGGTCGCTGCCGCGGATATCGACCATGATGGGGCGGCGGTCGTCGCGGGCCTCGCCATAGTGGGCCGAGACCTGGGCCTGCATGCCCATGAGGAAGAGCAACCGCGAGATGGTCGCTTCTGCCTTATCCAGCACGGGGTCATTGAGTCCGTGCGAGATCTCACCCATGGATGTATCGGCGGAAACGGGAGCAGCGGGGCTCGCTGCGCTCGCGTTGCTCGCGACCGGTGCACTCGGCTGCCGGAGCGCTTGCGATCTTCTCTGGAGCGGGGGCCGGGCGTGAACGCGGCGCCCTGGTTTCGTTCCGGCTGCGCGCAGGGGCTGATGGCGCCGCGGCGGAAGCAGGTTTCTTCTGGACGGGAGCAGGAGGGGTGACAAGCTCATCCCCCGGCCGGTTCACAGTGAGTTGAACGCGCACCTGGCGCGCACCCAACCCGAACAGGCCCTTGTTGCCGGTGTCGAGCACTTCCACGGAAACGGCGCTCGCAGGCAAACCGAGTTGGGCGAGTCCCTGGGCCAGCGCTTCTTCCACTGTCGGTGCGATTATTTCAAGCGTTGTTCGCTCGTTCATAATGTACTCCCCATTTCACTTTTTCCTGACCGCAGTCGGAACCGGCTGCTTAGCGCCCGGCAGAACGTTGCGCCAATTGACACGACCCATCGACGCGTACTGGACGATGCCCAGCACGTTGCTGGTGATGAAGTAGACGGCCAACCCGGAGGCGAAGTTGAGAGCAAAGTATCCCAACAGCAGCGGCATGTAGATGCTCATCATGCTACTCATCGCCGCGCCCTGGTCGCCGGCGCCACCGGTGCCAGTCGGCGGCATGGTCAGCTTGGTCTGCAGGTAGGTGGTCACGGCCACAATGATCGCCAGCGTGGGAAAACCGTAGGGCAGGAACGGGACCGACAGCCCGGGAGGAAGCGGAATGCCCTCCGGACGACCGAGGTCCATCCAGAGGAACTTGCTGTTGAGAGGGATGAGCAGGGCGGTGTTCAGGAACGGGTAGATGCCCTGGGCCAACTGGAGCAGCCCGAGGGGCGTGGCGGCGAGGGCGTGGATGATGCTCTGATAAAGCCCGATGATGATCGGGAACTGAATAATGGTTGGCAGGCAGGAGGCGAAGGGGTTGATGCCGCGTTCCTTGTAGATGCGCATCTGCTCGGAAGCGAGCTTCTCGCGGTCCTTGGCATACTTCTTCTGGATGTCGAGCCACTCCTTATCCTTCTGGAGATCCTGCATCACCTTGGCGGACTTCAACTGCTGAGCGTTGAGCGGCCAGGTGACGGCGCGGATCAGGATGGTGAACAGGATGATGGCGATGCCGAAGTTATGGCCGATTACGTCATAGATCCAAAGCAAAACGTTGGTAAATGGATAAATAATGATCTGGTTCCACATGGTACCTTCCTTTATTTACCGTCAAAGTGCCAGGGCAGCAGACTTCCGTCCTTGGGGTTCACGGCATACAACAGATAGGTGGCCCCCATGGGCGCGACCAGCAGCCTGTCACCTGAAACGACGGGCGACGTATAAATCTTCCCGCCGATGGTGACTGGCGGCCAGAGCGAACTGCCGTCGTTCTTGAAGGCGTAGAGCAAACCTGATTTGGTAGCGACCGCGACACCGTTGGGGACGGCGACGGGGCTGCCAGTGATGGGGCCATCCGGCTTTACTTCGGGCCAGGCGTTCTTGCCGTTTGGCGCGCCGAGTGAATAGACGTTCCCGCTTATGTCGGCGGCAAAGAGGGTGTCGCCGACCAGGGATGGAGTGTCCCAGACCCAATCCTTGAGGCCGGCCGTCCAGCGGATGGCGCCGGTAGCGGCATCGAGCGAGAAGACCTTCTTAGCGAACGTGCCGACATAGAGGGAGGCTCCGTCAGCGGCGATCGACGGGGCGCTGGGGATGGAGCCGCCGAGGTCCGTCTTCCAGACGATCTTTTGTGCATTGGGGTCAATCGCATAGAGGAAGTGATCGAGGGAGCTGACGAAGATGAGCTTGCCATCGGTGGCCGGAGCGCCCCAGAGTGAATGGGCACTGACGGGTAATGTCCAGAGCTGCTGACCGGTGGCAAGCTTGATGGCATAGAGCTTGCCATTGTTGTTCGGAGCGAAGATGGTGTCGCCCACCACGAGCGGGGTAGCCACCCAGTGATCCGTGGCGACGAAAGGCGCGGCCCATTTCTCCGCACCGGTCGCAGGATCGAGGCTGACCAGCGCTTTGTCGTTCCCTGAACTGCCAACGAGCAACTGCCCATCGGGAGTCAGGACGGGGTTGGAGTAGTAAAGCTCCGACCCACTCTTCGGCGGATACTGCCAGGCCTTACCGCCATCGGTGAGGCGGACGGCATAGAGCGTGGCGCCATTGGCGAGATATGCGCGGTCCTTATCGGCGGCGAGGCCGGGCCAGCTTCCGGAACTGGCACCGGTGGCACAAGCACTCAGCAGAACGCTCGCAAGCAAGATCAGAGAGACAATCGTCAAACGTTTCATCGAAAAAATATAACTCCTATGGCACGGGGTCGTATCCCCCGCGATTGAATGGATTGCAGCGCAGGAGGCGCCAGGCTGCCATCCACGAACCTTTGAAGGCCCCATATTTATAAATAGCCTGATAACCGTAATGAGAACAGGATGGGTAGAAACGGCAGGTACCTTCCGGCAGGCCGCGCGAGATGGTCATTTGGTATAAACGGATCAGGCCAAGAAGTGCAATGCGGGCCCAGTTCTGCGGCTGACGCGGCAGGTCCCGCAGACGCGGTTCTCCAGGGTAATCATGCGGCAGATAAAATTCAGGCTGCATCAGACGGGACCTACGGGCAAGCCGGCGCGGCGCAGAAGGCTGAGGAGCGCCTCGCGAACCTCAAACACATTACAAGAGACGAGTGCAGGGCGGGCAATGAGCAGGATGTCCCAGCCGACGCCGAGGGAGGGGATCAACGTCCGCACAGCTTCACGAACGAGCCGCTTGGCCCGGTTGCGCTTTACCGCGTTGCCGACTGTCCGGCCGGCTGCGACGCCGACCCTAAGAGTGGCATCATCAACGGCCTGCACTACCAACACAAGAAGCGGGTGGGCATACGATTTACCGAATCGCCGCACCCGCTTGAAGTCCTCTGACCGGGTCAGGCGGAATTTGCGCTGCACCCGTGCCTCTCATAATGAGGGAGTTCGCGTATTGCGTCACGCCCTTGCGGATCTACCAACGGGTCCGTTTGACATGCTCGTTGGCCGTGACTGCCAATTTATAGCGACCACGTGCGCGGCGTCGCTTGAGGACGGCGCGGCCGTCGGCCGTGGCCATGCGCTGGCGGAAGCCATGCACGCGCAGGCGGCGGCGAATCTTCGGTTGGTACGTTCTTTTCGGCATGATCTACGTTCCTCGCTTACTTATCGATGATTGCAAGCCCGGTGGACAGGTGAAAATCCGAACCAAGGCAGGCTGTAAGTAGACAGAAGCAGGATATTATACCTTGAAGCTTACGGATTCGGTCAATTTTGCGCGCCGAACGGGCGGCGGGCCGAATTGTTCAGGGCATGAAGGATCTCAGGCAAAACAGCACGCCTTATCCGGGCAGCTTCTGTTTGGGCTCGTGCGGCTGGCTATGCTCGCCGTGCTCGCCGTGCTCGCGGGTGGGGTAAACCGGGTGTGCCAGCAACTCGGCGAGCCGCTTGGCGCCTTCGGGGCTGGCAACCGCCACGATCTCGTCCCCTTCCTGGAAAGAGCTATCCGCGTGGGGTAAGTTCATCTTGCCCTCGCGGATTATGGCTGCAATGACGCATTGCTGCTCGAGGCCCATATCTTTCAGCGCGACCCCGATGCCCTTGGCGCCAGGGGGGACTTTCTCTTCGACGACGGAAAAGAGCCCGCGGCGGATCTGGAAGAGGGTCATCATATCGCCGACCGACATCTCCTCCTGGATGAGGTGCGCCAGCACGTCGGCCTGGTTCAGAGCGACATCGACATGGAACTTCTGATCGAAGAGCCAGGCGTTATTCGGGTTATTGACGCGGGCGATGGTGCGCGGCACGTCGAACATGGTCTTTGCCAGGTAGCAGAGGGCGAGGTTGCTGGAGTCGTCGCTGGTGACGGCTGCGAGGACGTGTGCTTCGCGAACGCCGGCCTGCTCCAGAATAGCCGGGTCGATGGGATTGCCCTCGAAAATGACTTCCGTTGCCAGCTCCTGATGGAGGCGCGCCAACAACGGTATGCGGTTCTCCACCATCCGGACCTTGTAACCTTCATTCAGCAGCAAATTGGCGAGGCGCGCGCCGGTTCGTCCGCCGCCGGCAACTAATACAAACATCTCAGGCCTCCCTCTTCCCGGTCAACCGCTCGGTTAGAATGCCGATACCCTCAAATGTGGAGCTAACGTCCAACACATCATCTGCCTGAAGCTTGAGGCTCAGATCTGGCAGGGAGGAGTGACCAGCCCTGGTAAGGGCGACAGGAAAGCACTGTGCCGGGGAATCCAACAACTCGCCGAGCGTGCGGTCGTTCCACGAATCCGGGATAATCAACTCGTACACTTCCACCTCCCCATTACCCGCCGAGTACACAGTTCTTTGCACCGGATTGGTCATGAGTTCTTCCACGCGCTGGGCGCCCCAATAGGTGGAACTGACAGTCTGAAGGCCAAAGGCTTCAATGACCGAGCGCAGAGTAGGGTCGTAATTGCGGGCAACGACGATCGGCACCCCATAAATGGTACGGGCTGCGTGAGCGACCACGGCATTCAGCGTGTCGGAGTTCGTCACAGCTGCCAGACCGTTAGCTTCCTTGATGCCTGCACGCTCCAGAACGCTCTCGGCGAGGCCTTCGCCTTCCAAGGTGCGACCGCGGAAATCGGGAGGCAAACGATTGAACGCATCACGATTGCTATCGATCACGACAATCTGGTGTCCGGCTTTGAAAAGCCGGTAAGCGAGTTCGGCGCCGACGCGCCCGCACCCCATGACAATGAAATTCATAATGCCTCTCGTCTCATAAGTAGTAATGCCTGCATCATTATTCCGTTATGTACTCGGTATGGGCCTTGCCGTTCTCCGCCAGGCGATAGGGAACGTCGGTCACGACCACGCCGGATTTGGAGAGCAGCTCGTTGCGCAGCACATCCGCCGTGCGCATGTGGAGGGCATTATGCCATCTTTTGTCGGGGATGAACTGCGGCACCACGATCGTAATGATCTCGTTCGGCTGCCTATCGTCGATGATGCCTTCGAGGTATTTCAGCAGCGGCTCGACAAACAGGCGATAGGGCGAATCGAGGATGACGAGACGCGTGCCTTCACCCCAAGACACCCACTTCTTTTGCACCTTCTCGGTCTCTGCAGGATCGATGGAGACATGGATAGCGGTTACATCGTCGGAGAGCAGGCGAGCATAGCGCAGGCCCTCGAGCGTGCCCTGGTGCACGCCGCTAATCGGCATAAGAACCCGGTGACGGGCATGTCGTGCTGGAAGCCCACTGAAACCCGCCAGGGTAAGACGGCGTGCCAGATTCTTGTAATGACGGTGGATCGAAAAGAATACACCCACCAGCAGAGGGGTAAGGATCAGCACGATCCAGGCACCCTCTCTAAACTTGGTGGCGGCGAAAACAACGGCTACCGTTGCGGTGCAAACGGAGCCGAAGCCGTTAATTACCATCCGAGTGCGCCAACTCCGGTCGTACTGCAAGACCGAACCGCGTTCGGAGGTCTCTTCACCTGGCCGAAGCCTGCCAATCTTCCACCAGCGATGGGCCATACCTGCCTGGGATAGGGTAAATGAGGCGAAAACGCCAATCGCATAAAGAGGAATGAGGCGGGTCACGCTGGCCTGGAAGACAATGATGAGCGAGGAGGCGATCACCGCCAAAGCAATAATGCCATTGGAGTACACCAGCCGACTGCCGCGGAACGCCAGTTGCCGCGGGAGGAAGCCATCTGCTCCAATCAGAGCACCAAGACGGGGGAAATCGGCGAAGGCTGTGTTGGCTGCCATGATGAGGATGATCGTGGTGGCCCAGATAGTCGCCAGATAAAGAACCCCGCGTCCATCGAGCACCGTCCGGGACAGCTGGGAGATCACCGTTTCCTCTTCGGAGAAGACAGCTTGAATTTGGCCGGTCAGGAATGAGATCCCCAAGAAGAGCGTACCGAGAATAAGAGCCATCCAGATCAGCGTAATGCCGGCATTCCGGCTGCGAGGCTCTTTGAATGCGGTAATGCCATTGGAAATGGCTTCGATGCCGGTGAGAGCGCTGGTGCCATTGGCGAAGGCATGCAGGAGCAAGAACGGCGTAATGGCGGTGAGAACGGTCACGACACTAGCAGCGGGAGGGTCGACCACTGGCACAAGGGTGCCAGAAAGCCAACGGAAGAAACCCAAGCCGACGTTCAGCAACATGAGACCGATGAAGAGGTAAGCCGGCAAGGCAAATGCGGCCCCGGATTCCTTCACGCCTCGCAGATTGACCAACATCACAAACAGAACAGCCATCACCGAGAGCACCACACGGTAGAAGAACAACGAAGGATAGGCGGAGACAACCTGTGCAATACCGGATGAGACCGAGACCGCGACGGTAAGAACGTAATCCGTGAGGAGAGCGGCGCCAGCGATCTGCGCGGGCAATTCGCCGAGGTTATCACGGGCAACGATGTAGGAGCCACCCCCGCCAGGGTAAGCATGAACGGTCTGCTCGTAAGAGATGGTGACAATCGCAAGCAGGGCAACAATTGCAATCGAAACCGGAAAGACGTAACCGAGCGCCAATGTGCCAGCGGCTGCCAGGACGCCCAGACTCTCCTGCGTGGCATAGGCCGTGGAGGATAGAGCGTCGGAGGCGAAGACAGCCAAGCCGATGGCCTTCCCGATGGTCTGGTGCGGCGCGTCCGCCGTCGACAGCGGGCGACCGATGAGCCAATTGGCAAAGGAGCGCGGCGGCGTGTAATCGCTCGTGCGCCGAATGATCTCAGATTGGTTAGAGCCGTCAGAGTCAGCCATAGTCAATCTATATCGTCGCCATTATGAGGCTTGCGAGCTTTGCCGTCCTCTACCAGGCGATACGGCACATCGGTCACGACCACGCCGGACCTGGAAAGGAGGGCGTTGCGTAACAGGTCTGCGGTGCGCATATGAAGGGCATTTTGCCAGCCCCTAGCCGGGATGAACTGCGGCACCACGATCGTAATGGTCTCATTCGGCTGCCGCTTGTCAATAATGTCTTCAAGGTATTTCAGCAATGGCTCGATAAAGAGTCGGTAGGGCGAATCGAGAATCACAAGGCGGGAGCCGGCTCCCCACTTGACCCACTTGTTCTGCACTTTTTCGGTCTCGACGGGATCGGTGGAGATGTGCACAGCGGTTACATCGTCGGAGAGCAGGCGAGCATAGTGCAGGCCCTCAAGCGTGCCCTGATGAACGCCACTGATCGGCATGATGACGCGGTGACGGGTTGTGCGATCGGGTATGCCGCCAAAGCCAGACAGGGTAAGACGGCGCGCCACGTGCCGGTAATGACCGTGGATGGTAAAGAAGATGGTTACCAGGATCGGTGTAAGGATCAGCACGATCCAGGCGCCCTCCAAGAACTTGGTGGTCGCGAAGACAATCGCCACGATGGCTGTGCATAAGGAGCCAAAGCCATTGATCAGCATTCGGAACTGCCAGTTCTTCTCGTAGCGCAGGGTGGAGCCCGGCTCCTTGATCGTCTGACCAGGTTCGAGATGCCCGATCTTCCACCAACGACGCGCCATACCGGCCTGCGAAAGCGTAAACGAAAGGAACACACCGATCGCGTAGAGCGGAATCAGGCGGGTCACGCTGGCCTGGAAGACAATGATGAGCGAGCAGGCGATCACCGCCAAAGCGATAATGCCATTGGAGTACACCAGCCGGCTGCCGCGGAACGTCAATTGCCGAGGGAGGAAACCATCGCCTGCATGCAAGGCACCCAGGCGGGGGAAATCGGCGAAGGCTGTGTTGGCTGCCATGATGAGGATGATCGTGGTGGCCCAGATGGTGGCCAGATAAAGGACCCCGCGTCCATCAAACACCGTCCGGGACAACTGGGAGATGATAGTTTCCTGCTCGGAGAACACACCGTGGATCCGGCCGGTAAGGAATGAAATGCCGAGAAAGAGCGCGCCCAAGATCAACGACATCCAAATCAGGGTGATCCCGGCGTTCTTACTGCGCGGCTCTTTGAATGCGGTAATGCCATTGGAGATGGCCTCCACGCCAGTGAGAGCGCTGGTGCCATTGGCGAAGGCATGCAGGAGCAGGAATGGAGTCATGACGGTGAGAACGGTCACGACACTAGCAGCGGGAGGTGAGACGACAGGCCCGAGAGTACCGGTCAGCAAGCGGAAGAAGCCGAGGCCGACCATCAAGAACATAATGGCGACAAAGAAGAAAGCCGGCAGGGCAAAGGCCGCGCCGGATTCCTTCACACCGCGCAGATTGACCAACACAATTACGAGAACAGCCAAGACCGCCAGTACGACGCGATATGGAAATAACGAAGGATAGGCAGAGACAACCTGTGCAATACCGGATGAGACCGAGACCGCGACGGTAAGAACGTAATCGGTGAGGAGAGCAGCGCCGGCAGTCTGTGCGGGTAATTCGCCGAGGTTATCGCGGGCAACGATATAGGCCCCGCCGCCGCCGGGATAGGCGTGAATAGTCTGCTCATACGATACCGTGACGATGGTGAGCAGGACAACAATTGCAATCGAAACCGGAAAGACGTAACCGAGCGCCAATGTGCCAGCGGCTGCCAGGACGCCCAGACTCTCCTGCGTGGCATAGGCCGTGGAGGATAAAGCGTCGGAGGCGAAGACAGCCAAGCCGATGGCCTTCCCGATGGTCTGGTGCGGCGCGTCTGCAGTCGACAGCGGGCGACCGATGAGCAGGCGGCTCAGCGAGCGCGGGGGCAAATAGTCGCTGGTGCGGCGTGTGATCTCTGATTGGTTAGAACCGTCAAGGTCTGACATTGTTTCTCGATGAACACACTATATGAACAACGATGGCAGGCAAAAATATATCCTCGCAGACCGAGGATAAGGGAGATTCCGTCTGAACCGTTGCTTAAGAACAAACAGAAATTGCAGCGAAAGCCATCATCACTTGGCGCAATGCGGCATCCAGGGTAATAGTGCCCTATACAAGGCATTGCATTATACTGCGTCCCGGCGGAATGGGAAGGTTAGCGGCTGAAAGCGTGCAGCTTGTATGGGGACGCACTGCCGTCCAGAAATCGCCGTCACCCATCATCGAGATCAGGATCAGCGATAGGCACCGCGATAATCGGGAGGCAACAGTGCGGCGATGGCCTGCATGATCTGACGGGTATCCTCTTCCAAGGCCAGCCGGTCGTCAGCCTCTGCGCGCAAAATGAGGCGATCCCCGATGGTGATGCTGAGGCGAGGACGGCGAAAGCGCCGCAGGCTGCCATAAACATTGTCATTTTCAGTGCCGACCAGGGCGATGGGAATCACCGGCACATTGGCTTTGGTAGCGAGATAGGCCGCGCCTTTTCCGCCGGGCTCGAGGCCCTTTATCAGGCTGTAACGGCCTTCAGGGGCGATGATGAGGAAGCGGCCCTGCGCAAAGGCGTCCAGAGCGCAGCGCAAGGCGCGCCGGTCAGGCCGGCCGCGATGGAGCCAGATGACCCCATACCAATCCATGAGCCGGCCGACCATTGGAAAATCGTAAAGCATCTCGATCTTGCCGAGCACCTCAGGGGCGACCGGCAGCGCGGCCAGCAGGATGGCAGCGTCCGCATCGCCGAGGTGATTGACGGCTAAGAGCGCCGGGCCCGTGGATGGAAAGCGCTGCAGGCCGGTGACCGTGGTGCGGGTGACGAGCGCCAGCGTGAATTTAGCGATCCAACGGAAGAAACGCCGAAAGATGCGGCGCGCAATATGGAGGCGGGGCAACTGAGTGAGCTCGGGGCGCCAGATGCGGGTGACGGGCTTGGGCGGAAGCGAAGCTGCCGGCTGTGGGACAGTGTTGGAAGCCATGATGCCTGCAGAGGTTAACGAAGAAGGAGCGCGAAAAGCAGGATCGAGTGGGAATCAGGGCTGGATAGCGGAGGCGGCATATACGCCGCGATATTCGGCGGGCAGGAGGCCAGCTATGTGCTGCATGACCAAATCGGCGTCGCGCTGACGCGCGAGGCGACGCGCCGGGCCGGTCCCTTCAATGGGCGGCAAAGTGAAAGGCCGCCCGATACGTAACTCGATGGGAGGGCGCTGGAAGTGCAGAGCCTTCTTCATCAGATCATCGGTAGTGCCGACGATTCCGATCGGCAATACCGGCACCGCTGCCTGAGCCAGGATATATCCGACGCCGGATTTGGCCTGCTGCAAGCCTGATCCATGCGAACGAGTGCCCTCGGGCGCGATCATCAGCGGATAACCGGCGCGCAGGATGGCGAACATGATATCAATGAGCTCGCGATCAAATTGACCGCGGTGCACCGGTATCACGCCGTAGATCCGAAGCAGGTCGCCCTGAAAGGGCTTGTCGAAGACATCCGCGGCGCCGACGGCTTCCAAGGTCTCGGGCCAAAGCGACAGGACAAGGGGCGGATCATAGATCGAAATATGATTGATGGCGGCGACGTAGGGTTTGCCGCGAGGGATATTATCGAGGCCCGAAATTGTGACACGGCCTGCAGTTTGGAAGATAAGGCGTATGATGCGCTTGGCGATGATACGGCGGATGCGCAAGCCAAGAGGGATGCGGTATTCCTTAATGGTCAAGTAACCTCTTCGGGGATCGATGACGGTGAAGGTCAACCGGACGAACGCGTGCCGGGCAATCTACTCACAGAGCCGTTTGGCCTGCTCGAAGACCTCATCGGCGGTGAGCTTATCGGAATCGATAATCACGGCATCTGCGGCAGCGCGCAGAGGGGCAATATCGCGAACTCGAGTCGATGCGATCGCGCTCCACAACCTTGCCAAGCGTATCGTCGTAGTTGATCTCGCCGCCGTGGGCCTTGTTCTCCTCATGCCGACGACGGGCGCGCTCCGAGGCGGATGCGTCCAGATAAAGCTTCAGGTCGGCATCGGGCAAGACCACAGTTCCGATATCGCGGCCGACCATGACGACATGACCGCGCACTCCGATCCGGCGCTGCTGTTCGCTCATTGCGCGCCGCACGCCGCCGTAGGCCGCCACAATTGAGACATTGGCCTCCACATCGGGACGGCGGGTCTCCCAAGTGATATCCTGCCCGCCTACGATGACGTCGCAGAGACGCCCATCGCGCTGCGAGGGAGGCTTCACATCGATGGAAGCAGTCTGTGCCACGCTGGTAACTGCGGGCTCATCCATCACATCAACGCCGCGGTGAAGGACCAACCATGTGACAGCGCGATACATAACGCCGGTATCGAGGAACAGATAACCGAGCGAGTCGGCCAGCCGCCGTCCGAGGGTGGATTTGCCGGAGGCGGCGGGGCCGTCAATCGCGATGATGGAAGGGTGAGAATGGGGCATTTAGGGCTTGGGGGCGGCATCGAGGAAGAGGTCGCCGCGGACCCAGACGATGACCTTTTCGGGGTTCATCAAGACTTGATGGAAACTCAGCCAGCGAATCCAATCTGCGGGGCCGGTCTGATCCCATTGCGGTGTCTGCACGCCAGATAAAGCCCTGGCCGCGGTAGTTCGCTGCCAACGCGGGATTATCCTGATCGGCGGTAATCACAATGGGCGGTGCGGCGGATGCGTCCAACGCGCTCGTGAGTGAACGGCATGGTCGTGCAGAAGCCATTGGAGCGCAGGCGAGTCGAGGCCGGCGATGGTCACAGGCTGCGAGTTGATGTTCTGCCTGCTCCAATCCGAGATCTGATCCACTGTGAGCAGAAGGAGATCCGACTCGGGCATGTTGCTGCCGGGCCGCCACATCTCGACGGCATCGGGAAGGGCGCGCAAGCCGGCAGCGCCAGCCATGGCACTTACCGAATAGATGCTGAGGGCGAGTGTGAGACCCCAAATGGCTCCGAAGCGCGCTGAACGGATGGACCATCCGACCGCCACCAGGAGGATACTTATGAACAGCAGGAAGATGGATCCGACGAGCAGCCAGGTGCGCAAGGCGCCCTGATCGGGAGACCCAGCGTTCTGGAGCAAAGCCAGGAAGTTGATCCAGACGAATGCCAGGATCAGGACCGTGAGGGCAACCACGCCCAGCACCTCGAGGCGCTCCTGCGGAAGGATATTCAATTCCCTAGCCAGCTCGAGGGCCGCTAGCGACCACAATGGGATCAGCATCCAGGCCAGATCGCCCACCTGGCGCGCCGGATAAAAGATGGCCAACAAGAGAGCGACCACCGCCCAGAGGCTGAGGAGACGGATACGACGGCTTCCGCGCATCCAGCCGCGCACGGCGGCAACCAGCGCAAGGATCACCCCAAGCGGCTGATAGGCCAGAAGTGAAAACAATACGAGACCGGCGGGGATGGCGGACGGGCTGACCCAACCGCTGAGATAGTCCGGCAAGGCGGACAGCCAGGCACTCAAGCCATTCGGGGCGAGGAAGAATAAGGTGCCCCCCACTACAACGGTCCCCAACGCAAGCCAGAGGGCGGTCATCCACTCAGTGCGCGAGGGAGGGGCGACCGCCGGAACGAGCGCAGGCTCCTCCTCCGAGGGCGATTCGGGGGAGGGCTTGCGCAGGTCAAGTCCGCGGCCGATGGACCAGGTAAGCGCCAAGCCAAGCAGGCCTGCCCAAAGCAAAGGGCCAGAGAGCAATGCAAGGCCGGCAAAGAAGCCGGCCCATGCAGGCCGCCGGTTCTCCCAGAGGCCCCATGCAAGTAGAACGAACGTGACGGCGAGGATGCCGCTGCCGGCCTGCCGCGAGAGGGCAACGAGGCCGGGCTCGACGGCGAGAAGGAAAGCCAGCAGAACGGCAGGACGAGGTTTGATGCGGTGCTTGAAGAGGCCGGGCACAAGCACCAGCGCGCTGCCGGTGAGGGCGGGAACCAGGCGCGCGAGGAAATTCGTCCCGGCACCTAGACCATAAAAGAGCAGAGTGGTCAAAAGAATATAAGCAGGCTGCGAGCCGAGGGCCGGCTGTGTCCCCTGCGCCACGCCAAGGGCTTGCAACGCCCATTTCGCTTCGATATCGCTGAGCGGCGAAGCGCCGAGCTTCGTCAGCCGGAGGGCGAGCGCCAGAATGAAGGCGAGGCAATAGAGGGCGGGTTCGTAGCGAAAGCGTCTCATTGGGTGTATTGTACTTGATGCCCCTTTGTCAAGGCGGATTCTTTATTCACGCTCCATTCACCACAGATCGAACCTTATTCATTTCGGGAAATAATCGCGAATACAATTTAGCGGCGAGCGTCTGCGGTTAGAGAGCTTTTTCAGGGGACCTCGTAGATGGTTTCATTGCCCTGCTGGAAGACCTGAGTGAGGTTGTGCTGGAACTTGGCTTCCTGAAGCGCGTAGGTGGAGCGCTCGAGATCACCGACATATACGTAGCGAATATCATATTTCTTCAGAATCGCACTGGCAGTATCCCAATTGGGCGTGCTATATAGCTGCGCAATGTCGTCCTGGCGTGTGCCCTGCGGCGCACGAGAGCCGCGCCACTGATCTTCATGCCCGACCCAGCCCAGCACGGTTGGAAGGCCCGTGTATTCGGAGATGCGGGCAAAGCCAGTATAGCTACCACCGCCCTCCGGGACCGCTTCCACGATCACACCATCGGGGGCAGACTTCAACCAAAGGATGGCGGCGGCCTCATCAGGGTTGCCACGCTGAATGCGAGTGAAGTCATCGAGCGTGAGAGCAGATATGGGCTGGAAGCTATTGGTCTTATTGGGGATCGATAAAGCCGGATAGGTGAGCGCCATGGCAAGCAAGATGAGCAGGCCGCCCAGGAAGATGCCGCCCCAAATCCGTCGCAACTCACGCAAGAGGACGGCGACCGCGAACGCCGCGGCCATACTCCACAACAGCCAGGCCTGATAGTAGAACTTGAAGATGGTATTCAGACGCGAGGCGAACTGATCGCGCAGGAAGACGAAGTCCGGAGCCAAGACCAGCAAGCCGCCGAGGACAATCAGAAGAAAGATGAAGATGGCTACGGGATCAGTCGGTGAGGATGCAGGATCTACCGCTGCCGGGCCTTGCCCCTGATCTATTGCGACCCCTTCATCTGTGGCTGAGGCCGGACGGGCTTGCCGGAGCAGAAAGGCCAAAGCGGGAATAATGAGCGCCAGGAGGGTCAGCAATCCGCCGATGTATTGAAGGCGGCGAGACATGGCGGCTGCGAAAAAGGCGGAGAGGTCGGATATGCCCAGCGAGGCCAGGAATTGCTGGGCAAAGACCGGGTCCTTTATAAGCGCCACCAATCCAATGAGCCAGGAAAGCACCCAGAGAAGAACAACCAGGCCGACGACCAGCACCGCAGAGAGTTTCCAGTTGCCAGTCCATTTTCTGCCGCGCCACACATAGAGTAGATAAGCGAACAAGGGCAGGAACAATGGGGCAAACATCACCCACAACTGGGCGCCGCGCGTTGGACTATCAAGGTTGGGGAGTATGCCACCGGCCTGGGAGGAGAACCCGAAATAGAACGGCAGATAGAGCAGGATGGCAAGCAGGCCAAGAGGCAAGCCGAGGGCAAAAACATCCTCCAGGCGCGCCCACGACCAGCCCACCTCGTGGACGCGGAAGAGCACGTATGCAAAGACGATCAAAGCGGCCGCGATCAGAATATCCCACGTGTTCAGGAAGGCCAGCCCTCCGAGCAAAAGGGCCGCAGCCAGGAAGCCGGACCAGCGGATATGCAGACGCAAGCCGAAGAGGCGGGTCTCGCCACGCCAGCCGCCCAGCACGAGATTGAGAGCAACGGCAATCGCCAGCAGGTTGAAAGGAATGGCAAGCACATGCGGATGGAGGTCGCCCAGCAGGAACGAAAAGAACGGGAACTCGTCGATGACCTCGCGAAAGTTGCCGGCCAAATCAAAATCTGAAACCACGCGCGAGGCGCGCCACCACCACCAGAAGCGGTCGGGGATCAGGCCCAAGGGCAGCGCCGGAGCTTCATTCAAATCCTTGATGCCCAACCACGTCCAGAAATTTTGCGTATCGGACCAGAAGAGGCCGGCGCGGTGGAGGACTTCGAGGAAGCCTTCGAGGTTGCTTACCAGCAGGAGAAAGAGAGGAGCGAGGAAGGCTGAGAAGATGGGGCGGGAATCGGGAACAGGGATTCGTGAACCGGAATTCGGGATCGAGGCTTCGAGATCCGGGAGCGTCTCAGAGGATCCGGTTTCCAGGCTCTCAGAGGCTTGCCGGCGAGTCAAGACAGGCCATGTCCAGGCAGACAGCAGGTTATACAAAATCCCGTATGAGCCGACGGCAGCCAGGGCGAAGATGAGCGAGGTCATCAGGTTATGAGCAATGCTGCCGGTGAGGCCGGTGAGCATGGCGAGCATAGCCGCCATCACATAGCCAAAGTAATAATAGGAGATGGCATAGCCGGAGAGCCACGCGTCATGAGGAGGAAAGGAAGGAGAGCGCAGGATGGCGTTGATGAACATCAACTCCATTGGCCGTTCCGTGCTGTCCAATTGCGGATTGCCTGCGCGGAGGAAGGCGAGAAAGGCGAAGGCAACGCAGGAATAAGACTTCCACACTGATGACTACACGGCAGATTCGATCTTAGCCAAGCGACAATCTCCGATGTTCGCGCCTGCTGCTTTTGAGGCCGGGAAGAAGAAAGAAGATGCACTGAGGGCCGCCAGCACGAGTACGCCGAAGAGCACGCCGCCGACATTATTCTGCAGAAGGCCGAGCGAAGCCAAAAGCCAGAAGGCATATCCCCACAATAGCAGGCCCGCTGCGCGCGCCAAGCTGTACCCACGGTCCGCGAGGGCTGGGAAAAGGCTGTAGACCAGAGGAAAAGTCAGCCAGCCGAGCAACGTTATGATGATGTACCAGGAGATGAATGCAGCCATGAAGGGACCGGAGGTTCGTTTCCGTGCCGGAAATTTGCGGTTAGCCGCCGCGGTTCAGAGAAGTGGGAAGTGTGAAATCACCATTCTCGTCAGGCTCGAAGTCCACCACCTGGATGACGGCGTCCAGATTGATGGGCCCATAAATATGGGGGAACGCATCCCCCTCCGGCACCCCCGGCAGAGGGCCGCCAGTGGGCGGCTCCCACTTCAACTCCGATGTGAGCCGCGCGGGATCGATCTCCAGCAGGAGGAGGCCGCTCTGTCCCTTGTAATACTTGGAGGCCACGGGCAGCACCTGCTTAAGCGTGGAGGCATGGATGAAGCCATCCTGTTCCAGGCTGGGGGCTGAATACTGACCGGCGCGGGTGGCGTCAATCCAGGCTTTGCGTGATGTGACATGCAGGATGTTCATGGAAGAACCTGATAGACCACGGTATCACCCTCCCGGTAGACCGCTTTCCAAAGCTTGCCGTTGTATTGTTTGAACTTGGCGAGGCCCGAGCCGGCGTACTCCGCCCGCTCCAACTCTCCGGCAATAATATACTTCACGTTGTATTTCCTGAGGAACGCATCCGCCGCCTGTATATCGGTGGTTGTGTAGAAGGAATTAATCTCGCTCACCCGCGCCTCCACAATCTCGGGGGTAAGGGTGCGCTGCTGACGCTGATGCCAGTTCCAACCGACGACGCCCGGCAGGCCCGTATAAATGGTGAAGCGCGAGCACCAGTGATATTCAGGGCAGTTCGCCTCGACAATCACCGGCGAGCCCTGCACATTGTCCTGCATCCAGCGGATGGCGCGAAAATCGTGCACCAGGTCCATGGTCACGTCGAAGTCCGCATACTGGGAATGCGGCATATAGGAAATGCTATCGAGGGTAAGCGGTACATTCGGAGACATGCGGTCCAGAATCTTGTCGATCGTGGCGGAAAAAGTATACATCGCTGCGCCGGCAAGCAAGAGCAGTGCGCCGCCGCGGAAGAAGTTGCGCCAGCCGGGCAACCAGCTCGCGAACTCGGGTAACAGCCAAACGAAGGCAGCCGCCGCCGAGACGGAAAGCAGGGCCCAGGCCTGCAATGAGAACTTGAAGATCGTGTTCATGCGCCCGATATCGCCGCGCACCACAACGATCTCGACCACGATGGTAATGAACAGGCCGGTGCCGATGAGGAACAGGACGAAGCGTTTCACATCGGGCATGCCGGGCCGCAACAGAAGCACGCCGGCCCAAACTGCCAACGGCAGCGAAATCCAGCCCAGCTGCACATTGCGATATGCGAGGTAAAAGAGCCCCACAATGAAAACAGCAATGCCTGCTTCAATGAGAAGTTGATAAGGGCGCAGCTTGTTCAATGAAGAGACCGGTGTGGAAGCCATCCATTGCCTTGTCTCCCAGGCCAGCCAGCCGGTGATAATGAAGAGGAACACGCCCCAGTGCGTCAGATAGGACCAAATCGGCGTTTCCGAATCTGTCCACGGATCGAGGGCGCCGTAACCCTGGCTGTAGGCAGCCCGATACGGCTCGTAGAATAAATAGGAGAGAGCCACCAGCAGAATCGTGCTGCCGAGTATTAAGGCGATCTTCTTTACCCAATCGGGCAAGCCGATGCGCCAGCGGTCTGCCATGTCAGAACGCCAGATCGTGTATGCGAGCACGGCAAAGCCGATGGGCAGGTAGGTGTAAATGTCGGAGAGATTTGTCGGATATAACGCGCCGATGGCGAGAGCGCCAATGATCAGCGAAAACAGCGTGATGCGGCGACCTTTTATGACCGAAAGCGCCCATGCCAGGGCCAACAAGGCCAGAGGCATTGCCATCATGTGGGCGTGGAGGTCGCTATAGAGGAACGTGAAGAACGGGAATTCGGTGATCTCGTTGCCCGGCCCGGGCGGGATCACGCGGCTGGGGTCCCAGTACCAATCGCCGCGACCATAAGGAAGGGATTGGCCGTGAATCAGTCCACCGACGCCCTCCACAGCCCAGATGAAACGCTGACCAATGTTCGCATTGTCGATGATGCCGCCCGGCGCGGCGATACGCTCGAGGCCCTGATAGATCATGCGCAGGGTGCCCAGGTTGCCAAGCACCACCATGAGGAGAGCAGCAAGCAAGCCGGCGAGCAGGCGATAGTCGAGAACAGGGAGTCGGATGGCAGGCTCCGCGACGGTGAAATCCGGAACCGGGACTTGCGCTTCGGGAGTCGGGATTGCAGATCCGACATCTGTTATGCGAGGATCGGTACTGGGCAGCGGCAGTGCGATTTCCGGAGGCTGTGTGTCGGGTTCCACGTACTCGGCCTCGGACGATAGATAACGCTCTCCATCCAATAGATTCCAGCCAACGGAAAACGCGCCCATCGCCACGGATGCGAAGAGCGTCGGCAGGATAAAGTTATATGCCAGCGTTGGAACGATGCCCAATAGCTTGACCGGCATGGCAAGCAGGACGAAGCCGTAATAGTAGTAGTTAATGTAGCCGCCCGCAAACCACGGGTCATAAGGCGGGAATGTCGTGCTCTTAATGACGGCGTTAAAGTACGAGAAATCCATCGGGCGCTCGCCGCCTTTGGCCGGATGCCAAAGGTCGGGGTTGCCGATGCGAATCAGCAAGTCGAAGAGGAAGAAGCCGAGGAAGAGACCCTCAACCATCAGGAAGTAACGGCGGCGAAGCTGCCAATCTTCCATGAGGTCGGCGCGTTTCAGCCAGCCGAGGCCGATGCCGGCAGCCGCGAGAACGAGGAACACGAGGGCGACCGTGCCGCGCGTGACCGGTATGCCAAACGAGCCGATGAGCCAGGAGAAGTATCCGAACAGCACAAGGCCCAGCACGCGCGCCAATGGATAACCTTTATCGCCCAGCCCGGGCATGGCAAAACGGATGATGGGATAGACCAGGATGCCGAGCAGGAAAATGAACAGATACCAGAGCAAGAGGCCAAGCACCGGAAAGCGGTTCTGGATCAACTCGTAACTGAAGAGCTGCGACCAGGTGCCGCCGGCCTGCTGCCGCGCAAGGCTCAACTGAGAAAGCAAGAGCGACTTGTAGCTGCCGGCCTGTTTGGGCGTGAGATGGACGACATTGCTAATGTCCACCGCACCCAGGAGCTTCTGAACCTGTGCGGCGCTGAAATCCGGCTGTTTCTCAAATATGAGGACCTTCGGGTGGTCATACACCGTGAAAGCCTCTTCGGCGAACTGGTCGTTCGCCTCCCAGTGAAAGACGCCGGGAATATCGATGGATGGAAACGATTCAAAGACAGCGACCAGCTTGTAGCCGAGACGGCCCTCGAACATTCCGGGCCGCGCCACGTTGTAACACCAGATGACGTCCTTATCCGCGGGGCAGCCGATCAGGTCACGATAGTAGGCGCTCGTGAGAGGATAGCGCTCGGGAACGCGCGTCACCGTTGCCCACTGGCGATTCGATGACATGAAGATCGCGTCTCCCTGGCTGAGAGTATCCACAAAGCGTTTGAGCTTATCGGCGTTGTCGTCCCAATAGATCTGCAGATTCAAGCCGCCCTGATAGAAGCCGCCAAAGCCGTCGTAGCCCTTGGACCCGAGGCGCAGGGGCAGGCCATCATCCCAGTCTGATTCGTTGATAGGCGCGGCGCCCGCGAGCGTCAGCGAGTCGCTGGCCTCGACAATAATCGTATAGACGCGGCCCTCGACGAGATCCACCGGATGATCGAGAGCGAGAGTATATTCCCGGCCGCGCGGGTCGGCCCCGACGGCAAAATCGGAGGTTAGCGAAGCTGCGGCAAGCGGCTGATCATGGGCGGGATCACCCTGGAGGCCAATGGAAACCTTTAGCGTCTGCGGAGGAGCGCCAGGGATGTTGGCGACATGCGGGAAATAGATGTCACGGACAGGGCCGCTGGCGTTGGCCGTAAAAGGCAGCACATAGGGGTTCTGCGAGCTGACCTGCCCGCCGGTCTGGAAGGACAGAGGCTGCTGGTATACGCCGTTGTCACCAGTCTGGATATGCAGATTGATGGGCGCCGGGATATTCTGGTAGATCCAGGTGGTGGCGGCGACACGCGTCACCGGCCGGGTATAGATGCGCGTGAAAGCGTAGGCCCAGGCCAGGGTGAGGATGAGAACGGAAACGCCGATGAGCGCAGAAGCAACGGGAAAGACGAACGACCTACGCGCCTGCGGCCTTCTGCTTCTCTGGTCCCAAAGATAAACGATGAACCAACCTGCCATCATGCACAACAGAGGATAAACCGGCAGCTGATAGCGCATTGTTGGATTGAAGGCCAGCGATTGCCATCCGAAGTAGATCGCCGTCCAGCCCCACAAAAGCAGGTGACGCAACTCTCCTTTAAGAATGCGCCATCCCATGAAGAGGAAGCCGACCCAGGCGAGGATACCAAGCGGAAGCCCGAGGCCCCAAACAGTTAGATTGGTGAAGGAGAACAAGTGGGAGCGCCGCGCCCATTGGAGGGCAAAAGGCACATCCGCATCCCCATTGGATTGCGACTCCAAGTCCTTGATATTCTGCAGCCAGGCGGGGTTGATGCCGATGCCGCTGAAGGCGTAGGGCTGTGCGATGCGGAAAACAAGGAGGGCGGCGGCACCGCCGGCTATCAAGTAAATGAAAACGCGGGACCAGTAATCTGAATCGGGCGAGCCATGTTCGCGAGTCAGCTCCCCATCATTGCCGTCGGGGCGACGCCCGCGATCCACCACGAGGTAGCGGACGAGAAATGCGCCCGGCAGCAGAATGGCCAAAGGCGCGGCGCTCAACTTCGATGCGACCGCCAAACCCAGCGCCACGCCGAACCCGAGGCTCAGCAGCAGATAACGATCGAGAGTAGAACGCAGGGTAGAAGAGAGATAGCGTATTATCGATCCCGATGAGGCGGATGCATCATCGGGCAATGAGGAGTCAGGATCGGCTACCGGAGACTCGCGATCGGGCATTGATGGCGGATCATCCACCGCCTGACGCCCGATGTCGGGCGCGCGGATCACAATCGCGACGGCAAAGAAGATCGCTAGAAAGATGAAAAGGTTCGCGACGACATCAACTGTGAAAAAATGGGACTGTTGGATCTGCAGGACCGCCAAAGACGAAAAGGCCGCACCCAGAAGAGCCACGCGACGGTTATAGAGGCGCGAGGCAATGATATACAGCAGCAAGATCGTCAGCAGATCACTTAATGCAGAAACCTGCCGCCCGACAAGATCGACCTGGTCGTAGTTGACCTGCCCGAGCCACTCGGCAACATAGCGGACGATGACGATGGGCAGATCGCCGTACACAAAGAAGCCAAAGCCGCGGTTCTGCGGATTCAGCGGCGAGGCGGCCGTGTTCAGATAGTCACCGAAGCCGAGCCAGCGAACCTGATCAGGCGGACAGGATTCCAGGGAGGTACCGGGCAGATCGCATTTCTTGACTTGCAAGGCGCTTTCCACCATGGTGAGGAAGCGTTCGTCCGGATGCAAGTGCTGATCGGCATCCCAGTTCAGGCCGATGACGCGAAAATAGGTCCCGACCACCAATACGATGATCAGGAGAAGGTCGTAAACCCAGGCGCGTTTATCCACAGTCATTGCGGCTTAATGTCTCACCAAAGAGTTAATGTCTGTTAAGGAAGGAGTCAGTAGAGGAAACCGGATCTGGTGGAGTTTTTAGGCCGGGACGCTGTACGATGGCAGCGTGAAGCACGAGTTAGGTATCTCAAGGGGCAGACTCAGCAGGCACAGAATAGGTCCAGAACTCATGGCCCTCCACCGAAGAGCGATGAAGAGCCAGGGAACCCTGCGGATAAAGCTGCTTGAGCGTGTCAAGGGACTTCTGGTCGTTCTGGGTTGCATCCTTGAGGTTAGCTTTCAGAATGAAGAGCTTGGGACCTGGCAGCTCCAAACTGTTTGCGAGATTATCGGGGAACAAGGCCAAGTCGCGGGTGGGAATGCCAGCGTATATAGCCGGCAGACGCGTATCCAGCCAGTAGGGAAATGGCACGATCCAGACCGTGTCTGTTTCGCCATAGGTCTGGCGGAACTGCTTGACGAGCTCGCCTATCTCCGATGTGTTCCAGGCGTTGTTGCGGAAATTCTGATCGAACTGGTGGAAGACAAGATCATAGTTCTGTGAGGCGGACCAAAGCAACAGGATGCCGGTCGCGGCGTAGGCCCAGAACTTACGCCGATGGTCGGCAGCCAGAGTGGTGATGAAACCATCGAGCGCCATGGCCGCAATGAGAAAGGCGGGAATAACCGCGCCGCCGGTCCGGTTGAGAGACGGATTTTCGCTTGGGAAGGCGAGCGAGAGGATGGATGGCAACAGCAAGATGGGGATGGAGACCAGGAGGAACAGATCCAACCAGTTGTGTTTGCGAAGGTAGCGAACGAAAACCAGCACACTCCCGATAAGGAACAAGGCGCCGGTAACAATATCGAGTGCGGGACGCTCAGGCACCGAATGGACCCAGATGACGCCATCATTCCAATTGAACATCCGGAGGGCGTTCCATGTGTTCGATAAGAAAACCACAGGCCACGGCGCCGGCAATGGCTGCTCAATGGAGCCGAGCCGGGTAAGGGCGCGATATCCAAAGAGATCCGGATTCTCCGTGGCGTAGCGCAGGAGCGGAAGGAAAATGAGCAGAGACGTCAACGCGAGGATGACGAGCCACAGTAAGGCATCCTGCCGGTGTGCTTTGGACCTGACATGCAGAATATAGAGAGCGAACGCGGCTATGACCAGGAACGGCACGATGCGGAAAGGACTATAACCATGCAAACCGAGGCCCAGGAAGATGCCCGATAGAATAAAATCGTTCCGGCGGCGCGTGCGCAGTCCTCGAATGAGGTAAAGCAGCATAGGCGCGACGAACAGCGGATATAGTGGAAAGCGCAAGCCGATGCGGGATATGACGTTCGGCCAATAGCCAATCCCTGTGAGGAAAAAGGCCAGCAGACCGACGCGCGGACTCGCAACCTCCCTGCCCAGCAGATACATATAAGGAAGGGTGAACAGGCCGAGGAGTATGGTACCTATCTTAAGTGAGAGGAACGTCAGACCCGTGCCAAAAATCCATGACATCAACAGGGTCCAATACATCTGGATGGCCTCACGGCCCGTATTGCGCGGAAAGAAAATATGGGTCTCACCCTGACTGACATCGTAGACATCAAGAATTTTTTCGGCGTGGTCGCTAAAAGGCTCGGCGGGGGTCTGCTGAAGGTGATAGACGCGGAAGAACACGACAACCACAGCGGCAGCCAAAAAAAGCAAGGTCCAACGGTCGATGGTGAGCGACCAACTGCGGCGCTCAAAGAAATCACGAAGGCGCCCCCATGGGGAAGGTACGCCTGCGTCCCGAAGCCACAGGGACCCAATGAACAGGCCGACCGTGGTCAACCAGATGAGGAGGTTCTGCCAGGTGAAGAGGTTGTCCTGCAAGTGAAGGGCATCCACAAGGCGAGCCGGTAGAGGCATACCCGGCGAGATTGCATCTCCCCCGAGGAGCAGGAAGGCCGGCACCAAGAGAATCACAGAGATGACAAATGGCTGCCAGCGCATGGTCAACGGATCCCTAGCGTCGGAGATTTCACGCTGCGGCGCCAGGGCCCACTCTCCGTGGAACACCGCCCATACCAGGCATCCGAGAGCCAGGATGTATAAGGCAACGCCGAGCGGAGCCGCACCAGCCGGGGGTTCGAAAAAGATCTGGGCAAGGAGGGCCGCCGCCAGTGCCAACATGGACCGCCAGGGGGCAGGGCGAACCGCTTCCGCGGCCGACGCTTCGACCTGCGGAACATAAACTTCCTCGGCGGGGATGGGAATATCGATCTGCCGCCTGCTCCACGGCAAATGGGACTTTACATAATCGAGGACACTTGGCTCTTGCATGCCTATAAGAACTCTCCCTGTGTGCCGAACTCCGGGAGTTCGGACAAGCATGAGATATGTTAGTCCATCAGGACGGGCTGCTCAGATCCGGCGAGCTATATAGAAAGTATAGGCGCCCTGCTGCTGCGGGACCGGCTCATTATAGTACGGGCGCAGTAGAAAGAGAGTGAGGGCAAGGTTCCAACGGGCGGGTACCAGGATCCAGCGGCCGAACAGCCTGCGGCTGAGAAGGGCGGGCAGGCCCAAGTAATGGCCCCATTCGAGGGCGGCAAGTGCGGCCGGGGAGAAATAGTGCCAGTACTTTTCGAGCTTGAAGCCGGCCGCTTCCAGGCGCTTCGTCCAAGTTTCGGGATCGTCACAATGGTGATGACGGGAAATCCGATTAAAGAATGCCCGGTAGAGGCGGGCCAGAGGCTTAAGCCGGATCCGGTCGAAGAAGCGGGCAATGGACAGCGAAGGAAGGAAATTGTGGTTGGGCACGCAGAAAATGAAAGGCGCGCCGGGCTTCAATACCCGAGCGGTCTCGGCCAGCACCTGATCGACGTGCGGGATATGTTCGAGAACCGAATTGCTGATACCGCTC
The DNA here is from genome assembly GCA_963805515.1 of uncultured Chloroflexia bacterium. Lineage (GTDB taxonomy): Bacteria > Chloroflexota > Anaerolineae > Anaerolineales > Villigracilaceae > Fen-1038. Next base: position 80,100 of record CAWDUZ010000021.1, on the reverse strand, counting down.
GCAAAATACCTGGCCGGAAAAGGTGAATGGGCTGCATCGGCCTCGATCAGCGAGCGATAGGCACCGTGCTGTGCTGCTTCGTGGATGGGGCCGTGCCACGGATCGAGGCCCACATCAATCTTCTGCTGAAACGTCAGCGAGGCAAAATGGCCGTCGCCGCAGCCCACGTCATAGACGGGAGCCGGAAGCGGCAGACCTTCATAGAAGGAACTCTCGACGGCGCGCAGCAGCGCCCGAAAATAGGGCAGATCGCGCGAATGCAGGAAGAGGAAATCCCTGGATCGTTGGTCGAGGATCGCTGAACGTGGATGAGACATGGCAAATCAGGTTTTACGAAATGAAAGTGATGCATGAGCATGGATGGCTCCTCATGCAGTGGGATGGACAAAAGTCACAGTTCAGGCCTTGCGATGCAGGAGGCTCTCGAATAGCGTCTCGTATTCGGCCGCGATGAAATCCGGATCGTAGGCCTTACGGATCGCTGCAATATCACCGCGGTATTTCTCCGGCTCATCCAGGACCGCGATGACACTCTGCGCCAAGGAGGCCGGGTCGCCGATCTTCGCCACGCAACCCATACCGTGCATTTGCACCGGCATGCGAACCCCAGGCAGTGCGGAGGCCACGGACGGAACGCCATTCAGCATCGCTTCGATCTGCACGAGACCAAACGCTTCCGTCGAATTCAGCGAGGGCACTACCAGCACATCAAGGTTCGGGTAAAACGAGGACATTTCCACGGGGTTCAAGTTCCCAAGAAATGTCCAATGCCCGGACTGCTCGTACTCGCGAATGCGAGGCATGAGCCGATCAGCATAGGCCTTTTCACCCATTACATTTTGATGCTGGCCTGCGAACAGAACCTGGGCACGTGGATATTTATCCAGGATCGCAGGCAGGGCATCCAACAAAACCTGCACACCCTTTTCAGCCGCAAAGCGGGCTGCCATGCCGATCACCGGCCTGCGCTCTGCCGTGGCATGAAGCCCCGCGAATGCCCTAACCGCGGCTTTATCCGCCTGAGGAAGTTCGACGGGCGGCAGGATCGTGCGCAATTTGAATTTGTAACGTGAAAGATAGGAGGAGTGGTCGGCATAATCCTGCGTGTACGTGACGATCTCGTTTGACAGAATACCCGCCATGTTGTTCTGCCACTGGACCACCAGGTTGACCAACCGGTTAAAGAGTCCCGGCGGAAGCTGCAAATCACAGTGATAGGTGAGAACGGATGGTCTGCCGAAGAGCCGTCCGCGCATTGCCACGCCGGGGGCATCGAACTGAGGCAGGTGCATCTGCACCACATCGTGATCATGAACCAGTCTGGTAGCGACCCAACCGAAGGTCGGCGCGATGACGCCCTTGCTCATACGGAAGGCCACAGGCACACGAATCACACGAATACCATCCATGCGCTCCTCCAACGGAAGGGAAGGATCGTATCGAGTGGTCATTACGGTGACCTGATGACCGCGCCAACTCAAGGCGCGCGCCAACCGCTCCGCATAGATGGTGAGCCCGGATGTATGCGGGCGATAGTAAGTTAGAACGGTGAGGATCTTCATGCTAATTAGTGACGGATTCCTAGATGAATGCGCCATGCCCCATATACCGGCAGCTCAATGCACGCCCGCGCAAGGCTAGACAGGCCTGTCGTAAGGCGGAAGGATTATACTGCCAGTTACGGGATGTTCCGCGACTCGATATCAGGTTCAATTCCCTCATAAGAGACTGTTTATTAAATGGTTATTACTCGCATAGACCCTACCCCGACCCTTCCCCTAAAGGGGAGGGAGAGGTCCGAATTTCGAGATATGGGTGGGAAAACACCACCCATATCTCGAAATTCGGAAGCAAGCACAACGTGTGAGCACGCAGCAGAGGACTTAAGAAACACTCTCATAAGGTTACAACCACACTATCGCTATACGGCGAACAATAACCCACCGTTTAGATGTAAGGCTTGTTGACTTCGGCAAGTTTTGTCTTCAACTCGTTCAGCAGTTCTCTGGCGATGGCCTTTTCCTTACGAGACAAGTCTGTGAGCTCTTCTGGATCCGTCTCGAGGTCGTAAAGCCTTATAAAGTCCGGGATGCCGCGTTCTTCATAGCCATAGTAATAAAGCAGCTTATACCGACCACGGATCAGCGTGGTGGAGGCCTGGGTCAGCGCAGATTCGGGATCATCATCCTTGGCACGGACGGCGTAGAGATTGCGCTTGGAATCCGCTTCCGCAAAGGGCGGGAGGACAGTGCCTTCGGTCCAAGAGGGAATTGCATGCCCGGTGAGGTGAGCAAGCGTCGGTAACACATCGACCGCGCTGGTGGGCGACCGAACATCGATGCCGACCTGGCGGCCCGGTTCAAAGATCAGCAAGGGGATGCGAATCACAGGCTGGTATAAGGCATCCGTGCTGTGGCCCAGGATACCGCGCTCGAACATCTCCCCGTGGTCAGAGGTGAAAACCACCCAGGTGTTCTCCAGGAGCCCGGCCTTCTCGAGCTCACTGTAGAAGCGCCCAAATTCCCGGTCTACATAGAGGATGAACTCGTCGTACTCCGTACGGTGACCGAGGAGGTTCTTGATGATGCGCCTGTCCGTGAACACATCCAGAGGTTTGCTCACCGGCTGGTAGCCATCGCCTTTGAAGTGGTTAAAGAAATCAATGGAAGTGTTGTACGGGGAATGAGGCGGCAGGAAATGGAAGTAGCCCAGAAAGGGCTGCGGAATGGCCGTCAGGACATTGGCGAGCCAATCAACCGCCTGTTCCAGCAGGAAGCCATCGTCAGAGCCGGTGGTGGGCAGCCCGCGCGGGAACAAGGGTTTGATGTGAGCAACCTTGCCATCCTGGAGCACTTTGTAAAGATGGGCAAGGAAAAGTGAATAGGCGTAACCATCCCCAATGCGCATATCACGGGTCCAGCTAACGGAGGCGATATCGTCGTCATTGCGAAACAAGGACTCGATGAAATTATCATAGGATGAGAGCAGCAATTTTTCGCGGGGGATCAACTCGTCCGTCTCGCGCTGCATCTGTCGCAGAAGAGTGTATGCCCAGCCATTATGGGTGTAGGCGAGACGGTAATAATCCTGGAAGGCGCCGAAAATGTTGCGCGTCACAAAGGGGGCGGCGACCTGCCCATCGGGCCGAATGGCCCGGTGGGTCCAAGGCAGGGTGCCGGTCAACAGCGAGGCGGTGCCCGAAGTTGTGAAGTTGCTTCCCGCAAAGTGATCGTGATATACGATGGCCTTCTTTCGCAAGACGAGCCAGGTTTGGCGTGGTCTCGCGCTGATAACCATATAGCGAAATGTTGTAGGCCGAGAAGGCGTCGAAGACCACCACAATCACATTCTGTGCCCTAGCCTGGGTCGCCTCTGAATGGGTAATGACGCGGGTAACAGCCGGCACGGCCATACTTAGAGGCAGCAGGCCCGCTAGCTTAAGAAAATCCCGGCGGTTGATCCCGGAACTCATGCTTTGCACATTCTATGGAGGTTAAGAATCATTATCGTCCAGAACTAGGGGAGTGCCTACATATAAGGACCGTTAACTTCTTTTAGTTTCGATTTTAGCTCTTGCAGCAGTTCTGCGGCCACATCCTTTTGCGTGGTTGACAGATCCTGTAGCTCTTCGGGATCGGCCTGGAGGTCATAGAGCTTCACCAGCTGGTCAACGCCGCGGTCTTCATAGCCAAAGAAATAGAGCAGCTTATAGCGGCCCTTCACCAGCGTAGTTGAGGCCTGAGTAAGCGGCGCGTTCGGATCATTCTTCGCAGCCCGCACGACATAGAGATTCCGGCTGGGGTCGGGGTTGCCGGCGGCGTACGGAGGAAGGAGAGTGCCCTCTGTCCAGGAAGGAACGGGATGCCCGGTGACCTGGGCCAGCGTGGGGAGTACATCCACAGCGCTCGTCGAGGCGTGGATGTCCAGCCCGGTTTCGCGGCCCGGTTCGAAGATCAGCAGAGGTATACGGATGACAGGCTGGTAGAGGGCATTGGTGCTGTGAGCGCTGATGCCGCGCTCGAACATCTCACCATGGTCGGAGGTGAGGACCACCCAGGTATTCTGCAGCAGGCCGGCTTTATCAAGCTCGTCGTAGAAGCGCCCGAACTCATTGTCGACATAGAGGATGAACTCATCGTAGGCGGTGCGTCGCTTGTAGAGGGTGGCGTTGGAGACATCTTCGGTGAAGACGTCTGCCGGCTTTTCGACGGCCTTGTAGCCGTCGCTGCGAAAATGATCGAAGAATGGAAGAGACGTGTTGTAGGGGCCGTGCGGCGGGAGAAGATGGAAGTACCCGAAGAAGGGCTGGGGCACATAGATAAGCCGGCGGCCGATCCAGTCAATGGCCCGCTCCAACAGGAACTCGCTGCCGACATCACCAGTAGACGGAAGGCCGCGAGGAAACAAGCGCTTGAGAGATGCATTGCTATTGGCCTGAAGCGCTTCATATAGATGGGAGAAGAACAGCGAATAGGAGTAGCCTGCCTCCGCTACATCGAGGTTGCGGGTGAGGCTGACGGAGGCGATGTCTTCGTCCTTCCTGAACAAACTCTCCACGAAGGCGTCGGAGGAGCCGAGGAAGAGGCTCTTCCACGGGACGAGCTCATCCAGCTCGCGCTCGAACTGTTCCAGCAGGATGTTGGCCCAGCCGTTGTGAGTGTAGGCGAGGCGGAAGTAATCCTGAAAGACGCTGAAGAAATTGCGGGTGGCAAAGGGCTTGGCGACGCGTTCCTTGGGCTGCAAAGCGCGGTGAGTCCAGGGGAGGGTGCCGGTGAGCAGCGAGGCGGTTCCGGAGGTGGTGTAGTTACTCCCCGCGTAATGATCGTGGTATCTGATCGCGCGCTTTGCGAGGCGGGTGATGTTCGGGGTGGTCTCGCGCTCGTAACCATAGAGAGAAACGTTGAAGGCAGAGAACGCGTCGAAGACCACCACGATGACATTCTGTTGGGGGCCGGCCTTGGACAAACGCTGAGTCCAATGAGGGGCTGCAATGCTGAGAGGCAACAAGCCCGCCAGCTTGAGAAAGTCGCGGCGGTTGAGCGGGGTACTCATACGTTGCGCACGATCACGATGACCAGCCCGATGAAGTCAAGCACCAGGTAGAAAATGGTGAGTATCGACAGACGGTCGATGAGGGCGCGCATGATGGATCAGTGCGCGGTCGGAGCGCAAGGCCCACAGCACCGGCGCGAGGACAGTGATGGTTACCAGGACGACCGCGGCGGCCTGGAGGGCGCGCAATGGGTGGCCTGTGAGGATCAGCAGGCGGATCAGCCAGCCGGGAAAGCCGGTGCCAATCAGAAAGTAGAGCTGACCAAGCATGGCCCAAATCGAAGCCATCAGCGCAAGGACGGTAAGCACAGCGACGCGCCGTTCGGGGTCCCAGCGCGTGGAGATCATATAGCCGAGGAGAACCATCACCAGGAAGAGAAGAGCGCTCTCGACGAAGGCGAAGACGAGGCCATAGGAGGTGACGCCGACGGCGTCCCAGGCGTTGGTGCGGTCGGTGAGCCAGGAGATGTCGCGGAAGGCGAGGATGAGCGTCCAGGCATGGAGAGGAAAAGCGCACATCAAAAACAGGGACCAAAGTCCCTGCCGGGTGTAGCGTTGGGTGAGCCGGGCGGCTAATCCTACTCTGGCGGTCGTCTGCATGGGTTCCACCTTCTTATTCGCTTGCTTTAGCACCCGGGCATTATACAGCCAAATGGGAGGGGAGCAGGGGAGAGGAGGATGTGCGACAAGGTTAGGCCACAATATATTGTGGCACTACGGGCGGAATCGCGCACCGTATGGAAATCAACGGGAAAAACGAACAATTCGTGCACATATATGGGAAGGCGAGGCGAAAAAGGTAGGGCAATCGCATTTGGAACACATTTGGGGACAGTCGGTACCAACGGCCCATAATGGTGCTGTAGAACTTTTGAGTGGTAGCAGATTTGGCGGCCAGGGACCAAGAATGCCCACATTTGCGGGTTGCAATTCCTAATGCGATTGCCCTACGAAAAAGGGGCTGGAGGGCTATATATGGGGGTGAAGCGGCGAGGGAAGAACAATGTGGGAAGCAAGGCAAAAGAGTTAACCCGAGGACACGAAGGGAAAACTCTTTTGGAGGGAAGAGCGTGGAGGCGGTTGGTCGTGCGGGGCTAGAAGAGATCTTTGTTGGCGGAGACCCAGTGGAAGAGGTTCTCGATGCCGTCTTCGAGGTCGATCTTCGGTTCCCAGCCAAGCTCGGCCTGGGCTTTGCGATAGTCGGCGTAGAAGACGCGCTGATCGCCGGGGCGCCAATCGGCGTGGGCGACGGTGAGCTTATGACCGAGCAGCTTCTCGAGGAGCGGGCCAAACTCGGACCATACGGCGAGGACGTTGCGCGTGCCGCCGCCCATGTTATAGACCTGACCGGCAGCGCGGTCGATCTTCTCGACGGCGAGGTCGTAGCCGTTGAGGAGGTCGTCTACGTGCAGAACGTCGCGCACCTGCTTGCCGTCGCCATAGATGGTGATGGGCCGACCGGTGACCGCGGCGATGGTCATCCAGGCCAGCCAGCCCTGGTCTTCGACGCCGAACTGGCGCGGGCCGTAGATGCAGGACTGGCGGAAGACGACCGAACGCAGGCCGTAGATGCGGGCATAGTCGCGGACATACTGGTCGCCGGTGCCTTTGGAACAGCCATAGGGGGAGTGAAAGTCCAGGGGCTGGGACTCGGAACAGCCGAAGGGAAGATCGGCGTAACGCCAACGGGTGGCATCCTCGACGATGGGAACGTCTTCCATGCCGCCGTAGACCTTGTTGGTGGAGGCATAGAGGAAGACGGGATCTGAGCCGGAGAGGCGCGCGGCTTCCAAGGCGTTGAAGGTGCCGAGGGCATTGGCTTCAAAGTCCTGACGGGGGTCGATGACGGAGGTGGTAACGGCGACCTGGCCGGCGAGGTGGGCTATGACGTCCATGCCGCGGGCGGTCTGCGCGAGGGAGTTGGCGTCGCGGATGTCGCCGACGATGAGGCGGAAGGCGTCCTTGCCGAAGGTTTGCTCGAGCCAGGCGAGGTTCTTGGGAGCGCCGGCGCGACTGAGGTTATCGTAGATGGTGACGTTTTCGCCGCGCTGGAGCAAGCGGTGGACGAAGTTGGAGCCGATGAAGCCGGCGCCGCCGGTGACAAGATAATTGCGGGGCATGATCCTCCGGGTGTGGTGGGAAGTGGGTACATGATAATCTACAACGGGGGAGGAGGAGGGTCGATTTTGGTTTCGGGGAGGTGCGAGGGCTATGAGTAGAGATCACCACGGATGAACACAGATAGCCGGAGATGAATGGGATTCTTTTTGGGGAGAGGGAAAGGGAGGAGACTTGGGAATCGGGAGACGGGAATTGAGAGTCGGTATTCGCGTGTTTGATATGAGGGCGGTCCTGACTCTAGCCATCCATTGGGGATGCACGCGGGCAGCGGACAGGAGGTCTGGAGGAAACGCCCAGCGGGGCGAGCCTGGAATGCGGCGGGAGAGTTGTGGTTGAGGGATGCCGCGGGGAGGTTTTTGGCGGGCAACGCCCCGCGGGGTAGCGAGGCAAGATAGTGGAGATTGGCGGCAGTCTGCGGGGGGAATTTTGATCGACTAAGTTGATTCAGCGCTGCGAACACAAGGGCCAGCGGCAATTTACCCAAATTTAAGGAAGATGAGCTTTCCAGACTGCGTAACGCGGCAGCGCAATCCTCGTTCTACGAGGCGGCGTGATCCGGGGACATGAAGAAAAGGGACACCGCTCCGAGTGGAGCGCGCTTGCCCATAGTCAAGTCATAAGAAGTGGACAATTAGAGTATCTGTCGTCGTCGCATCTGCCGGAGGTTGGGCTGCTAATGGTATGCACGACTTCGCTGCAGCCTGCTGCTCAATAGAATTTTGGCAGTTTTGGGTGCGACACTGGCTGAAGACACTTCACCTTGCCGAGAACGACTATTGCCAGCATCCTGGAAGAGATGGAGAAAAGCAAATTGAGACAGGACTTTGAAAGATAGATCAAGATTAGCGAACCACATATGCCGACCTATTGCCTGGGATTGCTCCTGTAATGACCGCAAAACTGGCGTCAGTAGGGCCCTCCGTATCTGGTTTCAATTGAGATGAGTCGCAATGCCAAGTTCGGGGGACACAACGAAAGGAGCCCAAAGATGTCGAAAACCGATCCGATGCCGGCCAGCCCGCGGCATGACAACCCATCGATCATCCTGTTCTCTGCTCCCATCCTACTGGTTGTGAGCACTATCCTGACGCTGACGGGCATAACTGCAACCCTATGGTATATGGCATGGTGGATCGCCGTCGCCTTCTGCACGATGGTCGTATTCAGTCTCTTTATCGTTGTGCCAGCTGTTGCCGGCTCACAGCCTACCGAATTTCAGAAGCAAGGCAGAGAGAGACGAAATATGCAAAAGATAGTCAAAGAAATACAAGAACCAGACCGCAAACATGGATAAGGAACATAGCCGAATTTTCGATCCATTCCATTCTCGGCGGAAATCTTTTGTGGGAACCGGGAGCAAAGCGGCCAGGCCCGCCAGATGTTCTCCACAAACTCTGAGCACTACAGCGACGGCGGATCGATGACTGCTCCTGCAAGAAGAATAGAAGCCGGTTGGTTCTGGCCAGCGTGCATGGCCTTCATTCGCCTGCCATTCGTGCTGATCGGCAATGGCACGGCGATTCTCGCCTACCAGCTTGAGGGCCACCCGGTGGGCATCGCCGCAGGGCTTGCGTGGTCGACCCTCACTCTCACGGTCATCAACCTGCTGTGTCTCGGGCTACTGGTCTGGCGCAGCAAAGTCGAAGGCCTCGACCTCGGCGAGAGGATAGGGCTTCGACGGCGCACGTTGCTGAAGGATATCGCCTGGGGGTTGCTATGGTCACTACTGCTTGGCGCACTGCTACTGGCCGGGATTCTTGCGGTCGTTGCCACCTTGACCGGAAGTCTGGCGTCAGCAAGTTTTGAGGCGGTGTTTGTCGGCGATGCAGACTTCTCCTTCAATCTGCCGACATGGTTAGCGGTGGTCAGCGCAGTGGCCTTCCCGCTGCTCAACCCGCCGATCGAGGAGCTGCAATACCGAGGCTACGCTCAACCGGGCCTGATCGCGGCGTCGGGCAGCATCTGGCTGGGCATCCTTGTAACCGCTGCAGGGTTCAGCCTCCAACACGTGGTATTCGCCGTCACGCCAGCATCGGCGCTGGCTTATGTCACCGGTTTCTTCCTGTGGGGTCTTGGAGCAGGCTTTATCGCCCGCCGCCAGGGCCGACTGGTCCCGCTGATCATAGCGCACTTCATCAGTAACCTATCGTTTGGGATCATTCCATTGCTCCTGGTTTCCGGCGGCAGGTGAAATTATGAAGCGCCGAAAGGCATCCAAGCGATCCGCGGATCGCGGACGAGTGAGTGTCTGGCAAGAAGAAGCTCCCCGACCTGGGGAACCCCGTGCTCCTTGTCAAACGGCTCCCACCCGGCGAGGATGGGCGAGCAACGCATTGAGCCGCGATCCTTATATTGATCTGAGCCGGAATAGGAGAGTACGAAATGACTCTAAAGAGTGAAATCAATGTCCAAGGGAATGGGCAAGCGCACACCGGTGAAGAGGGAGCTGGCCAAAGCAGGCCATCCTGAGCGCCCACAGGTGGTTATTCTTGGGGCCGGTTTTGCGGGTTTGTGGGCTGCCCGCACATTGGTAGATAGCCCGGTCGACATCCTGTTGATCGACCGCCACAACTACCACACCTTCACTCCCCTGCTGTACCAGGTGGCGGCGGCCGAGCTCGAACCGGAGGACATTGCGGAGCCGCTGCGGAAGATATTCTGGAGACAACCGAATCTGCGCTTCCATATGGGAGACGTGCAGAGCATAGACCTTGACACCAAGGTAGTAAAGACTCGCGACCACGAGGTCGGTTATGACCATCTAGTGATCGCCCTCGGCAGCAAGCCGAACTACTACGGAATTGCCGGGGCAGAAGAATATGCCTACTCTCTTAAAACGCTGGATGATGCGGTCGTTATCCGCAATCGCATTTTGGAGTGCTTTGAGCGCGCAGCTTGCGAGGTCGATGTGGAGAAGCAGGAGGAGTGGTTGACTCTCACGATCGTCGGCGGCGGCCCCACCGGAGTCGAATTCGCCGGCGCGTTGATGGAGCTGATCAATGGTTCCCTGGACAGAGACTTCCCCGGCATTGACTTCAGGAGGGTGCGGGTCCTGCTCGTGGAGGCGTCGGGCCAATTGCTCCAAGGGATGCCGGAAGCCCTGACCGACTACGCTTTGAAGCGTCTGGTGAAGATGGGCGTGGATGTGCGCTTGAAATCTCAGTTAGTCGAGATCAGACCGAGAGAAGTCCTCCTAAAGGGTGGAAGCCGAATTGCGTGCTCGACGGTCATCTGGACGGCCGGCGTAGAAGGGAATGTTCCGAGAGGGCTGTGGCGAGTGCCCATGAACCGTCGTCATCAAGCACAGGTTCTTCCTACCCTGCAGGTGCCGGGCCATCCGGAAGCGTATATCGTCGGGGACTCGGCCGGCGTCGAACAAGATGGACATCCGCTTCCCATGGTATCCCAGGTGGGCATCCAGAGCGGAACGGCAGCCGCCCGCAACATCCTCGGGCAACTGGCAGGCCAGGCCCCCTTACCATTTCGTTACCATGATGCAGGCGTACTGGATGTCATCGGCCGCAACGCCGCCGTGGCTCGCCTGTGGGGACTTTCATTCCGGGGATTCATCGCATGGGTGATGTGGGTCGGGCTCCATATCTACCGGTTGATCGGGTTTCGGAATCGACTGGTGGTGCTGGTCAACTGGGCATGGGACTACTTATTCGGGGAACATGGCGTGAGGCTGATCGTCCCGTCCGAGCTTTCCCGGGACATACAAAAAAGGCGGCCTGCTGAAGAGCCAGATGCTTCAATCGAGGCTGAAGAGGCCGAAGCGACGGGCGCGGTGGCCGCAAAATCAGCTCCATGAAGAAATGAGGCGCTGCGCTCACCACCTTCACCCCGCAGGTTAAACCGGGTGAAGTAAAAGAAGAGGTTCAGATGAAAGCTCATACGTTTGTTACGCAATGGTTATGCCTAATGCTGGCGGGGATGATCCCTCTCCAGAGGAACACCGTTGCGAGCAGCGATCCATCGGACTATAAAACCATTGATGACTATGTTACTGCCCGAATGCGTTCAGAGCGTATTCCAGGATTAGCCCTGGCGATCGTGAAAGGCAATCAGATCGTCTACCTGAAGGGCTACGGCCAGGCGGATCAGTCCGGGCGTCCTGTCACTCCCCAGACACCATTCCTCATCGGCTCGGTCACGAAGTCGATGACAGCGCTGGCTGTGATGCAACTGGTAGAGGCCGGCAAGGTCGAGCTCGATGCGCCGGTGCAGCGTTACATTCCCTGGTTTCGCAATGCCGATCCAAAGAGCTCGGCCCAGATCACCGTGCGGATGCTCGTCAACCAGACCAGCGGGCTTCCGCAGGCTCCCACAATGGTCACCTGGAGATGGCCGGACCAGCCCGATGCGATCGAGCGCCACGTGCGTTTGATCGCGACCATGAAACCGGTCTTCCCGCCCGGGCAATCCTTTGGTTACTCCAACGCCAACTTTGCGACGCTGGGGATGATCCTGCAGGTTGTGTCGGGGCAGTCCTATGAAGAGTACATCCAGCAGCATGTCTTCGCCCCACTTGACATGAGAAACAGCTATGTTTCACAAGACGAAGCCATGCAGCATGGCATGTCGACGGGGTATCGCTGGGTGCTCGGGTTTCCCGTCCCGGTGACGCTGCCATTTAACCGCGCCAATCTCCCGGCCGGGTTTGCCATAGCCAGCGCGGAGGATATGGCGCACTATCTGCTCGCCCAGGTAAACGGCGGACGCTACCGGGATAGGTCGGTGCTCTCGCCGCAGGGGATGGAATTGATGCAGGCCGAGCCGCCCTCCGGCACGTACGGCATGGGCTGGGAATTGGTGCGCATCGACGGGCACCGGCTCATCAACCACGATGGCGCCACCGGCAACTACCAAAGCTCGGTCTTCATCGATCCGCAGGAGCATGTGGGGGTGTTCGTCGCCGCCAATGCGATGAGCGCGCTGGATGGGTTATCTTCCTCCCGCAGCACTGCCTCCCTGGGTGCGCGGTCGTTCTCCGAGATCGTGCACTCCCTATGGAGCGGAGATCGAGATCCAACGATACTATTCAGCGCCCTCATCACCACGCGCGGCATGGCGCATACCCTGCTGAGTCTGACCACCGGCCGGCCCATGCCCACGCAGGGGATGGGTCAGCGGCAGGTGTCTTTGATCGTCGATCTGGTAATCCTGGCGCTGACCGGCGTGCTGATCCTATCGCTGGTGCGCCTCCCCTACTGGTACGGGCAGCTGGCGCAGCACGGCATCGCCGGTTGGTCAGACCTGACCTCTCGCACTGCGCTGATCGCACTCGTACACTTTGCCTGGCCGCTGGCACTGCTATACGTAGTGCTCGAGGTCCCGTCCTGGATCATGCTGGTCCTGTACCAGCCTGACGTGGTCCTCTGGCTGGAGTCGGTGGCTGTAATCGTGTTCCTGCGAGGTGTGCTCGAAATCGCGCTGGCCTGGCGGGTGTTCTCGCAGATCCACTAGAAGAGGTTCGCCACAATCTCTTTTCGGCTTCCAAGCAGAACCCCTGACCCGTCGCGCCATAATTAACGCTCCGTGTCAGGGGTTCTGAACGTTTCTGTGATGAGCGAAGCATCATGAGAAACTTACGCCCCTGAAAACTCATCCTCGTGTGGAAGCAACCACCTGGTGCAGGGAGAGTGAATGTCAACAGCTATGATTTCAACGCCTGGCCGACTGTCCAGATCGAGAGCTCGAGGTTGTCGATGAGAATTTTGAGCTGGATCATTGCGCTCTGCGGACTTTGGGAGTTTGGCGACATCGCTGCTCTCTTCGTTCCAGATTTTGGCAAGATCCAGCCCTTCGTCTGGAATCATATAATCGTCGGACTTATTTTAATGATCGTCGGTGCCTGGGCGGCGCGGACAAGCAATGCTGATATGGCCAAGGCCATGAACTGGATCGCCGTCTTTGCCGGCGTATGGTTGATCATCGGTTCCTTTATTTTGCAGTATCCCGTCATCACCGCCGGACTATGGAACGACGTCATCGCTGGCGTAATTGCCTCAGTTCTCGGTGTCTCAGCTGGTCTTAAGTCACGGACTGGCGAGGAGTAGAGATCGCCACGGATACTCGACGAGTACGCGTGAATACAGATGGCCGGAGAGCGAAACTCGCGCGGCGGGAATTTTGGACGTTGTAAGCCCGAACTCAGATGACGCCGGCCGTGCGCAACTCATCCAGACGCTGCTCAGAGAGGCCAAGCTCGTCGCCATAGATCTGCGCGTTGTCGCGGCCCAGCTCACCGCCAGTCCAGCGGATATCGCCCGGCGTGGCTGACAGCACAGGGACGACGCCGTGCATGCGAACCTTTCCAAGCGCCGGATCGCTCACATCGCGAAAGTACTGGCGAATGCTCCACTGGGGATCGTGTTCGACGTCTGCGATGCTCTGGACCTGCATGGCGGTGAGGCCGTTGTCTTTGATGATTCGCAGGTTCTCAGTCAGCGTCCGCTTCCCAATGTTCGCGGTGAGCAGCGCATCGAATTGCGGTGCGTTGCGGACTCGCGACTCATTATCCGCGAACCGGGGATCGTCCAGCAAATTCCCCAAGCCGTAGCCCTCAAAGAGGCGTTTGGTCATTTTCGGCGTCGACGCATCAAGAGCGATCCAGCCGTCCATCGCTTGTTTCAAATACGCCGCGCGGACCCGCATTGCGCGCTTTGCTACCCTGGCGCTGGCGCACCCTCCCCAAGGCCGCATACTCAGCCGGCAAGGGGCCAAGAACCGACGAGAGTGACTCGAAAAGGGACGCGTCGATAACCTGCCCTTTGCCGCCATGCATGTCGCGATGGTAGAGGGCAAACATGATCGCGTTCGTAACGTAGAGGCCCGTCACCATGTCGGCGACCGGGAAGCTCGGAAGCAACGGCGGACTGCCGGCTTCGCCGCTCATTGCCGCAAAGCCGCTCGCTGCCTCCACCAACGTACCAAACCCGGGGGACTGGCTGCGAGGGCCCGTCTGCCCCCACCCCGAGATGCGCGCCATAACCAAGGCAGGATGGATAGAAAGTAATGTGTCTGGACCGAGGCCCCACTTCTCGAGCGTTCCTGGAATGAACGATTCGGTCAGAACATCAAAGCGTGGGAGGAGCTGCTTCAAGATCTCCTGCCCTTCCACACTCTGAAGATCCAGCGTAATCAGACGCTTATTGCGGGCATAAACCTTCCACCAGAAGGGCACGCCCTCGGTTGTCCATGTTCGGAGCGGATCGCCAAGGCCGGGTCGTTCCACCTTCACCACATCGGCCCCAAAGTCAGCCAATAGCATGCCCGACAATCCTCCGGCGATGAGGCGAGACAGATCCAGCACACGTACATGCTCAAGTGGTTTCAAAGGACCTCCGTGGCGACTACTGAGTCTTGATCGGCGATGGCGACGTCGTCCTGTGCTGGTAAGAGCGATTGATCAAATAGACGCCGGCGAGGGCAATGAGGCATCCGACTGCCTGAACGAAAGTAGGGGACTCCCCTAATAACGGGATCGCCAGGATTATCGTCAACACCGGCTGCAGGTTCAGAGTGGGTGCGACGAGCGATGCAGGCAACCTGCCCAGGGAAAATGAAATGGCCAGATAACCAATGATCTGCGTAGTGATCGTGGCCGCGCCGAAGATCAGCCAGGTTTGTGCCGGGAAGCCCCACAGTGGGTATTTTAGCGCCAAAGTGATCAGCAACGTCCACACGGTCGCACTTGCGCCATTGACCCACACATAGGTCAAGGCATCGAGGCGCCTGCGTCCCCATTGCGTTATCAGGATATAGGCAGCCGAGAAGATGGAAGCAGCCGCGGCCATTATGTCGCCGAGACCCAGATGAGCATTTGAGGGCGAGTATGCGTGCGTGATGACCACCAGCCCAATGAAGATGACTATCAGGCCGATCCAGAAATACCCGGTAAGCCGCTCCCGGAAGAGAAGCCACGCGGCGACGCACACCCAAAGGGGAGAGATCTGCCCCAGGATAGATGCATTTGCTACTGTAGTGTACGACAGAGACGTGTTCCAGAGGGCGAAATTCGCTGCCATGCACATTCCGCTAAGGATGGGCGGAAGCATGTCTCGCCAGGTGTGGCGGCTCGGCGAATGCTGCTGCAGGAGCAGCACGGGCACCAATATGACCGTGGAGAACAACAAGCGATAAAATCCAGTCACTACGCCTGGGGCCTGCGCCCAGCGAATGTACATGGCTGCGAAACTCAGAGCCAGCGTTCCCACTCCGAGAGCCGCATAGGATGCAAGCAGCTTCGCGGGCGCTGCAGGCAGCGGCATAGTTTTCACCGAAGGTCCACGGCGAGGGTTCTCCATAGGGTTATCATGATGATACCTGCTGGCGGGGAACAAGGGCCGCCTGGCTCAGACGTCAGAGCCTTGATATTTCCCGGCAACCCCATTATAATCCAGTAATGAGACGGCGTCTCTCATATTGAGACAAGGATCAACATGCCTGCCAACGAGACCCAAAGCCTGCACCGAGCGATTGCCATTCTGGACTGCTTTGGCACCAGCCAGCCTGAGTTGGGCGTGAGGGAAATTGCACGCCAATTGGAACTGCACCCTAGCACGGTAGGCCGGATGCTTACCACCATGATGACGCTTGGGATTCTCACGCAGGACAAAGAATCCCACCGCTACCGCATGGGTTCGAAGGTGCTTAGCTGGAGCGCCGTCTATATGAGCAACCTGGATCTGCGCGCAGAAGCCCGGCCTTATATGGAGGAGCTCTACAAAGCAACCCGGGAGACCGTGAGTCTGTACCTACTGGATGGCAGCACACGCCTGTGTATCGAGCGACTTGAGAGTCCGCAGACCGTGCGCATGGTAGCGCGGGTGGGCGAGCGAATGCCCCTGTACGCAGGAGCTTCCGGCAAGGTGCTGCTGGCATTTCTTTCGCCTGAGAAGCGCGATGACATTCTCAAGAACATGCAGCTCGACAGATTAACCGAAAAGACAATTGTCGATCTGCGAGCACTCAAGGATGAGCTGGCGCTGATCCAGAAGAGGGGGCACGCGATCAGCCAAGGCGAGCGGGTGGAAGGCGCTTCCAGTGTTGCCGCGCCGGTTTTCGACGCGAGCAATCGGATCCTGGCGGCGATCAACATCTCCGGACCGACGACGCGCTTCACGAAACAGAAGTTGCTGAGCTATGCCGAGCTGGTGGTCCGTGCAACCACACGTCTGTCTGCAGCCATGGGATCGTCCGTTCCAACCAAATCTGGCTAGACGAGGGAAGGCAAAATGGGCAAGTACCACTGGATGACAGAAATCTCTGAGACAACCGAACAAGGCATCAAGATTCGCGGATACGACCTCATCCAGCTCATTGGATCCGTACCCTTTCCTTCTGTGCTGTATCTATTGTTCACGGGAGAGCTTCCGGAGCCTCGCATTGCAAAGCTTATTGACGCGCTCATGGTCGCCAGCATCGATCATGGCCCGGTGACACCCTCGGTACTGGCAGCCAGAACTGCTGCCTCCGGCGGAGCGCCCCTGGGAGCCGCGGCAGCAGCCGGTCTCCTCACGCTGAACAAGTACCACGGGGCCGCCGTTGAAGATTCCATGCAGGCAATTTCACAGGTGGTGGCACTGGCACGGACATCCAAGGCGGCTTCCATGGATGCTGCTGCTGATCAGATGGTGGCAGAATGGCATGCCGCCAAGCGCAGGATCGCCGGTTTCGGCCATCGACAACATAAGGCGGTGGACCCGCGCCTGGCGAAGTTGTTCGATCTGGCCAGGGAAGCAGGAGTGCATGGTGACTTCCTGAGCGCTGCAGATGCCATCTCCCGCGCTCTCCATCGGAGCACGAAGAAGGAAATCCCTGTCAATATCGACGGCGCCGTTGCTGCCATCCTTTGCGAGATCGGGTTTCCCTGTAATTTGGCGAATGCGTTATTCATGGTGGCGCGCATCACCGGCATTCTTGCTCATGCAGAGGAAGAAATCACACGGATGCCGCCCATGCGCGTGATCGACCCCCTGGATTACAGCTACGACGGACCCGTAGAGCGCGAGCTCGTTGTTCCCTAGGAAGCACGCCCATTGTCGACACCTTAACGAGAGTTTTCGCTGGAGGCAATTCCCATGGCTCGATCCATTACCCCGGAAGAAAAAGCATATGCCGCCGACCTGCTGGCCCGGGCCAGGCGAGCGCAGAGAGAAGTCGAGAATTATGACCAGAGGCGCGTGGATCGTCTGTGCCAGGCTCTCGGCTGGGCGACGGCCAATGAGAAGACCTTCACCCGGATCGCCGTGCTGGGTGTTGAAGAGAGCGGGCTGGGCGATCCCGCCGGGCGTGTCAGCAAGCGGTTCAAGATCATGGGCATCCTGAGGGATGTTCTGCGGCAAAAGAGCGTGGGCGTCATCGAAGAGATCCCTGAGAAAGGCATCGTGAAATATGGGAAGCCTGTCGGGGTGGTGGCTTCCATCGTCCCCACGACGAACCCTGAGCTAACCCCCCCGGGAGTGGGGATTTTCGCGATGAAGTGCCGCGACGCGGTCATCTTTGCACCGCACCCGCGGAGCAAAAAGACCACTTTCGAGATGGTTCAGGTGATGCGCGAGACCCTGAAGCGCGAAGGTGCTCCCGAGGATCTGTTCCAGTGTGTTGAGAATCCGAGCATTCCGCTCTCGCAGGAGCTGATGGCGATCTGCGATCTGGTCCAGGCGACGGGTGGTCAGCAAATGGTGAGAGCCGCCTACAGCTCGGGCACACCGTCACTCGGGGTAGGCGCGGGCAATTCCACGATGGTGATCGACGAGACCGCCGACATCGAAGATGCGGCTCGCAACACCCGCATGAGCAAGACCTCAGACTTTGGATCCGGCTGTTCCGCCGACGGCAACTTGCTCGTCGAAGCAACGATCTACGACCGCTTCCTGGCGCAACTCCAGAAGGAAGGCGGCTACCTGGTTTCCGAAGAGGAAAAGCAGAAGCTCCAGGCAGCGCTCTGGGACGGCGAAGGCCATCGCACGTCCGACACCATCGCCATCTCCGCGCAACGAATTGCAGAGCGTGCCGGCTTCTCGATCGCCCCGGACTGCAAGTTCCTGATCGTCAAGGAAGAGCATATCGGCAAGGACCATCTCTTCTCGAGTGAGAAGCTATGCGTCGTGCTTTCGATCTTCAAATACAGCGGATTTGAGAATGCGCTCAAGATGGTACAACAGATCTTTGAGGTGGGCGGAAAAGGGCACTCCTGCGGCATATACTCCTTTGACGATGATCATGTAAACCGGTTGGCGCTTGTAGCTCCCGTGAGCCGTATCATGGTACGCCAGCCCCAGTCCAAAGCGAATGCCGGGGCATTCAACAACGGGATGCCCATGACCTCCAGCCTGGGTTGTGGAACATGGGGCGGCAATATCACCTCGGAGAACATCCACCTCAAGCACTACATGAACGTCACCTGGGTGAGCAGGCCGATCCCGGAGGATCGCCCGACGGAACAGGAACTCTTCGGCGAGTTCTACAACACGGAAGCGCTGTAGCTTGCAGAAGGAGAGCCAGATGAGCAAGTATCGCATCCTGGTGCTGAACGGACCCAACTTGAACATGCTGGGCATCCGCGAACCGTCTGTTTACGGGGCCGACTCGCTTGCCAGCATTGTGAGCGAACTGAAGACGTATGCAAGCGAACGCGGGGTCGAGCTGCGCGATTTCCAATCGAATTCAGAAGGCGCGCTGGTGGACGCCATCCACGATGCGTTCCAATCGGCAGCCGGGATCGTGTTCAACGCCGGGGCTTATACCCACTATAGCTACGCGCTGCGCGACGCGATCTCTGCGGTCAAATTGCCGGTCGTGGAAGTGCACCTGTCCAACGTGCATGCGCGTGATGAGTTCCGCCACAAATCGGTGATCGCCCCGGTCTGCCTGGGCGTGTGCGCCGGCTTTGGCCGCTGGAGCTATTTCGCCGGTTTGCAGGCCCTGCTGTGGCACCTTGATAGCAAGGCTGATAACAAAGGCGGGCCAGGCTCGCAAGGCCAGGTGGCTGGCTGCTGAGCGCAGCTCCCTCCATCGCAGTCCTGCATAAAATCAGCCAGGCCCGGGCAACATGCCCGGGCCTGACCTATTCCGCGAGGTGAAGGCGTGTGAGCTAGGATCTCATGTCCAGAAGTACCTTGCCCGCCTCGCCCGTGCCGGCAACCTCCAGGGCGTGGGGGATATCATTGAAGGGGAACCGGTGCGAGACGATCCTGCCTGGGGATAGCACCTTGCGCTCGACCAGACTGATGGCTGTGCCGAAGTCGTGCGGATGATTGTAGATGATAGAGCCGCTTACGCGCAGACCCTCGCGCACGAACCGCAGTGGCTGGAAGTTAGCCTGGGTCGATGAGAGGCCCAGCAGCACAACCTGCCCCCCGCGCGGCACGGCGCTCAACGCCAGTTCAACCGTCGCCGAGGCGCCTGCACATTCAAAGACGGTGGCAACATCCGCATCGCGCCACACGGTAGCGGGATCCGCGCCCGGACGAACTTGAGCGCCGAGTTTTCGGGCCATTTCGATCTTGCCTTCGACCTTGTCATGCGCAAAGACCCGCATGCCCTGCGCAACGGCCGCCTGGATCAGCAGCAGACCCGTTGCGCCACAACCGATCACAGCGACCGTGTCGCCCAATTGAGCGCCGGACTGCCAGAGGGCATGCAGGGACACCGCCAGGGGCTCTATCGCGACGGCATCATCATCGGAGATGAGGTCCGGAATTGCCCAGACGAATTCCGCCGGCGCGGCAAAGCTCTCGGCGAAACAGCCGGATATCGTGACGCCCACGCTCTGTTTGTAGGGGCAGATGTTGCCCCGCCCGGAACGGCAGAATCGGCAGGTTCCACATGGATAGTTTGGCTCGACGATCACGCGTTGCCCCACGGATAGGGTCGTTACGTCGCGGCCTACGATAACCACGCGCCCGACCATCTCGTGACCAAGCAGCAACGGATAGGCCGGAGCCGTACGGTGGCCCTGGAACAGGGAAACATCCGAACCGCAGATCCCTGCCTGGATTGGCTCGATCAAGACGTCCGTTCCGCCCACCTCGGGGCGGGCGGCGTCTCGTATTTGGATTTGTTGTGGCGCGAGTAGTAGGGCTGCTTTCATCTTCCGCCAATCAAACGAGAGTCCAGACCGTCGACCGATGATCGCGGCGGCAGCCTGCCGGTTCGTTGTCTTCAGACGACTACGTTTTTGGTAGTTCTCCGGGCGGTGTGTACATCCAGATCAGCCACATGGGCTCATCCCCGGTGTTCTGGTGCTGGTGAAACACGCCCTTCGGGATGAACATCCATTCCCCTTGCTTGAAGGGAACCAGGTCGTCACCGTCCTTTAACGTGCCACAGCCACGGATGATGATATCGAGCTCTTCCAAATCGGCGTGATTATGCCAGGCAGAGAACTCGCCGGGCTCAAATACGGTCAGACCCGCAACAATGAACTCTGAGTTGACCAGTTCCTTGCTAACCGTGCGAAAGACTTTGCGCCGAAAGCCGGGCGTATCCAGCCCCAGCCAGATCTGCTCGCCATCCTTGAACGGAAACAGCACCTTGATTTGGCCCATGTTGCCTCCACAGAGTTGTCAGCCGATACCCAGATAGGATTGCCGAACGACCGGATTTTCCTGCAATGCCTCTGCCGTATCGGAGAATACGATCTTGCCGGTTTCCATAACCACGCCACGGTGGGCGATCTTTAATGCAGCGCGCGCGTTTTGCTCGCTGAGCAGGATCGTCATGCCTTCCTTGTTGAGGTGCTCAATAGTCTCAAACACCTGCTTCACGAGCAATGGTGCCAGTCCAAGCGACGGTTCATCCATCACGAGCAGTTGCGGCCTTGCCATAAGGGCGCGGGCGATAGCCAGCATCTGTTGTTCCCCACCGCTCAATGAGCCCGCGAGCTGCTTTCGGCGATCGCTAATGCGAGGGAAAAGCTTATACATCTTTTCCTTGTCATTGGCAATTTCACTCTTATCGGAGCGATGATATGCGCCTATTTCGAGGTTCTCATCGACGGTCAGGACCGAGAAGACGCGCCGTCCTTCGGGCACCAGTCCAACTCCAAGGGGAACAATCTGGTTGGCATCCATCTTCTCAATGTATTTGCCGTTGAGACAAATCGTGCCGGTCCTCGGATGCAGCAAGCCGCAGACCGTCTTAATCGTGGTGGATTTGCCGGCCCCGTTTGCCCCGATCAGGGTAGTGATCTCGCCCTGGCGCACCTCAAAGGAAATGCCCTTGACGGCATGTATGTGGCCATAATAGACATGGAGATCTTCAACGGCGATCACTGCGTCTCCTCCTGCCCCAGGTAAGCCTCGATCACAACGGGGTCACTGGCAACCACAGTCGCCGTACCCTCCGCGATCTTCTTACCATAATCCAGAACCGTAATCGTCCCACAGGTTTCCATAACCAGCTTCATGTCATGCTCGACCAGCAGGATCGTTACGCCGGAGTTCTAAAATCCGCAACAGGATCTGTCGAAGATGCTCCGTCTCCAGGTCATTGAGACCGGCGGCCGGCTCGTCCAGGAGCAGCAGCCTGGGTTGGCTCGCGAGGGCCCGGGCGATCTCAACCCGCCGCTGATGCCCATAGGGCAGGCTAGTCGCAAGGTCCCCGGCGAAGTTAGCCACGTCAAGCAAGTCCAGCAACGCCATTGCTTTCTCGTGAAATTCCTGCTCCTCGTGTCCGACGGCCACCGGGTTAAAGATCGTCTCGAATATGCCGGTCTTTGCATGATGTCCCATACTGACCAGCACATTATCAAGGACGGTCATGCTGCTGAACAATCTCAAATTCTGGAATGTCCGGGCAAATCCCGCGGCAGTTATCTGATGTGCGGGCAATCCGGAAACCTTTTTGCCTTCGAAGAGCACCTCGCCGCGAGTTGGCTTGTAATATCCCGAGAGTACATTGAATATGGTGGTTTTGCCCGAGCCATTTGGCCCGATGAGGCCATGGATCCCGCCCTTGGGGACGCTCATGGAGAAGTCGTTCACCGCGATGAGGCCGCCAAATTGCATGGTGATGTTTTCAATTTCCAGGAACATGCGGCTCCTCCACTTGCACCCGGTCCGGCTCTTTTCTACTGGGCGAGATCAATCGACCGGCGCGCCAACGTTCAATTCTCCGGGCGAGCTCGATCACTCCTCCCGGTATAAAGAGTACAACCACCATAATGGCAACACCGTAAACGACCAGCTGCCAGTCCTTGATGACCCGGAGGTACTCTTGCAGGACAGGCAGCGCCAACCCGCCGACAACGGATCCGGTAAGGCTCCCCATGCCACCGACCATCGTCATCGTCATCACGAACAGTGTAGACTTGAATTCAAAGATGTCAGGACTGATGTAGGTGTTGAGGTGAGCAAACAAAGCCCCTGCCGCACCGGCATAGCCGGCACTGATGACAAATGCGAGGATCTGGTAGTAGGCTGTGTTTACGCCCATTGCCTTGGCTGCCTGGTAGTCATCGCGGATCGCGCGGAATGACCGACCGATGCGATTGGCGAGCATCTGCCGTGCCAACAGGAAGCCGAGGATCACGACTACAACAATGATGTAGTAGAACCGCTCATCGTTGTCAATGGGGATTCCAAAGAAACTCGGCATCTTGATGCTGCCGATGCCCAGCGCGCCGCCAGTGAACCCCTCCTGCTGGACAAGGATGATATTGATCACTTCGCCCAAGCCGATCGTAACGATCGCCAGGTAATGAGACCTGACTTTCAGCGATGGCAAGCCCACCAACGCACCGAACAGTCCGGTCACGACGATAGCAGCCGGCAGATTGATCCAGAACGGAAGCCCGAGGCGGGTATTGAGTATCGCAGCGGTGTACGCCCCCACCCCCCACAGCGCCCCCATAGCCAGGTTAAATTGGCCTGCATATCCCATCGCCAGGTTCAGACCCAGGCTGACAAGGATATAGATGCCAGCCATGTTTATGATATGAACCTGATAGCGGTTCGGTGCAAGCAACGGGAATACCAGCAGCACCAAGCCTCCCATGGCGTACAGCACCGCCCGCAAAACCCTAGATCTCTTCATTAACCCTCCGGCAACTCGCGTCGAACTGAACTGCCTAGACTTTCTCGACGGTCACTTCCCCAACGATGCCCGACGGCTTAACCATGAGCACGATCACCATCACGACGAAGGCGATACCGCGCGTGTAGGAAGAGGAGATGTAGCCCGCCCCGATGGCCTCCAGGACCCCAAACACAAGACCGCCTGCGATGGCCCCCGGGATGCTCCCCAGCCCGCCGAGGATGGCTGCGGCAAATCCCTTGAGCCCCACCGCGGCACCCATCGCCGGATTGACATACACAATGGGCGCAGCCAGGATCCCCGCGGCTGCCGCCAGCCCGGACCCAATGGCGAGAGTCAGCGCATTCATGCGATTGACGGGGATGCCCATTGCACTGGCAATGTCATGGTCCATAGCCGAGGCGCGCATGGCCTTGCCGGTCTTGGTCGTCGCCAGGAATATCTGTAACCCGATCATTAGCAGTGCAGAGACACCGATGACAAGCAACATCTGGGGCAGTATCCGGATGCCGAAAATGATAATTGGCGTGTTGGGAAGCGGGGAATTGACCGCAAAGCCCTCCGCCCCGAAAATAATCACGAACAGGTTATCCAGCACATACCCCAAACCAATCGTGCCTAAGAGCATGAACATCAAGTCCAGTTTCGATAGTGGGCGAAAGATCCGTTCAAGAATTATCCCGACGCCCGCGGTCAGCAGGACGCCGAGTATGAAGGCAATCGGGTATGGCAGATGCACGCCAAGTACCATACCGCGATACCAGATGATTCCAAGATATGTCCCCACCATGTAAATGCTGCCGTGGGCGAAATTCACCAAGCCCATCGAGCGATACACCATGGAATAACCCAACGCGATCAGGGCATAGAGGCTGCCGATCCCTATGCCGCCAATCAGGGTCTGAATGAATATGCTGGTACCATGCATCGGATTATTCCTTTCTCACGCCCGGACGAGGCAATTCATTCGAGCATACCACTCTCGAGGGCGATGCTCTCGCCCTCGAGAGTGGTCTAATCCAATCCTATTAAGGTAGATAGGTCAGCTGACCACCCTTGATGATACCCAGGTTGGTGACTTTGATGCCTTCACCGTTCTGGTCATAGCAGAACTCGCCCTGAAGAGCCTTGTAGTTGCAGACCTTGTGCAGCTCTGCCGCCACATTCTCGGGCGTGAGCGGTTTGGCATTCTCCATCGCCATCAGGAGCATGTTCGTGCCATCGTAGGTGTTGGCGCCGTGTACTTCGGGGTCATCTCCCCAGCGAGCCTTGTACGCCGCGGCAAAGGCCTTGGTCTGGTCGTTCGCAGCGTTCCCCGGATAAGGTGAGGTGAAATACACGCCCTCGGCCGCGTCGCCCGCGGTTTCGATGAATTTCGGAGTGCCCATGGCAGAGCCGCCGGCGATGATGCCCGTAAAGCCGAGCTGGCGCGCCTGCTTGGCCACGAGACCTCCGGCAACCTCAGAGGCAGCCAGGAGCAGCACTTCCGGATCGCCCTGGAAGATCTTGGTCAGTTGTCCCGTGAAGTCCTTGTCGTCGATGCCGAATTCCTCTACATCGAGGGGCTCCAAGTTGTTGCGCTTTAGAGCGGCCGTCTGATAGTCGGTTTCGCCCTTACCATAGGCAGCGTTATCGCCGATGATGGAGAACTTTGTCTTGCCCTGCTTCACGAGATAGTCCACCAGCGGGTCTTCGTAGGCCGGACCGGCAGGATTCGCCCGGAAGATGAACGGGCTGCCCTTCTGAGTGATGGTTACATTGGTCCCGTTGGTGAGCTGCGGGATCTTATATTGCTGGAAGATCGGGATATCGGCCAAAGCGGAGCTACTGTTGGTCGTTGCCCAAGCCGCCGTCACGTTATCTTCCGTGGCAACTTTTTGGGCCAAGCCGACGGATTTCGTGGGATCGGCTTCATCATCATAGACGACGAGCTCAACCTTACAGCCCTGCACGCCGCCGGTTGCATTCTTCTGCTCGATCGCCAGCGTAACGCCTTTCTTCATCCAGTCACCGAGCACAGCATTGGTGCCGCTCATAGCTCCAATGATGGCGATCTTGATGGGCTTGTCACAGGCAGCCGCCGCGGTAGCAGCTTCTGTGGCAGCAGGCGCCTGGGTCGCGGCGGGTGCCTGGGTTGCCGGCGCCGCGGTGGGGGTGGCCTGGGGTGCACAAGAAGCGAGCAATAGGCCTAGGACCAACAGGACGTACAATCCTTTGAGTCTCATAGTGATTCTCCTTCTGTGATCTCCTCGAATGATGTTGAAGTCAAGCAACCTGAATGCATCAAATTTCATGCGTCTGCTACGATGGGCACCTCCTCTGATGGCGACTCAGCATCCACTGCCTGCAGCTTCTATGCACCCCTGCGGTAGATGTCGTTGATATTCCAATATCCGGGCGTGGGCGTTGGGATGTTTTCCATGGGGGCATGGACCACGGTCGGGATTCCGGATGCCAGGGCTTCACGAAGCGCTGGACCGAGATCTTCCGCTTTCTCGATCATCACACCCCGTGCTCCACAGGCACGAGCCACGTCGGCGTATGCAACCCGATATTCCTTGCCCTCTATTTCGAACAGGTTGCCAAAAGCCCAGCCGTAGTGGGCCTTTTCGAGACCGGCGATGGTCCCGAATGCCGCGTTGTCCATGACGACCCAGACCACGGGGACCTCTGCCTCCATGGCAGTAGCGATGACAGACATATGGCTGCTGAAGGCCCCATCGCCTACGAGAGCCAGAACAGCCCGGTCGGGCCGGGCGATCTTGACTCCAATGGCGGCTGCGGGTCCAAAGCCCATGGTCGCCAGGCCACTGGGAGTAATGAATGTTCCTGGAATAGTGATGGGAAATTGCTGTGCCACGCCGTTCTTATTCCACCCCACGTCTGTCACTAAAATCCCGTCTTCAGGTAATGCCTTTCGAACTTCTGCCAATATCCGCTCCGGACGCATCGGGTACTGGTTCGAGTTCCACTGGTCCAGCCAATTGGCTGCAAAGTCTGCGCGTCCCTTGGCGATTCGTTCCCGCAGGTCGCCTCGCTCGGGACGGGGCAGCCGCTTCGCCGCGCTGGCGATCACGCCCAGGGCATTCCTGGCATCAGCGACAACTCCCAACTCGGTGCAAAAGTTGCGGCCGATCTCCGCGGGATCGATATCGATGTGGATCAGGCGGGTAGGAGGAATAGCGAAGGTATAGCGCGGATCCCAGGAGCTGGAGTTCGCTTCTGCTAATCGGGTCCCGACCGCCACAATGAGGTCTGCCGTGCGACAGGTGTCATTGGCAATCGGAGTACCCCAGAAGCCGGTCATACCGAGGAGCAGCGGGTGGGCGTCGCTCATGGTGCCCTTGCCCATCAGCGTATGGGCCACAGGCACTTCCAACGCCTCGGCCAATGCAGTCAGTTCTGCGCTCGCATGCGCCCCGTGAACCCCTCCGCCTACATATAAGACGGGTCTCTGCGCTTCTGCAAGGGCGCGAGCGACCCGCTCGGCGGTCGCAGGGTCGATAGTAGGCTGTACGATCGGCGTGGGGAATTTTGCAAACGCACCGACCGGCAGGTCGGTCGAGAACATGTCCATCGGGACGTCGACAAGCACAGGCCCCGGTCGGCCGGTCTGAGATAGATGGAATGCCGCGCTCGACGATGCGGGGAAAATCGTTGATGCGGTCCACACGGAAGATGCGTTTGCAGAATGGGCGATAGATCTCGTACTGATCTCCGTCCATGTGGAGATTCACTTCCTGATGTGGATGGCGGCCGAAGTAATAAGAGGGAACATCGCCTGCGATCACCACCATGGGGATCGAGTTGAGGGCGGCGTTTGCGACACCTGTGGCGGCGTTGGTGAGCCCGGGCCCCAGGTGCGTCATCAGCACACCCGGTTTTCCGGATGCGCGCGCATAACCATCGGCAGCATGTGCGGCGACCTGCTCATGGCGGGCGGAAACATAGCGGATCTTCTTGCTGTGGCCGATGGCATCGAGGAACCCGATCACGGTATGGCCAGTCAGACCAAAGATGACCTCAACGCCGAGTTGTTCAAGATACTCAACCAATTGATAGGCGGCAAGACGCACTTCTGACATGATGTCTCTCAATCCTTATTCAGACATTTGGACTTGCGACGCCCTGACGAGCGCAATCAGGCGCCGAGGAACTTGTTATTGCATCACATGTTCAGCTATATGCCGTGCCGACTGTCTTATCAAATCACCGTGGGATCGGAGGGCGAGAAAGAGCTACTGTAAGGTCCTCTGGCTGCTCTGTCTCGCATAATGAGACGGCGTCTCATTTCATGCAACTATGATAGCACCCTGCGCGGAAAAAATCAAGGCGCTGAGGCAAGATTTGGATAATGACACAGGTGCGCGCCGCTCACGGGGCCTTGAAGGATGGATAGTCCGATCTGAGCCATCCAAGCCAAGCAACTCAATCCGAGAGCGAAACGCGCTGAGATCGAGCTTACCGAGCGTGCAGAGGCTGGAGGAAATCCAGCTGGATTCGATATTGGAGTCGGCTGTAGGAGAGGATGGAGGGCCAGGGAACGGCGGTCTGAGGGAAACGCCCCGCGGGGTGGGATGCGGGATAGTGGCTTTGGCAGGAGCCCGCGGGGCCGTGTGAGATTCAGCTTTGTCTCAAGCTTACAGCTTGAGACAAAGAAAAAAAACCGAAAAAAGGAACCGTTGGGGAGAGCACCCAACGGTTCCTTTTTTCGGGGAGCTGCAAGACCGAGTGTAGGAGGCAAAGAAAGGATCGGATGAACCAAGAAGAGTCCTAGCCGATCCGATGCTTGGAGAGCTGCGAGGCCAAGTGTAGGAGGCAACAAAAGCACAGGATAGACCGAGCAGAGCAGCCAACCGGTCCTGTTTTCGGAGAACTGCAAGGTCGAGTGTAGGAGGCGGCCAAAGGACTGGATAGACCGAGCAGAACGCCCAACCGTTCCTGTTTTCGGGGAGCTGCGAGACCGAGTGTAGGAGGCAACCAAAGGACCGGATGAACCAAGGAGAGCCCCTGGCCGATCCGATGACTGAAGAGCTGCAAGATGCAGTGAAACTGCTGCGAAAGAGGGATTGGGATGAATTCCGAGGGTGGAGAGAGACGTCGTGGCGGCTGATAAGAGTCCGCGAGGATGTTGGCGCGAAGCCGTTACTGCGAAGGAGAGCGGGGTTAGAACGTCGGTGGAGGAGACAGGCGGGGGAGGCGCCGGGCGAAGAGGCCGACGGCTGCAATGCCGAAGACGAAGCCTCCGACATGGGCCCACCAGGCGATGCCGCTCGAGGCGGTTCCCTGCAAGGCAAGCCAGCCGGAGAACAACTGCGAGACGAACCAGAAGAGGAGAAAGATAACGGCGGGAATCTCGATTATGGTGAAGATGAACAGGATCGGGACGAGGCTTGCAACGCGGGCGCGGGGGTAGAGGATGAGGTAGGCGCCGAGGACGCCGGCAATCGCACCACTGGCGCCGATCATGGGGACGCTGCTGGCGGGCAGGATGAACGCTTCCATCAGCGCGGCCGCGACGCCGCTGAGCAAGTAGAAGACGATGTAACGACCGGGGCCCAAGCGGTCTTCCACGTTATCGCCAAAGATGAACAACACCCACATGTTGCTGAGGACATGGAACCAACCGCCATGCAAGAACATGGCGGTGAAAATGGTTGCCCACGTGAGGGCTGGATGGGCCGTGAACAGCGAGGGGACAAGCCCCCAGGTGCGCGTGAGCCGGTCCAAGCCGGCGGGAGGGAGGCTCAACTCATAAAAGAACACCAGCGCATTCAGAGCGATCAACAGCCAATTGGCAAGCGGAAAGCGACGCGAGTGCAGGGTGTCATAGAGGGGAATCATACGATTTACCTTTGGCCCTGAAGTTCACGAGCTGCTTGTAGATCGCCGATAAAGATTGTCCTTCGCGCATAAGGGCGTAGCCGCCGAGGACTGCGCTCGTCAGATAGTTGAGGAAGCGCGAGAGCAAGGCGACCGCGAGAGAAGTGGACCGGTCGCCGGTGAGCAAGGTGAGGGCTCCGCCGAAGGCACCTTCGAAGGTGCCGACTGCGCCGGGCAGAGAGGGCACGGCCCCGCCGAATGCAGCTGCGCCGAGGCCGAACATCGCCCACGTCAACTGGGTCTGGGGGAAGAAGGCGCGGATGACCAGAGTAATAGTTGACGATCGCCACAAGCCAATTGAGGGTCATCCAGAAGAGGAAACGCGCGAAGACCCAGCCATCGGTGAGGACGGCGAGGCCAGCGAGGAAGGATTCCAAGAGGCCGCCGCCGAGGCTCTGGATGGCGGGCCAACGGGCGCTGAATTTATGGAAGGTGCTCAAGGCCCATGCGTCGTTGCGAGCGAGCAGATACATGCCCACGAGACCAATCACGACGAGGACGCCGATGATGATACCGATGCGGTTGGCGTCTTCCGTTCCGGCGATGAAGGGCAGGGCGGCGAGGAAGATGGCGGCCGTGAAGCCGACATCGACGGCGCGCTCGATGATGATGGTGGGGAGAATCTCAGCGAACTGCAGGCCGGACTTGCGGCTAAGCATGAAGGCGCGGCCGATCTCGCCGAGGCGGAAGGGGAGGATGTTGTTGAGGAGATAACCTTCGCCGAGGGCCATAAGGGTATCGCGGTAGGAGGCACGGTCGCGCAGGAGGGTGCGCCAGACGATGGCGCGCATGTACAACCAGAGGAAGGCAATGACGGTGGCGAGGGCGAGGATGCGATAGTCCGCGGCACGGATGGCGGCGATGACCCGGGGGATGTCTACGAAATAGAGGATGGCGGCGATGAGGACGATGCTGATGATGGCGCCGGGGAGCCAGCGTTTCGCGTCTTTGAGGAAGGGAGGCATGAGTCGGCTTTCTTCGAGGTGGAAGGAGAATTCGCGAGAGTTGACTAGAGACTACCACAGATAAACGCAGATGAAAGAGGATAAGTAGGATTTTTGGGGATTCTTGCTGAGGATAGTGGTTCAAGTGAACTTTGAGGTAGGGCGTCGATAGTCAGTAGAGATAACCACAGACGATTTGCCAGGCAAATCGAAATCGCGCAGATAGCCGGAGATGAATGGGATTCTTTTTGGGATTTAGGTTGGAGATAAGGATTAGGATCAGCAACGAGGTTTATTCGAGGTGAGGGACTAAAACAATGGACGAACATTAGGCGAGGGAGCGGCGTGGCTAGTCGTCTTCGAGCTTTAGGACGGCCATGAAGGCTTCCTGGGGGATCTCCACGTTGCCCACCATCTTGAGGCGCTTCTTGCCGCGCTTTTGCTTCTCCAGCAATTTCTTCTTCCGGGAGATGTCGCCGCCGTAACATTTGGCGAGAACGTCCTTGCGGGTGGCCTTCACATTGGCGCGGGAAATGACGCGGCCTCCGGCAGCGGCCTGGATGGCAACGTCGAACAACTGGCGGGGGATGATCTCCTTCAGCTTGGTGATCAGGCGCTGGCCCTTGCGGAACGCTTCTTTCTCATGGACGATGGCTGCAAGCGCATCGACCGGATCGCCGTTGACCAGGATCTCCAGCTTTTGCAGGTCTTCGGGGCGATATTCGAGGAATTGGTAATCAAGCGAGGCATAGCCCTTGGTGCGGGATTTAAGCTCATCGAAAAAGTCCACGATGATCTCGGCGAGCGGGATCTCGAAGTTGAGCTGGACGCGGTGGGGCGCGGGATATTCCTGAGACTTGTAAATGCCACGCCGGCCTGTCACCAACTCCATGATGGGGCCATAGTATTCGGTGGGGGTAATGATCTCGATGGTCATCCACGGCTCGCGGATCTCGACGATCTTGCTTTCATCGGGCAGCTCGGCGGGGGAGTCGACCAGTTGCGTGGAGCCGTCGATCATGCCGACCTCATATTCCACGGACGGCGCGGTGAAGAGCACATCCAGCAGGTATTCGCGCTCGATGCGCTCCTGGATGATCTCCATGTGGAAGAGGCCGAGGAAGCCGGCGCGGAAACCGAAGCCGAGCGCCTGGGAAGTCTCGGGGCCGAAGGTCAGCGAGGCGTCATTGAGCTCGAGCTTGTCCAGCGACTCACGCAACTCGGGGTAATCGTCGGCCTCCACCGGATAGATGCCGGCGAAGACCATGGGCTTGGGGTGACGGTAGCCGGGCAATGGCTCGGCGGCGGGGGCGGAGGTAAGCGTGACGGTGTCGCCGACACGGCAGTCGTGCACGCTCTTCAGGCCGGTGGCGATATAGCCCACGTCGCCGGAGGTGAGGCTCTGCACCGGCTTCATGCCGGGAGCGAAGATGCCGATCTCCACGGGTTTGAGGTCGGCGCGGGTGGCGAACATGTGCAGAGTGTCGGTAGGCTTGATGGAACCTTCGAAGACACGTATGTAGGCGATCACGCCTTTGTAAGAGTTGTAGTGAGAGTCGAAGATCAGCGCGCGCAGGCGCAGGGCTGAATCTTCCTTCGGCGGAGGGACGCGCTGGACGATGGCTTCCAGCACCTGCTCGACGTTGAGGCCGTCCTTGGCGGAGATGCGGATAACGTGGGCGGCATCCACACCGAGGAGAGAGGCGATGTCTTCCGCAACCTCATCGGGACGAGCCGAAGGGAGGTCGATCTTGTTAATGACGGGGATGATGACCAGGTCCGCATCGAGGGCCTGATAGAGGTTGGCGAGGGTCTGCGCTTCGATGCCCTGGCTGGCGTCCACAACGAGGACGGCGCCCTCACAGGCCTTGAGGGCGCGGCTGACTTCGTAGCCGAAGTCGACATGGCCGGGAGTGTCGATGAGGTTGAGCTCGTAGTCGTTGCCGTCGGCGGCGGTGTAATTCATCCGGACGGCGGAGGCTTTGATGGTGACACCCTTCTCGCGTTCGAGGTCCATGGTGTCGAGGATCTGCTCGGTGGTATCGCGGTCGGAGACGGTATTCGTTAGATGCAATAGCCGGTCAGCGAGCGTGGACTTGCCATGGTCGACGTGCGCGATGATGCAAAAATTTCTGATCTGGGTGGTCATTGCGTGCGGGAGTATAACGCATTTTGGATGGTGAGATTTGCGAGGCGAGGGCGTTCACGGGCGAGGAGTAGAGATCACCACGAGATTTGTAGAATCGCAAGATGACCGGAGATAAATGGGATACTTTTGAGGAGACGAGGGGACAGCTGAAGCTGATGCTCGGGATGGAGGATGGAAAAGGGGGGCGATGTAGGTGGAGAGGGGTCCGTTCGGATTGAAGGGGATTCGGAGGACGACGCGGGGACGAGCCAGGCGAGGAATTCGGCGTTGCCCTTGGGGCCAAGAAGAGGGCTTTGGATGAGGCCGCGCACGGCGAAGCCTTGTGAGCGGGCAAAGGTGAGCACGTCGAGGAGGACCTGGCGATGGATGAGGGGATCGCGGATAACGCCGTCGCCGCGGGCGACGTCTTTGCGGCCGGCTTCGAACTGAGGCTTGATGAGCGCTACAATCCCGCCCTCACCCCCTTCCCCTCTCCCAGTGGGAGAGGGGATAGAGGCGGGGGCGCAAACCACTTCTTAACCACGGGCAGGAGGATCTTGAGGGAAATAAATGAAGCGTCGATGGTGATAAGAGAGACCGGCTCGGGAAGGCTCTCGACGAAGCGGGCATTGGTCTTCTCCATGACGACAACGCGAGGATGGCTGCGGAGATTCCAGTGCAGTATGCCCTTGCCGACGTCTATGGCATAGACTCTGGCGGCACCGCGCTGGAGCAGGCAATCGGTGAAGCCGCCGGTGGAGGCGCCGACGTCGGCACAGAGGCGGTCGCGGACATCGATGCCGAAGGCCTGAAGGGCCGCGTCCAGCTTTTCGCCGCCGCGGGAGACGAAGCGGGGTCCCTGTTCGATGGCGAGGCGCGCGGAGGAGTCCACGGAGGTGGCCGGCTTGATGGCGACCTGCCCATCTACGCGGACCTCTCCGGCCATGATGAGAGCCTGGGCCTTGGCGCGGGATTCGGCGAGGCCGCGTTCGACGAGGAGGAGGTCGAGGCGCATTTTGGGCATGGGAGAATTGTAAGGCGGGAGGAGGGAATTTGGGAATCGATATTCGGGGAATCGGGGAGTGGTGGGAATCGGGCGCTTGAGAATTGAGAGTACAGTTCTCTGGAGAGGAGGAGAGATCACCACGGATGATTTTGCTGAGTAGACATAATCGCAGATAGCCGGAGATAAATGGGGATGCTTTTGGGGAAGAACACGGCTGAAGCCGTTACTACAAGGCAGAGTCGTGAGAGGAACGCCCCGTGGAGTGCACGTGCCAATGGGTTAGTAACAAATCCTGAGGAACAGAGACCGAATAGTCATTTTCGATTATCATTAGTTCATGTTGCGCGCGCTGCTCAAAACAATGCGTCCGCGCCAGTGGTCGAAGAACGTGTTCATCTTCGCGGCGCTGATCTTCGACAAGCAGTTGAAGATCTGGAACTCCGACCTGCGGACCCTGGCGGGCTTCTTCCTGTTCTGCATGATCTCATCAGCGGTATACATTTTCAACGATCTTTCCGATGTGGCGGCCGACCGGGAACATCCGGAGAAACGCAACCGGCCGATCGCTTCGGGGAAACTGCCGATGAGCGTGGCGTGGGTCGGCAGGCATCCTGCTGGTGATCCTGAGCGTGGGGCTGGGATATCTGCTTTCGCCGGCTTTCGCGGTGGTGGTGGCAGCTTATTTCCTGATGAACATCGCCTATTCGAAATGGCTGAAGCACATCCTGATCCTGGACGTGCTGATCCTGGCGGCAGGGTTCGTGCTGCGGGTAGTGGCGGGGGTGGCGCTGATCCACGTGGAGCGGTTCTCGCCGTGGCTGTACGTGGTGATGACGCTGCTGGCGCTGTACCTGGGCTTCGGCAAACGTCGCGCCGAGCTGGCGCTGCTCTCCGATGACGCGGCCTCGCACCGCAAGGTGCTGGAAGGGTACACCATTCCCCTGCTTGACCAGTACATCATGATCGTATCGGGGACGACGATCGTGGCGTATTCCTTCTACACATTCTCCGCGCCCAACGTGCCAGCCAACCACAGCATGATGCTGACCATCCCGTTCGTCATGTACGCGATCTTCCGGTACCTCTACCTCGTGCAGGTGAAACATGCGGGGGGTGCGCCGGAGGAAATCCTTCTCTCTGACCGGCCTTTTCAGATAGGCCTCGTGCTATGGGGACTGGTGGTTCTGGCCGTGTTTTACCTCTCGTGAACACTACCTGGGCTCCGGGCAAGATCATCCTGTTCGGCGAACATGCCGTGGTGTACGGGCGTCCGGCGCTGGCAGTGCCGGTGACGCAGGTTCGCGCGACCGTGGCGGTGTGGCCATCCGAATTTCGGGGAGTATGGATCGATGCACCGGATATCCGATTGAAGGCCGAACTGCGGGAGATTCCGCCCGATCAGCCGCTATCGGGTGTGATCCACAATCTATTTTCGACGCTGGGCGTTACATCCTACCCAAACATCAATATCCGCATTTCATCCACGATACCGGTCGCATCCGGACTCGGATCCGGCGCGGCCGTGTCGGTGG
The DNA here is from genome assembly GCA_963805515.1 of uncultured Chloroflexia bacterium. Taxonomy (GTDB): domain Bacteria; phylum Chloroflexota; class Anaerolineae; order Anaerolineales; family Villigracilaceae; genus Fen-1038. The sequence continues at coordinate 45,390 of CAWDUZ010000021.1, read as the reverse complement.
CCCTGGTCCGCGCCATCACCGACTTTCTGGACAGGCACGCCTCCGATGAACAGGTGAACCAGCTTGCGTTCGAGGCGGAGCAGATCTACCACGGCACACCATCGGGAATCGACAATACGGTCATCACGTACGCGAGGCCGGTTTACTTTATGCGCAGCCAATCGTTTGAAACCTTCAAACCTCGGCTGCCATTCACGATCCTCATCGGAGATACGGGCGTCTCCGCGCCGACGCGGCAATCGGTGGCGGACCTGCGCAAGCTGTGGGATAGCGACAGGAACCAATGGGAAAAGATCTTCAACCAGGTGGGACGGATCGTCAGCGAGGCGCGGCATGCGATCGAATTCGGAAAGATCCGGGAACTCGGCAAGCTCATGAATGCAAACCATGAGTGGCTGAAACGCATGACGGTCTCGTCACCGGAATTGGAGCGGCTCGTGGAGGCGGCACGGGCGGCGGGTGCGCTGGGAGCCAAGCTCAGCGGCGGTGGGCGCGGCGGGAACATGATCGCGCTGGCAGGAGATACCGAGGCGAGCAGGACCGCGATCCGTGAGGCCCTGCTGCAAGCCGGAGCGCGGCGGGTCATTGCGACCACAGTGGAGTGAGATGCCGAATACAGCAGACGTGATCATCATTGGCGCAGGCGTACAGGGGGCGAGCCTTGCGTTCCACCTGGCGCAACGGGGCGTCAGGGCACTGGTGATCGAAAAGAAGTTCACTGCCGCCGGCGCAACGGGCCGGTCCAGCGGGCTCGTGCGCATGCATTACGATGTGCGCCAGGATACGGAACTGGCGTGGGTGTCGTTCCAATATTTCCGCAACTGGAAAGAAGTGGTCGGCGGGGATTGCGGCTTTACGCGCACGGGCTTTCTGCAACTGGTGGCGCCGAGGGACGTGCCAACGCTCATAGCGAACGTCGCGATGCACCAGGAGATCGGCGTGCCGGTGCTCCTGATCGAAGCGGACGACGTGAGGCGGCTGGCGCCTTCGTTCGCGACGGATGATGTGGAGCTGGCGGCCTATGAGCCCGAGTCCGGTTATGCGATGCCGAGTGACACAGCCAATGCCCTCATGAACGCGGCACGGGCAAAAGGGGCGCTGTTGATGCAGGACTGCGCGGTGAGCGGCGTGATGGTCAAAGGCGGACGCGTCACAGGCGTTCAGACGACGCAGGGAGAATTCAGCGCGCCGGTCATTGTGAACGCGGCGGGAGCGTGGGCCGGGAAGATCAATGAGATGGCAGGACTCGACCTGCCTTTTGATACATGGCGGCACGATACGATGTTCGTGAAGCGCCCGCCGCAGGTGGGCCCGAGCCACCCAACGGTGATCGACTTTTCGAACGAGATGTATTTCCGTCCGGAGGGCGCGCTTACGCTGGTGGGACTGGAAGATGGAAACCCGCTGGGCGAGTTGCCGGACGGCGACAGCGATCGTGCGCGAAGCGGGTTCGTGGAACGGGGCATCGACCGCATCTGCCGGCGCATCCCGATCATGGAGAACGGGGGGCTGCATTCGGCACACGGCGGATATGACGGCATCACGCCGGACCAGCACCCGATGCTCGGCACAGCCGGACTGGAGGGGTTCTACCTGGACTGCGGTTTCAGCGGAACGGGATTCAAGACCGCGCCGGCAGTGGGACTGTGCATGTCTGAAATGATCCTGGATGGAAAGGCCAGGAGCGTGGACCTATCGATCTTTGCGCCGGGGCGGTTCGCGGAGGGAAGGCCGATCGTGGGGGAGCATGGATATACGAGCAGTATATGGCATTGAGGGAAATGGGGAAATAGTTAATGGAGAATGGTTAATGGATCATGGGGAGTGGGGAATCGGGAATAGTGAACAGTAAGTGGTTGATGAATGCTGTGCAGGGTCGAACGGCAACTCCGTTGGGGGATTAGCGCATGGGTGCCAAGTGCGAAGGTTTTGCAGATGGGGGGTTCGGATGCGCGGAAACGGGAACGGTCGCGAATTGACGGATGGAAAATATTAAGGTAGCCTCTGGCATCCACAGGGCATTGAGTTCCTGCGCGTGCCTTTGGCACCTTGTGTTTAAGAGCACTTGCCTGAACCGCTGGTTAGATTTAATGGTGAGCGATGGAAGACAACCTCCCCTCCGGTACGGTTACATTTCTATTTACAGATCTTGAGGGCAGCACAAAACTCTGGGAACAATATCCCGGAGAGATGAAGCTGGCCCTGGCGCGGCATGACGAGATCCTGCGGTCGGCGATAGAAAGCCATGACGGAAACGTCATCAAGAACACCGGGGACGGGTTTCACGCGGTGTTCGATACGGCGCTGAACGCTGTCAAAGCCGCGCTGGCGGCACAGCAGGCATGCAGCAACGCGGCCTGGGAGGAGATCAAGCCGCATCACCTGCACGTTCGAATTGGACTGCATACCGGTGAGGCGCAGGAGCGGGCAGGGGATTACTACGGGCCGACCCTGAACCGCGCGGCGCGCCTGATGGCACTTGCACACGGGGGACAGACGCTGCTCTCCACCACAACGGCGGGGCTGGTGCGGGACCAACTGCCGGAGGATGCAACGTTACGCGACCTGGGGGAACACCGGCTGCGGGACCTGGTGCGCTCGGAGCACATCTTCCAACTTTCACAGCCGGGGATCCACTCGGAATTTCCTGCGCTCAAATCCATAGACGCATTCCCCAACAACCTGCCGGTGCAGCTTACGAGTTTCATCGGACGCGAGCATGAGCTCGAGGATGCCCGGAACCGCCTGCAGTCCGCTCACCTGCTGACTTTGATCGGACCGGGTGGTACCGGCAAAACGCGTCTTGCCGTACAACTGGCGGCGGACCTATTGCCTTTCTTCCAGGATGGTGTATGGCTTGCCGAATTTGCACCATTGACCGATCCGGCGCTGGTGGTGCAAAGCGTGGCATCCGTCCTGCATCTGCGCGAACAAATGGGTATGCCGCTGAGCGATCTGGTGACCGACTATTTACGCGAGAAGAATCTATTGCTCGTGCTCGATAATTGTGAGCATCTCATCGAAGCCTGCGCTCAATTAGCCGATCAGTTATTGCACGCTGTGCGCGAGCCTGAAGATCATCGCCAGCAGCCGGGAAGCGCTGGGCATCGCCGGCGAGACGGTCTATCGGGTGCCGCCGCTCTCCCTGCCGGATCCGCGGCACGTGACGCGCGAAGCGCTGACGCAATGCGAGTCAGCGCAGCTCTTCATCGAGCGTGCATCGGCGGCAAACCCGAAATTTGTTGTCGATGAACGCAACGCGGCCGCGGTTGCGCAGATCTGCCGGCGACTGGACGGCATTCCACTGGCGTTGGAGCTGGCAGCCGCGCGCATAACCGTGTTCTCTGCCGAGCAGATCGCGGCGCACCTCGACGACCGGTTCAGGCTGCTGACCGGAGGAAGCCGGACGGCACTGCCGCGCCAACAGACCTTGCGCGCCCTGATCGATTGGAGCTACGAACTTCTTTCTGAGGAGGAGCGCACTCTTCTGCGCAAACTATCCGTATTTGCAGGAGGCTGGACGTTCGAGGCAGCGGAGGCGGTCTGCTCGGAGCTTGACGTACTGGATGGACTGAGCCAACTGGTCAATAAATCATTGGTGAGCATGGAAGACGAAGAGGGCGTGCCGCGCTACCGTCTGTTGGAGACGATGCGCCAGTACGCGCGGGATAAGCTGCTGGAGGCAGGAGAGACCGAGCCGACGCGCAACGCACACTTCGACTTCTTCATGCAGCTGGTCAACAGGACAGCCCCCAAGCTGCGGAAAGCCGGCGCGGCACAATGGGTCATGCGCCTGGACCTGGACTACGACAACATTCGCGCCGCACTGCAATGGGGGCTCAAAAGCAGACTTGAAGATGTGCTGCTAGCGATCCCGCAATTCTCCTATTTTTGGAACCGGCGCGGATATGAAGAGGAGGGCCGCCAGCTGATCCGCGAGGCGGTCAACCGCGCAAATGAGCTCGCTGAACTCGAGGGGGAGGCCGGCCGCCAACGGCTGAATCTGCTTGGCGAAGCCTGGCAGACGCTTGCGATGCTCGCCTACAGCCAGGGCGATAACGCCAGGGCCATCGAGGCTTCCAATCAGGCCGCCGCAATTGCCCGACGCCTGGACAACAAGCGCCTGCTTGCCGTAGCACTGGGCTTCAAAGCCTCCGGCGCGCTGTTCATCGGAGACTTCGACGGACATCCAGTCCGTGTTGGACGAAGGCATGGCAGCTGCCCACGAAAGTGGGGATCAATTTGCCCTTGGATTGCCGCTTGCCATGTATACACAGGCATTGGTTGCCACAAGCGGTGATCTGGACTCTGTCACGGCAAACATGGAAACGAGCCGCAAGCTGCTCAAGGAAAGCGGTGACGAATGGGGCGCTACGATGGCACTGCTCAGCGGGGCGATGATCGCCAAGTTCCAGGGAAATTACGCCGAGTTGCGCAAGCAATTCCTGGCAATCGAGCCCTTATTCCGCGACCTGGGGGATCAGCACCGCATCAATATGGTCAGGAGTGAGCTGGCTCACCTCGAGCGCTATGAGGGCCACTACCAGGAAGCCGAAGCCATGTATATGGAAACGATCAAGGAATGGCAAAGGATCGGCCATCGTGCGGCGGTCGCACATCAACTCGAATGTTTGGCTGCCATTGCCAAAATCAATGAAGATGGTCCGCGTGCGGCGCGGCTCTTCGGCGCGGCGGAGGCGCTCAGGGACAAGATCGGTATCCCCATGACGGCACAGGAGCGTCTGGAATACGAGCGTAATATCGAGGACCTACGCTCGGGGATGGATGAAGAGGTTTTCGCATCCGGCTGGGCCGAAGGGCGGACAATGAGCATGGATCAGGCAATCCGGTTTGCGCTGGAGAAATCTGCCGTGGCATCGGGCTAGCCCATGCGGCAGCCCGCCAGGCGGAACTTTCCGCGGTCGGAGGCGCGTTTTAGCGGCATAACAGGGGTTTTGGCGAAGCGTTAATAAATACGGAAATCGAGCGTAGAATCCGACTTAAAATGAGAGGCCAATAACCCATGCTTCCGCTCGGTGATGATAATAGCAGCCGCCGAACCTTTCCCATCGTAACGTATGCATTAATCGCGCTGAACTTCGTTGTGTTCCTGTTGGAGCTTGGCAGCGGCGACGCGTTCATTAACAAATGGTCGTTCACGCCCAGCCAGTTCGCCGCGGCGCCGGGGAGCCAGTTCGTTACCATCTTCTCCTCCATGTTCATGCACGCGGGGTGGGTACACCTGCTGGGAAACATGCTGTACCTGTGGATCTTCGGCGATAACGTCGAGGACCGGCTCGGGCACCTCCGCTACCTGATCTTCTACCTGGTGTGCGGTGTGGCGGCAACCTTTGCGCAGTACGCTTTCAATATCGGGTCCAGTGTGCCGAACCTGGGCGCGTCGGGCGCGATCGCAGGCGTGCTGGGCGCTTATATCGTGATGTTCCCGGGTGAGCGGGTGCGGGTGCTATTCGGTTACGCTGTGGTGCAAATGTCTGCGCTGGTGGTGATCGGTTTTTGGATCGTGCTGCAGGTCATCAGCAGCCTTTCGGCCTTTACGCCGTCATCGCAAACGGGCGACGGCGGGGTGGCCTACATGGCGCACGTTGGCGGGTTCGCTGCAGGTATCGTGCTGACGTTCCTCCTCGGAGCAAGGACGGACCGGAGGCTGTCGACCGGCTACTGAGGCGAGCACCCATGCCTTCAGGCAGTCAATGGGATGACAGGACAACCACTCATCAAGGAGACAGATTATGGCTGGCAAAAGAATGAGCAAGGCGCAATTCATCAACACACTGGCTGAGAAAACGGGCATGAACAAGAAGCAAGTCATGGCAACGCTCGATACGCTGAATGCCATGGCGGTGGAACAGCTCGGGACGACCGGCGAGCTGGTGATCCCGGGGCTGGTGAAGCTGAACGTGGCGACCAAGCCGGCCACTGCGGAGCACAGCGGGATCAATCCGTTCACCAAGCAGCCGATGATGTTCAAAGCAAAGCCGGCCCGCAAGGTGATCAGAGCGCACCCGGTGAAGGCACTGAAAGACGCCATCTGAGCGAACGATTGTATTTTGGGGAAGAAACAATTTTATTTCAATAGACACTTTGCCTAAGTTGTCATGCATCGGCGCCCCGCGGGGCGCCGCTTGCGTTCCGGTGTAAGGAGACACGGAGCGGAGCCATATGGGGATTTGCGGGCGGAGGAGATCGACTACTCGTCTGCCATGAGGTGCAGGTAGTGGCGGTCGAAAGCGGCGAGGAGGCTTTCGCGCGGTGTGTACCAACCGGGAGAATAGGCCTGCGAACTCACACCCAATTGGCCCAGCTCACAAACATGCCAGTCCTGAAGGTTGGTCTCATCCCAGAAGTCCACGGCGTCCTGCGGATGGAAATCGGAGCGGCCGAAGGCCTGGGGGTTAAAGAGCCATTCGCTGACGACACTGCAATGGCCGGGAGCGTCGGGCATTACCAGATGGAACATCACGTAGTCAGGGTGGATGTTCAGGAGCAGATTCGGAAGGATGGAGTAATAGTAGGAGCGCTTGCCGTCTGCGCCGAGGTCGCCGAGCGGAAGAGAGCAGAGGCGGCCTGTCACGGTCATACTTTCATTCAAGATATCCATGAAGCCGCCGAGGAAGGGGCCTTCGATGAGGTCGTTCGTGCCGCTGGTGTAATCGGTGAACTTGTTGAGGAGCGGATGGATGGTCGGGCAGTGATAGCACTCGTTGAAGTTCTGGAACACATACTTCCAGTTGGACTTTACATCGTAGGCGGTGCGTTGATGGGACCTCAGGCCGGACAGATTCCAGGAGGCGAAGCGGCCCAACAGAGGGGCGTAAGTCTCTTCGAAGGGCGGCGGGGTCTCCAGGCCGAGATGGATGAAGATGAATCCGTTCCAGATGCTGACCGGGGCGGCGCGCAGCGGATAATCCTCCCATCGAAAGTCCTTGACATCCTTCATGAAAGGCGCACCGATCAACTTCCCGTCGAGGCCGTAGGTCCAGGCATGATAGGAACACTGGAGGCTGGCACTGAAGCGGCCCTCGCCCTGCTCGCAGATGCGCGTGCCGCGATGGCGGCAGACGTTGTAGAAGGCGCGCACCTGGGCCTGCCGGTCGCGCAGGATGATGAGGCTCTCGCCAAAGACGTTCAGGAGGAAATAATCACCGAGGTCGGGGATGCGACTCTGATGCCCGGCGCAGATCCAATATCTTTTGAAGATGCGCTCCTGCTCACGCGCGAACATTTCATCGGAGACATAGTATTTTTGGGGCAGGGTGAGAGAGCCGGCAACATAATGTTCATCGGTCTTCATGAAGCCTGACATGGGTCACTCCTTTGGCAATGTAATAAAAAGACCGCAGGTTCCGGCGAAGGGAACCCACGGCCTGGGACTCGGCGACGGATGATCCCGCGCCGAGTGATCAACCATCACGGTCAACCAGAGTTTCAGGAACGGCATGCAGCCGTGTCTCGGTCCGGGAGTTATCGACCAGGGAAGTTGCTTTCATTCGTATTATTTTAACCGAAGTTTTCGAGGGTGTATTATGCCGCGTGCACTCTGCGTGCGAGGCGTCCTGGGCGGGAAGGGGACCTAACCACCGTCTCCCCTCCGCTACGCTCCGAGACGCTTCGCGGCCTTCCCGGAACGGGAAGGGGTGCCTGCAAGATCATGATGAGGAAGATGAGAAGAAAAAGATTGCTTCACCAAAGTACGGTTCGCCATGACAACGCGGGACGAGGATAAAACGAGATGGCGGCCTTATCCCGACCGCCGCATTTAGACATCTGCGAGCTGGGAAGAACGCGGACAATTATGACCGCAATGATATAATCCGGCTATTATGAACAGGTTTTTAGACCGCCCTCCCTGCTAAGTCGCTGCTGAACGAGCCGCGGCCCGATGGGCCTGGCTCGCATTCCCCCTAACACGTAGAAAACCCACACCCGACGATCTCGACGGTGCCTGACGCAGCCGTCTATTTTCGCGCGCCCGCGGACCGCCGCTCCCTATCTGTCAATTCCATCAACCCGACAGATGTGGAGGCATCACTTGGAAACAATCCGGGGCAAAGCGTCCCTTGAACTTGACTTACATGGTTTCAGACAACGGCTCACGGGCTATACAAAAACAATACTCGACGTCGGAACAGGCGACGGGCGGTACGTGCATACATTGGCGCAACAGCATGCCGACTGGTTCCTGATCGGCGTCGATGCCTGCCGTGAGAACCTGCGCGAGCGTTCACGGAGGATGCTGCCGAACATGATCTTCATCATCGGCGAGGCGCAGGACCATGCCGCGTGAACTAAGCGGGCTGATCTCGCACGTGAGCATCAACTTTCCGTGGGGCAGCCTGTTGGAGAGCCTGCTAGCGAACGATCCGGCGCTGATGGAGGGGCTGGCCGCGATGGCAAGCGATCAGGCATCCATAGAAGTGCACCTGAACGGCGGTGCGCTCAGCGAGGCCGGCGTCGAATTGGAAGCAGGTGCGGAGCAAATCCACTCCAACCTATTGCGAGGCGGATGGCGAGTGCGAGACCCGCAGAGAATGGATGCATCTTCACTACGAAGATTCCCCAGCACGTGGGCACGTCGGTTGGCATTTGGGCGGGACCCGCGCGCCGTGTGGATCCGAGGGGAGCGCAGGGAAGGTGGTTGATCCTGGCTTTTAGAGATTGGAGAATGGAGAATAAGTGATTAGATACGCATCATCGACTTACTATAGCTCGAGAACTGCGTGAGGGCATCAAAAGCGATGTTGGGTGCGGTCGATGCCCTCACGCGCCTGGGAGGCGCTGTCAGATACATGACGAAAAGAACATCAGCCAAATACATCCGAGGCACCAGGTGATCGTGCCGTAGGATATCAGGGCCGTGCGAAGAATTTGCGGCCAATGAAAATAACCATCAACAGGCCACATGGCATTTTCCTGATATTCAAACTCATAGCTGGAGGTCTCTTTGATGCGGTAAACGACAACATAGGAGCGGATGGGTATTATCGGAAATCCAGCTGTCAGCCATTTGGTTGTAATGTATCCATCGCCCGTTGAGGCGCGGCCGTAAAATCGCATGCCGATATAGCGAAAAGCAAAGGCGCCTTTCTGAAAGAAACCCAGAACCCAAGCAGCGGACAGGCAGGCGAGGATGAGCAACAAATCATTGGCCGGGGAGAGCAGAGCCATGTTTGGATCAGCGCGGATGCAGGTGAGCGAAGTGACCGCTATCAGAGAGTGGCCGAAGAAAAGGAACGCCCCAACGGCAACAAGGGCCGCGATCATGAGTCCCATGGCTGCCGGTCCTTCCCCCAGTTGCGCAGCAAGAAATAGGAGCCAGCGCCCACCCCCAGCGCCGTGAGAAAATCGATGGCGACCGGGATGTCATGCAGGCCGGTGAAGCCAAAGCTGCCCGGTGGAAGAATATGGGCCATACCCTGGAGGGTCAGTGCGGCGAGCGCACCGGCGACAAAGGCGGCGGCCAGATTAGCGTGAGAGGCAAGGGCGACGAAAGTGGCGGCGAGGCCCCCTATAAGAAAGGAGATCAACAAAAGCAAGGAGCTCCAGGGTATCTTGTCCCCCAACTGGGTCAAGTAGATAAACATTACGCATGCAATGCCGATGGAAAACATGACATTGCGGATGAAAGAGTCGCCGCCCTGCTCCAACAGGGTAATGCCGACCATAATGCCACTGACCAAACCGATGGTTCCGAGCCAGAACAACGATTCTTCAAGCATGGCCTACCTGGTATATCTGCATCATCCGTAGATTTCGGCCGGCTATGGATCCAGTTGCTCCTTCGATGCTCAAAACGCGGGATATGGATCCTTCGCAGTGGCAATATCGGGTTTCCAAATAGCTGATCATGATCCGCCCATCCAATCTCATTTCAACGCCCTGACCACATTCCTCCCGCTTGCGCCGCTGACGCCGCCTCCGCCGTGCACGCCGCTTCCACACAGATAGAGGCCGTCGACCGGCGTCTTGTGATTGGACCAGCCGGGGATCGGCCGCATGAATAGGAACTGATCGAGCATGAGCTGACCGTGGTTGAGGTCGCCTTCGGTCAGGCCATAGGTGGTTTCGAGGTCGAGAGGAGTAATGCAATTTCCGATCGATGATCGATGATTGCAGATCGGGGAAAAATTCCGACAGAGCGTTGAGCGCCAGTTTTTCAACTGTGCCGGTCTCCGTTTTCCAGTCACTGCTCCTCAACGCATACGGGGCAAATTGGAAATGGATGGAGACGACCTCCCCATCGGTCGTGACCTCCAGATAGGGATGCTCGGAGATCTGGCCGTACTTGGCCGCGTCGTAGGCGCGCTCGAGATATTTCAGCGACGGGGCGAGCACGGAGGTGCCGTCGGGCAGACCATGATGGCCGTCTGTGAGGAGGTGCAGTTTCGCCACGGAGCCGCGCATCTTGATCGAGCTCACTTTCCAGACGAATTCCGGCGGCAGGTTGACTGCGCCGACGAGCGAGAGGAATGTGCGCTTCGGATCGACAGCGGAAATCACAGTGCCGGATGATATCTCCTCCCCACTCAAGAGCCGCACGCCCTTGCAGGTATAAGTATCCACCTGTATGTGAGCCACCTCGGCCCCGGTGCGAATCTCGCCGCCATGGGCCTTGACCGCGTTCGCCAGGGCGGCTGTGAGCTCGCCGAGGTTGCCGACATTCGCGTGCGCCAGGCCGCCGCGGTTTAGCCAATTGTGCAGCAAGGTGTAGCCGGTGCCCGCTGACATGACACCCAGGGTGACGCCGTGGATCGCCAGCGAGGCGACCGCGGCTTTGAGCTGCTCGGACTCAAACCACTCTTCCAGAAATTCGACGACGGTCATCGGGAGCAGGCGGATGAGGTTCAGCATATCGGTGCGGCCCATCAGGCGCAGGTCGAGTGCCATCTCGGCCAAACCATAGCCTTCGCTGAGGCTGAGGTCCTTTGGCAGGCGGGGCATTATGGTGGCATAAGCCGAGTCCAGAAAGAGGGCAGACTTATCCATGAAGGCCACGAACTCGGGCCATTTGGCTGCATCCTTCTCGGAGAAGCGCTTGATGGACTCGGCAGCCTTTGCAGGGTCGGAATTCGAGGGTGAGATAGGTCGGAGTGGCACTCCGACCTACATCGAGTAATGAATTGAATGGAGGGCGGCTCGTAACGGCTGGAAGCGGGAGCTTCAGGTCCTTGACGATATCGGGGCGCAGCGTACCGCCGGTCCAGACGGCGTCGGCCTTGAAACCTTCTGCGAACTCTTCGGTGACGACGGAGCCGCCGACGATGGAGCGGCGTTCGAGGACCAGCACCTTTTTGCCGGCTTTTGCAAGGTAGGCCGCAGCGACAAGCCCGTTGTGTCCCGCGCCGACGATGATGGTGTCGTAATTTCAGGCATGTTTGCTATCGGATGAGTTCATGATGAACGCGGATAACGTTTCTTCTTTTAGCCGCCACCCACTACGAGAGCAGGCTGCGCCAAGACTGCAAAGGGAACACGCACATTCACTATTCACTACTCTCTATTCTCTAATTGCCATCTTCCAGTCCTTCAAGATCTCTTTGGCGGCCAGCATGCCCGCCGCGCCCATCACGCCGCCGCCGGGGTGCGCGCCGCTAGCGCCGAAATAGTAGCCGGGCAACGGCGTGCGGAAGTCGGCCCATTGCGGCGTGGGACGCAGGAAGAAGATCTGGTGCAACAGCAGCTCGCCATGGAAGATGTTGCCGCCGGTGATGCCGGCGATCTGCTCGATATCCTTGGGCGTGATGACCTGCATGCCGACGATGGCACGGCGGATATTCGGAGCGTACTGCTCGATGGTGGAGATCACGGCTTCGCCGAACGCATCGCGTTTCGCATCGTCCCAGCCGCCTTCGATATCGTAGGGAGCATACTGCACGAAGCAGGACATCACGTGATGCCCGGGAGGCGCCATGTCGGGATCGATCATCGAGGGGAAGATCATGTCGAGGTAGGGACGTTTGGAGATCTGACCATACTTGGCTTCGTCGTAGGCGCGCTCGATGTAATCAACGCTGGGGCTGATGGAGATCGCGCCGCGGTACGGCAGGGGCGGTCGCTTTCAGGCCAGGCAGTGAATTTCGGAAGCTCGCTCAATGCGATGTTGACCTTGCCGGAGGAGCCGCGCACGCGGAAGTTCCGGATCGACTGAACAAATTCAGGCGGGAAGTGCTTGGGTTCAACAAATCCGAGGAAGGTGCGCTTCGGGTCGGCTGCGGACATCACGACGCGGGCATACAGCTCGTCGCCGTTCTCCAGCGCCACGCCGGCGGCGCGGCCGTTCCTGACGATGACCTGCTTTACCCCGGCGTTGACCCGAATTTCCACGCCCAGGGCTCGCGCGGCATTGGCGATGGCGCCGCTCACGCCGCCGGAGCCGCCCTTGGCAAAGCCCCAGGCGCGGAAGGCGCCGTCGATCTCGCCCATGTAATGATGCAAGAGCACGTAGGCCGTGCCCGGCGAGCGCGGGCCGAGGAACGTGCCGATGATGCCGCTGGCCGACTTGGTGCCCTTCAGCGCATCGGTCTCGAACCATTCGTCGAGCAGGTCGCCGGATGACTGGGTGATCAGCTTGGCGATCCGGTAGAGCTCCTTCTCCTTGAGCGAGGCGGCGTATTTGCCGAGCTTCAGGAGGCCCAGCAGGTCGCGGGGATGCATCGAGGACGGGTCGGGCGGCACCATGCTGAGCAGCGGCTTGATCGCCTTCGCCATGCGCGCCATGACGCGCGCATATTCATCATAGGCTTCGGCATCCTTTGGCGAGTGGCGATAGATCTCGCGGCGCGTGAGATCATGGTCGTCCCAGGCGGCGAGATAGTCGCCGTTCTCCGTGGGCGTGAACGTGCTCGGCAGGGGCAGGATCTTCAAGCCATGCTTCGGCAATTCGAGGTCACGGATGATCTCGGGACGGAGCAGGCTGACCACGTAGGAGAACTCGGTGAACTTGTAACCGGGGAAGATCTCCTCCGTGACCGCTGCGCCGCCGACGATATGGCGACGCTCCAGGACGACGACCTTCCTGCCGGCGCGCGCGAGATAGGCCGCGGCCATGAGGCCGTTATGCCCGCCGCCGATGATGATCGCGTCGTACGGATCAGTGGGCATGCTGGCTTATTTCCTCTTCCATTCCGGCTCGTAGAACGGGAGCTTGACCACCTTCGCGGGGCATGCTGGCGGTGGTGCTCCACGGTCACTTCCATCCTGACGTTCGTGCCGGCTTCATAATACGGCTTCTGCAAATGCGCGAGGGCGATGTACTTCTTCAGCAGCGGCGACCACGTGCAGGTGGAGGCATAGCCGACCTGGACTTCCCGACGAAGACCGGAAGGCTGCCGCGTATCGCCATACCGGGAATTTGAGGCGGCAGGCCCACGTCTGCAAATAGACTCGCCATGCCATCCCATTCGACCTCGAGGCCCATCAGCTTCCAGACGGAGCCATCACGTTTCTCACGCTCCAGCGCCCTGCGCCCGACGAAATAGCCCTGCTTATCGAGGGCGACCGTCCAGTCCAGACCCATCTCGAAGGGAGAGGATTTCTGTGCTTCGATCCATGCCTGCCGGGTAGAGGTGTAATCCACCTCGATCATGAACAAGCCGGCTTCGACGCGTGCCATGTCCATGGCAAGGATGCCCACGGGAGTGATGCCGTAATCCTGCCCGGCTTCCATCAACGCATCCCATACAGGCAGGGCATCCTTGGCGTCCATCCAGATCTCGTAGCCAAGATCGCCGGTATAGCCTGTGCGAGATATGGTGACCGGCCTCCCCTTCAGGTTGTTCTGCATGAGGCGGAAGTACTTCAGGCCGTCAACTGCCGACTCGCAAACGCGATTCAAAATGGCACGAGTATTAGGCCCCTGGAAGCTCAGCGCGGCAACATCGTCAGTGACTTCGGTGACGTGCACGTCGAGGCCGACTGCGTTCATCGAGAGCCAGCGCAGAGACGGGTCGGCGGAAGTCATGCGATAGGTGGACTCATCAAGCCGCGAGATCGTGCCATCGTCGATGACCTTGCCCTCCTCGTCGCACCAGGGGGTGTAATAGACCTGCCCGACCTTGAGCTTGTCCATATCGCGGGTGATGATGCGATTCAAGAGACGGCTGGCGTCAGGGCCGGTGATGATGTACTTCATCAGCGGCGTGACATCGATCAGCGCTGCGGCGTTGCGGATGGCCCAATACTCGCGGTCAAGGGTGAGCTCATACGAGCCAGCGGCGAGATAGCCGGCCCAACGCCGCCAGTTTCCCGGCTGGCAGAGTTTAGAGGTGCGGTCGTGGAAGGGGGTGTGCTGTAGTTCAAGCATGGGCATATTCAGTAGGCAGCAAGCAGTTATCAGTAATCAGTGAATAGTTTGATGAATGCGCTCGGTCGGCAAGAATGGGATTGTGTTCGAGACTTCGGAAGCCTAATTGAAGGCTCCATGATTGTAGAACCTTCTCAAAGACTTCCGAAGTCTATGGCCGAGTTGCCTTTTCCGCGAGCGCTAAGCAAGGAAGCGCTATTTGCTTCTACTGCACAGTGACGTTCGTGTAGACCGGGTACTGATTGCCGTCGAGGTCGGTCACGATGAAGCCGACGACATAGTCGCCCTGGGCGGCGAAGAGCTGGACCCACTTGAGCGGCTGGGAGCCGAAGGTGAGCGTCTTGCCGTTCTGCTTCACGACGCCGGTTACGTTGCCATTGGCGTCCAGATCCATCCACTTGTCGAAGATGGTGAATGTATCACCCTGCGCGGGTGTGATCTCATGAGGGGCGCCCGTATCGGCCTCGCCGGTGAAACCCACGACCTTGTTCAGCTTGCCATTCTGGAAATGCAGTTGGGCATAGCGTGATTCGCCGGTCTGGGCGAACGTATAGGTGCCCTCCACCGTGTACTCAGCGTCTTCGGACGACGCACCATATTGCAGGGGCTGGAAGAGCGCAACCGCGTTCTGGCTGCCATCGCTGATGGCGAAGACCTCCGGGTCCCAGTTGAAGTTCATGGTGAAGCCGCCCGGTTTCCAGACCGGATAATACACGCCGCCCACCTGTTTGGTATCGGGGCTCTCCAGGTAATCGGTATCGGTGACGTTGAGCGAGTTGGAAGACCTGTCAAAATAGCCGACAAAGAGATAGATATAGCCGATGTTGTTTCCGCTGATATCCACGCTCAATTTGACCGGCTGGTTCGGCGCGGCCACATGGTCGGAGGCGGTTACGCCGGAAAGCGTGATCTGCCCGAGGCCCGGAGCGCGTGTGGAGTAACTACCGGGTGGAACGTAGGGCGCGGCGGCCGATTGGTCAAAGTTGCGGTCGAGGTAATGGAAAGCGAGGAAGTCATCCCACAATGATTCCGCGGCGAAGCGTCTGGCGAGCGCCGTGTAGGATTGCGGCCCGGCGATCGGCGAGCTATAGAGCGTGGAGTTGGGGAAATAGATCGCAAGCCCCGTGGAACCTTTCCGGCTGGGGCCGTGCTTCTCAGCGAGAACGACTTGCCGTAGAGAGGCAAGGACGGCATCCGCTGACTGCTTCGTATTGCCGTCGGAGGTGTTCGCCTGCATCAACTGGACGAAGTTGCCGAGGTCAATGTAGGAGGGCTGCACCTGCTCGCCAAAGAGACTGGTGTAGGACTGGGCGTAGGTGCGAGCCTGCGCGATGAGCTGCTGGTCGTCGTTCTGTAACTGGTAAGTGAAGGCGTTGAAGCTATCCATCAAGTTGGGCAGGGCGCCCAGGTCCAGCGCGGTCAGAGTGGCATCCTTGCCGATCTGATTGGTGAGCTGGCTGGCAGAAATGGTTTGCGTATCAAAGTAACCGCCCATGGGAGAACCGCCGCGC
Organism: uncultured Chloroflexia bacterium; assembly: GCA_963805515.1. GTDB lineage: Bacteria > Chloroflexota > Anaerolineae > Anaerolineales > Villigracilaceae > Fen-1038. The sequence goes on along the minus strand of CAWDUZ010000021.1, from coordinate 29,556 downwards.
ATGAAGTCCGCGCGGGCGGCCGGGTCGAGGATGCGCTGATCATCCTGAATGTAACTCTGGACCATCATACGGCTGAGGTCGGCAGGAGTCATATCTGGATTGGTGACCAGTGCGCCGAGGAAGCCGGCGTAGGCCCAACCGATGGACGGCTCGACCTCCTCTGATGCGACTGCATAGTTGGCGTGAGGCTGGAGCGCCGCCATCACTTCGATCTGCGACATGAGGCAGGCATCGAGGCCGATGATATCGAACTTGCTGATTCCGGCCTGCGTGCGCGCCTGTTGGAGCGCCTGATCCAGCTCCATGAGATAGAGGTTGCGCCCGAGACGCGTGGTGAGCGGCACATTGCTGTTGTCGGAGCCGCCGGGATTGGGGTCGCTAAAGCCGCCGGGCCAACCCATGCCATGATCAGAGAGGATCAGGACGTAGTGGTCCGCAGGGTAAGTTTTTGCCGCCCATTGGACAAAGTCCACAAGCGTCTGGCCGTCGGCCATGTCGACTTCGCCCATATCCTGCACCATCTGCGAGTGGATCTGGTTGAGGTCATTATCCTGGGTGACATAGTATCGGCGCGCGGAGGTCCAATCGCCATCGCCCTGGAAGCCTGCACGGAAGCGGTCCATCTGCGCGACGATGTTGACGTTCTTGCTGGAGCCGACGCGTTCGGCTTCGTTCAGGTCGAGATAGATATCCTTCTCCAGCACCTGATCGTCAGCGTCCTGATAGAGCATGACCGTCCAGGTCTGACCGCTGCTCGCAGCAGGAACCGGCGGAGTGAAATTGGAAGCGGGGAGCCCCTGTTCAATGGGCTGACTGTTCGAGTTGTCAACGGTGGAAATCTGGTCAGGGGGCGTACCCGCATCAATCGTCTTGCCGCCGGTGATCAGATAGTAACCGACGATGAGCAGCAGAAGCACAACCGTGCCGCAGCCGCCGATCTGCCCGCCACGCGTGGGCAGCCCGCCGAATGAAGGCCTGTTTCCACCAGATGGCGGGAATCCACCACCCTGACCGCCACCGCTCTCGCGCTGCGGAGCATCCGCCCGCCCTACCGGCCCGGAACCTTTTCTTCGACGTTCGACATCCATTTGGTCATTACCCATTCTGCCCTCCAGAAAGTAAAGCGGTATCCCTCGACGCGACGATTATACGTCCAAGACTACGAAATCAAAGGGGATAGGGGTTGTGACGCGTAACGGCCGCGGGTGCACTGTGAAGCACGGACGCGTTCAGGTCTTCTGTGAATATTCCGCCGGCGCGAAGAACACCAGGATCGTCAGATCCTCCTCTATGGAATGAAAGCGATGCTCGACGTTCTTCGCCACATAGATCAGGGAGCCGGCTTGCACAGGGCGATCTTCATCCGCGACTTTGATACTGGCCCTGCCCTTCACGACATAGTAGACCTCATCCTCGGTGTGAGGCGACTGGGGATCCGCCGCGCCAGCCGGCAGCTCATACAGCCCCATGCTGAGGTCTGGCACGCGCAGGAATTCAAGGTAAAGCTTGGCACTCTCTCCACGCTGATCGATAAGCTGACCCAGTTCAAAGGCTTGCATGGATATTCCCTTTCCCAAGTCCTGGCTTCGAAGTCTTTACCACCCTTTTTCGACGCGTCCGCAAGATTATATATGATTTTGGCAGGGCTTACCCACAGCAAAAAAGCATCCGAATGCGAGCGTGCCTTTCGTTGCGATATATTGTGACGATGGGCAGTAGCAGAAAAGTTCCTTTTGATGTAATATGCTCGTGACAGATTTCTCAATCAAATTTGGCCTAATTAGACGAGTTTTTGTGACAAAGGAGAAACACGTGGCAACCACAATAGAAAACCTGAGGGAAGCTTTCGCCGGGGAGAGCCAGGCAAACCAGAAGTATCGAGCTTTTGCCAAGAAGGCCGAGCAGGATGGCTATCCCAATATTGCCCGCCTGTTCCGCACCACGGCCGAGGCAGAGCGCATCCATGCCGAAGGGCATCTGAAGGCGTTGGAAGAGATCTGCTCCACCGCGGAGAACCTGCTGGCGGCGATCCAGGGCGAGACCCAGGAATATACGAAGATGTATCCGCCGATGTTTGCCCAGTCCGTCAGCGATTCACACAAGGCGAAGCGGATGTTTGGCTACGCTCTCGAAGTCGAAGAAGTGCATGCCAAGCTGTATACATTGGCGCTGGCAGCCGTGCAGGAAGGCAAGGACCTGACCGAGACCGAGTTCTATCTGTGCCCAGTATGCGGACGGATCGAATTCGGCAAGCCGACCGAGGCCTGCCCCACGTGCGGGACCAAGCCGGATAAGTTCGTGCTGATCTAGAAAAACGGGAATACAAAAACAGAAGGACCGGCATTTAGCCGGTCCTTCTGTTTTTTTCAACCCCGGGCGCTCTGCTCGGGCATCGGCATGGGCTGCGCGTTCTCCCAGCCGTTCTTGCGCAAATACTGTTCGAGCGTGAGCAAACCGGGGTGGAGTTTGCGAAGCGCGGGGATATCGGCATCATAGCCTTCCGCATTGAAAAACCGGAACATCGCCAACATCTCTTCTTCAGACCTGCGCCCCTCCCCCGCCACAGGCTTGACCAGCTTCACCGGCCGGCCGATCACTTTCGTGAAGACATCGGCGATCTGCGATTCGTTCAGCTCATCGCCGGCCAACTCAATGGTCTTGCCCAAATACTCCTTGGGGTTTTCGAAGGCCAGCGCGGCAAAGACGGCGATATCTTCCACGGCGACCTGCTGCACACCTTTCTCAGGGCGCAAGCCACGGCTGGTGAGCGTGCCGTTCAGGATCTGTGCACGACTCCAGTTATAGTTTTCCATGAAGGAAACGGGGCGCAAAATGGTAAAGGGCACGCCAAGCGAATGGATGTACTGCTCGATGAGCCACTTGCTGTCGAAATGCTTTTGGCCCATGCCGCGGTTCGCCGCGCCTACGGAAGAATATACAAGATGCTGCACGCCCGCAGCCTTGGCGGCATCGGCCACATTCTTTCCCTGCCGCACCTCTCCATCAAATCCGACGGTCGGCAGCCAGAAGTTCTGCACGCTGAAGACGCCGTAGGCGCCCTTGAAAGCTGCATCCAACTGGGAGCGATCTTCCATATCACCGGGAACGAGCTCAGCACCGCGGGATGCAAGGTCCTTCGCGGCGGGCTTGCCGGCATCGCGCGTCAGAGCCCGCACCTTCCATCCATCTGCCAGAAGTTTCCTCGCAACAGTCCCGCCTTGCAGTCCGGTTGCGCCGGTCACTGCGATGATCTTATCGTTGATATTCATTTCCTTTTCACCTCTAAACCTTTGTTCTGAGCGGACACGCTGAGGTCCGCCTGCTGTACTCTTTATCTGATGCCGCCAGGTGGACATAGATTACCCTTTCGGCGCGGAGCCAGGGCGAATGAGTAGGTAAGGGAAAGAACGGGCAACCGTACGAATAAAAAGGCGGGCCCGTGCGGCCCGCCTCGGTGGATCTATTTGCCTTCGGCTTTCACGGGGTTCCTCAGGACCCCCAGGCCCTCGATCTCTACAACCACCTCGTTGCCGTCTTCCAGCGCGCCGACGCCCGCCGGCGTGCCGGTGAAGATCAGGTCCCCGGGCTCGAGCGTCATGATGGAGGAGATGAAGGCGATCAGCGTAGCCACGCTGAAGACCACATCGCGTGTGGAGGCCATCTGGCGCGGCTGCCCATTAACCTTGCAGGTGATCAGGGCGTCGGCCACGTTGAACTCCGTGTCGATCCAGGGGCCGAAGGGGCAGAACGTATCGAAGCCCTTGGCGCGCGTCCATTGATCGTCGGTCTTCTGCAGGTCACGGGCAGTGACATCATTGCCGACCGTGTATCCGAAGATGTGCTTCTTGGCCTGCTCGGCAGTCACATTGCGGGCGCGCTTGCCGACCACCGCAACCAATTCCGCTTCGTGCTCGACCTGCTTCGACTGCGGGGGCAGGACGATGGTGTCGCCCGGGTTGATAATGGAAGAGGGCGGCTTCAGGAAGATCAGCGGGATCTTCGGCACATCGTTGCCGAGCTCCTTGGCATGTTCCACGTAGTTGCGGCCCACGCATACGATCTTGCTGGGCACGCAGGGGGCAAGCAATTTCACATCTGAAAGGGGCGTCTGGGCATCCCGCCGGCGATATCTGCCGAACGGGTCCCCCTGAATGCCGCCCACCATGTCATCCAGGATCCATCCATATTGGGGGGCACTATCCTGTGTCTGAAAGCGTACTATGCGCATGATCTTCTCCGTCTGGGCGCGGTTTTTGAATAGTGTAGCACAAATAAGAATTCGTGGAAGAATCGCGCGGTATAATGCGGTCCACGGGCGCATAGCTCAGTTGGTTAGAGCGTCTCTCTTACACGGAGAAGGTCAGGGGTTCGAGTCCCTTTGCGCCCACAAGGAATCCACCCGGCTAAACAGGCCGGGTGGATCTTTTCATTCCGGAGCAACAGCTCTATCCGCGGGCCGCTACGGTCGATAGTAGGTGACAATCAGCGTGGGCCGATAGCTTGCAGTCCCGTAGTTGCCGCTGTAGAAGCTGATGAAGTTGGCAACAGTGTTATTGTTGTCATCGAGTTTGAAGCGCAAACGCATTTGGGTAACGCCACCGCCGGTGTTCAGCTTATTGATGTACGGGAAGGCGGTACTGCTCAGATTGATGGTATACAGCGTACCGACCGGCGTTGGGTTGTAGGGACCTATGCCGACCTTGTGGGCGGTCGCCTGGAAATCCGCGGCCAGCAAACCGGTGCTAGTCCCAAAGAAGCCCTTGCGAACGTCGATCAGCAGGCCCTGGAAGATGCTGAAGGGGTTACCACCGCCGCTGATGAACTGTCGCCTCAAGGTGATCCTGGCACTCTTGATCACGGCGTTATCCGGCAAGGTACTGGTATTGAAGGACAGTATCGCCCGGTACTGTCGTCTGGAGGCGTTATCGCCCAGCATGAAGGTGGTCGTTGCAGCGCTGAGTGAGCCGCCTAAGTTCGTATTCTCGCCGGTTTCCAGGATCCAGCCGTCCTGCGTGCCAATCGATCGATAGGAAACGCTTGCCATTGCGTGGGGCGTAAAATCCTGATTAGCCAGATCCGTTGTCACCGCCGAGTACGTGCGGCTGGCTGGCGTGAAGGTATAGCCCGAGCGCCGAAGGAGTCACCGTGCCGGACCAGCCAGTTACAACCGTTATTGAGTAGAAGCCATCGCTGGTCGGTGCAACTGGTATGCTGCCACCCGTGTAGCTCACACCCCCTCCTTGGACTCCGACGTGGCCAGATATCTCATGGGTGGAAAACCACGGCTGCACCGTGGCATCCCCATCCCCATCATACGCGGTGAGCTTCCCATTCATGCCGGCCTGGATGTCCGCAACGTCCTGCTCGTCGGGATCATTCCCCGGCTCGGAGAAATCCATGAACCAATGCCCGCCAGCGTCCGAGGTCCGCGGCGGAGCGCTGCACAAGTGCTTGGACCACAATCCAGGTTCATCACTACTTCAGTATTCGGCTCGACAGTGCCCGAAGTTGTATCTGCATTCAGATCGACGTTTGTGACGACCAGGTTTTGGATCGTGTATTCTTTGGTGGTAATTCCGTCGCTCATGGTGAGGAGCTGTCCCGGCTGTAACTCGAAACTCCCTGGGAGGAACCCCACCCAGGTCCGGCTTGGATCCCATGAAGCAGTAGTGACCGTCTGCGTGTCGGTGTAATCCAGCCCGATGCCGTTGTCCGGGTCATCAATATTGAGCGTCACGCTAGCCGCCAACGGCCAATCATAGCCCTCAGCCTTGTTCCCTCCTCCATACGCTGGCAGTAGAGTATAGATGCTTGGATTGGGAACGGACCACAGGGAAATGGTGGAGTCCCCATCTTCATCCTGCTGGCTGGCGTCTCCCTGCATTCCCGGCTTAATATCCAGGACGGACTGCTCATCCGGCATCGAGCCAGGGACTGAGAAGTCAGCCAGCCAGTGACCAGATTCCACTGTTACCCATCGTCGCCACGAACAATCCTTGTTCGCGCAATACTCTACTTGAATAAGCGCGCCTTCGGGGCCCATGCCAGATACGGTATCGGCCGCCGGGTTCGTCTGCGTCACCATCAATGTCGAGACTGTCAGCGATTTCTCAATCGTAAGGTCAGGTTCGCTGTCAGTGTGCTTCAGGGTGACAATCATCTCCGGTGCAAGCGTTAGAGTGCCCAAACTCTTGAATAGCACCGAGCCATATGAATCAACCGTTTGGGTATCCGAGAAATCAATACCCGACCCATTGGACGGATCGTCAATCGTTAGATCAACGGACCAGCCCGAATACCAGTCGTAGCCCTGTACAACATTCTTCCCGACCGTTGCGTTGAAGTTCGGCCCCGCGAGGCCAAACTCCTGATTCGCAAACCCATGTGCGGCAACGGGAATTGGCAGGGCCAGATCGAGGCAAAAGGCTGCCAATATAAGGACACGCCAAATCCGGCCGATGCTGATTGAATGAAGCTTCGATGTGTGCATATTTTCCTCCCAACAACAATGCAGATGGCATCAGGAACAGATCGATTTTGGGGATGTCAATAGCCTGATATCACGACTAAAACATCCCCCTGCCGTCAAACAATAATCGGAGCATATTCATCATAGCGAGATTCGGATGGAAATTCAAGAGCGATCCTTCCGGAAAGTCGAGAGGGCGGATATGGTTCATGCGGCAGTGCGATTCAGATTGCCGCGGAGTCATCTTCCACTACTTGACTTCCCGCCTCTCTTCGTGTCTAATCGAACAAAGGAGATACGCAATGTCCATAAAAGAGAGTTCTGGATCTTGCCGTTTCAAAACGGAACCTGCTCGAGCACCCCTTTTACCAGGCATGGAGCGCGGGGACTCTACCCGCGGAGGCGCTGCAAACCTATGCGCGTGAATACGGCGCGTTCATCGGCTTACTGCCGAAGGCCTGGGAAACGCTGAACGACTCCGAAACGGCGCTGGAAGAACGAGAGCATGCCGAGCTGTGGGATGACTTCGCGGCCGCGCTCGGTACCCGCGTCGCAGACAAAGCGGAACTGCCGGAAGTACAGGCGCTAACGGCCACCGCCCTGCGGCTCTTCTCGGAACCCGCGTCCGCGGCGGGCGCTCTATATGCCTTCGAGGTGCAGCAGCCGGCAACGGCGCAATCCAAGCTCGCCGGATTGAAGGCGCATTACCACCTTCCAGTAGAAGTCGAACCATACTTCGAGATCCACAGCCACAACGAGCATGAAGCACATAAGTTGTGCGCCCGCTTGGACGGCTTCTCCGCAGGCGATCAGACTCGCGCCGAGCAGGCCTGCTCCGAAATGGCGGATGCACTCTGGAACGCGTTGAGCGGCATTTACGGCAGCGAAAAGATGGCCAACTGCTAGAGAACGAAGTCCAAATTCGGGCTATCAAAAAGTTGTGGCGGACCTGAACGTCCGCCACAACTTTTTGATTCTTGCAGAGCTTATTCCTTGATCGTGATCGAGCTCGATTGCACGACGCTACTTGACCTTCTCCACCGGGAACTGCACCTCTGTCACGGTTTCGGGGTCGGTCTGGCTGAGGTTCAGTCCGCCTGGCTGCGGCTCTGCCCTGGCTTCGCGCAGGTATATCTCACGCGCGGGGCCGCAAATTCGGTAGCCGTTGACGTCGACCCATTTGATGATCGCATCGTAGGCTTCTCCGATGGTCGCGAATGCGCCGTGGTGCAGCGTACATGCCATGGTTTCAACGGCCGGCAAGATGCGTGTCTTCACGCGCCCGGAATCCTTTGGGGCGCCTCCCACCGGCTGGCAGACTTCCAAATCCCAGTCGCGCTCCTTGAATTCACTGTCGTGATAGATGGTCAGGCAGGGGCCGGAACCCCGCGCGCGGGCCTGCACGAGATAATGGCCCAATTCTTCCCAGAGCGCTCCCTGTGCGGGCGGCGTGGGTACCACATCTCGCACAGAAGCCACTTTCATCGATTCCACTTGCTTGATAACTACATCATATTTGGACATGGCATCCTCCTGTTCGATTTGTCTCAGCCGGGATTCCACATGCTCCAGGCGCTCCGTCTCTTCACGCACTTTCTGCCCGGCCTCTGCCCGGCGCAGCTTCAGCATGCCGCGCAGTTGTTCAGATGTCAGGTTTTCGCTGAGCAACTGACCGATCTCCTCCAGCGAAAAGCCCAGGTCCTTGAGCGCCAGGATACGGTTGAGACGCAGCAACTGGTCGTACTCGTAGGAACGGTAGCCCGTGAAGCGGTCGACATATAGGGGCTTTAGCAGCCCCACCTCGTCGTAGTAACGCAGGGTCTTTACGGAAACACGGCTGAGTTTGGAAAAGTCTCCGATCCGGATCATCTGAAGGCCTCCAGCATCTTTATACATCCTCCACCGACAGGAGAGTCAAGGCCGCTGACGGATATCCGTCCACCCCGATCATAGCACCCGGTGGCAGGCACATCCCCATCGTGCCGACCAAATGACCCGGATGTGCCGTTTTTCACTTGACCCCCCTCTGCACTCGTCCTACAATTCAGTAAACAAGATAATTAGAGAACCAGAAAATTAGATACCATTTTACAGGGGTCCAACGCTTGATGCTGCGATCCGACTTTCTCTCACTCATCCCTTCCAACTGGAGAATCCATGCCTGACTTCCTCTTCCGCGGTTCGCTCGCCAAACTCGACCCCGATGTCTTTGAACTGACCCAGCTCGAGGCCGAGCGGCAGGCTCGCAAATTGATCCTGATCCCATCCGAGAGCAGCGCCCCTCTGGCAGTACGGGAAGCGCTCGGCTCAGCCTTCCAAAACATTTATGCCGAAGGATACCCCGATGAGGATACGCGCTGGATGTCCGAAGAGGAGATCCTGGATTATCCGGAGCGGCTGGCTCACTATCGGCGCAGCGGTGATCCGCGCTACTACAAGGGCGTGGAGTACGCGGACGCGGCCGAAGCACTCGCCCGCCGCCGGGCCGCGCAGGCCTTCGCTGCCAACGGTGTGACCGCGGATCAGATCTACGTCAACGTGCAGGCGTTATCCGGCGCGCCCGCCAACAACGCGGTGTACCACGCGCTCGTGGAACCGGGCAGCGTGGTGATGGGGATGAACCTGCTGCACGGGGGGCATCTTTCGCATGGCTCCTCTGTCAACCGCAGCGGCAAGTATTACAAGATCGTCCACTATAACGTGGGCGCGGACGAGAAGATCGACTATGAGAGCGTGCGCGCACTGGCGCTCGAGAACAAGCCGAAGATGATCATCGCCGGCTATTCATCCTATTCATGGATACCGGACTGGAAGAAATTCCGCGAGATCGCGGATGAAGTGGGCGCGTACCTGCTGGCAGATATCTCCCATATCGGCGGGCTGACCGCGGCCGGCGTGGTGCCCTCGCCCATCGGCTTCGCTCACGTGGTGATGTCGACGACGCATAAGAGCCTGGATGGGCCGCGCGGCGCCGTGCTGCTGACCACCGACCCGGTCATCGCGAAGAAGATCGATAAGGCCGTGTTCCCTGGCGAGCAAGGTGGTCCGCACGTTCAGGTGTTCGTGGCGCTGGCATTGACCTTCAAGCTGGCGCAGACCAAGCAGTTCAAGCGGCTGCAAGCACAAACCATCAAGAACGCGCAGGCCATGGTGGACCAGTTCCAGAAGCGCGGATTACGCGTGCCCTTCGGCGGCACGAACTGCCACATGCTGAACGTGGACTGCACATCCATCAAGGGGCCGGACGGGACACACCTGACCGGCGACCAGGCCGCGCGCATTCTCGACACTGTGGGCATCGTGCTCAACCGCAATACCATCCCAGGCGACAAGAACTCGCTTGATCCGAGCGGCATCCGCATGGGTACGCCGTGGATCACGCAGCGCGGCTTCGACGAGCGCAAGAGCCGCGCCCTGGCAGACATCATGGCGGATGTGCTGCTGGCCTGCGCACCGCACTCGGTGGATACGCCGCATAAGGGCAAGCAGCGCCGCGCCAAGGTGGACTTCAAAGTGCTGAACGCCGCGCGACTCAAAGTGCGCGCCCTGGCGGAAAGCGCCGGCATTGATTTCAAATACGAAGAGCACGGCTATCCGCACTTCTATTACATTGATGATGAGTCGAAGCGCGGCACATTCAAGATCAGCGGGCACCGGGCGCGGCAGTTCCTGGATTATGCGGTGTCCTCAGACCTGAGCGCACTCAAGCCGGGCGAGAGCCAGGTCACAAAGCTCTTTACGCCGCGCGGCCGAGACCCGCGGCTCGCTGACCTGCATCGATGCAGATACTTATCGATTGTCCGTGCCGGTGGCACGCGCGGGCATTGTGGGCGCATGGCTGCGCGATCTATCCGACGGATACGTATCGTTCAACCTGAACGGCAAGCCCGATTTCGATCCGCGGCGCGAGCCGGGCCCGGTGGTCGTCAGCGATTCAAAGAAGAAGCCGGCGGTGGTGAAAGGCCTGCCCGTCAGCGAGAGCAAGCCCTGGTTTATCGGCCAGCCGGCGCCGGGGGCCGCGCGGAACGGGTCGCACGCCGCGCTGCCGGGCTTCCAATGGAGCGAGAGCGAAGGCGAAGTCAAGTTCACGGCGCTGCATGAGACGCATAAGTCTCTCGGCGCGAAGATGGTGCCATTTGCCGGATGGGATATGCCCGTCTGGTACACGTCGGTAGTGGAGGAGCATCTTGCCACGCGGCAGGCCGCGGGGCTGTTCGACGTCAGCCACATGGGAGTTTACGATGTGCGCGGTGCGGATGCTGCATCCTTCCTCGACACGGTCTGCGGGAATGACTGCGGCGGGCTCATGCCGGGCGAGAGCCTTTACTCGCATTTCCTGACGCCCGATGCGAACGTGGTGGACGACACGCTCATCTATCGGCGCGGCTGGCAGGATTACCTCGTGGTGGTCAACGCATCCAATGATGACAAGGATCGTACCTGGCTTGAGAGCGTGCGCGATGGCAAGGTGTGCATTGACAACAATCGCCCTTGGGCACGCACGTTTGGCTATGAAGCCGCCATCCGCAACCTGCGGGATGCGAAGTCCGGGGATGCAATGCGCGTGGATATTGCCCTTCAGGGACCCAAGTCCCGCGACGTGCTGCTGGCGATGGGCGTGGATGATGAGACGAAGGCCCGCATTATGAAGTTGAAGCGCACGGAGTTATGCGATGCGGTGGTGGGCGGCTTCGACCTGATCGTCTCGCGGACGGGCTACACCGGCGAGAAGATGGCCTTTGAGTTATTCGTCCATCCGGAGCGGGCCGTGGACTTTTGGAACGCGGTGTTGAAAGCCGGTGAATCCTTCGGCGCCAAACCCATCGGCCTGGGCGCGCGCGATTCGCTGCGCACGGAAGCGGGCCTGCCGCTCTATGGTCACGAGATGGGCGACGGCTCCGGCAAGAACGGCGCGCGCGACCTGGGCGTGGCAGAGGGCGGGTTCGGCTCTTACGTAAAGGTCTACAAGCCGTGGTTCATCGGCCGCGAGGCCTATATGGCCCGCGAGAAGGAACGCAAGGGCGTGGTGGCACGCTTCCGCTTCGATGACCAGCGCGTGCGCATGGCGCATAACGGAGACCCGGTGGTGGATAAGGATGGCAAGTCCATCGGTTGGGTTACGAGCTGCGCGGTTGACAGAGAGCGATTCCTGACCGGACAGGCGTACCTGGATCTGAAGTATGCCGCCGACGGCACGCCCATCGCCATTCACCAGGGCGGCGCGATGGATCGACCGGCCACTCCGGCAAAGGTGGTATCGAGGTTCCCGAAGCTCTAAAGCGGAAGAACATTTGGCATAAACCGATATATGACAACAAGGCGGCGGAGGAATCCGCCGCCTTCGCTTAAAGTAATAAGGGTTTTTGGGCTTCCTAGGGGAACTTCATCCCCGGAATTCAGGATGGATGTCGCTTTTACGAACCATCCTCTTCCTGTACTATGAGACTATACAAAGAGGCGGCCATGCAACTCATCGATCACTTCATCAAACCTTCCACCCGCGCATTCTTCGAAGAAGCCCGCAAGACCTCCGGTTACTCGTTCTTTGACATGCTGCACGGCTATGTCTATGCCCGCTGGCCCTATCTCTACATTGGCATTGGTACCGGCGAACATCCGGCTGCCAAATTCTTCGCCCCTTTTGCCGGTTGGTTCAACAAGCTTGTAACAAACAATAAGAAGGGTGAGGCCCCTGAGGACCGCATTGGGTTTGCCGACACCTATCATGGCAAAGCCGTCCCGCTCGAGACGGCAAAACAGCTCGTTTCCATCCATGACGAGCTGCACGTCCATGACCTGGAGAAGGTGATCCCCTACAAGCGCGCCCGCTCCATCATCATGAAGAATCCTGACCGGATCGTGGTGCTGGATTGCCCCTGCCGCGCGGCGCGTGAGCATCCGTGCCTGCCTATGGATGTATGCCTGATCGTGGGCGACCCATTCGCCAGCTTCATCCGCGAACACGAACCGCAGCGTTCGCGCTGGATCACGCGTGACGAAGCAGTCGCCATCCTGCAAGCGGAGGACGAGCGCGGCCACGTCCATCACGCCTTTTTCAAAGATGCCATGCTCGACCGCTTCTATGCCATCTGCAATTGCTGCGAATGCTGCTGCGGGGCCATGCAGGCGCAGCGCAACGGCGTACCCATGCTGGCATCTTCCGGTTATGTTTCCCAGGTGGATGAGGAGCTGTGCATCGGCTGCGGGGATTGCAATTCATTCTGCCAGTTCCACGCATTGGAAGTCGTGGATGGACGTAATCACATCCTCTACGAGAAGTGCATGGGCTGCGGTATCTGCACCAGCAAGTGCGAGCACGGCGCGTTATCGCTGGTGCGCGACGAAGCGAAAGGGGTTCCGCTGGAGATCCACATGCTCGCCTGAGTCACAGCGGGCAGCATGATTTTGTCGAGCTTGTAGTAGATTATGGAGGGACACATGAAGAACAGAAAAAAGCGTTGGTTTGGAATTATCGGCATTTCGGTGTTGGCAGTCTGCCTGCTGGTCTGCATCGCGGCAGGCCTGGCAATCCGATTTGCGCCTGATCTCCATCAAATCTCGATGCAGATAAAGTCAATGAAACCCGGGGGACCCGCGCCTGATTTTGAGCTGGCATCCCTGGACGGAACTACGGTTCGCCTAAGCCAGTTTAAAGGGCGTCCGGTCGTCCTTTCATTCGGTGCATCCTGGTGCCCCGATTGCAGGGCCGAAGCTCCTGTGCTGCAGAACCTGCATCAGACCCACCCGGAACTTGTGGTCATGATGGTGGATAGCAAAGAAGGCGAAGACGTTGTACGAAAGTACGCCAGCGAATTTGGCATGACCCACCCGGTCCTGCTGGATAAGGACGGAACAGTATCGCGGCAATACCAGATCTATGCCATCCCCACCGTGTTCTTCATCGACTCAGATGGGATCGTTCGCACGATGGTGATCGAAACTGTCACCCCAAAATTACTGGCAGAGAGGCTCCCCTCGATCGGCGTTACACCGTGAGATGGGTAAGAAGCACACCGTTCTGCGATGGATCGCGCAAAAGGATGCCCTCATCCGTCTCTTCGGAGGCGATGCCTGCCTCCTGGAGGCGCCCGGCCACCGTCTGAAACTCTGCAAGGTCGGGTAGGACGATGCTGTAATGGCGCAAGCCGACCGCGTCCGCTGGCGGAGGCGGCGCGCCTGCGCCGTCCCATATGTTGAGGCCCAGGTGATGATGGTACCCGCCCGCAGAAATGAAGAGCGCCCCCGGCGTGCGCCGAAGCGTGATGTCGAATCCGAGTATGCCGTGATAGAACTCTTCGGCGCTCTCGAGATCCGCAACGTTCAAATGCACATGCCCTATGCGCGTTCCCGAGGCCAGCCCGTCCCAGGCCGGCGGGGGATCTGCAAGCTCCGCCAGGACGCCGTCAAAATCGAGCGGGTCGCTCTCCATGTGGATACTGCCATCGGGGTAGGTCCAGGTATCCCGGGGACGATCGCGATAGAGTTCGATGCCATTCCCATCGGGGTCCGCCAAGTACACCGCTTCACTGACCAGGTGATCCGTGCCGCCCTGAATGGGGTAACGCACCTCTGCCAGATGCAGGAGCGAGCGTGCAAGGTCCAGGCGGCTGGGCATCAGCACCGCGAAATGGTAAAGGCCGGTGGTATGAGGCGGCCGCGGCAGGGCCGATGGATCCCCTTTCAGCTCCAGGAGAGGCGTCTGCCCATCGGCGGTGAGGCTTAATACGTCACCCCGCTGAGGGAGGGGCTTGAACCCCAGCACCTGTCGATAGAATTCCTCCGAGCGCTTCAAGTCGGAGACGGTCAACGAGACCGGCCCAACGGTGGTATCCGGATGGATCGAATATGGATTCATATCTGCTTACCTCTATGGCTTGCGGCGATATACATCGATCAGACAGAAGCCGGTAATGGCGGTATTCTATCAGGATTGCCGCGCAACCCTCGCCGCGCTTTGCGGGTTGTAATTGGTAGTTGGCAATTCTGTCAACCCAGCGTTCTTCAGAGGAGCCCGCAAATGAATATGCCAAAGTCGATCTCTACATGGTGCATGATAGTATTCTTCCTGCTTGAGGGGCTCGCCCTCCTGGGCGTCCTGGCAAGCCTCAGCGTCGTAGCCGGTATCGCAGCCCTCGCTGCGGCCGTATTCCTCTTTCTCGGCAGATAACATTACGTCCTGAAGCGGCACAACCTTCTCATGGAGAAGGTTGTGCTATTTAATGGTACTGGCAAAGATGACCAATATGGCGATCCCCTTTTCATCAAAACATTTCACCCTTCATCAATTGACCGGCGGCGTATTTGCGGCGGTCGCGGTAAGCGGCGGCGCGGCCGTCAGCAATGCGGGCATCATCGACCTTGGCGACCGGACCCTGATCTTCGACACGTTCATGACGCCCGAGGCGGCGCGCGAGCTGCGTCTCGCCGCCCAACAGCTTACGGGCCGCGATCCCGAGCTGATCATCAACAGCCATTATCACAATGACCATATCTGGGGCAACCAGGTCTTCAGCCCGCAGAGCCTTATCATCTCCACCGCCCAAACGCTGAAGCTGATCCAGACCGAAGGCCGGGAGGAGCTCAGGGGCGCGCACGAAAGCTCCGCCGGACGGCTGGAGCAATTCAGCAAACAATACGAGGCTGTGCAGGACGAGAAGAAAAGGAAGGACCTGCTCCTGTGGAAGGGATACTACCAGGCGCTGGTAGATAACCTTCCGGAACTCACTGTAAGGCAGCCGGATATCACCTTTGAGAACCGCCTTGCGATACGCGGCTCAGAACGCTCGATCGAGCTGATCTCATTCGAAGACTCTCATGCCGGGAGCGACACGATCCTCCTGCTGCCGGACGCCGGTATCATATTCATGGCGGACTTGTTGTTCGTGAAGAGCCATCCATATCTTGCCGAATGCGATGTGTCCCGGCTGCTCGATTCGCTGAAGCAGATCTCGGCGCTGGGTGCAAATGTACTCGTTCCCGGGCACGGGGGCCTTGGTTCCGCCGCGGATGTGAAATCGAACGTCGACTATATTTCCACGTGCGTGGAGGCGGCGCAAAAGCTTGCCGCCGAAGGGGACATCAGCGATGCAAGGATCGCCCGCGAGCACGTGCCGGCCCAATTTGAGGATTGGGAGCTATCACGCTTCTTTACCCTCAATCTTCAATCCATTTGCACGAAGGGAGCGACAAGACCTACGCGTTTCTGATGCGCGGCTCTCACGCCTGTCGGCCGTTGGCGCGGCAATACAGCACTGAGTCAGGACAAATGTCACTTGAACGCGTAACGCCATGCTGATTAAGATTCCTCTGTACACGCAGCGTGGAGGAATACAAGCTAATGCATACTACTCAGCCCCAACTCACTGCCAGCGAACTATTCATGAGAAGCCTGGCAGTCGGCTTTTCTTACGCATTAGCCAGCGCCCTGACCGCAACTATCCTGGGCCCAATCAGCCGCCTGGCCCCCACGATCGATAACCTGCTGGTCTGGCTCGTGACCGGCACGCTCGTGACCCTGGCGCTCTCTCCATTCATCCAGCATTCGGTTTGGCCCAAAACACAGTTAGTCCTGGCGACCTGGGGCGTCCTGGCCTGTGTCCGCTCGCTCGGGCTTGGCATTGAAGGCTCGCTATTCAAGCCGACCCAGGCATTCAATGCGATCATTGGAGCTGTATTTGGCATGTTGATCAGCCTGCTGATCGCGTGGCTTGCCGTCCGGCTCTTCATGCCTGCAACAAGTCAGACACCGCAGACGACTGTCACCCATCGCAGCCGGTGGGGTTGGACGTGGCGCGTGCTCGTGGTGGGCCTGGCTTATTTCGTCTTCTACTTCATCTTTGGCGCGACGAATGCACTACTTTACACAAAATCGTTCTACGAGAACAATCCGCAGTACGGTCTCACCCTGCCTCCTACCAGCGCCATCTTCCTGGCGCAATTGCTGCGCGGTCCGTTGTTCGGGCTGGGTTCTCTTTTCATCGTACTGGCAGTCGATGCACCTCGCCGGCGCATCGCGATATGGCTCGGCATACTTCTGTTCGTAGTTGGCGGGCTCGGCCCTTATTTGGAGGTGACCTTCCGCAGCATGCCGCCCGGCTTTAACCTTGCCACGCTCGCAGAGATATTCCTGCAGAACTTTCTGACCGGCGTCGTGGCGGTAAACATTTTCAAGCCAAAAGATTTCGCCGCTGGAGCGACCGCGGCGCTGAGCACATATTAATTCTCTCGGGGTTTTTCCAAACTTCCTTAGTTCCGGCAAAAAAAATGATCCCTGTGCACCGCGCAGCAGCTCGCGGGCCTCTAGAGGCCCCTGCTTTTCAATGGCATAATAGGACATTATTGGTATGAATTAAACGGGCAGACGGACCGCAAGATGTCCAAATCACATTTGAATATTGGGGGACTTGGGATCCTGCTGATCGCAACTTTAGCGGCTTGCGGAGCACCACGCCCACGCCTGTCAATCCCGCGGCACCAGGCCCCGTCTCGGCTGCCACTCAAAGATGATATAGCGCTGGTCTTTGTACCTGCGGGAAAGTTCGAAATGGGAAGCCAGGGTTATAAAGGGGAAGGGCCGCTTCATGCTGTGGGACTGAACGCTTTTTGGATCGACCAGACCGAGGTCACAAATCAGCAGTACGCAAAATGTGTGCAGCAGGACGTCTGCCAGCCGCCTGACCGTCTCAATTCGTATTCCCGGCCAAGCTATTACGGCGATCCGAAGTACGAAGCATATCCAGTAATCTATGTCAACTGGGAAGACGCGGACAACTTCTGCCGGTGGGCCGGGCGCCGCCTGCCGACGGAGGCGGAGTGGGAACTGGCTGCACGCGGCTCCGATGAGCGCCTTTATCCATGGGGCGATCAGCCGCCGCAAGCCGGCTTGTTAAACTTTGACTATTGGGTGGGGGACACGTCGCCGGTTGGAAAATATCCATCAGGCGCCAGTCCTTATCAGGTGTTGGACATGGCTGGCAACGTCGAAGAATGGGTGGCGGACTGGTACGACCCCGCCTATTATTCGGAGTCGCCCTATTCAGATCCCGGCGGCTCTGTGGCGCGGAAGGAGCACGTGGTGCGCGGCAGCTCATGGACCACCAGTCCGAGCGGGATACGTGCTGCGTCGCGTCTATTCTATCCGCCCGATTCTGCGTTCATGAATCTTGGTTTCCGTTGTGCTCTATCCCCGCATGCGCGTCCCACGCCCTATAGGGGCCCCGGTCGCACAACCTATCGATGAAGGCCCATGGTCGAGACATTCCATAATTCGATTCTTACATTTTATCCACAGAGCCATGTGGCCACAAAGGATTTTCTGCCTGATTTTCCTCAGTGTGCTGAGCACATTCAACCCGGCGGATTCAGGATGCGCTCCAACGCCCCCTTGAAAACTTCATACGGCTGCGCCCCTACGATCGCATAACGGTCATTGATCACATAGGTAGGCACGCCCGAGACGCCAATCCGGTAAGCTCGCTTTACCTGCTCTTCGACGTTCGCCGTGTATTTGCCGGCTTCCACCTCGCGCTGCATTTCTTCAGGGTCCAGACCCGCTTCCTCTGCTGCCGCGCGCAGTACATCCCAATGGCTGATGTCCAGCCCGTCGGCATAAACCATTCGGAATACGACCGCGTGGAATTCGCTGCTGCGGCCGTGCTCGCGCGCATACTCGGTCGCTTCATGAGCGATCCGTGTATTATAGATACGCTTCGTCGAAACGAACTTCATGCCGTTCGAAGCCGCGATCTGGCTTAAGCGCTCTTCCGAGCCGGCGGCACGCGCCCGCCTGACGTGCTCCGGCAGATCGCGGCCCTCGGGCGGCGTATCCCAGTATAGATAGAAGGGACGCCACTCAATATCCATTTCATATTCAGCTTTGAGTTTTTCGACCACAGCCTGGCCGACGTAACACCACGGTCAGATGTAATCGGAAAAGATCGTCAGTTTGAAGTCCATGTGCTTCCTTCCGGGTAGAATAACAAGTCAGACTGAAAGCTCTCGAACATTACGGCCTTGCAGCTCGACAGATAGACCCACTCCCCCATTCATTTCTTACAGAGGAGCATTCATGAACAAAGACTTCCGCATCGATGCCGAGCGCATGCGAACCACCTTCGATCAGCTCGCACAGATCGGCTCGACCGGCGATGGGGGCGTCAACCGTCCAAGCTTGAGCGAGGCACACCTAGCTGCACGCGCCTGGTTCCGCAAGCAAATTGAAGGCGCCGGTCTTGAGTTCCGGACCGATGGCGCCGGCAACCATTCGGCTTTTTTGGCCTGCGGCCCGAAAGGCGCACCCACACTGCTGCTCGGCTCCCATCTGGATTCCGTGGTGAACGGCGGTCGTTTGGACGGCGCACTGGGCGTCATGGCCGCCTTCGAGGTCCTTAGAACGGTCAAGGAGGCGGGTGTCAAGCTCGATTTCAACCTGGAAGCGATCGACTTCACGGATGAAGAGGGCACACTGGTCGGGCTGTTGGGCAGCGGCGCACTCGCCGGCAGCCTCGACGCGGGCACCCTGACGAACCCACGCGGGGGCCGCGAGCAATTGTTGCAGGGCATGCAGCGAGCAGGGCTTACCGAGGCCGGCTTGTTGAGCGCCGCGCGTTCGAAGACTCGCTTGCCGGCTACCTGGAACTGCACATCGAGCAGGGCAAACGGCTGGAGCGGCTGGGCACAGATATCGGGGTGGTCTCGGCCATCGTGGGCATCTGGTCCTATCGGTTGTCCTTCATCGGGCGCGCCGACCATGCCGGCTCAACGACCATGGAAGACCGCCGCGATGCGTCGCTCGGCGCCAGTGCTTTCACGCTGGCGGCGCGCGAGATCGTGCTGAGAGATTTTCCGAACTGCGTGGTCAACATTGGCCGCATGGATTTCTTCCCCGGGGCATTTAACATCGTGCCAGCCCGCGTGGATGTGGCGCTCGAATTTCGCTCGCCGGAGCAGACGGAGTTTGACCGGCTAAATTCCGTTCTGCTGGGTCGCACCCACGAGGCCGCAGGGCGATTTGGCCTGGATGTGAAGGTCGAAGACCTGGGGAGACACGAGCCGTGCCCGATGGATGAGGACTTTCGTGACGCCATCACCCGGGCCTGCGACCATCTTAAGTTGAGCCATGCGTCGCTGCCGTCCGGAGCGGGACACGACGGTCAATCGCTCGCCGGCCTGTGCCCGGTGGGCATGATCTTTGTCCCCTCCGTCGAAGGAGCCAGCCACTCCGCACGCGAGCATACAGACTGGCAGGATTGCGTCAACGGCGCCAACGTTTTACTGCAGACCGTGCTGGAGATCGGCGCTTAACCAAAGGACCGGGATCTAGATGCAAAATACCGGAGTCTACATAAACTCCGGTATTTTCCTTTAACAACTGAACCAATACATCACGCTTCGCCGGTAACGATCTCTATACTCCGGCGTTCGTTATCGCGCAGGATGCTCAATGTGATATGGGAGCCAGCCGGCGTATCGGCCAGCAAGCGGTGCACATCGTCCACGGTGCCGACGCTCTTGCCGTCCAGGGTCAGCAATATATCGCCTTTCTGGATCCCGCCCTGGGCCGCGGGGCCATTCTTTTCGAGAGACACCACCTCGACCACGCTCGGCGCCGAGAGTTGAAATTGCCGTTGGGCCGCCGGCCGGATGGGTCGCACCTGCGCACCAAGCCCCAGATAAGCTCGCCGGATCCTGCCGCGGGTCAACAGCTCCGTGACGACCCAATTTGCCGTCTTGACCGGGATCGCCAGGCTGATGCCCTGCGCCGGCCTGATGATCGCCGTATTGATCCCAATCACCCTGCCGCGGCTGTCCACCAGCGGCCCTCCAGAGTTACCGGGGTTTAGCGGGACGTCCGTCTGGATGACGCTGTCGATCAGGCGGCCTGTCTGGCTGCGCATTGTCCGCCCCAGAGCCGAGATGACGCCGGTGGACACGGTGCTTTGGAACCCAAAGGGGTTCCCGATGGCGATCACCAGTTGTCCCACACGCAGCGAATCCGAATCGCCCAGTTCTGCGATCGGCAGCCCATTGGTTGCTGCCCGCACCACTGCCAGATCCGTGGCAGGATCGGTGCCTACGATCTCTGCCTTGAACACGTCGCCGTTTATGAGGCCCACCTGGACCTCGGCTGCATTCTCGACTACATGGTTATTTGTCAGCACGTATCCATCCGGTGCAATGATGACTCCGGAAGCCTCCCCTTCTCCACCATTGCCGCGTGCGTCCTTCTGCTTGACGCCGATGCTGACCACCGCCGGCCCGACCTTTTCGACAACACCGATCACCGCCTGGGAATATGCGTCCAGCAGGCTCTCTTCATTCAACGGCGCTTTCGGCGAAACAGACATCACAGCATCACCTCTAAATTCCATTCTCTTCGCACCTTTCTCTCTTTACGTCCAAACTACACTCGGATTCCCCTTCACCCACTTTGTGCTTCACCATGCCCCAGGGTCTTTCGAAAGATCAAAAGCTCCTCGGCGTTGCGCCGCGGAGAAACG
The DNA here is from genome assembly GCA_963805515.1 of uncultured Chloroflexia bacterium. Taxonomy (GTDB): domain Bacteria; phylum Chloroflexota; class Anaerolineae; order Anaerolineales; family Villigracilaceae; genus Fen-1038. Next base: position 8,589 of record CAWDUZ010000021.1, on the reverse strand, counting down.
GACTCTTCGGGCTTTTCCTGTGAAACCAACATGAACCCTCTGGGCTCGAAAAGACCCACGATCTCGGCTTCCGAAACAGCAAACGGCGGCCCGCCGAGGCGCCCGTCCAATGGAAAGGCCAGGTCAATATAAATGCCGCCCGGTTTGAGCAGGCGCGCCACCAGTTCGGCATAGTCCACGCGGCGTTTGGGATCGATGGCGCAGAAGCACGTATATTGCAGCACGTAATCGAACATCCCATCAAGGGCGCGCGGCAGCGTGAACATATCGTGCTGGAGTATTTCGATCGGCGCCTCCGGATCGGACAACCGCTTCATCTCCCGAATTGCAGTCGAAGAAAAGTCGACGGCGGTCACATCGAACCCATGCCGGGCGAACTCGCGAGCGTCGTAGCCGCGCCCCGCACAGGGTACCAGCATGCGCCCCGGCGGGAAGCGCCCGCTCTCCGCCAGCCGTCTTAGGACCGGCGTCGGACCGGACAAGTCCCAGCCATCGGTCTTGCCACGATAATCTGCTTCCCATTTTTCTGGTGAATTTACGTCTAAAGTCATAGCACTCTGATTTCGCTTCTGGAGCCAATCTTACGGCAGGGGCAGCCAGCCAGACGTAAGACAAACGCAAGAATCATGTTAATTCCGCAATTGGGCATCTGCGGATCAATCAGGCAACGGCGTCCGGTCTCCAGCCTTCAATGGGACTCTTTCACGGGGCTGCCGGAACCCGCCCGCGCTCATCACGGCTACTTCCCACAGGCGGATGACGGTAAAATTGCCTACAGCCAGTATGAAGAACTTTGACCCCCAGTACAACGATCTCCCCAAGACCGAAATACACTGCCATCTGGAAGGCGCCATTCGGACCGCCACCATCATTGACTTTGCCCGACAATATCACCTGCCGCTGCCTTCGTATGAAGTCGCGGCGCTGGATAAGCACGTCAAGGTCCTGGAGCAACTGCGCAACCTGGAAGCCGTACTGGAGGCCTTCGGCATCGCCCGGAATTGTTTCGTAGCCGCGGATGTGGTCGAACGCGTCGCATGGGAACTATTCGAGGACTCTGCGAGGCAGAACATCAAGCTCTTCGAGGTCCGCTTCTCGCCGGACTGGGCTTTCAGCCATAACGGTTTGGATTGGGACGCCGCCCTGGAAGGCTTGTTGCGCGCAAGGTACCGCGCCGAACGCGAGCTTGGCATGGCCATCGGCCTGATCGCCATAACCTCGCGCAGCCTCGGGCCTGCATCCTGCGTCAGGACAGTGGATTGGGCGATCCGGCACACAGGCAACATACACGGCATCGACCTTGCCGATAGCGAGAGGGATTTCCCGCTGGCCGAGTTCCTTACCCCGATCCGCAAAGCCAGGGAAGCCGGATTGAAAGTGACCATCCATACTGGCGAAGACACGCCCGCGTCATTCGTTACCGAGGTCATCCGCCTCGCCGAGCCGGACCGCATTGGGCACGGAATACATATTATCGAAGACCCCGCTGCCCTGGACCTGGTGCGTGAACGCGGCATCACGCTGGAGGTCAACCCCTGGAGCAACTATCTAACCAATTCAGTCGCCCGCATCGAGGAGCATCCACTGAAGAGGTTGTTCGACCTGGGCGTGCGCGTTACGATCAACTCGGACGATCCTGAAGTCCTGGATACGAATCTCAACAACGAATATCGCATCGCTCACGAGGTGCTGGGCATGACGTTCGACGAGATCGCGGCCTGCAACCGAGTATGCCTGTGCCGCGTCGTTCATACCGGGGGCAGCCGGGCAAAAGATAGCGGATCAGTATTTCGGAGATGGTCACAGCGGCCCCGCCGCACGAAAGCCATTGCCAAAGACGGTCCCGGGAAGCCAGGAAGCATAATGCCGCGCGCCCGCTTCCCTGCCACTGTGCATCTTCTCTTCTTCCGCGACGAGAAGATCCTTTTGCTGCGCCGCTTCCAGACCGGCTATCGCGACGGAGAATACAGCGTGCCCGCCGGGCATCTGGATGGAAACGAAACCGTACGTGCCGCCGCCCTGCGAGAGGCCGCCGAGGAAGTGGGTGTGAAGATCCAGCCCGACGATCTACTGTTTTCCAGCGTGATGCACCGCAACGAAGGCGACGAACGCGTCGATTTCTTTGTAATAGTGCGCGCCTGGCAGGGAGAGCCCTTCAATAATGAGCCGCATAAATGCGATGAGCTGCGCTGGGAAGACGTCAAGTCTTTGCCGGCGAACATGATCCCTTACGTACGACGCGCAATCGAGAATGAGCAAAGTGGGGTGCACTTCGATGAGTTCGGCTGGCCGGCGCCGCAATGACGCTGCTGAAGCGGCTGCTCGCTCTTTACTGCGCTGAAGGCTTTCTTACCGTTCTATGGATATTCTTCACACCCTCCGAGGGCCGGAGCGCGGTCATACTATGGCTTTCGCGCGAGCGGGTGGTGCTGCTCACAGCCGCCCTGTTGCTTTGGGTCCTGCTAGTGGCCGGGGGAATTGCATCCTGGCGTTCGCCGGCTGTTGCCGAGGCTATAAAGAGCTGGCTTGACCGGTTCTGCCTGGAAGAGGGGCGGCTTGGCTCGCTGCTCATATTTATTGTCCTCATCTCCCTGTCCGTTCTGGCTGCGACCATAAAGGTCGTCCGCACGCCGCTTGAGTATGCCGCCTACCGGGGCTGGGCGCCCGATACATTCCCGCTGCTGCATTCATTGGTTGAGGCGCTGCTGCCGTTCCTGCTGCTTGGCCTCCTGATCGCGGTCGAGTTCGCGGTTTATCTGGTAATTCAATACCGCGCAGCAGTGTCGGATCCGGCTTTCTGGTCATGGGCACAGATCGGCCCGGCGCTGATCTTTCTGATTAGCAGCCTGCTCACAATATTTTATTGGCTTGTCCTTGTCTTCCAGCTTCACTTCTTCGTAAACAATCCCGCCTGGTATTGGAAATTTGCCGCAGTCCCATTTTCGCGCGGCGACCTCTGGTATGCGTTGGGGACCCTGCTGCTCCTGGCACTGGCCTATTGGACACTGGTCCGTCGCCGCCGCCTGCTCGCCGGGCTGCTCGTGCTGTTCGCGCTGGGTGTATTCCTGCAATTCGGCGTAGGACTCATGAGCGGTGGAGGCTTGGCCGCGTTCCGCGACCGATATTTCTCCACCTACCATAAAACCTATATATCGAAGGCCACACAGGGGCAGATCGCACTGGTGCAGGGCACGCGGCAGTATGAGCAGTTATTCGGCTCGCGCGCCTTTACCAGTACGAAGCCGCCGGGGTTGATGGTCTTTTACATGGCCGTCGACCACTTGATCAGCGGGCACCCATCCGCCTATCCTGATGCAGTCCGCTACGAGCGCCTCGCGTCCCTGGTGGCGTATGGATTCCCTTTGCTAGCGATGCTGATGGTTTTCGCAATCTATGCCTTCGCGCGCCGCTTTATTCAGGCGCCTGCCGGGCTGGTGCCATTCCTGGCGCCCTTCCTGTTGATCCTTTGCCCAAATCTCGTGCTGTTCTCGTTGTTTCCGGACCAGGCCATCTATCCGCTGGTATTTCTCCTCGGCGCATCCTTCATCATTGTGGCGATCCAACGGCAATCCTTGATGCTGGCCTTTGCACTCGGGTTATTCCTTTACATCGCCGTATTCTTCGCTTTCACCATGCTGCCCCTCTACCCCTTTGCCGGCATCTACCTGGCGTTGAGCTATTGGGCCAACCGGCGGGACCGTAGTCTGAGGCAACAGCTCTGGATCGCCCTGGCGATCGCTGCCGGATCAGCTCCTGCTTTATTTCCTGTTTCGCGTGCTCCTGAACTATGACTTCCTGCCCCGCTTTGCGAAGACCATCGCTATAAATCATAATTTTGACTTTTATCTGCGCGTGGGACAAAAGCCGCCGACCGGCCCGGAGTCCTTTTTCACCAGAGTCAGCCAAACGCTAGGGGCGATCTGGCTGAATAATCTGGACTTCGCGGCCGCGGTCGGCTTTCCGATCTATATCCTGTTCGCCGTTCAGAGCGTTCGGCTGTTGCGACGCTTCTTCAAAGGTCTCATCGATTCGGGTGATATCATTTTGGCATCACTTCTCTTGAGCTTCATCCTGCTCAACCTGGCGGGCACGGCGCAGGGCGAGGTGCCACGCCTATGGCTGTTCTGGCTGCCGATGGTGGTACTGCTGGCAGCGCGCGAGATCGAGCCATTCGTGCAAGCCCATCCCATGGTCCTGCCCTGGCTAGCGATCACACAATTCATTACCATCTTCCTGACCTTTCACTTTCAAGACCTCCGGATGTAGATACATGGCACTGAGCGGACTTGGAATCAGGGTTTATCTCCGGTAAATGAGTACTCAAGAATCATGCCAAAGCGCACATTTTATTTCCTGGCGGTGATCCTGGTCACCCTGCTCGCGCTCGGAGTACGGCTCTATGCAGCCACGCGGTTGGACGTTGACTATGATGAGCCTGTATACCTGAGGGCGGCTGTCTCCTATGCGGACTCCATGCGCGCCGGGGACTTCAAAATGCTTGCCTGGAGCGAGGATACGTACGAGCACCCGGCCCTGTACAAGATCCTCTATGGCGTCGTGCTGTTAACCCAGCAGCCTCTGGGCCGCCTGCCGGAGAAAGACCTGCCCCGCCTCGCGCCAATAGCAACTACCGCTGCCGGACGCTGGAATATAGCCCTCCGCCAACTCTCCGTTTTCCTGGGAACCCTGGCAGTGCTGGCGCTCGCTTTGCTAAATCCGCTCGCCGGTTTTTTTCTGGCTGCCAGCACGTTGAGCGTGAAATACACCAGCGAAGTCTATCTTGAAGCGCTGCCACTGCTCAGCAGCCTGTTATGCGCACTCGCCTACCGGCGCTGGTTTGACAGCGTATCGCGCGAGCCGGCTTCTGCACGCAAGCAGGTCCTTTGGCTGGCGCTGTCCGCCGTCTTGCTCGGGATCACGGCAGCCAGCAAATATATCTATTGCGTGGTTGGGCTCGCGATCCTGCTGCATTTTGCGGTGGCCGTGCTTCAGAAAAAAGTCCCGGCTCGCTTTGCGTACCTCATCGGCGGCTGGGCGCTGCTCTCCGTACTGATGTTCTTCGTCTTCGACCCATATCTTTGGCCGCATCCAATCGCAAGACTCATGAAGTCGATCGGCTTCCATGAGACCTTTCAGGAGTCGCGCCTGGTGCAGCAGTATCATTATCCGTTCTGGCAGCCCTTCCGATGGCTGGCGGCCTTTTCGGCCTATTATGATCTGCATCCAGCGCAGGCCTTCCTTTTCAACATCGACACCCTGCTCTTCCTGCTGGCGCTCCTCGGTTTGCCGGCCCTGTTTCAGAAAGCGCGTCTCTTCTTCTACTGGCTCGCCGTGGGGCTGCTCTTCCTGCTCCTGTGGGAGACGAAATGGCCGCAGTACGCCCTGATCATCCTGGCACCCTTGAGCCTATCGGCGGCGTATGGGGCGGTTACACTCTTCGATGTCGCCCGGTGGTTATTGGGGCGCAATAGGCAGCCGTCGGCCGCGGTCTGACGGTTCGGGCAATCGAGGCTTTGATCAGAACTGCCGGGGTTTGCACAGGCAAGGGAATAATGTTAAGATGAAGCCAATGCGGCAAGTCTACCAATTACGCGGTAATATCTCTCAGCGCTGCATTCTCGGGGCGGCACAAAACAGGTCAGATCTAAAATCCAGGTAAAAAGTGGACAAGAACCCCATGGACGACAAGATTCCTTTGACGAATGATCAGATCCGCGATTTCGTGATCGCCGGGCATGGAAATCTCCCCCGCATCCGCGAGATGCTGGTGGCGAATCCCGATCTGCTGAACGCCAGTTACCAGTGGTCCGAAAACGACTGTGAGACCGCCATTCAGGCAGCCGCCCAGGCGGGCAGCACGCAGGTAGCCGAATACCTGCTGGCACATGGCGCGCCTCTGGATATCTGCACTGCGGCCATGCTGGGCCGGCAGGATACGGTCGAAGAAATGCTTGCGAAAGACCCATCGCTGATCAAGGCCCGCGGCGCGCATGGCATATCGCTCATGGCACATGCCGCATTGAGCAATAACGTGGACCTGGCCCGCATGCTCTTTGAACGGGGCGCCACCCAAGGCATGTCTCATTCGCTTGGGAACGCGGTGATGAAAGGCCACGTGCGCATGGCCCGCTGGCTGATCGAGAACGGCAATCCGGATTTCAGCTGGAAGAACTATGAGGGCAAGAGCCTGCTCACCATCGCGAAAGAGACGCCGAATAACGATATGGTTTCGCTCCTGCGGGAGCACAACGCGGTGTAGCAGGCCTTTTTCTGATCTCTCTACTAAAGGGCGAGCGGCGCATCATGGTGCGCCGCTCGCTCCTTGTAACCAGCGCCAGCATGGGTTCCCCTCTCAATCCCCGCAGATCTGATCTTCTTGATATTGTGACAAAACACACTTTTTCGCCGTATAATATGTATATTCATCAGCTCATTACAACCACAGGAGGAGGCTTCCATGAAGGACAGGCGTCGCTTTCTCTTTATCGGTGTCTTGCTGGTGTGCATTTTGGTTGCCGGGGGAATCTGGGCCACGGTTCAACAGGCTTCGGCCGCCGGGGGAGCGTATGTCGTTCTGGGCTGGAACAATCTCGGTATGCATTGTTACAACATTGATTTCCGGGACCTGGCCGTTTTGCCGCCCTACAACACCCTGTGGGTACAGGTGGTCAAGAGGGGTAACCCCCCAACACTGGTCACCAAGGGCATCACGGTCACCTACTCATTCCAGAACAATACCTATTCCGCCGGCAAAACCAATTTCTGGACCTACGCCAAGCCTCTCTTCGGCGTGAGCCTGGCGCCCAATGTCGGCTTGACCGGCCTTGGCTTGAAGGGCCGGATGAAGTTCGATACCGACCATTTTGTAGCCGAGGGGATTCCGCTGACCGAATACAACGACAATGCCCTTACAACGAGGCAGCCTTACCAATTGGCTAATATTCTGGTTAAGGACAGCACAACCGGCGCGGTGCTTGCCCGGCAGACTGTTGTGGCGCCTGTCTCCAGCGAGATGAGATGTGACCGCTGTCATGTCGACGGCGGAAGCGCCAACCCCACGATCAGGACCGGACGCGTCGGTACCAACATCCTGAGATTGCATGATACAAAGGAAGGCACCAAGTTAATGACCCAACGGCCGGTGCTGTGCGCCACATGCCACGGCTCCAATGCGCTGGGGATGGGCGGCGATCCCAAGCTGCTCAACCTTTCCAATGCCATGCACCGCAAGCACTCCGGCGTTGTACCCAATACCCTGAACGGTTGCTACAATTGCCACCCGGGGCCCACTACGCGCTGCCTGCGCGATGTCATGTCCACCGAGGAAGGGATGACCTGCATCACCTGCCACGGTCCCATGCAAAAGGTGGCCCGCAATGCCAATCCCTGGCTGACGGAGCCCCGCTGCGACAGCTGCCACGATCAGGCGCTAAATAACCCGCTCTATCGTCTCTCCACGGGACATGCAGGCCTGTATTGCGAGGCATGCCATGACAGCACGCATGCCATCGCGCCCAGCAGAATCTCGCGGGACGGTCTGAAGTTTGTAGCGCTTCAGGGTTCGAACGGTCCGCTCACCGAGTGCTCGGTTTGTCATACGATCATGCAGGGCAATATGGCGGCTCAATCCATGATGAGCTTGCACAACACCAGCGGAGGAAGATAAACAACGCCGCGGGAGGAGAACCGGCCGCTCGATCTGCCTCTTCGCTAAATGCATCAACTCTAAAATCCACAGGCCCGTCCATAGAATCTGGACGGGCCTGTGGATTTGGTTTCTATAAGCATTGTCCGGGCTCGGCTGTCCAAAGCCCGCTAAACTCTCCGCGTTTCTTTCTTCTCTACACTTCACCCATCGATTTCCTCACGAATGTGCCAGCAGGGTGAAGACATCTTCCAGCGATGATTCCACGGGCTCCACGGAGTGAACCGCGATCCCTTTATCGGCGAGCCGTTCCTGTAGACTCTCAGGGGTCCACTGGCCGCCTTTGACGATCACATGGGCGCGGTCGCCGTGCAGGCTGGCCTGTGCAATGCCTTCGGTGGTGCTCAATAGCTCGACGGCCTCCAGCAAAGGGTTGGCATCCAGATCCCAGGCCGCGCCCTGCAAATATTGAACTTTGAGCCTGGCGGGTGTGTCGAAGGCCAGCAACTTGCCCCGATACATGAAGGCGACGCGGTTGCAGTGCTCCGCCTCATCCATGTAATGCGTGGTGATGAAGATGGTCGTGCCGCGCGCCGCAAGCTGATAGATCAGGTCCCAGAACTCGCGCCGGGCGACCGGATCCACGCCGCTGGTGGGCTCATCGAGGAAGAGCAGCGGCGGCTGGTGGATGAGCGCGCAGCCGAGCGCGAGGCGCTGGCGCCATCCACCGGATAATTCCTTAGTGAAGGCTTTATAACGCGCCGTCAACCCAGCCATTTGCAGGATCTCGTCGATCCTTCCCTGCTCTTCCGCCTGCCGCACATCATAGACGCCCGCGTAGAACTGCAAGTTTTCCAGCACGGTAAGGTCATCGTAGAGGGCGAACTTCTGCGACATATAGCCAATGTGCGGCTTGACCGCCTCCGGGTTTTTCGTCACATCGA